>WFUO01000052.1 GCA_015484945.1 Gammaproteobacteria bacterium | reverse complement strand
CTTCACCCCGCCCGGCGCCTTTGGGTGCCTGGCGGGGTCCTATTTTGTGTTTGACCACCGCCATTCACAATTACAAGACAACGCGAACTCATATTTTCCGAGCCAGAACTATTTGACTTTTTTACCACCACATGACAACATTTTCTCATATATCGAAGTGACATCTAATGCCAAAATCATCCCGTAACGTGATAAAAACCGAAACCTGCGCCATTCCCTGCTTTGATCACGACAAGGTCAATAAGGTAAGGAAGGCGCTTTCGAAAGAAGCAAAACGCCTGCCGGAACTGGCGGACTTCTACAAGCTGCTGGGCAATACCACCCGGCTCAAGATCCTGCTGGCTCTGGCACAAGGCGAACTCTGCGTATGCGATATCGCACACGTGCTGGAACTGAGTATGGCCGCCACCTCTCATCAGTTGAAACTGCTGCGCGACCAGGGTTGGCTGGGCATGCGCAACGACGGCAAGATGGTCTACTACCGTCTGAACAGCGAAGAACTGTTAGAAGCCCTCAAGGGCGACCTGAAGATACTAGAAGCACGCCTGGGATGAATGATTTTTAACCTCCATACATTTCGTTATTTCCGAAAACGACTAACTTGATACACTGGAACCACTTGAACAATGCTTATAAAAAACACCTTGATACCTACCCTTTTATGCGCACTGATCCTGCCTGCGACGGCCACGGCACACAAGGACGACTACCTGGATGAAACCTTCGTCTACCAGACCATGGAAGAAGGCGTGTTGTCTCTGGAATATCGCTCCCGCTATTTCGACCGATCCGATGATCGGGAAATCGACAGCTACTGGAACAATGCCATATTCGCGGAATACGGCCTGACCGAAAAGACCATGATGGAGGTTCGTTCGGCTTGGGGAACACCCGAGTCCGACAGCCAGTTTGCCGGTGGCTTCGCCCAGCTACGCCATCGCTTTGGCGAAGAAGGAGAGTATTTCATCGATCCCGCAATTGCAATCGAGTATGAAGCAGAACGGGAGAACGACAAGCTGAATCAAGCCATCAGTGGCATGCTGATTCTCTCCAAAGACATCGGTGATTTCAACATGACGATGAACTACGCCAGATCCTGGGCCCTGGATAACGGCAAGGATCCTGATGACCAGAAAAGTTTTGGTATTCGCTATCCACGCCACGGCATTCGCTGGAGCCTGGAATACAAGGATCTGGGTAAAAGCAAACGCTACGTCCTGCCCGCGGTACAACTCCCATTAGCCGATACGGTGTCCCTGAAGCTGGGTGTCGGCAAGGGCGTTAATGACGAAAGCCCACGTTACCTGGTAGCCGCGCTGCTTGAAGTCGAATTTGGAGAAGATGATGACTAAACTTGGCAAGAACCTGTCATGGCTGGGTTCGGTGACCAGCCTGCTGGCAGTGGCCACCTGCTATGGCACGCTGGCCGCCGTTACCCTGCTGTCACTGATCGGTGTCAGCGTGGATATCGATGAAGACACGCTGGTCAAACTGATTACCGGCCTGCTGGTACTGGCCCTTCTGGGCATGGTGTATTCCTGGCGTATCCACCGGCATCCCGGCCCGCTGCTGTTGAGCTTGGGCGCAGCAACACTTCTGTTGTGGGTGTTCTATGGCAGTTACTCCAAACCCCTGGAACTGACGGGGTTCGCGCTACTGGTCATCGCCTCGCTATGGGACTTCCGCGCAAAGAAACGCGCCTGCAGCGACAGTTGTCATGGCGAAAACACCTGAACCCCTGACACGCCTGGAGGCAGAACTTCGCCAGGCCATGGGCGCGAAGAAATGCTGGCGCTGCGGCTGTTTTCAGGACACCGTCAATACCCTGCTAGGGTCGGAGCGCATCCATACCCCGCTGCATGCCCTACTCGATGAAGCCAGTAATCTGTTTGAACAAAAACGCTATGAGTGCCTGGGCTGTGATGTCTGCTGGCCCTCCACGGCGCAGAACATCGCCGCCGAGCTTGATCCGGCTATCGCCGAAGGCAGTCACTGCGCAACCGCAGAACCTGAACAACAGGAAGGCTGGCCACCGTTGCCGGGTGACTACCGGGTGGTTCGTTTCCAGGCTCCGGTCGCAGTCTGCACGTTGAACAGCGATCACCTGATCGGTGAATTAGCTACGGACAATGCCAGAGGCCTGTCTATCATCGGCAGTCTGCATACCGAAAACCTCGGTATCGAACGCCTGATACGCAACGTATTATCTAATCCGAACATTCGCTTCCTTATACTCTGTGGCGAAGACACGCAGCGCGCTATCGGGCACCTGCCGGGGCAGTCACTGGCCAGCCTGCTGCGCCACGGCGTCAATGAAAAGCGGCGTATCGTTGAGGCGAAGGGCAAACGTCCTTTCATCAAGAACCTGGATGCCTGCCACATAGAGGCCTTTCGACAGCAGGTGCAACTGATCGATCACATTGGTGAAACCGACCCGGCAAGACTGCGCGACCTGATCGAAGAGGCGGCCTCCAAAGATCCCGGCCCTGTTTCGACCATGCTGCCCGACGCGCCTGCCATCCCCGTCGAAACCGCTCACACACCACAGCGTCTGGTGCTGGATCCGGCAGGCTATTTTGTTGTCTACCCGGACCCGGTTAACCGGCAAATAGCGCTGGAACACTATACCAACAAGGGCGTGCTGGACCGGGTATTCACCGCCGCTGATCCTTCTGCACTCTATGCCACCGTCATTGACGAGGGACTGATCAGCCGCCTCGACCACGCCGCCTATCTCGGTCGCGAGCTGGCCCGTGCAGAGCAGTCTCTGCTTAGCGGCGATCCCTATGTACAGGATCGCGCCCCCGGCATGGTGCAGGAAACACCGCCTGATAAACCGCACCCGGACACAACCGAAAAACCGGCAGCCTGTGGCTGTACGACCACAAAAGGTGAATCATGCGACTGAAACAATACGGGCCTTGGCTGATCGCCGTACTCATTGTTGGCACCGTTTTCGGGTTGAAAACCCGTACACCTGATACGCAGACACCTGCATCAAACCCGGCCCAGGTAACCGGTCCGGCCGTCATCCTGTTTCGTGGTGATAACAGCCCGAGCTGCCGGGCCATTCATCGACTGGTCGACGAGGCGGAGCAGCACTATGGTAACCGGATCAGTTTCCGACAGCTCGACTGGTCACCGGGTAACCCGCTGATCGAACGCTACCAGGTACGTTTTCTTCCTACCGTAGTGCTGATCGATCACAAGGGAAAGGAAGTGGGCCGCATTATGGGTGAAAGTCCTGCTGTGCAGGCCAGACTGAAAAATGCACTGGCCCGGCTGGATCCATTGTTGACGCAATAAGTATGGATGCCTTTGCCAACTGGCTAAGCCCTTGGCTTAGCAGTGGATCACTGCTGGCCTTACCGCTGGTCGTCCTGGGCGGCCTGATCACGGCTTTCAACCCCTGTTGCCTGCCCATGTACCCGGCCGTGTTTGGGTTCTTCGGCGCTTCATGCTGCGGGAGTAAGGCCGATGCAGACAACTCGCATCAGGTTATGCCGGAACGACCTGTCGTCGCCGCAGTCGCCCTTCCTTTTGTGCTGGGCATGGCGACTGCGACTGCCCTTATGGGGCTGTTGACCGCTATGCTCGGCTGGGTGTTTGGTCAGTTTGCAGCCGAGTTCCGTCTGCTACTGGCCATCGTTCCGCTGTTCATGGGACTGCATCTGCTCGGCCTGGTGCCATTCCCCGAGACCGCCTGGAAGCTGCATGATCCAGAGATTGAAAATGCCCGCAAGTGGCATCGAACCGCCAGCGCCTATGGTGCGGGTCTTGTATTTTCACTCGCGATTGTGCCCTGCGCGACACCGATTCTGATGAGCATCCTGGCACTGGTCGCCCTGCAAGGTGATCCGGTCTACGGGACACTGCTCATGTTTGTCTATGGTCTTGGGGTGGGACTGCCACTACTGCTGATCGGCCACGGGCTCGCGCGATTGCAGCATGTCTTTGCAATGCCCGGACACCAGCGGCGCATTCGTCAGCTGTCCGGACTACTGCTACTTGGAGTGGCTGTCTATATCATCTGGCTCGCATAGTGACGCCATAAACGATTTTCCCCTGGAAAAGCAATCGTTGTACTCTGCTTACGTTGTCTACCGGCCTTTCCTGCACTCTTCTTGCTGACTGCTTTCTTTTTCGAGGATACCTTCTTCTTTGCCGACGTTTTGGCTGTTCGTTTCGCCTTCTTATTCGCAGCAGGCTTGCTGGCTGGACCTGTGCTTTTTACCTCAATCGCCAACTTCCCTTCGGCGGCCATACGCGCCAACAGATAGGCGGTACTCTCCGGTGTTAATTTCAGGGCTTTGGCAATACCTGCAAGGTCATGCTTTCCTGACTTGGCAACCGTATCGAGCACGTCCTTTTCCTTGCCTTCCAGCCATTCGCTGAATAATGCGTGCAGCTCGGGGGTTGCAAAAGCAGCCAGTGAGGTGGTCTTTTTGATGGAGGACGTCATATCCTTGCACATCTGCATAGGTCCGCCACCTTCACTGCCATCCATCATTTTCTTCATCATATCCATCCCCATCTGGGGGTTCATGCCGGGCTTGTCCATGTCACTCTCCTCATATCAGCTATCCAGTTGACCCTTCAGTTCATCCATCATGCGCTTCAGCATGGCCTCTGCCAAATCCTTGCGCGCATCAGCATCCAGTTCAGAAAACATCATCGACATACAGCGAGGCATCATGTTCTGCATGAACTCCATCCGGTCTTCGGGGCGCATCTCCTTGAACACGCTGTCCATCATGGATTCCATCATGCGCGGCATGTCCTCGGGCTTCATCATCCCCGACATCATTTTTTCCATCACTTTCTGCATCGTTTCCTTCATCATTCTTCCTCCGGTTGGGGCGCACTGACCTTGCGAAAGATCGCGCCGTAGTGATAGGGACCGATATCGACAACCTTTTCCAGTTTGAATCCGGCGGGCTCAACCACCCGCTGCACATCCTCTGGCGCCATCCTCAGCTCGGTATCGGGGCCACGCGGCTGCCCCAGTACGGTGGTTTCCTCGCGTGGGCGACGATGCCAGTTGACGATGGCGAAGCGGCCATCGGGCTTCAGAGTTTCGTGGACCGCCTCTGCCAGCCCGGTCTTGTCAGGTACGCCGTGAAAGGTGTTGGCGATGAACACGAAGTCCACCGGCGCCTCGATCTGCTCGGGCAGTTTGCGGGCGTCCCCCAGAATGGATTGGAAGTTCGGACAACCCTTGCAAGCCGCTTCCGCCTGCGCCAGCAGTTCGGCATCCAGAT
>WFUO01000051.1 GCA_015484945.1 Gammaproteobacteria bacterium | reverse complement strand
GCTACCATTCTGAACATGCGCGCACCCGGCATGACATTGCTGAAAATGCCGATGTTCGTCTGGAGCTGGCTGATTACGGCATTCCTGCTAATTGCCGTAATGCCGGTACTGGCTGGCGCGGTCACGATGATGCTGACCGACAAGTACTTCGGCACCACGTTCTTCGACGCTGCAGGTGGTGGTGACCCGGTCCTGTTCCAGCACGTGTTCTGGTTCTTCGGTCATCCCGAGGTCTATATCATGATCCTGCCGGCCTTCGGTGTGGTGTCGCAGATCATCCCGACGTTTGCGCGCAAGAAGCTGTTTGGCTATGCCTCCATGGTTTACGCCACGGCATCGATCGCGTTCCTGTCGTTCATCGTTTGGGCGCACCACATGTTCACGGTTGGCATGCCGCTGGCCGGTGAACTGTACTTCATGTTCGCCACGGTACTGATTGCCGTACCCACCGGCGTCAAGGTATTCAACTGGGTATCCACGATGTGGCGTGGGTCGATGACGTTCGAAACCCCGATGCTGTGGGCAATCGCGTTTGTGATCCTGTTCACGATCGGCGGCCTGTCCGGGTTGATGCTGGGTATTGCGCCGGCGGACTTCCAGTATCATGACACCTATTTCGTCGTGGCCCATTTCCACTATGTACTGGTGACCGGTGCGCTGTTCGCGATCATCGGCGCGGTCTATTACTGGCTGCCCAAGTGGACCGGCAACATGTACAGCGAAAAGTTGGGCAAATGGCATTTCTGGCTGTCGGCCATTTCAGTGAACATCACCTTCTTCCCGATGCACTTCACCGGGCTGGCAGGCATGCCGCGGCGTTACGCCGATTACGCGCCGATGTTCACAGAGTGGAACGCCATATCATCGGTGGGTGCGTTTATCTTCGGCTTCTCGCAGTTGCTGTTCCTGTACGTCGTCATCAAGACGATCAAGGGTGGTGAAAAGGCAACCAGTCAGGTATGGGAAGGCGCGGAAGGTCTCGAATGGACCATCGAGTCGCCGGCGCCATACCACAGCTTCACCACGGCCCCAGAGGTCAAGTGACAGCAGGTGTTGCAGGGCCGGCCATTTGGCCGGCCCCGATTTGAGAGGCGTTAAAGATGAATGAAACGACGGAAGTAACCGAGGATCAGAAAGCGGGCGCCCGCAGGACGGTCGTTGTCCTGGCGATCGTTGCGCTGGTCCTGTATGTCGGCTTCTATGTGATGGTGCTGAACCGGTGAGTGAGCAACGCGACAATCAGACGCTTGAGAAAAACACCGCCAGGGTGGTGCGCAAGACCCTCGTCACTGTGGTGCTGATGTTCGGGTTCGGCTACGCGTTGGTGCCGTTTTACAATCTCGTCTGTGAAGCCTTCGGACTCAATGGCCAAACCGAACAGATCACAGAGGCCGACTTGCGCAAGACACCGGTGGACAAGAGCCGGGTGATCACGGTTGAGTTCGATGCCAATGTCACCGGCCTGCCGTGGAAGTTCGGGCCAAACATCAGCAGCATCAAGGTGCATCCGGGTGAAGTGCGTCGCATCAGTTACCTTGCCATTAACCAGTCCGACAAGGCCATCGTCGGTCAGGCGCGGCATAGCGTCGTGCCCCAGGAGGCGGCAGCGCATTTCAAGAAGACCGAGTGCTTCTGCTTCACACAGCAGCTGCTCAGGGCGGGCGAGAAAAAGGACATGGGCGTGGTGTTCGTGATCGATCCGGCACTGCCGAAGACGATCAAGACAGTGACGCTGTCATATACGTTCTTCAAGTCCAATGATCAGCAAGCAGCTTTGACAAACGACAAGATAACAAGATGAAAACCAAAGAGAGGGGACGTTATGTCTGATACACACGGTGGATATTACCTGCCACAGCCCAGCCACTGGCCACTGGTCGGTTCGATCGGGCTGTTTCTGTCGACCGGCGGCTTTGCTTATGCATTGGTCGCGAACGGTAGCTACTGGTATATGATTGCGGGTTTAGTGATCCTGGCAAGCATGATGATCGGCTGGTTCGGTACCGTGATTCATGAAAGCGAAGGCGGAATGTACAACGACCAGGTGGATCGCTCGTTCCGCATGGGCATGATCTGGTTCATTTTTTCCGAGGTCATGTTCTTCGCGGCCTTCTTCGGGGCGCTCTACTACATCCGCCAGTTCGCGATACCCTGGTGGGGGGGCGGAGACGAAGTGACGCACGAGTGGCTGTACAAGGGTTTCGAGGCCACCTGGCCGAGCAACGGTCCGGCCAATGTTGGCGGCAAATTCGAGGCTATGGGTGCCTGGGGTATTCCGGCAATCAATACATTGATCCTGTTGACCTCGGGCGCTACGGTCACCTGGGCGCATCATGCGCTGAAGAAGAATAATCGCAGTGGTCTGGTACTGGGCCTGTTTCTGACCGTGGCCCTGGGTTTCACCTTCGTCGGGTTACAGGCTTATGAGTATATTCACGCCTATACCGAGATGAATCTGAAGCTCACGACCGGTGCCTATGGCAGCACATTCTTCATGCTGACCGGCTTCCACGGCCTGCATGTGACCATCGGCGCGATCATGCTGACCGTGATACTGCTGCGCAGCATCAAGGGACATTTCACGCCACAGCACCACTTTGCGTTCGAAGCGGCTGCCTGGTACTGGCACTTCGTCGATGTGGTCTGGCTGGGCCTGTTTATCTTTGTTTACTGGCTCATCTAGCAGAAAGACGATACACGCAGAAAGCGCCGCACTTGCGGCGCTTTTTTTGTTGAATGGCAGGAAAGGAAAATTGCTCAGGGTGTGTGCATGATGGTGCTTGGGTCATGTCACTGGCCGGGCGCGTGTGGCGTGATCCAGCCCATCCAGGCGCCGATCATCAAAAAAATGAACAGTGATATAGAAAGTACGATACGCCAGGTGAGAGCTTTTACGGTACGATTGGACTGACCCTTGTCTTTGTTGAGAAAGTACAGTCCCGAGAACAACGCCCAGACGACCGTAAAGAAGATGATGACAACCAGCGTCTTGAAAAACATGCGAAGCTCCCGCAAGCGACTGTCGCTAGAGTATATCGCCTGGCGTGTGGTTGAACCAGTGCGACGAACGGGGTGTGCATGCCGATGAGAAGATTCAGGCCCCGTATGCTGCCAACCATCGCCGCGATGGCACTGGTGGTGGTGTTCGTCAGTGCCGGCCTGTGGCAATGGGGGAGAATGGAATACAAGCAGGCCCTGCGCGAGCAACGGCAGCGAAATGCCACATTGCCGGCATTGCGTCTGCCGGGAAAACTGCCGTCCACAGACCGGGTTGGACGCAAGGTTGTCGTCGATGCGGTGCTCGGACAATGGTTGCTGTACCTCGACAACCGCACTCACCAGGGACGGCCGGGTTACCACGTGTTGGCTGTTGCGCGGTTGAAAGGTCGCAGGCAGGCGGTGTTGGTCAACCTGGGGTGGGTTCACCAGGGCGCTGACCGGCGCCGTTTGCCGGTGGTGATGGTCAGGTCCGGGAGGTACAGGATACGGGGATTGATAAACCCGATACCAGCCGTGGGAATACGCCTGGTGTCGCCGGACATGCGATCGGATCGCTGGCCTAAACGCGTACAGTATATTGATGTAGAATGGCTGCAGAAGAAGACAGGCCTGAGCCTGCTGCCCTTCGTGATCCTGGCCGACGAAGGTCAACCGCCGCATGGCTTCGTGCGTGACTGGCGGGGTATTGCGGACGGCAAGATGCACATGCCACCGGAAAGACATCTGAGTTACGCCGTTCAGTGGTTTGCGCTGGCGTTGACGGTGATCGTGGTTTGGGTGTTGATGAACATGAAAAGAACGAAGCCGGAGGAGTGATATATGGGGAACAATGAACCACGGCGGAGCCGCAAGCCACTGATCATCATGGCCGTGCTGTTTCTGCTGCCGGCGGCGGCGGCCAGCATCGTTTACAAGTTTTTCCCTGATCTCGTTACCCGTATGGGTATGAGCAACCACGGCACGCTCGTTCGGCCCGTGCGCCCGAT
>WFUO01000050.1 GCA_015484945.1 Gammaproteobacteria bacterium | reverse complement strand
CACCGGGGCCGTCATGCGGCTGCCGCGGCCAACGCCCCGTCCGTGGGGCGGTGTCCGCTGCGCGTCATCCGTGACGCGCCACGCCGCCTGCCAGGCCCCGTCTCGGGCGCGCCCGCAAGCAACCGTCAATGCCGCCGTCATGGCCCGTTGAGAAGGCGCCCATACCGGGCCTCTTTGTAGCCATGCCGGCGGCTTGCCGGTTGGGCGTGCGCGTGTCTCCCTCACCGGGGCCGTCATGCGGCTGCCGCGGCCAACGCCCCATCCGTGGGGCGGTGTCCGCTGCGTGTCATCCGTGACGCGCCACGCCGCCTGCCAGGCCCCGTCTCGGGCGCGCCCGCAAGCAACCGTCAATGCCGCCGCCATGGCCCGTTGAGAGGACGCCCATACCATGCCGTTATGGGCCCTGATGTCCTGTCAGGAAACTTTATGTCCACAAGTCCGGTCGAGTTTCCTTGTGCGTCCTGTGATTCACTTTGGCCGATAAAAGGTTCACCGAAAGTGACTGGCTTGCAATCCAGCTATTATTCAACTAGTCTATTGAACATTAAAAGAGATGGGGCTGCGCAGTGGCGGCCTCTTCCGTAACCGTCTGCTGGCTTGGCTAGCCAGACCATTGTCTGATACTCGTATGAGGTGTCGATCATGCAAGGAAACAGGATAGTGTTCATCGTTGCGTTCTGGATGCTGGGTTTGACGGCCATGGCCGGGGAGGATCTGGACAGTCGTTTGCGTGAAGCGGCCCTGCCGACCACGCCGGCCGCGCGTTTGATGCAACTGGCGCATGATCCCGACTGGCGGGTGCGCAAGGCCGTGGCCAGCCAGCAACGCGCGCCGGCCAGCGTGCTCAATGTGCTTGCCTCGGACAAGGATGCGCGCGTGCGCGCGGCGCTGGCGCACAATCTGCGCGCGCCGGTCAAGGCAACCATGAGTCTGGTCAGGGATCCGTCCGAGGACGTACGCTATTCACTGGCGCATTGCGGCTATACCGATCCCTCGGTACTGGAGAAGCTGATCGATGACCCGAGCGAACGGGTACGCCTTCAACTGATATTGAACCCCAACCTGCCGATCACCGCCCTCGAGCGCATGGCGCGCGAGAAAGGGGTGGTGGGCGAGCGCGCGCGGCGCATGCTCGAACAGCGGCGAAAGGAATAGCTGACGAAGTTTGCCATGTAGCCGGCAAAGCCATGTATCCTGGGTTCGCACACCCTTCAGTATTGTTTTGACTGCGTTATTGAAAATCCAGCGGTGTGCGGGTAGCTTGGCCAGATATGCTCTGTTGAGCAATCATCCTTACTAAGCGGGAAGCCAGTGTGAACAAGCACGATCTGGTCATCATCGGCGGTGGCGCGGGCGGGCTGGTCGTGGCCAGTGTGGCGGCCCAGCTCGGTCTCGATGTGGTGCTGATAGAGAAGGAAGCATCCCTGGGCGGGGATTGCCTGCATCATGGGTGTGTGCCGAGCAAGACGTTGATTCACAGTGCCCGCGTTGCCAGCCTGATGCGCCAGGCCGAACGCTATGGCCTGCCAGCGTGCGAACCCGAGATTGATCTGGCGCAGGTCAACCGCCATGTACGGGATGTGATCGGCCGGATCCAGGTGCACGACGATCCGGAGCGGTTTCGCGGCTATGGCTGTGAGGTGCTCTTCGGTGCGGCGCGTTTCACCGGCCCGCATGAGGTCGAGGTGGCTGGTCAGCGCGTGCATGGCAGGCGTATCGTCATCGCAACCGGCTCGCTTCCCTTTGTTCCACCCCTGCCAGGGCTGAACAAGGTGCCGTTTCTGACCAATCTGGACATCTTTTCGCTACAAGCGCTGCCGCGTCATCTGCTGGTGCTCGGTGGCGGGCCGATCGGTGTGGAGATGGCGCAGGCCTTCGCGCGCCTGGGCAGCCGCGTGACCCTCATCGAGCGCGAGTCGCATCTGCTTGCCCACGAGGATCCCGAGCTCACGGCCCTGCTGACCGATGCGATGCGCGATGAGGGGATAGACGTGCTGACTGGCAGTCAGGCCGCATCGGTATCGGGGAACGAGAGCCATGTGAGCCTGATCCTGGACGACGGGCAGACGATCACCGGTGACCGTCTGCTGGTGGCCTCGGGCCGGCGACCGAACGTGGACGGCCTGGCGCTGGATGCGGCCGGTGTGGTCTTCGATGAACGCGGCATCCATGTCGATCGTCGCATGCGTACTTCGCGCCGGCACATCTATGCGCTGGGTGATGTCACCGGCCCGTATCCGTTCACCCACATGGCCGAGTACCAGGCCGGCATCGTCATCAGCAATGCGGTGTTCAGGTTTCCCAAGAAGGCAGACTACCGGGTCGTGCCCTGGGTGACCTATACCGACCCCGAACTGGCGCGCGTGGGGATCACCGAACAACAGGCGCGGGCACAGGGTCTGGATGTCGAGGTACTGCGTTTCGATTTCGCCGATGTTGATCGTGCCATCGTCGAATCGGCCACCCGTGGCAGGTACAAGCTGGTAGTGCGCAAGGGGAGGGTGCTGGGTGCGTCCATACTCGGCCCGCATGCGGGCGAACTGATCCACGAGATTGCGCTGGCGATGCAAACGCGCGCCACGATCGGTGATATATCGGCCACGATACATGCCTATCCAACCCTGGCGCAGGCGCACCGGCGCGTGGTCAACACGTTGTATGGCAAAAAGCTGTTCGGCAAGGGTACGCGGCGGCTGGTGCGCTGGATCAACCGTTTGTTACCATGAGCCTGTTGGAACAACAGCGGGAAGCACAACATGCATGCCACACTGCCACGACTGATCGACAGTGATTTTCCCCCGCTCAGGCGAGGCAGGCTGGAGACCCTGCAGGTCAACCTGGGCTATCTGTGCAACCAGCAATGCCTGCATTGCCATGTCAACGCGTCGCCACATCGCAAGGAGATCATGCGGCGTGAGACCATCGACGAGGTGCTGGCCTTTCTGGCGCGTAGCAGTGTGCGGACGCTGGATCTGACCGGCGGCGCGCCGGAACTGAACCCGGATTTTCGTTACCTGGTGACCCGTGCGCGTGAGCAGGGTGTCAGGGTCATGGATCGCTGCAACCTGACCGTGCTCGCTGAGCCTGGCCAGGAAGATCTGGCGGATTTTCTGGCCGCGCACGAAGTCGAGATCGAGGCCTCGTTGCCGTGTTATTTGCAGGAGAATGTGGACAGCCAGCGTGGCAAGGGGGTTCACGAGCGCAGTATCGCTGGCATTCGCCGTCTCAATGAACTTGGCTATGGCAAGCCAGGCAGCGGGCTGGTGTTGAACCTGGTGTACAACCCCACCGGCGCCTTCCTGCCGCCACCGCAACAGCAGCTCGAGGCCGACTACCGGCGCGAGCTGGGCCAGCGACATGGCGTGGTGTTCAACCACCTGTTGACGATAACCAATATGCCAATACAGCGTTTCGGCAGCACGCTGATATCCAAAGGTGAATTCGATGATTATATGAAACTGCTCAAGCAGGCCCACCGGGATGTCAACCTGGATACGGTGATGTGCCGCTCACTGATCAGCGTGGATTGGGAGGGCCATGTCTATGATTGCGATTTCAACCAGATGCTGGATCTTCCGCTACGTACAGGGCAGGGAGGCAAGCGTCACATTCGCGACCTGCGTGCCGAAGCCTTGCCCGGCACAGCGGTAGTGGTGGCCGACCACTGCTATGGGTGTACGGCGGGGTGTGGGAGTAGTTGTTACGGGGCACTGGAAGAGGCCTGATCGATT
>WFUO01000049.1 GCA_015484945.1 Gammaproteobacteria bacterium | reverse complement strand
TTCTTGCGTGCGCGGGGATGGGCGGCGTCATAGACGCTTGCCAGGTGCTGGAAGTCCAGATGGGTATAGACCTGGGTGGTGCTGATGTCGGCATGGCCGAGCAGTTCCTGTACCGCGCGCAGGTCACCGCTGGATTCAAGCATGTGGCTGGCAAAGCTGTGTCGAAGCCGGTGTGGATGGAGCCGGCTGTCGAGTCCGTGACGCAGCCCCCACAGACGCAGTCGTTGCTGTACATTGCGCGCAGAGATGCGCTGGCCGCGGCGGCTGACGAACAGGGCGCGCTCCCCTTGCGCGGCAAGCCCCTGACGGTGTGTCAGCCAGGCATCCAGCGCTTCGAGCGCCTTGCGTCCGACAGGAACAATGCGGGTCTTTTTACCCTTGCCGGTGACGCGCAGGGTACGGTCGGAAGCGATGCTGTCGATATCGAGACCGACCAGTTCGGCCAGACGCAGGCCGGAGGAGTACAGCAGTTCGATGATGGCCAGGTCGCGCGCCTGCAGGGCATCGGCCGGATCGACATCGAGGAGAGCGGACAGATGATCGACCTCGATGGCGGCGGGCAGTTTGCGTGCGCTTTTCGGTGCACGAATGCCGAGCACCGGATTGTTGTCGATCAGGTGCTTTTGCCTGAGGTGGTCGAACAGCCCGCGCAGGGCGGAAAGCTGGCGTTGCAGCGTGCGTCCGCCGACTCCCTGGCGATGGCGCATGGCGATGAAGCGACGGATGTGATGGTTGTCCAGGCCGGGCCAGTTTTCGATGCCCTGGGTTTGCGTCCAGTCGAGAAAACGTTGCAGGTCACGCCGGTAGCCGGCGATGGTATGCGGGGAGTAACCGCGCCGCCGTAGTTGCTGGCAGTAGTCGTCGATCAGGCTGGCGGCATCACGGGCCATCTAGGCGGCCTTGATGTGCCTTTCCAGTGCGGTGCCGATGAGGGTGGCCAGTTGTTGCAGGAACATGGTGCCCATGCCGGGATGGTAGCGATGCGGGTCGTGGCTGCCGATGGCCAGCATGCCGATGACGGGGTTGCGTCCCAGGGGCAGCAGGACGCTGGAACCGATGGCGTCCACGTCGTCGTAGAGGAATTCGAGCTGTTCCTGCTTCAGGCGTCCGCACAGCGGCCGTCCGGTCCTGAAGAAGCTGCTGAAGATGCCGAGATCCGGCGCATTGGCCGGGACGATGACGTCGGGCCTGTCCACGTCCAGTTCACGGTCCGGATCGAACAGGCGGAACACGATGACGTCGGCATGAAATTCGTTGAGCAGGATATCCTCGCAGATGCTCAGACAATGTTCCAGGGAGTTGGCGTCCATCAAGGCAAGCGTCAGGCGCAGGATGCGTTCGCTCAGGCGGTCGTTCTCGCGTGCCGCCTCGATCATTTCACGCATCTTGCGTTTCATGTCCGTGTTCTGCTCGCGCAGGCGCCGCAGCTGGTATTCGATCAGGGAGATGGCGCCGCCGCTATGGTGCGGTATGCGCAAACGCGTCAGTAGTTGCGGATGGCGAGTGAAGAAATCGGGGTTGGCTTCCAGCCAGGCGGCGATGCGCTCATCGTCGAGATTGTCGTCAGGTTCAGAGGCGATGGCAGGTTCCTGTCGGGTATTCATAGGTTCATTTCACCTTCAAACACGGTTACTGCCGGTCCGGTCATCATGACCGATGTGCCCGGTCCATCCCAGCTTACCACAAGTTCTCCGCCAGGCAAGGCGACCGTGACACGCCGGTCGAGCCAGCCGTTGACGATGCCGGCGACGACCGCGGCGCAGGCGCCGGTGCCGCAGGCCAGGGTCTCGCCTGCGCCACGCTCCCATACACGCAGCCGGATATCGTGGTCATCCACGATCTGCATGAAGCCGACATTGGCCCGTTGCGGGAAGCGCGGGTGATTTTCGATTGCGGGCCCCAGTGATCCGACCGGAGCCGAGTCTGAATCGTCCACACGCAGTACGGCATGGGGGTTGCCCATCGATACCACGGCGATGTCGAGGGTGGCGCCATCGAGCTCCAGCGGGTAGAGGGCTCGTTGTTCGGCCGCCGTGAACGGTATCTCCGTCGGGTCGCGCACCGGTTCGCCCATATCCACGGTGATCTGTCCGTCGGCCCCGATTTGCAGGGTGATCGGCCCGGCAAGCGTCTCGACGGTGATCCGGTCGTCGTCCGTCAGCCCCTTGTCGCGCACGAAACGCGCGAAACAGCGTGCGCCATTGCCACACTGTTCGACCTCGCCGCCATCGGCATTGAAGATGCGGTAGCGAAACGCCGCGCTCGTGGTCTGCGGGCGTTCGACCAGCAACAGCTGATCACAGCCGACGCCGAAATGGCGGTCGGCGATGAATCGTACCTGTTCGGCGGTCAGTGAGACACGCTGGCCGATGGCGTCGATGACGACGAAGTCGTTGCCCAGGCCGTGCATCTTGGTGAATCTCAGGTTCATGGGGAGACCATACAATACCCGGCGCCCGCGGCAAAGACCGGGCTCAGTCGGGCAGCGGCGTTTCCCCGTCGATGAGCTGGTCCAGGGTCTCGCGCGGACGGATCAGATGTACCCGCTGACCATCGACCATTACCTCGGCGGCGCGTGGACGGCTGTTGTAGTTGGAACTCATCGTAAAACCGTAGGCGCCCGCCGAGCGCACCGCGAGCAGATCGCCCTCGGCGACCGACAGGCGGCGTTGCTTGCCGAGAAAATCGCCGGTCTCGCACACGGGGCCAACGATGTCATAGTCACGTTCGGGATGCCGGCCGTCATCCTCGACCGGGATGATGTCCTGCCACGCATCGTACAGCGCGGGCCGCATCAGGTCGTTCATGGCCGCATCGACGATGGCGAAATGCTTGTGCGCGGTAAGCTTGAGGTATTCGATCCGGGTAACCAGGATGCCGGCATTGCCGACGATCGCGCGGCCCGGTTCGAGAATGATTTCGAGATCCCGGCCCCGTACCCGTTCGAGTATGGCGCGTGCGTATTCATCAGGTTGCGGCGGCTGTTCGTCACGGTAGCGGATGCCCAGGCCGCCACCGATGTCGAGGTGACGGATGTGGATGCCCTGTTCGGCCAGCCGGTCGATCAACGCCAATACACGGTCTAGGGCATCGACGAACGGGCGTACCTCGGTCAGTTGCGAACCGATGTGACAGTCGATACCGCATACTTCCAGTGAATCGAGCCCGGCCGCATGGCGATAGAGATGTTGTGCCTCGTCGATGTCGATGCCGAACTTGTTCTCCTTGAGCCCGGTGGAAATATAGGGGTGGGTGCCGGCGTCCACATCGGGATTGACACGCAAGGATACCGGCGCGGTGGCGCCCATGCGCGCTGCTACCCTGGCCAGGCGTTCCAGCTCCGGGGCGGATTCGACGTTGAAACAGCGGATCCCGGCCTCGATGGCGCGCACCATCTCGGCCTCTGTCTTGCCCACGCCAGAGAACACCACCCTGGCGGGGTCGCCGCCGGCACGCAACACACGCTCCAGCTCGCCGCCGGAGACGATATCGAAGCCGGAACCCATGCGCGCCATGAGATTGAGCACAGCCAGGTTGGCATTGGCCTTGACCGCGTAGCAGATCAGGTGCGGATGTCCATCGAGCGCCTGGTCGAAAGCGCGCCAGTGGCGCTCGATGGTGGCGCGTGAATACACATAGCATGGCGTGCCATAGCGTGTGGCGATATCGGCCACAGACACGTCTTCGGCGTACAGGTGCTGCCCCTGGTAATTGAAATGGTCCATAATGATCCGGCAGGCGGTCTGCAGTATCAGTTTTTCTTCTGCGCCGGCGCCTGCTTGCCGGGAAGGTAGAGCTCACCCTTCTGTCCACAGGCCGACAGCGCCGAAGCGGTACCGAGAACGACCACCACCAGCGCGAACAGGATCTGGAAACGGCAGAATTTCATCGGCACTCCTCCGGGGCGCGGGCAACAGACGGGATTATAATGGAAGGTGGTTTCAATTCATACAGGCGCTAGCATGAAACTGGGCACACACATCTTCTGGCTGGTGTTCGTGGCAACACTACTGCCACTGCTGGTGCTGGTGATGGGTGCGACAAGCTGGAGCGAACGCGAATATCTGAAGAATGTCGATCGTCAGATCAACGCCAGCCTGTCGAGCCTGGTGGCCGAGATACAGCGGCTGCAATACTACGAACGCGAACTGATCCTGGCGCTGCGCAGTACCGACAACGTCAAGGCCTACCTGCCGGTACTCGTGCAGGCCATGGACGGCAACATCCACAACGAATTCTTCAAACGCAGCGAGCGTCTGAAACAGTTCCTCGCCGGCCTGCAAAGCGTGGTGCCCAGCTTCAGTGCCATCCGTGTGCTCGACCACAATGCCAACACCCTGATCCTGGTGCGTTTCGGGCATGGTTATCTGGGTGACTTCGACGGTATCGAGAGTTTCCCGTATGCCGAGGACGAGGTGGAAGACGAGGCGTTTGCCAAAACCCTGCGATCACTGTCAGGCAAGGGGCTGCATTTCGTCCTGCTGCCGCAGAACCGCAGGCAGGGGTCCAGCCCGCGCGAGCAGAAGCTGATGAGTGCGATACTGCCGCTGTTCGCCGACGGCAAGCGTGTCGGCTACCTGGCCGTGGATTTCAGTGGCACGCAGATCGATCACATGCTGCAGCTGGTCACCCGGGTGCACAAGGGAAGCCTGCTGGTGGCGGAGATCAACCCCGAAGACCGCAAGCGGGATGGAATGCTGCTGTTCGATGACGTGCACAAGCGCCGTTTTGCCAGCAATGGTTCGCCACCATTGAACCTGCGTCGCCTCGACGGAGGGAGGCTGTGGGATGCGATCCAGCGCAAGCCCTATGGCGTAGTGGATACCGACGATGGCAACACCCGCATCTATTATGTCGAATACCGGCCCTATCCAGACAGCCTGGTGAGCTGGGTGATCGCAACCCGTGTTCGCCTGGCCGAGATCAACCGGCCGTTTCAGCGCATCCGTCTTGGCATCATCATATTTGCGGTGGTGGCCATCGTACTGAGTCTGGCGCTGGCCCGTTTTGGCGCCATGAAGATCGTTGGGCCGGTACGCGAGCTGGCAAACGGCATGCAACGATATGCAGCGGGAGACCACAGCGTGCGCGTGGCCGCGCGTGGCGCCGACGAGCTACAGCAGCTGGAGCGCGCATTCAACGACATGGCCGATACCCTCGACCATGCGCAGCGGGAGCGCGACAGGGCGCGCGACATGATGCTGCAAAGCGCCAAGCTGGCGAGCGTCGGCCAGATGGCCTCCGGTATCGGACATGAGATCAACAACCCGCTCAACAACATCCTTTCATACGCCAAGCTCATGCGGCGCGCGCTCGAAAAAGGCCGCACCGAGGACCTGGCATCCGATCTCGATGCGCTGCGTGCCGAGGCCCTGCGTGCCTCGGCCATCATCCGCAGCGTGCTCAACTTCGCCCGCCAGGTACCGCCCGAATACAGCGATTTCGATCTCTGTGACTGGTTGCAGGAAACCGTTACCCTGGTACGCCAGGCGGCCGCTGCAAGGCGTATCGAGCTACACGCCACGTGCGAGACAGCCAGCCAGGTATCCGGTGACTACAACCAGTTGCAACAGGTGCTTGTGAACCTGATCCTTAACGCGATACAGGCCTCGAAGGAAGGAGGCAGTGTATCGGTGCATGCCAGCAGTGACGGCGAGGCGATGCGGGTCGATGTCGTGGATCGGGGCAGTGGCATCGATACCCAGATCATCGACCGTATCTTCGATCCGTTCTTCAGCACCAAGCCGGTCGGGGAAGGCAGCGGGCTGGGGCTGTCCGTGAGCCTGGGCATCGTCGAACGCCACAACGGCAGCCTGCGTATTGACAACAATCGCGATGGCGGTGTTACCGCCACGCTTGTGATACCTTTACGGCGGGCAGAAGCAGAAACGGAATAGAGGTCTGTCATGCAGAAACACGCGCGCATACTGTTTGTCGATGACGACCCAAAGGCTGGCGAGCTGATGCTGCGTTTTGCCGAGGATGCGCCATTCGGTTGCACGGTATTCCGCGACCCGATGCAGGCGCTGGAGCACTTTCGTGAATCCGGTGCCGATCTCATCGTCTCCGATCTGCGCATGCCCAAGTTGTCCGGTATCGAGTTGCTGAGCGAGATACGCAACATCGACAGCAGCGTCCCGTTCATCGTCATCACCGCGTTCTCCAGCATCGACGACGCCATCGAGGCCTTGCGCCTGGGGGCCACGGATTTCATCAAGAAACCGTTCGACATGGACGAGCTACTGATACAGATAGAGAAGACACTGGAGCGTACCCGCCTGCAACATGAGAACCGTTTGTTGCGGCGCGAGCTGGAAGACCAGCGCATCCGCCACGAGATGATCGGTGATTCGCGCGCCATGCAAGAGGTTTACGCGGTGATCGAAAAGATCGCCGACCTGCGCTGCAATGTCATCATCGAGGGTGAGTCCGGCACCGGCAAGGAACTGGTTGCGCGTGCGATACACCGTCACAGCGAGGATGCCGACAAACCTTTCGTGGTCATCGACTGCGGTGCGCTGAGTGATACCTTGCTGGAAAGTGAATTGTTCGGCCATGAAAAGGGGGCGTTTACCGGCGCCAGCGCCAGCAAGCCGGGCCTGCTGGAGGTCGCCAGCGGCGGGACTGTGTTTCTGGACGAGATCTGCAACATCTCCGACAACATGCAGACCAAGTTGCTGCGCGTGGTCCAGGAACAGCAGATCACACGTGTCGGCGGTGTGCGGCCGATAGATATCGACGTACGCTTCGTCGTCGCCACCAACCGCAATCTGGAACGCATGGTGGCGGAGGGCAGCTTCCGCCACGACCTCTATCACCGGCTCAACGTGGTACGCATCAGGGTGCCGCCGTTGCGCGAACGGCGTGAAGACATCCCGGCCCTGCTACAGCATTACATCGACGAGCTGGCGGGACGCTATCACCGCGATGTCACCGGGTTCGACGCCGCATCGATGAAAACCCTGTGTGCCTATGACTGGCCAGGCAACGTGCGCGAGTTGCGCAACCTGGTCGAACGTCATGTGGCGCTTGCCGATGGGCCGCTCATGCGTCTGGATGAAATACCCTCGGCGGTCGGTGAGGCCGGGGCGGACGATGGCATCGACAGCGGCATGCCGACCATCGAAGAGCTGGAACGGCGTTACATCCTCAAGGTGCTCGCGCATCACGGCGGCAATCGTGAACGGACCGCGCGCACGCTGGGCATCAACAAGTCCACTCTGTGGCGCAAGCTGCAGCAGTATTCGGACTAACAGCCAGTCGGCATGGCGCGTACCAGCCAAACCGGACTGTGATGGCAGATGTCGATGTTTCAGGCAAAACCGTTATTGGAAGGAATAACGGCAAAATCCTGCTTCGAATCATTTTTTCTTGAGCGCAGCCAGCTCGTTTTCCTTCTCTGCCAGGCGTGATTCCAGTTCATCGATGCGATCAAGCAGTTTCTTGCTGGCCTCCACTTCCTGAGAGAGCAGGTGCTGGATCTGCTTGACAAGGAAATCATTCTCCTCTTCCACCGCGCGCAGCTTGTCCATCAGTTCATCGATCTGCTGGACATCTGCAGAGAACGCCAGTTCGTCCTGATCATGCAGCCGCCGCAGGCTGACGATGAAATTGTGGAACCGGTCTTCGTCTATGCCCAGTTGGCCAACGATCTCCGCCTTCATGTCCTCGATTTGTACGATCAGGTTGCCGAGGCTGTCACGGTCGGAGGTGGTCATACCGTTACAGAACAGCCTTGACAGATTGGTGATGAGTTCGGTCTTTTCGTGCAGCTCCACCTGGCTGTCCAGAAACAGTTTCCTGAAGGTCTCCAGGTTGTCGATTCGCATCTTGTAGATGGCGATGATGTCCTTGAGCTTGTCATATTCGGGAGTGGTGGGTTCGATGATCAGGCCGGTCTTGTCATCACTCACCGCATAGCAGCGTTGGACACGCTGCCAGTAGTCTTCCTCATCCTCAAGGGTCTGCCGGATGAGTTCGACCTCCCTTTCCAGCATGCCAAGCCGACGCTGGATGGCGTCGCGCAAAGACCGTGGCCCTTCGGTCTCGGCCTGCTCCAGACGTTGGCGTGCCCGGGATATCTCCGATGCCAGCCATTGCTGGACCAGATCGTTTGTCAGGGCGGTTCGTTGATCGTGATTCATGCGCTTTCGAAGTGTGCGCAGACGCAGGTAGAGATACCCGGCGACGAGCACGATGACCAGCAGCAGCTCGACGAGGACGATGCTCAGCGCGGTGAGTGAGTCTGAGGCCATGCAATAGGATCCTGGAATTCCTTAGGCTTTCTAAGATAATAGCAGAATCGTCGATTTCTTCGGTTTTGTCCTGATATACGGCGACCTGAAGATGTCCAGTTGAGCTGTATCCAGGTGATGGACGGCAATCACGGGTGTCCGTTCAGCTGGGGTGGGCGTCCAAATAGTGGTGATGGTAAGCATGAGTGACACATAGCCTCATATAACCTGATGACAGGCAAGGGTGCCCATATGGCAAACATCGATTCGGTCTGGCAGATGATGAGGGTGTTCAGGTGGCTTGTGGGCCTCATGTTGCAACGTGATGTTGCAAAGTGAGCGGCCGTTGTCGGAAACATCGACGAATGATCTATATACATGCTTGATTTATATAGGTTTCAAGCGTTGGCATGGCACTTGCGAGTCTGCTGGTGAACCTTCATTCATCAAGGGAGAGCAATATGAAAAGAAGCATATCCAGGTTTGGTGTTCATGCCCTGCTACTGACATGGCTGTTGCCGGCCAGTACCTTCGTGCATGCAACCGGATCACGGACCGCGTTCGAGGCTCGCAGCGTGCAGGGCGTGATCCATGAACTCGCTGGCAGCCAGGCGGTACAGGAAAGCCAGGCGATTATGATCAAGGCACCGGCAATCGCAGAGAACGGTGATACGGTTGGTGTTCGGGTCGTCACGAAGCTGCGTAATGTCGAAGCCATCAGTCTGATCGTGCAGGGAAATCCACGGCCGCTGGCGGCCATCTACCGGTTGGCACCCGGCTCGGTGCCGGTGATCAAGTCGCGTATCCGTATCGTCAATCTCACCGACGAGCCACGCAGTGCCAATGTGATCGCGCTGGTGCGTGCCGGTGGCAAGTGGTATCGGGCAACACGTCTGGTCAAGGTGACCCGTGGTGGCTGCGGTACCGGCGGCTGACAGGAGGGGCGGACCGTTTTCGGTCCGCCGCATTCGCCCCGATGATGACATTGGGCAGCGGCGCATGGAAGGATCCCGGACGACAGTCCTGTCTGTCCGGGGGTTTTCGCTGGTCCTGTCGCAGCTGACCGTTGTGTATCAGGGGCTGTGCTGCAAACCAGGCAATGGCACAGCGCCTGACGGCCGGCGTGAACGTCTGGCGGCCCAGGTAGGCCACCGATCGTTGAATTTGCAATCCGAATGGTGCATTTTGCAGAAGATTTTTCGTACAAAATCCATACAGAATTTTGTATCAACATGTATTTACAGGCATTTTCGTGATTGGCACAGGGCTTGCGTTACAAGGGTACGTGTACTGAATTGCCATCACGCAATTGATCCATCATAAGGAGTAAAGGTATGACTACCGACATCAAACGCAGAACCCTGCTCAAGCGTTCCCTGGCTGCCGGCGCAGTCGGAATCGCAGCCGGCGCCGGCCTGCTGTCGCCGCGCATGGTCCTGGCCGCCTGGCCGAAGAGCGCCTTTGAGGCCAAGGGCGTGGACAAGGCCGTCAACGCGCTGCTGGGCAGCAGCAAGCTGG
>WFUO01000048.1 GCA_015484945.1 Gammaproteobacteria bacterium | reverse complement strand
TTTACACGCGCTGTCAGTCGTGCCGTTTTTTCCTGCCGGTGATCATCGCGCGCACGAGGTTTTCCCGGTGCGCGATGCTCGATGCAATGACGCCGAGGATGTGCAGGATGACGAGAAACAGTGTGATATTGGCCAGTACCTCGTGGATCTCTTCCCAGCGTTCCTCCTCTGGACTTTCCTTGCCGTCGTCCGCGAGTTGGTCACCACCATTGGCATGCGCGGCGGGTATTATGACCAGCGTGGTGTTGGCCAGAGGCCCCTTGCCTTCCAGGCCATAGACCACCAGGCCGCTGAGCGTGGTGCCGAGCAGGGTCAGTAACAGGGCAATGACCATGTAGCCGCCGGCCGGGTTGTGGCCGGTGTAGTGTTTCGGATTACCCTTGACGAGGCTGACGATATACTCGATCACGCGGGCCGGCGAATAGATGAACTGCGTGAATCTTGCATAGCGGGTGCCGACAAGTCCCCAGACGATGCGAAAAAGCACCAGCCCCAGTACGATATACCCCGACCAGACGTGTAAATCCTCGAATTCGTCTTCGGTCAGGTAAGCAATCGTGAAGGCGACGACCAGCGACCAGTGGAACAGGCGAACGGCGAAGTCCCATACCGGGACTGTAGGGCTGGTTTTGTCCTGCATGCGGCAAGTTTCCTGTTTGACTAATGATAAAGCATACCAGAAAAGCCTGGCCATATTTTGCGGCGACGTTACGGTTTGTTACGTTTTGTCATCAATCCCCTCGATGATCGGGCAGCCATCCTCGCTGCCGCGGCACAGGTTGAGCAGCAGGGTCAGTTCCTTGCGCAGGGTATCGAGTTCCTCGAGGTGCTCCTCGATCTGGGTCAGTTTGGCAGCAGTCATCTTCCGCACCTCGTCACGCGCGTGTTGGGGGTCTGCGCGCATGTCGAGCAGATCGGCGATCTCGGCCAGGCTGAAGTTCATCTTTTGTGCCCGGCGGATGAAGCGCAGGCGTGAGAGATCGCGTTCCGAATACAGACGCCGGCCCGAGGGGGTGCGGTCGATCGGTGGCAACAGGCCGATCTTCTCGTAATAGCGCAGGGTATCGGCGCTGATACCGAGTTCACGCTGGACGTCGCCGATGCTGTAATGTTTCATCGCGGTCTTCAATATTTGATGAAGAAGAAATACTCATTGAGCAAGTATAGGCCGGTGAGTATCAACACGATACCGGCGATGACCTCCAGCCGCCTTTGGTGTCGTGCCAGGCCACGCAGCGATTCCAGCCAGCCCATGCTCCAGGCGCCGAGCAGGATCGGGATGCTGCGGCCAAGGGCGAAGGCCAGCAGCAGCGCAAAGCCAAAGGCCACCGATCCCACCGCGGCGCTGGCGGTGAGTGTGACCAGCAGGGCCGGGGTGCAGAACGGGCAGACCGCGACCGAGAACGGGATCCCGAGCAGGAACGCGCCCCAGATACCGGTCACCTTTTTGGCACGCATCGACAGCCACGGCAGCCGGATCTTCAACCAGCCGGGCCACATCAGGCCCAGCAGGATCAGCAGCGGGCCAAGGAACAGCCCCCATTCCCGGCCCATGACGCGGCTGACCCATCCACCGCCCAGGGCCGCGGCCACGCCCAGTACCACGTGCGTGACGATCATGCCGGTCACGAAGGCGCCACCCATCTGCACGGCACGTTTTTCATCGTGCGACTTGGTGACGTAGGCCAGCACCACTGGTATCGAGGCGAAGGATACCGGGTTGAAACTGAAGATGAACCCGGCCAGGAAGGCGATCCCGACCCCGGCCCAGCTGGCTTCGCTCAGGGCGCGCTTCAATGTACCGGTGTCGATGTTCAGTGACGGCGCCAGCAGCCAGATGGCGGCGCCAAACAGCAACACCGCTGTCAGGTATGGACTGCCCCTGGCGGCGCGCTGCAGCAGGTCGCGCCCGTCTTCGTGGATTCCCCTGCGCGCGGCCACCAGGACCGGGAGCGTGAACAGACTGGCGAACAGCAGGCCGGCCAGCGCCGCGAGCGTGACAGAGTCACGCGTGATGGCCAGTGCCGCGACGACCACGAACAATGGCAAGGTACAGGCCGGCAGGGTCAGGCCAAGGCGGATTGACTCCGGCAACCGGTTGTGACCCGGGATCAGTCGTGCGAAGTCCAGATGTGGTACCGGCAGGTACGCAAAGCGGGAGACCAGGTACACCACGCCAATCACGGTCAGGATGATGCTGGGCAGGAATGCGCCCCAGGCGGGCGGTGAGCTCAGGGCCGTGAGCCCGGCCAGCAGCCCGGCCAGCAACAGGCTGCGGCTGAACCAAAGGCCGAGCAGGTTTTCGCAACACCGGTCGGGCGAACGATGGGTACGCACCGCAAACAGCGTATGCGTGGCAATCGTGCAAGGCTCGAAGAAGGCCAGCAGACCGAGAAGGGTGGCGCTGGTCAGCAGCAGTTCGGTCATGACCGGCTTTCCTTGCCGCCGAGGCGGCGTTCGAGTTCGCGCCGAAGCTTGCCGGTGGACGGCAGGCCGGTGAACACCAGTTCACCGTCGATGGCGATGGCCGGGGTCGAGAGCACGCCGAGATCTACCGCATAATCCATCTCGTCGAGAATATTGACCTCGCGCCACTCGATTCGTCCCTCGCCCAACGTCTCGACCAGTTTTTTCAGCACCGACTTGGCGTGGCCGCATTTGCCGCAACCCGGCGACGAAAACACCTCGACCCGGATCATTCCTCAGCCCTCGAGCAGCTTGCGCAGCGGTAGTGCCAGGAACGCGGCAAAGAAGCCGACACTCCAGATGATGACGGAGGTCCAGAAGACGCGCCGGTTCCACTTCTGTACCGAGGCGCAACGTGCTGCCAGTTCCGGATCGGTTGGGCAACTGCGTCCCGGCCGGTACATCAGCCAGCCGGAAATCGCCAGCATCACAGCGGAAAAGGCGAATACCCAGATCTTGTGTTTGCTGAGAAAGATCAGGAACGGAAAGGCGCTGGTCATCGAGGCCACGGCCGCGCCCATGCCGAGCGTCACGAAGATGATCGGCAGGGCGCAGCAGACCAGCGTACCGGTCGAGGCAAACAGCGTGAACCAGGTGACGCCAGTACCATTGGTTGCGGGATGCCGGCTCATTTCACGGCCTTCTTCATGCTGCGGAAGGTGAAGCCTGAATCCTTGAACAGCTTGGTCATTTGCTCATCGGTGAACTTGACACTGTCATCGGTAACGGCCGTGACGATGCCCTTGTCAAGATCGACATCGATTTTCTTGACGCCGGTGATCTTTTTCAGCTTTTTTTCTACCCCGTAGGCGCAGTATGGGCAGGCCAGCCCATCGACACGCATGGTGTAGATGGTATCAGCCTGAGCCAGGCTGCCGCCAAGAAGCATGAAGGCAAGAATCATTTTTTTCATCGTAGTTCTCCTGTGCAGTGTTCAATAATGATATTCAAAGGTGATTTTGGCCCGGTAGTCACTTCTGGCCTGGCTGCCGTTGAGGCTGCTGCTGACCGGGATCTGGACGCCCGCCTTGATGGCGAAGTTGCGTTTGGTCCAGAAGATGCCGGGCGATATGAACCATTCGGTGCCGCCTGTGTTGGCCAACCGGGTGCCATACTGCTTGGACTGCTGACGGTATTCGCCGTTCAGTTCCAGCATCCAGACGGTATCGGGCTTGAGGTAACCGGTTGGTGTCGGGCGAATGCCGCCGACGAAATCGAGCTTGACGACATTGCCGCGCTTGAGGCCTTGGGCGTTTTTGCCGTTGTAGCGGTAGCGAATGCTGGCCCAGCGGTACCATTTGCGGCTCTCATAACCCCAAGCGAGGCCAACGATACTGTCGGTCGCGCCCGGGTTCAGCGCAGGCGTGCCGCCGCTGCGTCCGGTATCGGTCTTGACCTTGAGCAGCACCGCGGCCGATTCCTGAACGCCGAGCGAGTCCTTGCGCCAGAAGCGGTATTTCGTGAACAGGGAAAGATCACCCATACCAGAACGGTTGATGCCCGACTGACGCTTGTTGCGGTAAGGCATATCCACGCCAAAAGACCAGTCACCGGTCAGGCCATAGGTCAGTTCGAGTGTGGCTTCGTTTTCACGTTCTGATCCGGCCTTTTCGGTGTGCAGTTCGAGCGCGACCTCGACCCCCCCTTTGTACAATACGTGCGGCCCAAGGCCGAAGATGGGATCGTGCGCCATGGCTGGATAGGCCAGGCCCATGGCCAGCAGGCCACCCAGGATTCTGAAATGTGTTCGATGTTTTTGCATGATCGATACCTGTGTCTGTTTCATGGTTGATATCAGTCTAGAAGTTGGAGTTGACTCCATGTCAAGGGCTTTCAGGCCGTTTTTTTCCTGTCTTCGTTACGGTGGACAGAGTTTCATATATGGAGTCAACTCCAGGTCAAGGTTTTTTTGAATGTTTTTTCGTTGATAATGTCCGTATCAATGTACGGTGTATGAAGGAGCGGGACGATGGTGGATCTGACGATTGGGCGTCTGGCGCGCCGGGCCGGGGTCAATGTCGAGACAGTGCGTTATTACCAGCGGGTCGGGCTGATCGACGAACCGCCAAAGCCGATCAGTGGCTATCGGGTCTATCCCGAGGCCAGCGTGGATCGTATCCGCTTCATCAAGCGTGCGCAGCGGCTGGGCTTCAGTCTGAAAGAGATCGGTGAACTGTTGTCGATCGGTGACGGGCATTGTGACGACGTGCGAGAGCGGGCCGAGGACAAGGTGGCGCAGATCGATGCCCAGATTCGAGATCTGCAGGCCCTGAGAAAAACCCTGGCAAGCCTGATCGATAAGTGCAGGACATCGACGGACAAGGCGCATTGTCCGATTGTCGGGACACTGGTCGAGAATCCACCGGTCACTTGACTCCGTACCATGGTACGGGATTTATCCTGAACATCAGGATTTCCTGCATGAGGGCGGCAAGATGACTGAGACAACAACCACGAAGTCAGGCAAGGCCTCACTGCTACTGGCCATTCTGGCGGCGATCGGCGCGTCGTTGTGCTGTGTCGGCCCCCTGGTGTTGGTGATGCTGGGTGTGGGTGGCGCCTGGGCCAGCAACCTGACGGCGCTGGAACCCTACCGGCCGGTATTTGTCGGCATCACACTGGTCTTCCTGGGTCTGGCGTTTCGCAAGCTGTATCTGGTGCCGCGCGCCTGCGCGCCGGGAACGCCCTGTGCCAGCCCGAAGACCTTGCGTAACCAACGCATCGTGTTCTGGATCGTGACGGTGTTACTGGCCGCGCTGCTGGCATTTCCGTGGTATGCAAAGCTCTTTTATTGAGGGAGTGACCCTGATGAGACTTTTACGCATGGTTCTGGTTTTGGTTCTGGTCGGGCTGGTTTCAGCCTGTGGCAAGGATGAGCCGGCGGCGGTCAATGCGCCGAATGCCGCCAATCTGAAGACGGTGACCCTGAGTGTGCCGGGCATGACCTGCGCCGCCTGTCCGATCACGGTGCGCAAGGCGCTGGAGAAGGTGCCGGGTGTTGTCAGGGCGCAGGCGGATTTCGACAGCAAAACCGCGACAGTGCGTTTCGACCCGGCCAGAACCGATATCAAGGCGCTGATCGCGGCCGTGAAGAACGCTGGCTATGCAGCGACACTGAAGAAACCGGCAGCCAAATAGGCTTGCGATCGATGTAGATGCTGTGGCTGGCGTGAAAACCGGCCACATGCCCGATGCCGTCTGCTACCGGAGCGTCAGTCTCCAAACAGTTTGATGTCGTCCACACGGTCGCCTTCCTGAACCTCGTTGGCAAAGCGCAGTTTCAGGCTCAGGTCATTGCGTGAATCGGCATGGCCCAGGGCCTCGTCGAGGCTGATCTTCTTTTGCGTATAGAGCGCGCGCAGCGACTGGTCGAAAGACTGCATGCCGTGTTGGGCCCCACCGGCAATGGCCTCTCCAATCCCGCTCAGTTCACGTTTCTGGATCAGTTCCTGGATGCGTGTGGTGCCTTTCATGATCTCGACCGCGGGTACACGCCGGCCATCAAGCCCCGGTATCAGGCGCAGGCCGATGACCGCGCGCAGGTTGATGGCCAGATCGGCGTACAATTGGTTGTGGGCCGAGTCGGGGAAGAAGTTGATGATGCGCTCGATGGTCTGCACGGCATTGGCGGCATGCAGGGTTGACAGGCACAGGTGTCCGGTGTCGGCATAGGCTATCGCCTGTTCCATGGTTTCGCGGTCCCGGATCTCGCCGATCATGATTACATCGGGGGATTCGCGCATCGCGCGGCGCAGGGCGCTGGCGTATGAAACGGTATCGATGCCGACCTCGCGCTGGTTGACGATGGACTTGTGATGATGGTGCAGGTATTCGATCGGATCCTCGATGGTGAGGATATGACCGGTCTTGTGCTTGTTGCGATAGTCGATCATCGAGGCCAGCGCGGTTGACTTGCCGCTGCCGGTACTTCCGACCACAAGGATCAGGCCGCGGGGTTCCATGACCAGTTCCTGCAGCTGGATGGGCAGGTTGAGCTCGCGTATCGAGGGTATTTCCGCAGTGATATAGCGAATCACAAGCGCGATGTTGCCACGCTGACGGAAGATGTTGACACGGAAACGGCCCAGACCCTCGAACGAGACGGCCAGGTCCATTTCCAGGTTTTGCTCGAATTCGGCGCGTTGCTGTTCGTTCATCAGACCATAGGCGATGCCACGCACCGAGTCGGCGTTGAGGGTGAAGTCGTCGAGCGCGGTGGCGATGCCCTCGATACGGATGTTGACGGGTGCGCCGACGCTCAGGTAGAGATCCGAGGCCTTGCGCTCGACCATGATCTTCAGGTAATCGGACAGTTTCATGATGCAGCATGTCCTTATAGATTGTTATACGATGAATATACCAATTCCTGCGCGTGATGCCACCTGGCAATCAGGACTGAAGCAGGTACAGTCAGATCAGGTCTGAACCACACAAATGACTGTCTGGCCCGTGTTTGGCCGGAATCATTTGTGTTTGCGCTTTCGCGCCGCGCGACGCTGGCGCTTCTTGCCCTGCAGCCACAGGTAGAAACCGCTCACGGACAGCAGAATCAGCAGAATCGCGGACAGGTCCATGACCACGACACCGGTTCTGCCGAGAATGCGGCCACTGTGCAGATCAAGGACGACCTGCTGCCACTTGAGTATGCGCGCACGCGCCTTGCGCGCCAGCCTGTCGCGCAAGGCCGGATCGGCCCTGGACGGACGGACCCAGCGCACGGCCGTGGCGGTGTATTTATGCCATTTGAGCAGCGAGCCGTCTGCACGCATCAGCCCGCCTGCGGTCGCCACAACGACGCGCCCGTTGGGGTCGGTGCCCAGCTTGAGCATCATTGCCGGCAGTCCAGAGGCCGGCCCGAGACGCTCGACCAGACGACCGCGCATGGTAAGCAGTAATGCGCTGTTGCGCATGGCGACGAAGATCACCGGTCCTGTCTGAACCGCGCCAATGAGCGGTTCTTCGGTGGGTATGAGGTGGCGGTCATCGAACAGCAGGGCCTTGCCGGTATGCACGATGCGGTGGCTGCCCACATGGAATACCGTGAGGTCGATGTCGGGTCGGATGCCATACCAGTCCAGCAACCAGTCCTGGGTGACGTAGTTGCGGTCGAGCCCGAGTTTCTCGGTGTGGTTGAGCATGATGCCGCTGAATGACAGTATGAGTACGAATACCGCGGCCCACAGCCCCAGGATGCGATGCCAGACATACAGGGACTTGAGCTTGAAGCGGCGTTTGCGTGAATGGCGGGTCATTCAGTCATTACCTGTTGATGCAGGTACAGCGCCAGGCGCGCCAGTTTCTTCAGTGCGTTGACCGACAGCGTGGCGCCGGTGATGCCATCGATGGGCTTGTCCAGGGTCAGATCGGAGCGCAGGCGGCCATCTCGGAACTGCCGGGTGAAGAACGGATAACGGACTTCCCAGCCCCGGCTTTCACGATAGACGAGGACCTTGATGCGCGCGATGCGGCCATCGTCGATGACGATGCCCACCGTGATCGGTTCTTCCTTGCCGATCTCCTCGAGAATCCAGGCTGTGCGTTTGCCATGACGCCAGTAGCGAATGCGCAGTGCGTCGAGCTGGTGCCCCATGATGCGCGCGATGGATTTCTGGATGTCGCGCGTCAGCCAGATGATCCTCGGTTCGGGCGGCTTGCCGGAGAATGTCTCTTTCAGAAACGCGGAAGGCGCCTGGTAGGTACCACGCGCCTGCAAGGCGCTGACGGCGATTGTCAGCATGACTGTCAACAATATCAATCGTCCTGCCCGCATGGCAGCTCCTGTAAAAAGGGGCGGACATCCCTGTCCGCGCATGGTCAATCAGAACTGGTAGCCTACACCAAGGCTGAAGCCGTCGTCATTAATTGCGCCACCCTGTTTCTGGATGTCGAACTTGACGACCACGTTGTCGTGCAACCAGTAGTTCAGGCCAACGTTGGTCTGTTTTTTCTTCTGTGAGGCGCTGCTGCCCGCGGTGTTGTCCCATTCGTTGTAACGGTAGAACACCCCAAGTTTTGGCGTAATCTTCCAGGATGGTTCCACGTACCAGCCCTTCTGCACATCAGCCCCGTTTGCCGCCGGGCCGCTGCCATCGATATTCCACTGGGCGTACAGGGCGCGCAGGCCGAAGCGGCCGCGTTGCACGGCCAGGTGGGCTTCCAGCAGCCTGCCTGCGCCGACATTGGCATCGGTGCCCTGGCTCATGTCACCCTGGTAGTAGAACGTGGCGCCGATCTCGACACCCGGCATGCCGGTCCAGCGGATGCGTCCCGAGAAGGCCAGATCGTTGGCCATGGCCTCGGCGACTTTCTGCCGGCCCTTGCGTACACCATAGGCCTTGGCCGCTGAGAGTTTGAGGCCGGAATGGATGGCCGCGTCATAGCTCCAGCCCTTGTCACCGATCTGTCCGCTCAGGCCGGCGCCCGCTTCCCACCACGTTGTCGGGATGATGTACTTTTCCACCGGATTGCGTTCCACACCATAGAAGGTATCGGGCTCGTGGGTCGGGTTCAGGAAGCCGACCGGCACCAGCAGGATACCCATTTGCAGGCGGTGTTTGTCATTGAGGTCATACTCGATATAGGCCTGTTCGAGCTGTACCACGCCCGGATCACCGTCACCGGCCTTGGTGTGTTCGAGTTCGAGCTCCGAGAAGAATCGTGTACGGGAATTGAATTGGTGTCCATAGAACAGCACAAAACGATGGAAATCGATTTCCTTCTTGCTGTCCAGATTGTTGTAATGCAACTCGCCGTAACCACCCACGGTGGTCTTGCGGCCCGAGAACATGGCCTTTTTGCCCATCGACGAGATGGGGCGCGTCGAGGCCGGCTGGGTGTTGGCATGGTGTCCCTGATGTGCGGCTGGGGCACGGCGTATAGCCGAGCTGACCTTGTTGGTCGTTGCATCGAGCTGGCGCTCGAGCTGCTTGTTGCGTCGTTTCAGACGCTGGATCTCTTTTTGCTGTGCCTGAAGCATTTGCCACATCTGCTCGAGTGTGGGGGTTTTGCCGGCAACGGCCACATTGCCGAAACCGAGACCCGCGGTCAGTCCGAATATCAGACTCAGGGAGCGAATAGGTGTTTTCATGGTTCGGTGACTCTCCGTTTGAATGTAAATACGAATCATAATCGTTTGTAGTGGCAATACTACCGAATGAAATCACCAAATGCAAATAATTCTCATTTACTTTGAAACATGTCTATGAAGGCGCGTGGCAAGGCGCTATTACCGATGAAATACAGGGTTATCGCCGTGTTGATTCGGGTTACAATAGTCCGCATGTCAGGTAATGACGCACAATTCGAACGAGGTGAGACATGTCTGCGACTTTCAATACCGAACTGAGCGAGGATCAGGTCAAGGTGACCCCGGCCGCCCAGGCCAAGATGGCCGAACTGATCCGAGACGCCGACGACGAGATCAAGGGTATCCGGGTCTATGTCAGTGGCGGTGGTTGTGGCGGGATGTCCTACGGGATGACCTTCACCGAGGAACGGACCGATTACGATGCCGAGCTCAAGTGCGATGATTTCAGCCTGTTCGTTGACAGTGTCGCACTGGCCTACCTGAGCGGGGTCGAAATCGACTATGTCGAGCGCCCGACCGGCGCCAGCTTCGTGTTCAACAATGTGTTCGCCGCCACCGGCGGCAGCGGCGCGTGCAGCGCCTGTGGCGCGGCTGGCGGAGGTTGCGCCTGATCGAAACCCCGGAGCAGGCCGCCGCGCGCAGGCGGGTTCTGCTCATTGCGCCCTACAGCAGTTACCGCATCGCCCCCTATGTCGAGGCCGCCCAACGCCTCGGCATCGAGTTGCGAATCGTCTCTGAGGGGCGCCATTCCCTGGTCGCGGCAGTTGCCGACGGCATCCATGTGGATTTCTCCGATCCCGATACCGCCCTGACGCGCATACTCGAGGCCGTGGCCGAGCGCCCCGTCGATGGCGTCATCGGCTGTGACGATGCCACCGTGGAGCTGGCCGCGCGGGTGGCCGGCCGCCTTGGCCTGGTTTGTAATCCGCCCATGGCCAGCCGCATCAGCCGGCGCAAGGATCTTGCCCGTCAGTGTCTGGCATCGGCCGGTATCCCGGTGCCCGGGTTCCAACTTGTCCACCCGGCGCAAGACCCCGTCGCGTGTTGCCGTGGACTGTCGTATCCGCTGGTGGCCAAGCCGGTGTCGTTGTCCGGCAGTCGTGGCGTGATCCGTGTGGATGATCCGCAACAGTTGCGCGCGGCCTGCGCGCGTATTCGCGCCATCCTCGACCGGGAGCGCCATCTTTCAGCAGAGGAACGCAACCTGATCCTGGTCGAGACCTTCGTGCCGGGGCCTGAAGTGGCGGTGGAGGGCATGCTGCATGATGGAGAGTTCACGCTGCTGGCGATGTTCGACAAGCCGGACCCGCTTGACGGTCCTTTTTTCGAAGAGACGATCTACACCACACCCTCACGGCTGTCCGCCGCCGTGCAGGCGCAGATAATCCGCCGTGTGGCGGAGGTTTGTGCCGCCTACGGCTTGCGTGAGGGGCCGGTGCATGCCGAGCTGCGCTGGCACGACGGCGATGCCTGGGTCATGGAGCTGGCTTCGCGCACCATCGGCGGCCAGTGCGCGCGCCTGCTGCGCTACGGCAGCGGGCGTTCGCTCGAGGAACTGGTATTGGCGCATGCCTGCCGGATATCGCTGCCCCCCCTGCCTGCGGCCGGGGGGGCGGGTGTGATGATGCTGCCGATTCGCAAGGCCGGCATCCTGCGCCGCGTCGAGGGCCTGCTGGCGGCGCGGCGGGTGCCCGGCATCGAGGAGATCGAGATCAGCGTGCGCGAGGGCTATGAACTGGTGCCCCTGCCTGAAGGCTCCAGTTACCTGGGGTTCATGTTTGCGGTGGCCGACGATGCGGCGGCGGCCGAGCAGGCATTGCGCGAGGCGCACGCCTGCCTGCGTGTCGTGACCGCCGAAGTACTGTTCAGCAGTAGCGCTGGCGGATCGTCTGGATGAGGGGCTCCAGCCATGCGGGATCGAGGCGCCGGCCAAACTCGCCACGCATGGTCTTGAGGGTTTGCATGATGCCGGCCTTGCTGAAGTCGGTCCGGTCCATGCTCAGATCGACAAAGCGCCCGGCCACGGCCAGTAACCGCGCGCCGGGTTCGATTTCGTCGCGTTTCAGGCCCTGCGGGAAACCGCTGCCATCGTAACGTTCATGATGTTGGGCAATGATGCGTGCCGCTGTCTCCCAGCCGGCATACTGGCCGATCAGACGCAGAGCCAGGGCAATGTGCCTGTGCGCTGCGCCGGGCATGGGCCAAATATCATCGTCCAGCGGGGGGGTCTCGGTATCCATGGCGATATCGTGCAGGCACACAGCCGCGGCGAGCTGTGACCGCTCAACCGGTTCTCCCGCGATTTCGTTCATGGACTGGCATATCTCCAGCAGGTATTCGGTGCGCTGCTCCCAGCCCGGCATGCGGTCCTCGAAGCGGATGGCCATCTGGTGAAAGGCGACCAGGTCCGGGGCCGTTTCGGACAGTCCGGTTTCTTCGGCCTGGGGCGTCTCGCCGCCGCTGGTGGACGCGGCATCGGCGGGCGGTTCATATCCCGGGTCGAGCAACCGGCAGGCGTCTATGACCAGGTGACGGTATCCGCCCTGTTGCAGGGGTATCTGTTCGAGGATGTCCTGAACTGCCTGTGAATCGAAATCGTCGAGCGATTCACCGGCAAACGCGGCATTGAACATGTCCTGAACCTTTTCCATGGCCAGCAGGGTGACATCCTTGAGCAACAGGTCGTAATGGAGTTGTTGATTGCGGATGGCGTCGATGATGTCTTCGATGGCGTGCACAAAGGCGGCGATGTCGTTGAATTCCACCATGCGCAGATTGCCCTTTACGGTGTGCACATGGCGGAACAGTTCATTGACCAGATCCTGGTTTTCGGGATCGTCTGCGAGTTGATCGAGCGTTTGCTCGATCAACTCGCAGGCTTCCGTGAATTCGTCGCCGAATTCACGGATCATGTCTTCGTCGAAGTCTTGCTGGGTCAGGGTCATGATGGTGTCGGCATGGTTCCGGTGCTACCGTTATCGGCACCCCGCCTGTAAAGTTGAGGGCCGGGGGCGGTGTGTGGGATTCTGGTGTATCATGCGGCTTCATATTGCCGGATTTCCCGTTGTAACCTGATGATTCCTTGCATGCCCGCCTTTCTGGATGGCATATGGCTGTATGCGGGAGGAGCGTTTCTTTACCATGAATGAGGCCTATCGCCGACAATGATCAATGCACTTTCCATCAATCGGCTCTGCAAGACTTACGCCAATGGTCATGTCGCACTCAAGGGTGTCAGCCTGGAGGTGGCGGAAGGTGATTTCTTCGCCTTGCTGGGGCCCAATGGCGCCGGCAAGTCCACCCTGATCGGCATCGTCTGTTCCCTGGTCAATCGCAGCGGCGGCACGGTGAGTGTTTTCGGCCATGACACCGTGACCGATGCCGCGCAGGCGCGCCGCTGCATTGGCCTGGTGCCGCAGGAGTTCAACTTCAATATCTTTGAGCCGGTGCAGGAGATCGTCATGAACCAGGCCGGTTACTATGGCATACCGCGCAAGGTCGCGCGTGAGCGTACGCATCAGTATCTCGAGGAGCTGGACCTGTGGGACAAGCGGCATGTGCAGGCGCGTGAATTGTCCGGCGGTATGAAGCGGCGGCTGATGATTGCGCGCGCCCTGGTACACCGTCCGCGCCTGCTGATCCTCGACGAGCCGACCGCCGGTGTGGATATCGAGATTCGGCGGTCGATGTGGGAGTATATGCGCAATCTCAACGAGCAGGGAACGACCATCATCCTGACCACCCATTATCTGGAAGAGGCCGAATCACTGTGCCGGCATATCGCCATCATCGACGATGGCGAGGTGATCGAGAATACCAGTATGAAACAGTTGTTGATGCGTCTGCAGGTGGAAACATTCATTCTCGATCTGGCGCGGCCGATCGACGCATTGCCAGACTGGGATACAGACAGGATACGGCTTGTCGATTCCACCACGCTGGAGGTGGATGTGCACCGGGGCGACAGCCTCAATCACCTGTTCGAGATCCTGGGTGAGCATGGCATCGATGTTATATCCATGCGCAACAAGACCAACCGCCTGGAACAACTGTTTTTGCACATGCTGGACGAGAATGGACCAGGAGGCGATCTCAATGACGTGGCTTGAGAAATATATCGCCTACAAAACCATTCTGATTCGCGAGTTTCTGCGGTTCATACGTATCTGGATCCAGACCATCTTGCCGCCGGTGATTACGACGGCTTTGTATTTCATTATCTTCGGCAATCTCATCGGTCCGCGTATCGGGGATATGGCCGGGTTTCGTTACATGGACTATATCGTTCCCGGACTGATCATGATGGCGGTGATCACCAATTCCTATGCCAACGTGGTGTCGTCGTTCTTTGGATCCAAGTTTCATCGCAACATCGAGGAGATGTTGATCTCGCCATTGCCCAATTATGTGATTCTGGCGGGCTATGTGAGTGGCGGGATCGCGCGTGGCGTGATCGTCGGTATCGCGGTGACGGTGGTCTCCATGCTGTTCAGCGATCTGAAGGTTCACGATGCGTTTATCATCATCTCCACCGTTTTGCTGACCGCGGCATTGTTTTCATTGGCTGGTTTCGTCAATGGCGTGTATGCCAGGAGCTTCGACGATATCTCCATCATCCCTACCTTCGTGCTCACGCCCCTGACCTATCTTGGCGGGGTGTTCTATTCCATCTCCATGCTGAGCGATTTCTGGCAGAAGGTATCCATGGCCAATCCCATCCTGTACATGGTCAATACCTTTCGCTATGGCTTTCTTGGCGTGACCGACATCGACCTGTTTACGGCCTATGCCATCATCATCGGATTCATCGTCGCGCTATACGTATTCAGCCTGCACCTGCTGAGAACCGGGCATGGTATTCGAAACTAGCAGCGCGCATTTGTCCGGGCGAAGGTCGTAACGAAGCTATTTTTTTCTATTGGGTGGCTGAAAGCCGGCGGCACCGGCAAACTCGCCTTCGTCGAACAGAAACCCGACCATGTGTTTTTCGATCAGCTCGATGCTACGCGGGTCGGCGGTATTGAGTCCGTTCTCGTTGATGATCATGGTCAGTTTTTCGAGCCATTTCTTCCAGCCTTCGGCGGAAACGTTTTCGTAGATGCGCTGCCCGATCTCGCCGGGATGCGGGGGGGCTTCGAGACCTTCGGCCTCGCGCTTGAGGACGACACAATTCACCATTCTGGTCATGTGGATTTACCTTGTTGGATGAAAGACATGGATCCGTATTCTAGCACCTGAGTGTGCGGCTGTGGAATTCGGCATTCCGGCGCCGTCATCAGAAGGGGCGTACTACCGCGAGGATGACCACTGCGATCAGGATCAGTACCGGAAACTCGTTGAACCAGCGATAGAAGACATGGCCATGGCGGTTGCGCCCGTGCTGGAAGTCGCGCATGAGCTTGCCACACCAGACATGGTAGGCGATCAGGATGCCGACCAGTATGAGTTTGATATGCAGCCAGGTCATACGCCCGAGCGCCTCGGGCGGAAAACGCAGCATCAGCCAGACGCCAAGGATGATGGTGACGATGGCGCCCGGCGTCATGATGCCCCAGAACAGCTTGCGCTCCATGACCTTGAAGCGCTCGTCGCTGATGGCGTCATCACTCATGGCGTGATACACGAACAGGCGCGGAAGGTAGAACAGGCCAGAGAACCACGTCACCATGAAGATGATATGAAAGGCCTTGAGCAGCATCTAGTCTTGTTCCTTGGGCAGCATACCGATGATCCTGCGGCGGAGTTTCTTCATGTCCAGCAGGCCCCATTTCTGGAACACGATGCGGCCTTTCGGGTCGATCAGGTAGGTGTTGGGCGTGAGGGGTTGTTCGATGCCGAACGCGGTCTGGGCGATCTGATTGATGTCGGCGGCGACCGGATAGGGGATGTTGCGGTCGCGGATCATGTTGACGACCTGGATGGGCGGATCATACGACATCGTGATACCGATGATCTCGAGGCCGCGTGGGTGCAGCTCACGGTATAGCTTGATCAGGTGCGGCATTTCCTTCAGGCAGGTGGTGCAGGTGGTGGCCCAGAATGTCACCAGTACCGGCCGGCCACGCATTTTGCTCAGATCGAAGCGTCCGCCCTGGAGCGTGTCCATGGCCAGGGCCGGCGCCATGCGGGTATTGCCGGGCCACAGTAGCAGGCCGGCGGTTACGGAAATCAGGGCGATGGCGACAATGGCGATCGTGAGGTCTTTGCGGGACATACCCATGGCATTTTCCTCGATTGGTTCAGGCTGATGATAGCAGGGTGCCGAATGTAAATTAAGCAAGTGCCGATCGATCCCGGATGGAATGATGGGCGCGAATGAAAGGCCGGACCCCTGTCAGGATGTGCAACGTGGAAGCCGGGCAGTTTGGCGGCCGGCCTCTGTACGTTAACGGGGCTTATATCTGGATGTGCGTCCAGCCGGCACGCTGGCGCTCGATGACCTCACTCAATGCCGATGGCACGGTATGGACCTCGGGCAGCAGACGCACCCGCACACCTTCACGCCGCAGGCGGCGCAGGGTTTCCTTGCAGGCCAGCAACGTCAGGTTGGGATATTTACGCGTCAGTG
>WFUO01000047.1 GCA_015484945.1 Gammaproteobacteria bacterium | reverse complement strand
GCCGCTGATAGCCAGGCGCTGCAGATGTTGGATGAACAGCCTGTCGTCATAGAGCCGTGGCTCCAGATCAGTGCTGTACAGGGCGATGCAGCGGCGCGCCTGGGCGATCATGCCGGTCAGGATGGCGCGGTTTTCCGCCAGGGAAGTGAACTCGATTTCACCACGTGTCTGGTTGAGTATCATGCCGTCATAATTCATCTTTGTCTGGCCTCGTGCCTGCCGCAAGTGACAGTTGCATTTTCAGATGGGGAATACCGGCGTCCAGGAATTCCTCACCTTCGACCGAGAATCCGAACCGCTGGTAGAATCCGGTGACCCGGGTCTGGGCGTTCAGCCACAGACGTTGCGGGCCATGCAGGCGTGAATGCTCCAGCAGCTTATTCAGCATCGCACTGCCCACGCCCTGGTTACGCCATTGCCGCAATACGGACATTCGGCCGATATGGCCATAGGGTGTCATTCTCGCGGTGCCTATCGCGTTGCCGTGTTTGTCACTGGCGAGGACATGCACGCAGTCGGCATCCAGACCATCCCACTCCAGCGCTTCAGGCACATGCTGTTCCTCGATGAACACCTTGCGCCGAATGTCGCATAGGGCCTGGCGGTCCTGTTTCCAGTCTGCCAGCCTGACGCTGAAGTCACGTTGTTGAAAAGACATAGTATCCCCTGCGATAAAGCCGGTACAGCAGTTCTCCGGCGTCTGGCGGGCAGTGGGCGGCATCCAGCAGCAGGCCCTTGTCGATCCTGTCGATGATCGAGGCATCGACATCAGGGAAGGTCTCGCCATCGATGTAAAGATGCCATGTGTCATTTTGCCTGGCGCACAAAACCCGAATACCCAATGCCCGAACCAATCCCTCATGTTGCAGGCGCCGGATGAAGGGCTCGTAGTCCAGTGGTTCTTCGGGTTCGGTGATCACAATACCAGGCTTTGTTTCACTGAGCCATTCACACAGATAGCGATTCATTGTTGTATCGTCGATTTGCATGGCTTCTGTGACCAGTGAGCGCAAGGCCGATAGTGCATGTGGGTGTATCTCGCTGGCACGTTGCTGGCAGGGCAGGCCGGGATCAGTATGGAAACGTTCCTCATGTTGCTCAAGATGACGGCCAATGACCGCGCTCAGCAATTCATTGTCGGTAGGGGCGCGGAAGCCGATCGAGATGGTCATGCATGGATCTTCGGCAATGCCATGGTGCGGCACGCCAGGTGGCAGATACAGCAGATCACCGGGCTCCAGCAGCCATTCCCGGTCTGGGTCGAACTCGGCCAGAATGCGCAAGTCCAGGCCATCCATCAGCCGCTGTGAGCGACAGCTGCTGTCGATCATCCAGCGCCTACGGCCACTGGCCTGCAGGAGAAAGACATCGTATTGATCGGTATGCGGCCCGACCGAGCCGCCCGGCGCGGCATAGCTGATCATGATGTCGTCGATACGCCAATCGGGTATGAAGCGGAAATACTTCAGCAGTGCGGCGACATCGGCATCGTGTTTGTCCACATCCTGCACCAGCAGGGTCCAGTGGGTTGCCGGGAGACGGGTGAAATCCTGTTCCTGAAACGGGCCATGAAGCACCTGCCAGGGGTGTTGTCCGTTCTTTTCGAGGACGATGCGTGATTCCACGTTTTCTTCACAGGCCAGGCCGGCGAGTTCATCGCCATCCAGTGGCGGACAATAGCCGGGTAAGGCCTGACGTATCAGCAGGGGTCGGCGTTGCCAGAATTCATCAAGAAAATCTTGTGGCAGCCAGTTTGGGAATGTGGATGATACGCTGCCCATGTATGTTCCGGGTACCGGTCCGCGATCAGGGGTGAGCCCGGGCCGTACGGGATGGGGGGGTATATCGACCCGGGCTCGCATAGCATGGACGACATACTTGGGGAAGCATGCTTGAGATCAAGCGAGCCATCCACACTACGCCCTCATTATACGATGCGGTCTGTTTGGAGAAAACCGGTTTTTGCCGATGAAGGGATGCAGCGCGGCGCACTCGCAGGCTTCCATCAGGTTCAGGGAAGGCGTATCCATTATGTTCCATGTTCGTGACGATTGCCCAGGTCCGGCAGGCTGATGGCGCAAAAAAAGACCCGGACTGCACGGGATGGGGGTAATGCAGTCCGGGTCGGGATAGTTTGAACGACACCCTTGGGGAAGCAAAGCGGGAGGGAATAAGCGAGCCGTTCACACCATCTGGATCCCATTATCCACATCGAAATGCTCAACAATGTGGACTGTGTCACAAAATAATGATTTTGTGTCCGGTTTTTCAGATTCTCTCGGCCTGCTGCACCGCATTGCCGGTATAGCTGGCCGGCATCAGGGCCATCAGTGCTGCTCGGGCCTCGTCCGGTATGTCCAGGTTCTCGATGAACGCACGCAGTGTGGCGTTGTCAATGCGCTGGCCACGTGTCAGATCCTTGAGCTTTTCGTAAGGTTTTTCAATGCCATAGCGCCGCATGACGGTCTGGATGGGCTCGGCGAGCACCTCCAGGTTGGCCTCCAGGTCGGCGGCGAGGCAGGCCCGGTCGGCCTCCAGTTTGGCGATGCCGCGCAGGGCAGATTGCCAGGCGATCATGCTGTGTGCGATGCCGACACCGAGATTGCGCAGCACGGTGGAATCGGTCAGATCACGTTGCCAGCGCGATACCGGCAGTTTGGCAGCCAGGTGACCGAACAGGGCGTTGGCGATGCCGATGTTGCCCTCGGCGTTCTCGAAGTCGATGGGATTGACCTTGTGTGGCATGGTCGATGAGCCGACCTCTCCCGCAACGGTTTTCTGGCGGAAATATCCCAGCGAGATGTATCCCCACACGTCGCGGCAGAAATCGAGCAGGATGGTATTGTAGCGGGCGATGGCATCGAACAGCTCGGCGATATAGTCGTGCGGCTCGATCTGGGTCGTGTACGGGTTCCAGTCCAGTCCCAGGTCGGTGACGAACTGCTGAGCGAATGCCGCCCAGTCGATCTCTGGATAGGCCACGAGGTGGGCATTGTAGTTGCCCACGGCACCATTGATCTTGCCCAACAGGCAGACCTGGGCGATCTGGTGTTGCTGACGCCGCAGCCGGTAGGCGAAATTCGCGATCTCCTTGCCCAGGGTCGTCGGAGAGGCCGGTTGTCCATGGGTGCGTGAAAGCATCGGCAGATCGGCCAGTTCATGTGCCAGCCCGGTCAGCGTCCGGTCGATCTCATCCATCGCGGGCAGGATGACGAGTGTGCGCGCCTCACGCAGCATCAGCGCGTGTGAGAGGTTGTTGATGTCTTCCGATGTGCAGGCAAAATGAATGAACTCGCTGACAGCCTGGAGTTCGTCGTTGCCGGCAATCTTCTCCTTGAGAAAATATTCGACCGCCTTGACGTCGTGATTGGTGGTACGTTCGATATTCTTGACCCGGCGTGCGTCTTCCTCGTCGAACTGTTCGACGATCCTTTCCAGGACGTTATTGGCATGCTCACTGAATGGGGGGACCTCGGGGATCTGGGGGTTGGCGGCCAGGGCTTGCAACCAGCGAACCTCGACCAGCACGCGGTGACGGATCAGGCCGTATTCACTGAAAATGGGGCGCAGGTCTTCGGTCTTGCTGCCATAACGTCCGTCAATCGGGGAAACGGCGGTCAGGGAACTCAGATCCATGGGGTCTCCTGTCGGGAAATTTGGAAAACGCCGTGCATGATACACCAATTTACCGGGCCGTTGTGCAGCAGGCCGATATCCCACCTAAAGAACGAATTGAATAAACCAATAATAACAATTAGTTATAGAATATAATTAATGTATATTATCGGAATTATGTGAATACCGGACTGCCCTTGCGGGTATCTCCCCGGGCAGCGTTACGCGCATTACCCACGCACGCGCCAACAGGTTACAATAACGCGCTTTAGTCATGACCGAGACGAAACAAGGGTGATATCGTGCTGGAAAACTACCACAGACATGTCGAAGAACGCGCCGCCGAGGGCCTGCCGCCGCTGCCGCTGGACGCAGGCCAGACCGCCGAGCTGGTCGAGCTGCTGAAGAACCCGCCCGCCGGCAGCGGGCAGGAGCTGCTGGATCTGCTGATTCACCGGGTACCGCCGGGCGTGGACCAGGCCGCCTATGTCAAGGCCGGTTTTCTCAGCGATATCGCCAATGGCGTGGCCGAATCACCCTTGATCGACCCGCGCAGGGCAACCGAACTGCTGGGCACCATGCTGGGTGGCTACAACATCCAGCCGCTGATCGGTCTGCTGGATAATAATGATCTCGCGCCCATCGCCGCGCAGGCCCTGTCACACACCCTGTTGATCTTCGATGCCTATCACGATGTCGTCGAGAAGGCTGACAGCAACGACTGGGCCAGGAAGGTGGTGGAGAGCTGGGCCGAGGCAGAGTGGTTCACCAGCCGTGAACCGCTGCCCGGGAAAATCACCGTCACGGTGTTCAAGGTACCGGGCGAGACCAATACCGATGATCTGTCACCGGCATCCGAGGCCTGGAGCCGTCCCGACATCCCCTTGCATGCCAAGGCCATGCTCATGAACAAGATGCCCGATGCGCTTGAAACCATCGAGGCGTTGAAGGAGAAGGGCCATCCGCTGGCCTATGTCGGCGACGTGGTCGGCACCGGTTCCTCGCGCAAGTCGGCCATCAACTCGGTACTCTGGCACATGGGCCACGACATACCGTACGTGCCCAACAAGCGTCAGGGCGGGGTGATCCTTGGCGGCAAGATCGCGCCGATCTTCTTCAATACCGCGGAGGATTCCGGCGCCCTGCCGATAGAATGCGATGTCTCGGCCATGCAGACCGGCGATGTGATCCATATCCACCCGTACGAAGGCCGGATCACCAACGAGGCCGGTGAGACCATCAGCACCTTCGAGCTCAGGCCCAGCACCATGCCGGACGAGGTGCGTGCCGGCGGCCGAATTCCGTTGATCATCGGCCGCTCGTTGACCGACAAGACCCGCGAGGCGCTGGGTATGCCACCATCGGATGTGTTCCTGCGCCCGGTGGCGCCAGCCGACAGCGGCAGGGGATTCACGCTGGCGCAGAAGATCGTCGGCAAGGCCTGTGGCGTTGAGGGTGTTCGCCCAGGCACCTATTGCGAGCCTCGCATGACTACTGTCGGTTCCCAGGACACCACCGGTGCGATGACGCGTGACGAGCTCAAGGAGCTGGCCTGTCTGGGATTTTCTGCCGACCTGGTGATGCAGAGCTTCTGTCATACGGCCGCCTATCCCAAGCCGGTGGACATCAAGCTCCAGCACGAGTTGCCGGAATTCATCATGACCCGCGGCGGGGTCTCACTGCGTCCGGGTGACGGTGTGATCCATTCCTGGCTCAACCGCATGATTCTGCCCGATACGGTCGGCACGGGTGGTGACTCGCATACACGTTTTCCAATCGGCATCAGTTTTCCGGCAGGCTCCGGCCTGGTGGCCTTTGCCGCTGCGCTTGGAGTAATGCCGCTGGACATGCCAGAATCGGTACTGGTGCGCTTCAAGGGCACCATGCAGCCGGGTATTACACTTCGAGACCTGGTCAACGCCATACCCTATGTGGCCATACAGCGCGGTTTGCTGACCATCGAGAAGGCGGGCAAGAAGAACGTGTTTTCCGGGCGTGTACTGGAGATCGAGGGGCTGGAGCATCTCAAGGTGGAGCAGGCCTTCGAACTGTCGGATGCCTCGGCCGAGCGTTCGGCCAACGGTTGTACCGTGAAGCTGGACAAGGAACCGATCATCGAGTTTCTCAGATCCAACATCACCCTGCTGACGTGGATGATCGCCAACGGCTATGGCGACAAGCGCACCCTGGCGCGTCGTATCGAGGCGATGCAGCAGTGGATCGCCGACCCGCAACTGCTCGAGGCCGATGCGGATGCCGAGTACGCCGAGATCATCGAAATCGACCTCAACGAGATCACCGAGCCGTTACTGGCCTGCCCCAATGACCCGGACGACATCAAGCCGCTGTCCGAGGTTGCTGGCGCGAAGGTCGATGAGGTGTTCATCGGTTCGTGCATGACCAATATCGGTCACTACCGGGCCGCCGGGAAGGTACTGGAGGGTGTGAGCGGTATTCCCACGCGGCTGTGGATCGTGCCGCCAACCCGCATGGATGAGCATCAGCTGATAGAGGAGGGCTACTACGCCATCTTTGGAAAGGCTGGCGCGCGTACCGAAGTGCCGGGCTGTTCATTGTGCATGGGCAACCAGGCGCGTGTGGCTGATGGTGCGACCGTTGTCTCGACTTCGACACGCAATTTCCCGAACCGCATGGGCAAGGATGCCAATGTCTATCTCGGCTCGGCTGAACTCAGCGCCGTGACCGCGCGCCTGGGTTATCTGCCCACGCCCGAGGAGTATCTCGAGTATGTCAGGGGGCTGGAGCCGATGGCCGCAGAGATCTACCGCTATCTCAATTTCGACCAGATCGAGGAATACCGCAACAAGGCCGCCGAGGTTCAGTTTCCGGTCGAAAAGGCAGGCTGAGGTTCTTTATCGTGTGGCTTCGGCCAGCAGTTCACGACACAGCGCGAGGATCTTGCGGCGCCGGAAGATGAAGTGCCACCGCCTGCCACCGCACTGACGCCACATCACCGCGGAGCGAATACCGGCAAGCAGCAGCGCACGGATGAGATTGGCATTCTGCTGGCGTTGCAGGACTTCCGGTTCGCCCTGTACCAGGATCCTTGGCCTGAGAGTGCTGATGGTCTGCTGGTAGAGATCGGCCAGCCGGGCGATGACATTCTCGTGCGTCTCGCTGCCGAAATATTCGACTTGCGTCTGTGCCAGATCGATGCCCTGGCGGATCGTTTCCAGCATCGTTGTTTGTCCTTGCAGCCGCCGTTCCAGCATCAGCAGGCCCAGTACATAGCGGGTGATGTTCGGGTGACGCGTTGCGCCGCCATCCCCGCCAAGTTGTGAGAACACCGTCCCCAGTCCGGTCATGACACCGGCCACGCCATTGAAGGCATCCGCAGCATCCAGGGTGTCGGTGACGAACAGACTGTGGATGCTGCTGGTGATGGCATCGTTCATGTGCGCGCCGATATGGGCAACCTGGTGCACGCAGTGAGCGGCCTGGAACACGCCAGCCAGCGCAATGACACGTTCACGTTCGGTATGTCTCATGTCCTTAGGTCTCCCGAACCGGTAATGATACCCCCACCGAGACATTCATCGCCTTCATAGAAAACTACCGACTGTCCTGGTGTGATGGCGCGTTGCGGCTGGTCGAATGTCACCTGGCAGGTCGTGGTATCGGTCAAGTTCACGCTGCAGGGCTGGTCTGGCTGCCGGTAGCGGGTCTTGGCGTGACAGCGGAACTCTTGGTGTGGCGGTTTGCCAGCGACCCAGTGCAGGTCGATGGCTTCCAGTGTGTTGCGCATCAGTGCCGGATGATCGTGCCCCTGGACCACGATCAGGGTATTGCTGTGCATGTCCTTGCCGGCCACGTACCAGGGGGCCTCGCCGCTGTCTGCCCGGCCACCGATGCCAAGCCCCTGACGCTGGCCGATGGTGTAGTACATGAGGCCATCGTGCCGGCCGAGCAGCCTGCCGTCGATATCGCGTATTTCTCCCGGTTGCGCCGGCAGATAGCGTTGCAGAAACTCGCGGAAGTTGCGCTCGCCAATGAAACAGATACCGGTACTGTCTTTTTTGTCCTGATTGGCGAATCCGGCCTCGTGCGCGATGTGTCTGACCTCGCGTTTTTCCAATGTGCCAACGGGAAACAGGGTATGGGCGAGCTGCCGCTGGTCCAGCGTATAGAGAAAATAGCTCTGGTCCTTGTTGCGGTCGATGCCCTTGAGCAGCCGGCGCCTTCCGTTCTTGACCGTCTCCATACGCGCATAATGGCCGGTGGCGATGGCATCGGCGCCCAATCCGAGAGCATGATCGAGAAACGCGCGGAACTTGATCTCCTTGTTGCACATGATGTCAGGATTGGGGGTGCGTCCGGCGCGGTATTCAGCAAGAAAGTACTCGAACACTCTGTCCCAGTATTCGGCAGAGAAGTTGATCGTATGCAGCGGTATGCCAAGTCGGTCGCACACCGACTGTGCGTCGCGCAGATCTTCCGCAGCACTACAGTAGCCTTCAGCGTCGTCTTCCTCCCAGTTCTTCATGAACAGGCCTTCGACCCGATAACCCTGGCGCAGCAACAGCAGGGCGGCGACAGATGAATCCACGCCTCCGGACATGCCGACGATGATACGTTTGTTGATTTTCGTGTCCATCCTGTGCAGATCTTTCGGGATGCCGGTTCAGGTGTTCATTCTATCCCATTTCCCCGGCTCGCTGCGGAGTCACTTGCGTGATGGTTCCCAGCCACTGCGCCATTTCTCGAGTGGTACGATTACGGGCGGCACACCATTGTCGAAGAACCATGAGTCCACCGCATAGCGACGCTGATTACGCAAATCACGAATCACCGCCGTGGTATGCGGCCACGAGAAGATAGAAGGATAACGGGTGGCACGATCCTCTATCGCATGCCAGCGTATCAGGCCGTCATTTTTCATCATGCGCAGGTAGGTAGTGGTATTGGTCGATTCATCTATACAATCCATCTGCCCCTGTTGAAAAAGCCCCTTCAGGTTTTTGCCCTTGTCGCGCCAGGTACCGGTTTTTTTTCCAACCATTTGTTCCATCGATGCTATCGCCCGGCGAATCCGTTGACGCTCCTCGGCTGGTGTTCCGGGAAGGGGCTGGAAGATCAGTCTGATGCGTGACCACTGGGCTGGTCCAAGGCTAAGCTGATCCACGGTTTCGCAGCTGTGATCGTAGCAGACGGAAAAATGCGCCGGCGTGGGGCGGGTGACGATATCGTCACGCACAAACACATCGGACATGACGGGCCGGGAGAACAGCAGCATGAAAAAAACGTAACAAACGATGAGTCTCGTCATACCAGATCCCGAATCATGTTCAACGGGCAGGCGTGGCCTGCCAGATAGTCCTCAAAACCGGCCAGTACTAAAGGGCTGCGCAGTTCGGCCGATCTACTCCTTATATTATCAATCGTCAGCCAAAGGGCCTGTCTGATACCCTCATCCAGGCGGCGTTGGGCGTCGAAACCGGTGGATTTTCCATGAAAACAGATACGCAGGAAAGTTGTATCATCAAGCGTGCTGTGCCAGCGGTAGATACCGGTCATGCTCAGGGGCTGGAAATCATGTCCGGTCTCTTCCCGTGTTTCGCGCACCACGGCTTCGATGAGACTCTCACCCGGTTCGAGATGACCGGCCGGCTGGTTGAGGACCAGGCCATGCGCGGTTTCTTCCTCGACGAGCAGAAAGCGGCCATCCTGTTCCACGATGGCGGCGACAGTGACATGTGGTTTCCAGATCATGAGGATATTCCGAAGGGCAGTGTGTACATGATAACGGGCATCAATGCCAGATGAAAAGACTCATCAGCAGTTTTCGCGCCAGGTTCATCCTGACTGCCGTGTTGCTCGGCAGTTTGCTGATGATGGCCGCCCTGTACACCACGCACAGGGTCGGGATTGATGTGGAGCGTGGTGTGCAACTGCTCAGCGGTGTCCAGGAGACGGACAGTATTCTGCAGCGACTGATCCTGCATCTGCAAAAGCTGAAAACAGCGCTCTACCGGCATGCGGTCAATTTCGATCGTAATTCCGCTGGCCAGGCCATGCAGGAGCTGGTCAATATCCATACCGAGATAAAGCGTTTGATGGAGAGCCAGGACAGCAGCCTGCATCGGCAGCTGGCGAGTGAGACAAAACAGCTGGAAGTACAGGTTCGTAAACTGGACAACCTTGTCAGTCAGTTGCTCAGGATACAGATGCAGCCGGCCACACGTTATCCAGCCGCCGCGATAATGTTGAACGAGCTGCAGCCAGGCAACCGCCGATTTGCGGCCACAGTGGACTTGATGCTGGATGAGGCGGCTGGTCATACGGGCAAGGCGTGGCGTCAGGTCTGGCGCCTGCTCAATGACATTCGTTATTACTGGGCGCAGAATATCAGCACCGTCCGCGTATTCGTCGCCAATCGCAGTGGCACTTTCGGCGAGCCCGAGAAAGTGCTTCCCACGAATATTGAAACCCAGCGTGTCTATCACGACCAGGTTGACAAGCTGCTCACAAGACTGGAAAAGCTGGGCAAGGATCTGGATGTCGATATCGACTTCAGCAACATGATCATCAGGCTGAAACGAGAGTCGGCGCATTATCGCAAGACCTTTGCGCGCGTGGTCAAGAGTTTCATGTCTCCGCAGTGGCGCAAGGACGCGGCATTACTCAACCGTTTTGTATCACCACTCATTTCCCGTTCCTTCGAAACGGTAACACGCATGCGCAGGATAACCTCACGTTTGATCGGTATCCAGATCGGACGATCTCTCAGTACGTCGCAAACCTTGTCGGGTTTCATATGGGCGTTCGTAGCCATCGTTTTTGTGGTATTGCTGATTGGCTACCTGGTTTTCCAGCGTACCATCCGCAAGCCCTTGCTGGACGTTGTCGATGCCATGAACAGGCAGGCGCGTGGCGAGACCGATGAGCTGCCTGTCATGAAGTACTATACCAATGAGTCGGAACTGCTGGTAAGCGCCTTCAATCATATGAAAAGAGAGGTAGGTACACGCCAGTCCAGGCTGGAGGCGATTCTGCGCAATGCAGCCGAGGGAATCATCATTCTCGACAGTGAGGGACGGATAGAAACCTTCAATACCGCTGCTGAATTCCTGTTCCGTACCCGTGCCGAGCATGTCATCGGCGAGCATGTGGGTGTACTGACCGGAGAGTCCGATCCTGAACGGGCATTGTGCGAATGGGTAGGTAATCCCGATCAGGCCGGGATGCAGCGCGAACTTCTCGTGCGGCGTTACAATGAGGATTGCTATCTTTCTATCAGGGTATCGTCGTTTTCGCTGGATGGGAAAAGGTTTCATATCAGCATCGTATCCGATGTTACCGAGCAGAAGGCGATGCTTGAACGGTTGCAGGCACTTGCCGACCTGGATTCACTGACCGGGTTGCACAACCGGCGGTATTTCATCGAGGAGCTAGATCGAGTGGTTGATCAGGCGGGCAGGTCGGATAGTCTCGAATGCGCGCTGTTTTTCATCGACCTGGACAACTTCAAGCTGATCAATGATACCCTGGGGCATGTGGTTGGCGACAAGGTGCTGGTTTCGGTGGCGGTAGTCTTACGCGGCAATACCCGCAAAAGTGATGTGCTGTCGCGCCTGGGTGGTGATGAGTTTGCCGTACTGGCCTATGATGTCAACAGTCATCAGGCCCTGTCCATCGCCGACAAATTCCGTTCCAGCCTGCGTGACAACAAGGTTTATGAATCCGGTAAGGCGCTGGATGTGGGCTGTAGTATCGGCGTCACGATGATCGATGGGAGCAAGAGCCGCGACGACCTCATGCTGGAGGCGGATTATGCCTGTCACCTGGCCAAGCGCTCAGGACGCAACCGCGTGCACCTGTATTCGGATGACGACCACAAGAACAAGGCCGAAATGCTCGAGACCATGAGCTGGGTCCAGCAGATCAATCATGCCCTGCAGAACGACCGTTTCGTGCTGGCTGCGCAGCCGATCGTTGAGACAGGCAGTGGGCGGGTGGTCTGGACCGAGATGCTGCTGAGACTCAGGGGCGAGGATGAAAAACTGGTGATGCCGTTTGGTTTCATCGGCTCGGCAGAACGTTTCGATATGATGAAAGAGATCGACACCTGGGTGATCACTCACGCAATACATATGCTGCGCCAGCGCATGAGCAGCGCCAGTTATGTCAGCAGCATATCGATCAATCTGTCTGCGCAATCCATCGGTGATGACGATGTATTTCAGCATATCAGGCAAACCATTCGCAGCAATGGTGTTCGGCCCGATCTCATCATGTTCGAGATCACTGAAACGGTGGCCATATCCCACATGGAGGACGCCTTCCGTTTCCTGCGGCAGTTGCGCAACATGGGCTGCAAGACAGCGCTGGACGACTTCGGCAGTGGTTATTCCTCGTTTGGCTATCTCAAGGAGCTGCCGGTCGATATGGTCAAGATCGATGGATCGTTCGTGCGCAATATCGAATCCGACAAGCTGAGCGCCGCCATGGTCAAGTCCATGAACGATATCGCTCATGTCATGGGCAAGCAGACCGTGGCCGAGTTCGTCGAGACCCGCGAAGCCATGCACATACTCACTGAAATGGGCGTGGATTTCTGCCAGGGGTTCTATCTTGGCAGGCCAGAGATCATTGGCAATGCCGCCGATGTGAAAGACATCGACGGCACGCCATCCTGTATGGGTGACCCTGAATAGCCGATTTTGCTAGAATAGCTGTCTTTACAGTTTCTGAACGGAGTCGGCTAACCGATGGCTTACCAACATATCACCGTGCCCGAGAGTGGCGAACGCATTACCGTCAATGAAGATTTTTCCCTGAACGTGCCCGATCGACCCATCATTCCCTACATCGAGGGTGATGGCATTGGTGTCGATATCACCCCGGTCATGAGGGCCGTGCTCGATGCGGCAGTGGATAAGGCCTATGCCGGCCAGCGGAAGATCCAGTGGATGGAGATCTACGCCGGAGAGAAGGCCTATCACCTCTATGGGGGTGATGACGAGGGCAAGCGCTGGCTGCCGGATGAAACCCTGGAGGCTATCAAGGATTTTGTCGTCTCGATCAAGGGGCCGCTGACTACCCCGGTGGGTGGCGGTATCCGTTCGCTGAACGTATCGTTGCGTCAGGAACTGGATCTATATGTCTGTTTACGCCCGGTGCGCTATTTCGATGGTACGCCCAGCCCGCTGAAGGAGCCGGAAAAAACCAATATGGTGATTTTTCGTGAGAATTCCGAGGATATCTATGCCGGTATCGAGTGGGCCAGTGGCAGCGAAGAGGCGCGCAAGGTCATTGACTTTCTGCGTAACGAGATGGGGGTGCGCAAGATCCGTTTCCCCGAGACATCCGGCATCGGCGTCAAACCGGTGTCGGCCGAAGGCACCAAACGTCTGGTCCGCAAGGCCATCCAGTATGCGATAGACAATGACCGCAGTTCGGTAACCCTGGTGCACAAGGGCAATATCATGAAGTTCACCGAGGGCGCCTTCCGCGACTGGGGTTACGAACTGGCGCGGGAGGAATTCGGCGCTGTCGAGATCGATGGTGGGCCATGGTGCCGTATGCGCAATCCACGCACCGGCAATGAAATCGTCATCAAGGATGTCATCGCCGATGCCTTCCTGCAGCAGATCCTGCTCCGCCCCGAGGAATACAGTGTCATTGCTACACTCAACCTCAATGGCGACTACATCTCTGATGCCCTGGCGGCCCAGGTGGGTGGTATTGGTATCGCGCCGGGGGCCAATCTGTCTGACAGTATCGCCATGTTCGAGGCCACCCATGGCACGGCACCCAAATATGCCGGCAAGGACCAGGTAAACCCGGGCTCACTGGTGTTGTCAGGTGAAATGATGCTGCGTCACATGGGTTGGACCGAGGCCGCCGACCTGGTCATCAAGGGTATCGGCGGCGCAATCCAGGCGCGTACGGTGACCTACGATCTGGAACGCCTGATGCCGGGTGCGACCAAGGTCAGCTGTTCTGGCTTTGGTGAGGCCATGATCAGTCACATGTAACAGGCATGGCGGGCTGTGTTTCAGCAGCCCGCCAGCTTGCAGTGTTACTGCGAATCCCCGGGACGGATACGCGAAGCGGTCTTGCCCTTGGGACCTTCAACGATATCGAATTCTACCTTTTGCCCCTGCTTGAGCGTCTTGTAGCCCTCCATCTCGATGGATGAGAAGTGTGCGAAGATGTCCTCGTCGCCTTCGTCCGGGAGTATGAACCCGTATCCCTTGGCGTTACTGAACCATTTCACTGTTCCGGTGGCCATTTCCTACCTCTGAATACTGCAATGAAACCTTGAAAAACGTCTCTCGACCCCCATTGAGATCAGGACTGTCATACACTTGACAGAAATAGTCAAGTATCTTTGCAGGAGTCATGTCAAGATTTATTATATTTTTTAAAAATCAATTGCATATAAAACCTTTTTTATCGCATAAGTATTACCGGATAGTCTGTCTGTAACGCATTTTCGTGCGCTTTCGGGTAAAATGGGAGACATGAGCAAGCACAGCAGGAACGCCGGAAACGACGGTACCGTCCTGGAGACGGCCAAGCCCAGACTAAAGCGGCCACCGATGTACAAGGTGGTGCTGATGAACGACGATTACACTCCGATGGAGTTCGTCGTCGAGGTACTGGAACGTTTTTTCTCGATGAGCCGCGAGAAGGCAACCCAGATCATGCTGCATGTGCACACCCGTGGTAAAGGCGTGTGCGGGATATATACTAGAGATGTGGCCGAAACCAAGGTGGCGCAGGTCAACGAATACGCCAGAACGCATCAACATCCGTTGTTGTGCGCGATGGAGGCGGCTTGAGGTGGGATCATGTTGAGTAAAGAGCTGGAATACACACTGAACAATGCCTTTAGCGAGGCGCGTGAGAAGCGGCATGAGTTCATGACCGTCGAGCATTTGCTGCTGGCCTTGCTGGAAAACAGCGATGCGGCGGATGTTCTGCAGGCCTGTGGCGCGCGTCTGGACGTGTTGCGCGCCGATCTCGAGGCCTTTCTCGAAGAGACCACGCCCATACTCGGGCCCAACGATACCCGCGAGACACAACCCACGATAGGTTTTCAGCGTGTTCTGCAGCGTGCCGTGCTGCATGTGCAATCGTCCGGCAACAGCGAGGTTACCGGTGCCAATGTACTGGTGGCGATCTTCAGTGAGCAAGAGTCACAGGCGGCGTATTTTCTCAACAAGCAGGACATCACCCGTCTGGATGTGGTCAACTACATTTCACACGGCATCACCAAGGTCGATGACGACAGCTTCGACGAGAGCGAAACCAGTGAAGCCGACGAGGGTCAGGATCAGGAGGCCGCCAGCAATCCGCTGGAAAACTTCGCAACCAACCTCAATGCGATGGCGAGTGAAGGCCGTATCGACCCATTGATCGGCCGGCGCGGCGAGGTGGAACGCACGATCCAGATTCTTTGCCGCAGACGCAAGAACAACCCGATACTGGTCGGCGAGGCCGGTGTCGGAAAGACCGCCATTGCCGAAGGCCTGGCGAAGATGATCGTCGATGGCGAGGTGCCCGAGGTGCTGGCCAATGCCACCATCTGGTCGCTGGATCTTGGCGCGCTGGTGGCGGGTACCAAGTATCGTGGTGATTTTGAGAAACGCCTCAAGGGAGTGCTTGCGCAATTGCGCAAGGAAAAGGGCGCCATCCTGTTCATCGACGAGATCCATACCATCATCGGTGCCGGATCGGCCTCTGGTGGCGTGATGGATGCATCGAATCTGATCAAGCCCATGCTCGCTTCGGGCGATCTCAAGTGCATCGGTTCGACGACCTACCAGGAATATCGCGGGATCTTCGAAAAAGACCGCGCACTGGCGCGGCGTTTCCAGAAAATCGATGTGGTCGAGCCCAGCATCGATGAGACCTTCCAGATTCTCAAGGGCCTGAAGTCACGCTTCGAGGAGCATCATGGCGTAAAGTATTCGCTCAAGGCCTTGCGTACCGCGGCCGAGCTGTCCGATCGTTACATCAACGATCGTCATCTGCCAGACAAGGCCATCGATGTCATTGACGAGGCAGGTGCCAATGTCCAGTTGATGCCGGCCTCCCGGCGCAAGAAGTCGATCTCGGTTACCGATATCGAGAATATCATTGCCAAGATGGCGCGCATACCGCCCAAGAGCGTGTCGGCTTCCGACAAGGCATCATTGAAGACCCTGGAACGCGATCTCAAGCTGGTCGTGTTCGGACAGGACGAGGCGATCGAGACCCTGGCTTCGGCGATCAAGATGTCTCGCTCCGGTCTGGGACACGAGGACCGGCCAATCGGTTCGTTCCTGTTCGCCGGCCCTACCGGGGTGGGCAAGACCGAGGTCACCCGGCAGCTGGCGCGCATCATGGGTATCGAGCTCATTCGCTTCGACATGTCCGAATACATGGAACGGCATACGGTCTCTCGCCTGATCGGCGCGCCCCCGGGATACGTGGGCTTCGACCAGGGTGGCCTGTTGACCGATGCGGTACTCAAGCATCCGCATGCCGTGGTGCTGCTGGACGAGATCGAAAAGGCGCATCCGGATGTGTTCAACCTGCTGTTGCAGGTGATGGATCATGGTACGTTGACCGACAACAACGGCCGTCAGGCCGACTTCCGCAACGTGGTGCTGGTGATGACCACCAACGCCGGTGCAGAGCAGATCAGCCGTCGATCGATCGGTTTCAGTCAGCAGGATCACAGCAGTGACGGAATGGAGGCGATTCGCAAGGCCTTCACGCCGGAGTTCCGTAACCGTCTCGATGCCATCATCCAGTTCCAGGCCCTGGACGCGCTGACCATCGGTCATGTGGTCGATAAATTCCTGATCGAACTCGAGCATCAGCTGGAGGACAAGAAGGTGACGCTGGAAGTCGATCAGGCGGCCAAGGACTGGCTGGCCGTGAAGGGCTACGACGAGAAGATGGGTGCCCGGCCCATGGCGCGGGTGATCCAGGAGCACATCAAGAAGCCGTTGGCCGAGGATCTGTTGTTCGGCCGTCTGGCCAATGGCGGCCACGTCATCATCGGCGTCGAGGGCGACGAACTGCAACTCGAGATACTGGAACCCGAGAAGGTGCACTGATACCCGCCGACTGTCGGGAGAGGACCATCATGTCCACCAGCCACATACCCCCGGTGCAGTTGCTCACATCGCCTGATTGTTCGCATTGTCATGCGTTGAGGCAGATGCTGGAACAGCGGCATGCCGATGGCCGGATTACCGATCTGCGGATCATCGATGTCAGCCTCGATCCCGCGCCGTTGCGCGAGCTTGGCGTACGTTCAGTACCGTGGATGCGGATAGGAGAACTGGAGTTCGAAGGCGCCATGGGCGAGTCGGAGCTGGATCGCTGGCTGTCGATATCGGACACTCCCGAAGGGCAAACGGCCTATGTGGCCGGTCAGCTTGAAAACGGCGCGCTCGATCGCCTGTTGCGCCTGTTTCACTCGGGACGTTTGTCTCTGACGGTGCTGCTGCCCTTGTTGTCCGATGCCGAAACCCCGATCAGCGTGCGTCTGGGACTGGCTGCGATCCTGGAATCACTCGAGGGGACTTCGGCACTGCAGGCGCTGGAGCCGAACCTCACGGCACTGCTGGCACACGACAATCCCACTGTGCGCATGGATGCCTGCCATTACCTGTCTCTGATTCACAGTGCGAGTGCGCGCAAGGCCATTGAGGGGCTGCTGGCGGACGATAATGATCAGGTAAGGGAAGCGGCGCGTGATTGTCTGGAAGATGCGGGCGCCCTGCATTGATCAGGGATGCCGGCGCCGGGCCGGCGTAGCGGCCATTATCTGGCGCGATACACGATACGGCCCTTGGTCAGATCGTAGGGGGTCAGGGCAACGGTGACCTTGTCGCCGGTGAGGATGCGGATGTAGTTCTTGCGCATGCGGCCAGAGATATGCGCGGTTACGATGTGGCCGTTTTCCAGCTCCACGCGAAACATGGTATTGGGCAGGGTTTCGATGACGGTGCCCTGCATTTCGATTGCATCTTCTTTTGCCATCTGGCTGATTTTCCCCGGTTGTTTCACAAGGGCGCTAGTTTAATCCATAAACATGGCCGAAGGTAAGGGGCAGACGGATGTTTTTTACCCCTCAGTGTGTGCCTGAGCGGCTGTTACCCGGTCTCAGGCGATGTGGCGATGCACCGTTTCGACCCGGGAGACGTGCGGGTGTGTGCAGGCATCGTCGATGATCAGATCCATTTGCAACATGGCCATGATTCGGGCGATGTCGAACTCCCGGCTAAAGCCGTCATGCAGGTGGGCCAGGTGTTCGTGATTCAGATGCAACAGATTCGGACGTACACCATGCCGGCGTTCGAACTGGTTGACGATGCGTACGATGTGACTCAGCATGATAGCCCCCTCATATTGTGGCTAAGATATTTGACAGCACCAGATCTTGTATGTTCTATCGGCCAGTCACCGTCCGGCTTTAGCGGCTGTCTTTCATCGAACCGGAGCAGTGGATGGCGTGCGCGCGCCTGCCGCATAGGGAATGGATGTCAAGCTGTCTTGGTATTTATTATAAGTTATTGATTTATATGGGTTGTGTCGCGCATCTTCATACGTCATGCCATTGGCCCTCGCGGAACAGCTGGTAGGGCCGGAACGCGGTCTTGTAGGCCATTTTTCCGCATTCATCAATCCAGTAGCCGAGATACAGATGCGGCAGTTCCAGCTTGCGGCAGTGTTCGATTTGCCACAGGATGGCGAAACTGCCGAGTCCGCGCGAACGCTGGTCGGGATCGAAGAAGGTATAGACGGCCGAGAGTCCACACTCGAGCCGGTCGATGACAGCCACGGCCATCAACTGGCGGCGGTGCCGGAATTCAACGAACACGGTGTCGCTCCAACGGCTGGTGAGAAAGTCGAGATACTGGCTCTCATTGCCTTCGTCCATGCTGCCGCCCGCGTGTCTTGCCGACATGTAGCGCCGGTAGAGACGGTATTGCTCGTCGTCGAATTCCGCCGGGGTCTCAATCACGTTCAGGTCCTGGTTGCGGCGCCAGGTACGGCGTTGACTCCGGTTTGGGCGGAATGTCTTCACCGGCAGGCGAATCGGGACGCAGGCCTCACAGTCGGGACAGGACGGCCGGTAGATATGCGAGCCACTGCGTCGAAAACCATAGCGTATCAGCGTTGCATAGGTGCGCATGTCGAGTTTGGCCTGTGGATCGGCGAACAGTGTGCGAGCCTGCCGTAGCGGCAGATAGCTGCAGGCATGCACTGGCGTGGCATAGAAGGCCAGACGCCGCACCTGTTCATGATTCGGGTTGCTGCTCATCGTCGCTCCAGGGGCCTATACGAACCAGCGACCAGTCTCCGGTATATCCCGGCCGGCCGCAAGCCTCGGCCAGCAGGCGGGTGAAATGCTGGCGCGAGATCTGTGTAGCGCCAAGGCTGTCCAGATGGGCGGTACGCACCTGGCAATCGATCAGTGAATAGTGCCACTGGCGCAGGTAGCGGACCAGGTGCACGAAGGCCACCTTGGACGCATCGCTGACATGGGTGAACATGGATTCGCCGAAGAACACCTGGCCAATGGCCACGCCATACAAGCCGCCAGCCAGGCGGTCGTCCAGCCAGGCCTCGACCGAATGCGCGTGCCCGGCCGCATGCAGGCGCCGGTAGGCATGCTTCATCTCGTCCACGATCCAGGTGCCTTCCTGTCCGCTACGAGGGGCTGCACAGGCCTCGATGACGTCATCGAAGGCCTGGTCCAGCGTGATCCGGAAACGGCCCTTGCGCAGCGTCTTGCGCAGGCTGCGGCTGATTTTCAGCCGTTCCGGGAACAGCACCGAGCGTGGATCCGGCGACCACCATAATATGGGCTGGTCTTCTGAGTACCATGGAAAGATACCCTGGCGGTAGGCTGTCAGCAGCCGCTCGACAGACAGGTCGCCACCGACGGCCAGCAGGCCATCCGGCTCGCGCAGGGCCAGCTCGACATCGGGAAACGTCTGATCGTCAGGCGACAGCCAGTACGGGGCGGGCATGCTGGGCTTCTGGCAGCTTCATCCTGTCGCAGATTATACGCCAGATACGGTATTCAGGCTGCATGCCGCCGGCCCGGACGCCCGCGGGCGTGACACAAGGGTGCTGGCCGCCTGTCAGGACTGCGACAGCATCAATTGCCGGTGTTGGGCGCGTCACGTGGGTCGCTCTCGCGCCGGTAGGGGCTGTGTTCGCCCAGTACGGCGATATGCTGGCGCATGCCGCGTGTCTCCTGGTCGAGGAAGCTCGCCACGGCATCGCGGAAGCCGATATCGGCGATCCAGTGCGCCGACCAGGTCGGGGTGGGCAGAAAGCCGCGCGCGATCTTGTGTTCGCCCTGGGCGCCGGGTTCGAAACACATCAGACCCTCACGGATGCAGTATTCGATACCCTGGTAATAGCACAGTTCGAAATGCAGGTTGGGATGGTATTCGTCACAGCCCCAGTGACGGCCATACAGGGTGTCGTGGCTGCGGTAGCAGATGGCTCCGGCCACCGGGCGTTCGCGGTCCAGGGCGAACACCAGCAACAGCTGTTCCCCCATGGTTTGCGCGATTTCCGTGAAAAAGGCCTCGTTGAACGTGGCGATACCCCATTTCTCGTCGAAGGTCTTGCGGTAGAAATGACTCGCGGCGCGCAACTGTCCGGGACTGGCTTGTTCGCCACTGACAAGCTGGATCCGTAATCCACTGTTTGCCACGCTGCGGCGCTCGGCGCGAATACGCTTGCGTTTGGCCGAGCGCAGGCGGGAGAGGAAGTCATCAAAATCGTTGTAATGCCGGTTGTGCCAGTGGTACTGGCAGCCCAGACGGCGCAGAAGCCCCTGTTTCTCCAGTGCCGTGGTCTGGTTTTCATCGGTGAAAAGCCAGTGCGCCGAAGACATTCCCTGCGCCTCGCACAAGCCGATGGCGGTGTCGATCATGGCCTGACGGATACCAGCCTGATTGGTGTTTGCGGCCGTCAGCAGGCGTGGTCCGGTGGCCGGTGTGTACGGGATGGCGGAGACCCATTTCGGATACCAGCGGCCGCCAGCGCGTTGCCACGCATCGGCCCAGGCATGATCGAACACGAACTCGCCGTAGGTGTTGGTTTTCAGGTAACCAGGACAGGCGCCGACCAGACGGCCGTGTTCATGTACCGTGATGTGGGCCGGATGCCAACCGAAGTCCGGTCCCACGCAGCCATGGCGTTCCATGGCCACGAGGAACTCGTGGCGCAACAACGGGTGAGCGTCGCACAGACGGTTCCAATCGGCGGCAGGCACCGTTTCCAGACTGTCGATGATACGGATCTGCATGGCCGAAGCATACGCGCAGGGCGCGGGTGAAAAAACCGGGCACCGGCAGGGACATGCAGGCGGATATCAGGTCTTGCCGGCCTCAAGCGCGTCCAGGTACTTCTCGGCGTCGAGGGCCGCCATGCAGCCAGTGCCGGCCGAGGTGATGGCCTGGCGATAGACGTGGTCCATGACATCACCGGCAGCGAATACACCTTCGATGCTGGTCTGGGTGGCATTGCCATTGGTGCCACTCTGGACCTTGATGTAGCCACCTTCCATGTCGAGCTGGCCTTCGAAGATGCCGGTATTGGGCGAGTGCCCGATGGCGATGAACACCCCGAGCACGTCCAACTCCTTGGTACTGCCATCCTTGACATGCTTGATACGGATACCAGTGACGCCGCTGTCGTCACCAAGCACCTCATCGAGCACGTGATCCCACTCGATGGTGACGTTGCCGGTCCTGGATTTTTCGATCAGCTGATCGGCGAGGATTTTTTCAGAACGAAACTGGTCGCGCCGGTGCACAATGGTGACATGTTTGGCGATGTTGGACAGGTACAGGGCTTCTTCGACGGCAGTGTTGCCACCACCGATGACAGCGACGTTCTGATCCCGATAGAAGAAGCCATCGCAGGTGGCGCAGGCCGAGACCCCACGGCCCTTGTAGGCTTCCTCGGATGGCAATCCCAGGTAGCGGGCGCTGGCGCCGGTACAGATGATCAGCGCATCACAGGTGTAAGTGTCCGAATCGCCCACGAGTGTGAACGGGCGCTTGCCCAGATCGGCCTCCTTGATGTGATCGAAGATGATATCAACATTGAAGCGCTCGGCGTGCTTGCGCATGCGTTCCATCAGTTCGGGGCCCTGGACGCCCTCGAAGTCACCCGGCCAGTTGTCAACCTCGGTGGTGGTGGTCAACTGGCCACCCTGTTCGAGCCCGGTGATCAGTACGGGTTCGAGGTTGGCGCGTGCCGCGTACACGGCAGCGGTATAGCCGGCCGGGCCGGAACCGAGAATCAGCAAACGGCAGTGTCGGGTCTCGCTCATCAATTGCTCTCCAGGGTGAAGGATCATGGGTTGGGACAATGCCCGGGGTCACTGGTACGACGCGACTGACGCGCCAATGCCAACGTGTCATGGTACGAAAAGCGCACCGGCAGGTAAAGGGCGCGGGTACTACACGTTGCGAGGATTGTACTTGCCCGCAGCGGTGCAGACATGGACAATCGATGCTAACAGCCTGTCGAGGTGGTGCAAGCCGAATCTGGTGGCCGATCAGCAGGCACCCATGTGTCAGCATTGGATTGATGAGCATTAAATAGTATAATAATTAAATATTTATAGATAATTCTTAGGAAAAAGGATCAAATCATTGCCGCAGGCCAGACGCAAGAAGACCAACGATTCCGTGCTGAGTGCGCACATCGTGCACGGCTTGCGCGAGGGCGCGCTGGTGATCTTCGGTGCGATCGCTATCTACACCCTGCTGACACTGCTGACCTACAACGCTCTCGATCCCAGCTGGCATTCCACCGGCGAAACCGGCAAGGTTGGCAATGCCGGCGGACGGGTGGGCGCCTGGCTGTCTGATATCTTCCTGTTCCTGGCGGGCTACATGGCCTATCTGTTGCCGGTCATCATCGGTTACACCGGCTGGTTGCTGTTCCGCGGCCGCCGCAGCGGCAAGGTGGATGTGCGTATCCTGGTGATTCGCTGGAGTGGATTCCTGCTCACGCTCACGGCCGGAGCGGGTCTGGCCAGCTTGCACATTCCGGTTTCGGCGGGCAGCCTGCCGGAACCGGATGCCGGTGGCATCATCGGCGGGTTGGTGGCCGGCGTGGTCAAGTCCGGTTTTGGGCTCACTGGCGGTACCCTGCTGCTGCTGGCCGTGTTCCTCGCTGGTGTCACATTGTTCACCGGCCTGTCGTGGATCCGTCTGATCGACACCACCGGACGTCTGACTCTGGGTTTGCTGTCGCGCTGCCGCCAGCTCGGCGCACGTATTCGAGACGCGCTGGCCGCTCGCCGCGCACGTCAGCAACGTGAGGAGGTGGTGCGTGTCGAAAAGAAGAAAAAGGAGAAACGGCCACCACCTCGCATCGAACCCGTGATCGGCAAGGTCGAGCAGAGCACCCGTGTGGAACTGGAGAAGCAGGTTCAGCTGTTCGATCCGCCACCCGATGCCGACCTGCCGCCACTGGCGCTACTGGACAAGCCGCAGCCCGTGGACAAGGGATTCTCGCGTGACGCGCTCGAAGCCATGTCGCGGCTGGTGGAGATGAAATTGCAGGATTTCGGTGTCGAGGCCGTTGTCGAGGCGGTGCATCCTGGGCCGGTTATTACGCGTTTCGAACTGCAACCGGCGGCAGGTGTCAAGGTCAGCCAGATCAGCAACCTGTCCAAGGATCTGGCGCGCGCGTTGTCCACTGTCAGTGTGCGCATCGTCGAGGTCATACCGGGCAAGTCCACGATCGGGTTGGAGATTCCCAACGAGCATCGGGAGCTGGTGACCCTGAGTGAGATCCTGCGTTCCGAGGAATATGACCGTTCCGCCTCACCGTTGACGCTGGCCCTGGGCAAGGACATCAGCGGACAGCCTGTAGTCACCGACCTTGCGAAGATGCCGCATCTGCTGGTCGCGGGGACAACCGGTTCAGGCAAGTCGGTGGCCATCAATGCGATGGTCTTGAGCTTGCTGTACAAGTCCACGGCGCGGGACGTGCGCCTGATCATGATCGACCCCAAGATGCTCGAACTGTCCGTGTACGAGGGTATTCCACACCTGTTGACCCCGGTCGTAACCGACATGAAAGAAGCATCCAACGCATTGCGCTGGTGTGTCGGGGAGATGGAGCGGCGTTACAAGCTGATGGCCTCGCTGGGCGTGCGAAATATCAGCGGATACAACAAGAAAGTGAAAGAGGCCATCGACAAGGGCGAGCCCATCCCGGACCCGCTGTTCGTGCCCGAGGAGAATTTGACAGTTGAGGAGCCGCCGATCCTCAACCATCTTCCATATATCGTCGTCATCATCGACGAGTTTGCCGACATGATGATGATCGTCGGCAAGAAGGTTGAGGAATTGATAGCCAGGCTGGCGCAGAAGGCGCGCGCTGCAGGTATCCATCTGATGCTGGCCACCCAGCGGCCGTCAGTGAATGTCATCACCGGCCTGATCAAGGCCAATATTCCCACCCGGATCGCGTTTCAGGTTTCATCGCGTGTTGATTCGCGCACCATTCTCGACCAGGGGGGTGCCGAACAATTGCTGGGGCACGGTGACATGCTTTACATGCCGGCTGGGTCCGGCATGCCGGTGCGAGTGCATGGCGCCTTCGTTTCCGATCAGGAGGTTCACCGTGTGGTGGATAACCTCAAGAACCGCGAGGATGGACCGGAATACATCGAAGATGTGGTTTCGGATGCGATGGAGGCCGCTGTGCAGTTGCCGGGTGAGAAGCCTGTTAGCGGGGGTGGAGAAGACAGCGAGTCCGATCCTCTCTATGACGAGGCCGTGCGCTTCGTAACCGAAACCCGCCGAGCCTCGATCTCGTCGGTTCAGCGGCGCCTGAAGATTGGCTACAATCGCGCGGCGCGGATGATCGAAGCCATGGAAGCGGCCGGTATCGTCAGTGAAATGCAGAGCAATGGCAGCCGCGAGGTGATCGCGCCGCCCCCACCGAAGGACTGACACCATGTCGCCACGACGCCTCGTCTTGCTGATCCTGTTGTTTTTGCCACTGGCCGTTACGGCCGGGGAGGGCATGCAGAAGCTCAAGCGTTTCTATCATGATGTACGAACCCTGCGCGCCAGCTTCTACCAGCAGTTGCGCGACCGGCACGGCGATGTGGTACAGGCGTCCAGTGGTACGGTGGTCCTGCAGCGGCCCGACAAGTTTCGCTGGGACTATGTGAAGCCGTACCCGCAATTGATCATCGGTGATGGACGCAATGTCTGGATTCACGACACCGAACTCGAGCAGGTGACGGTCAGGCCCATGCGTAACGCTATTGGCAACGCGCCGGCAATGGTGCTCAGCGGCCGGCGCCCGCTGGAGAAGGATTTCATCATCCGTGAGTTGGGGCGCAAGAAGGGATTGCTCTGGCTGGAGCTAAAACCGCGCAAGCCCGGTTCGGACTTCAAGCTGATCAGGCTTGGATTTGGCAAACACCTGCGTGAGATGGTCATGATCGACAATTTCGATCAGGTGACGACTATCAGCCTGACAAGGGTCTATATCAACCCCAGGCTCAAACCTGGTGTGTTCCGCTTCGTCATGCCCAAGGGCGTGGATGTGATCGGCAAGCCGGTCGAATAGGCGCCTGGATATGCGTGACGATGCCCGGTTTCGCCCCCTGGCCGACAGAATGCGGCCGCGCTGTCTGGACGAATTCTTCGGACAGGCGCACTTGTTGGGCGAGGACAAGCCCCTGCGTTTGGCCCTGGATGCGGGCCGGCTGCACTCGATGCTGTTATGGGGGCCGCCCGGCACCGGCAAGACCACGTTGGCACGCATGATCGCAACTCTTTCCGATGCCGAATTCATCAGCATCTCAGCCGTCCTGGCGGGCGTAAAGGATATCCGCAAGGCGGTGGATACCGCGCGCCAGATCCAGGAACTGCGTGGCCGTCAGACCGTGCTGTTCGTCGATGAGGTGCACCGTTTCAACAAATCCCAGCAGGATGCGTTTTTACCCTATGTGGAAGACGGCACAGTCATCTTCGTCGGTGCAACCACGGAGAATCCTTCGTTTGAACTCAATAACGCGCTGTTGTCACGCGCCAGGGTCTATGTTCTTAAGGCGTTGGAGACCAGTGATATACGCCGTATCATCGGACAGGCGCTGTACGACGGTGAACGCGGGCTTGGTGAACGAAATCTGAAGATAGAGGAAGAAGCCCTGGATCTGCTGGCCACGCTAGCTGATGGTGATGCCCGTCGCGCGCTCAATCTGCTCGAGATTGCCGCTGATCTGGTCGTGGAGGATTCCGGTGAAGCGCGCATCGACGTTGATCTGGTACGCGAGGTTGCCGGTGACGGTCAGCGCCGTTTCGACAAGGGTGGTGAGGCCTTCTATGACCAGATCTCGGCCCTGCACAAGGCAGTACGTGGATCGGCACCGGATGCGGCACTGTATTGGCTGGCGCGTATGCTGGATGGTGGCTGTGACCCGCTGTACATTGCCCGTCGCGCGGTGCGTATGGCCAGCGAGGACATCGGCAACGCCGATCCGCGAGCATTGCGCCTTGCGCTGGATGCCTGGGAAGTGCAGGAACGTCTGGGCAGTCCGGAGGGTGAACTGGCCATTGCCCAGGCCATCGTGTACATGGCATGTGCGGCAAAGAGTAATGCCGTTTACATGGCCTTCAAGGCAGCCATGCGCGATGCCCGCGAACATGGCAGTCTGGAGGTACCGTTACACCTGCGTAACGCGCCAACCAAACTGATGAAGGAGTTGGACTACGGCAAGACCTATCGCTATGCGCATGACGAACCGGAGGGATACGCGGCCGGTGAGTCGTATTTCCCCGAGGGTATGGATGAAGCACGCTACTATCATCCAGTCACGCGCGGACTGGAAATCAAGATAGCGGAGAAGCTGGCCCACCTGCGTGAACTCGATCGTCACTCCACACAGCGCCGCAAGCAGCAGGGGCGGGGAACATGAACATGGTACAATGGTTGTCGATTGCCGCCGGTGGTGCCGTGGGCGCCATGTCGCGTTTTGGTGTGACCCAGCTCGTTCAGTCCCTGCTCGGCAAGGGGTTTCCATATGGCACCATGACGGCCAATATCACGGGCAGTTTGTTGATGGGACTGTTGTATGTGCTGTTTCTGGAGCGCCTGGCCGGCAACGAGGAACTGCGCCTGGCCCTGACCACCGGTTTTCTCGGTGCGTTTACGACCTTTTCGACATTTTCGGTGGAAACCCTGATCCTGTTCGAGACCGGTATGACCACCAGGGCGATGATCAACATACTGGCAACGGTAACCTTATGCCTGCTTGCCGCATGGCTGGGCATGAAACTGGGACGCATGCTATGAAGATGACCGACGTGACCATGGTCCGGATTTATCTGACCGAGGAAAAGAAGACATTGCGCGAGCTGATGGCCTATCTGCACGATGAACGCAAGGTACGTGGAGTAACGGTTTTCAGGGGTATCAGCGGTTTCGGCAAGTCCGGCGAGATTCACTCATCGTCGTTACTTGACATGTCCCTGAGTCTGCCGGTTGTGATCGAGTTCTTCGATACGCCAGACAAGACCGAAGACATATTGCATGAATTGAATCAACGCCTCGAGCCGGGACACCTGGTCAGCTGGCCGGCGAAAATGAATACAGGGGAAACTGACTGAGATGATCGATCCAAAACTGCTGAGAAACGATCTCGAGGGAACGGCTCAACAGCTCTTGCGGCGTGGCTACGTACTCGATGTCGCACGTCTCGAGGCGCTTGAACGACAACGCAAGCAGATCCAGACGGCAACACAGCAACTGCAGAACGAACGCAATACCCGTTCTAAGGCCATCGGCAAGGCCAAGGCCGCGGGGGAGGACATTCAGCCGCTGCTCGATGAAGTGGCATCCCTGGGGGATCGTCTCAAGCAGGCGGAAGCCGAGCTGGCTGATGTACAGTCCGAATTACAGGAAATTCTCATGGGCATCCCCAACATCCTCGATGACGAGGTGCCGGATGGCCGTGATGAAGAAGACAATGTCGAGATCAGACGCTGGGGAGAGCCACCGCGGTTCGATTTCGAACCACGTGACCATGTCGATCTGGGCATGGCACAGGGTTACATGGATTTTGAGGCAGCCGCGAAACTGACAGGATCGCGCTTCAGTGTCATGCGTGGTCCACTGGCGCGCCTGCATCGGGCCCTGATTCAATTCATGCTCGATACCCATACCACCGAGCATGGCTATACGGAAACCTATGTGCCCTACATCGTCAATGCTGATTCACTGCGTGGTACAGGGCAATTGCCAAAGTTCGAGGAAGACCTGTTTCGCCTGCACGGCGAGCAAGAATATTATCTGATTCCAACCGCCGAGGTGCCGGTCACGAACCTGATGCGTGGCAGCATCATCGACAGTGCCCGGCTGCCGCTGAAACTGGTCGCGCATACCCCTTGCTTCCGTTCCGAGGCGGGTTCCTATGGGAAGGATACACGGGGCATGATCCGCCAGCACCAGTTCGAGAAGGTCGAGCTGGTACAGTTTGTGCGTCCTGAAGAATCCACCGCCGCGCTCGAAACGCTCACCAGTCACGCGGAGACCATTTTACAGCGCCTGGAGCTTCCGTACCGTGTCATGGCACTGTGCGCTGGTGATGTGGGCTTCTCCGCCGCGCGTACCTATGACCTTGAAGTATGGCTGCCGGGGCAAGGCAGGTACCGCGAGATCTCCTCGTGCAGTAATTTCCGTGACTTCCAGGCTCGACGCATGCAGGCGCGCTGGCGCAATCCGGATACCGGCAAGCCCGAACTCGTGCATACCCTCAACGGTTCTGGTCTGGCAGTGGGTAGAACCCTGGTGGCGATCATGGAAAATGGCCAGGATGCCGATGGCAACATCCGTATCCCCGATGTTCTGAGGCCCTATATGGGCGGACAGGAAGTGATACAGGCCTGAATACTGCCCCTGCGGTGATGAATGGGGTAAAATGCCCCGGTCTCAAGCTTGCCGGAAGGCCGTGATCCGATGGAATATATGCCGATCTTTCTCGATCTTCGTAACCGCGACACCCTCGTCGTGGGCGGGGGTGACGTGGCCGAACGCAAGGTTGGTCTGCTGCTCGATGCCGGGGCCAGGGTGCATGTCGTCTCGCCGGATCTGTGTGATGGACTGCGCCGTCTGTTTGACGAAGCCCGCATCACCTGGCGTGAGGGCAGCTTCGAACCTGCAGACATCGATAGAAAGGTGCTGGTCATTGCCGCAACCGACGACCGCCATGTCAATGCCGCAGTCTCAAACACTGCCAACAGCCGGGGCATTCCAGTCAACGTGGTCGATGATCCCGAACTGTGCAGCTTCATCACCCCCTCGCTGATCGACCGTTCGCCGGTGCAGATCGCCGTATCCACCGGCGGCAGCTCACCGGTACTGGCGCGCATGTTGCGCAGCCGGCTGGAGACGATGATCCCCTCGGCTTATGGCCGTCTCGGTAGCCTGTTGGACGAGTATCGTGAACGCGCCAAGCAAACTTTCGCTACCATCGATGAACGACGGCATTTCTGGGAGCAGGTACTGGCCGGGCCGATCGTCGAGATGATATTGGCGGGGCAGGATGAACGCGCACGCCAGCATCTCGAACAGGCCTTCCAGGATGCCGAGCAAGGCAAGGCGGGGGAACAGACAGGCGAGGTCTATCTCGTCGGTGCAGGGCCGGGTGATCCCGATCTGTTGACCTTCCGTGCCCTGCGTCTAATGCAACAGGCTGATGTCGTCGTGCACGACCGTCTGGTCTCTAAGCCGGTGTTGGACATGTGCCGGCGTGATGCCGAGCGTATCTATGTCGGCAAGGAGCGTGCCAACCATGCCTTGCCACAGGAGGGGATCAATGAACTGCTCGTACGTCTTGCCAAGGAGGGTAAGCGTGTCTGCCGTCTCAAGGGAGGTGACCCGTTCATCTTTGGCCGCGGCGGTGAGGAGATCGAAACCTTGCTGCAGGAAGACATACCATTTCAGGTCGTTCCCGCTGTCACCGCGGCTGCCGGCGCGGCATCCTACAGCGGTATTCCACTTACCCATCGTGATTATTCACAGGCAGTGGTATTCGCTACCGGTCATCTCAAGGATGGCAGCATGAATCTCAACTGGCACAGCCTGGCTCAACCCAACCAGACCATCGTGTTCTACATGGGACTGCAGGGCCTGTCTATCATCTGTAAGGAGTTGATCGCGCATGGGATGCCTACCAGCATGCCCATTGCGCTGGTACAGAAGGCAACCACACCGGAACAGAAGGTCGTGACGGGTACACTGGAAGACATGCCGAAAAAGATTCAGCGTGCGGACATCAAGCCACCGACGCTGATCATCGTCGGTGAGGTGGTCAAGCTGCATGAAAAACTGAACTGGTTCACATCAGACAGCGAAGCCTGATCTGAATATTGCTCTCATTCCTGCTCAGGCCGGCGCCATCTGATCTGGACGTACCTTGCTGGCCAGAAACTCTTCCGCATCGTCCACGTCAACCGGATTGCCGTCCTTGTCTATCAGTGGCTGTTCGTTGTCGTTCCAGCCGCGAAGGCCGGTCTTCATGGATACGACTTTTCGGTAACCCATTTGTTGCATCGTGTAGGCGGCAAGTATGCTGCGGTTTCCCGAGCGGCACACGACAATGATCTCCCTGTTCCTGGCACTAGCCAGTTCGGGGATCGTATCGTCATAGCCCCAGTCGCATGCGGACTCAAGGATTCCGCGGGGTACGTTGATGGACTGTTCGATTCGGGCAAAATCGAACTCATATGGCTCGCGAACATCAACAATCAGGCAATCTTTCCCCTGTTCCAGTTTTTCCTCCACGTCCCACGGAAAACATTCCTCGACGCTGTTTAGGCATTCTCTAATGAGATCGGTAAACTTCTTGTTCATACAATCTGACTCGTGTTTAGTTGCTTATCGTTTCTGACACAGATCCTGTTCTACAGCGATGACCGCGGCCTCTACGCGTGAATGTACGCCCAGTTTGCGCAGCACGGATTTGACGTGCAGTTTCACGGTGCCGTCGGAGATGCCCAGCTTGCGTGCGATCACCTTGTTGCTCTGTCCTTCTGCCAGATGGCACAGGATCTCATGTTCACGTGGTGTCAGGTCGGCAAAAGGTGCTGGATCACTATTGTTACTGTTATTGCCTTGCTGCACGACCTTGGCCAAAACGCCTGCCAGCTCGGGCGCAACGACAGTCTTCCCTGATACGATGTCGTGCAGGGCATTGACCAGGTCGTCGGGATCCATGTCCTTGAGCAGGTAACCCTGGGCGCCATTACGCAAGGATTCTATCAGGTCACGTTCCTCGCTGCTGGTGGTCAGCATCACGACCGGGATTTCGATTTCGTTGTCGCGTATCTCTCTCAGGGTCTGAATGCCATTCATGTCCGGCATGCGCATGTCGAGCAGGATGACATCGGGCTGAAGTTCCCGTGCGCGGCTGACGCCTTCTATACCGGTGCTGACTGATGCAACGACCTCGATTTCGCGGCGCTCCAACAAACCTTCGAGTCCGATGCGGAAGAGGGCATGGTCATCAATCAGGAGTACTTTCATGGTGCTCAGTTGAATTCCAGCAATTCGCCCTGGTCATAGGGCACACGTGGGAAGGTGAGGATCAGGCGTGTGCCTTCACCGGGTTCGGATTCTATTCTCAGAACGCCACCAAGCCGGCTGGCTCGTTCCTTCATGATCGAGAGGCCGATATGCTCACCAGGTTTGCCATCCAGCACCGGTGAATTGATACCGATACCATCGTCCTCGATCAGCACCATCTGGGTTTCAACATCGTCGCTGCGCAGCAATACACGTACCGCATGCGCCTTGCTGTGTTTCTTGATATTGTTCAATGCTTCCTGGATGATCCGTAGAACCTGAAGTTCCATGACAGATGGCAGTTCCACCTGGTTCCATTCATTCTGGAAGAAAATCAGCATGCCACTCTCACGACGGAAGCGATCGATGACCTTCTCGATTGCAGCGATCAGGCCGCGTTCATCAAACGGGGCACGGAAGTGAGCCAGTAGTTCACGCAGCTCTGTATATGCCTCATCAAGTCCGTTACGGATGATCTGGATCTCCTTACGTGCCGTATCGATATTATTCTGCTTGATGGAATCATCCAGGTTAAGCGCCTGAAAGCGCAAGCTGGCAAGTGTCTGGGCCAGTGAATCATGCAGTTCGTGTGAGAGCATGTTGCGCTCACGGCGTATAGACAGCCGCTTGGACTCTTCTTCCACTCGGGCTTTTTCTATCGCCATGCCAAGGTGCTTGCCGATGCTGTTGAGAAGATCCTTGGTATCTTCCCGGTGTATCAGGCCGGGCTTGTCAACGAAAAGGTTGTAAACCCCCAAGGTCTTTCCACGATGCTGCAATGGAACTGCGATGACCTCGACATCATCGTTGTTGAAGAAAGAGTCGCAGGCGAACTGGTTGCATTCGCGCACAGTATCCTGTGACATCAATTCACCGGAGACAATGGCCTTGCCGCACAGGCAGCGATTGATGGGAATGACCTTTTCCTTGTCTATGATATTGTCGTCCAGGCCCAGGCTCGCAACGAGCTCCATCTGACCCTCGTCATTGGTCAGGCGAATGGTGGCGGCACGCGCGTTAACCTCGTCCTTGAGGGTCTCGAGAAATCGCAACAACAATTCATCGAGATCACTGGACACATTGATGCTCGCAGCGACATCGTACAAGATCTCCAGGGAACGGTTCTTGATAGCGATCTTTTCACTGTGTATATTGACTTCCTTGTCCAGATCCCTGGCCAGCCGGCTGAGGCATTCTCCCAGTTTGTTGATATCCCTGAACAGCTCAGCAAAGGGACCATCCTCCGGTGGAGTCAAAGGTTTGGAGAAGTCACCATTGCATATGTTGCTGGCCCAGTGTCGAACCTGATCAAGCGGTTCGATTATTCGCCGGTTGAGGCGATGAATGATGACAGCCACAGCCGAGGCGCCCATCAGCAACAGACCAATCTGTATCAACAGCAGATGCGGGCCGGTATTCTCCTGGGTCAGTATTATGATGCTGGCCAGAATCAGCAAGGCCATGACCAGCGACAGCCACAGAACGGGCATGAACAGCAAATCACGCGCAAGCTGCCTGTGGCCACTGCTGGCACTTTCCTGCCCGTCACGCATGTCCGGCGTGACGGTGGCATGCGTACCGTTTTCAACTGCTGTCGGCATGGCGCTTTGCGAATGATTTGTCTGCATGTGGTCTATTATACCCCTGAGAGGTATTTACGGCCTGCCAGATATGAGATAAAAACCATTATAAAAACAATATATTACAAAATCACCGCTGACTGGAACATTTGCCTGGCAAGCAACCCGCCGAAAAATGCCGCGAGGATTTTTGCCGTTTTTGGTCAATCGTCTTCTTTGGGCGGTACGTATTGTGGATCCAGTGGATTCTTGAAAATGAACCGGTATTGGCCCTCAGTGATTTCCACATAGTCCAGTTCGCAGTCTTCCAGCAGCTCCATGCTGGTTGAATCGATGATGATCTCGATCTCATCGCTCTTGATCACACTGCTGTCTTGAGATTTTTTTTCATCGAATCCCATGCCGTATTCGATGTTTCCCTTGTCATCAATGACCTTGGCTGCGATGCGCAAGGCCATGTCTTCAGCATTTGCCTGTTTGGCTGATTCACGAATGGCAGCAGCTGCTGCATCGGTTACCTTGAACATAGTCTCTCCTGTAGTATGCTGTGCTAATTGTCTTTACTGGCCGTTGAATCATTCTGGCCAGCCTGGATGTCGCGGATGAACTTCACGAATCTGAAAGCCCACTGATTACTGCGCGTGTGACGCATGTGGGCATAATTTGCCAACAGGTTGTGGCAAACGATACCGTCATGAGTACCATTGATACCATGGCCCCGCCTGACGGTATAGGCATAAGTGGTATCTGATGGCAAATTTTCAATACTCGAATAATGAAATTCGTGCGCATGTATTTCTCTGTTCGCTGGCGGTGTATCGGGCCATGGCATGGCCGAGGTCTCAAGCAGATGAATATAGCCACGCCCTTGAGGCTTGTCATGCATGATAATGTCCCCGGGAATGACATTAGCCAGCCTTACCTTGCTGGTATGCCATTGCAGTGATCGGGCAAGGTACATCAGTCCACCACATTCAGCATAGGCGGGCAGACCAGAAGTGATGGCCTTGCGGACCGATGTCAGCATGCCGGTGTTTGCGGCAAGGGATTCCATATGGGTTTCAGGGAATCCTCCGCCAAGAAACAGTGCATCCACATCCGGTATCCGGTCGTCAGTCAGCGGGCTGAAGAACACCAACTCGGCACCTGCCGCAGTAAGGGCCTCCAGATCGTCCGGATAGTAGAAGCCAAACGCCGAATCATGCGCGATGCCAATACGCAGGCGATGACCCCGTGGCGGTATGTCGGTTATTGGCGTCACATCAGGCAGTGATGCGGACTCATGCGCCAGTTTGATGAGCATATCGAGATCCACCTCGTTCGAGAGGGTATGGGCGATACGTTCTATTTTATCCCTGGCCTGACCGGACTCATTGCTGGGAACAAGGCCCAGATGCCGTTCGTCGATATTGAGCTCCGGGTTCTTGTGCACTGCGCCAAGTACCATGACATCGGTATAGTGTTCGAGAATACTGCGCAGTTTGCTTTCATGACGGCTGCCCCCAACCTGGTTCAGGATAACGCCTCGGATGCTGATTTCCGGGTCAAAATCCTGGTACCCCAGTACCAGCGGTGCAATGCCACGGGTCATGCCACGCGCATCCAGTACCAGTATCACCGGGGTATTCAACAATCTGGCCAGTGCCGCATTACTGTTGCTTCCGTCCAGATCCAGGCCATCATACAGGCCCTTGTTGCCTTCGATGATGGATACATCGCCACCATCGGCATGTTGCCTGAAGCGGGCGACGATCTCATCTGCTTCCATGGTATGGAAATCCAGATTGTAACAGGCACGCCCCGCGGCCATGCCCAACCACATTGGGTCGATGTAGTCAGGACCTTTCTTGAAGGGGCGGACATCCATGCCGCGATGCCTCAATGCGGCACACAGGCCAATGCTGATTGTGGTCTTCCCGGAAGACTTGTGAGCTGCGGATATGAGCAGACGCGGCATGAAATTGCTCAGGCGGCAGTACCGTATTTCTCACGGCTTCGTTGTTCCCACATTTCCCTGGCGAGGGATTCGGCAGATTCCATGTCGTGTGCGCGGCCAAGCAGCCTCAGCGCGATAGCGGCCGTACCAATGACAGCTGCTATTGCGTACTCGTCATCATCACTGCCGTTCCACACCTTTCGCAGGCGGGTGGTATCCATGACATCGTCACGTACATGCCGTTTGTCAAACATGGCTGGCCATTCTTCATCGATCATTTCGCCATTACGTACATTCTGTACCAGGCAGGCCATATCTGGGTTGCGTTCTATTTCACCGCCATCACCCTTGACAACGGCAACATTTTTTTCACCCAGCAAGATGGCAGTTTCCTGATGTACAGGGCGATAACCGGGGTGGAAGATACCCTGCATGACATACGGGGCGGAGAAGGGGTTGATCATACGCGCCAGCGTATGTACTGGTGATCTCAGCCCCAGCCAGGGCCGCAGCTCGATGATTTCATGCAACCTTGGTGACAAGTGTTCGATATCCATATAGGCGAAATTGTTTTGTTCAAGGCTTGCACGTACTTCCTGCATGTTGGTGCATGGTTTTAGTCCGACTTCGGCCAGAACGTTCTTGGTATAGATACGGCCATTGGTATGACCACTGGCTCCGTGCATGAATATCCTGATGCCGTTTTCGGCGAGCAGCAGGGTGGTCAGCAAATACCAGGGCAATTGCCGTTTCTTGCCGGCGTAGGACGACCAATCGAGATCAATGGGCGGCATGTCAGCAGGAACATCCAATGTCTCTCGCGTGGCGCGTACGAAACCCGCCAGCTCTGGCGGGGTTTCTTCCTTGATACGTTCCAGCATCAGAAAGGCGCCGAGTTGTTCCCCGGTTACTTCCTTTCTGAGGATCATCTTCATGGCCTCGTAGGCTTCATCCTCGGTCAGCGGGCGTGAGCCATTCTTTCCCTTGCCAAGTATGCGTATGTATTGGGCAAATGGATGTTCTTCATAGTACATGCCGGGATCCTCCTGTTTCTACCCTGGTCATGGGCAACAAAACAGCCCGTATCTTTGCGGAAATGTTGCGCCGTCAGATTAGGCGGCAGGGTATTTCCTGGTTCCAATGATGTAACAGATGCGCCTTTCGTTCATAATTGCCGGTTTGTCATGGAAATTCAATGCCCGACAGAGACTGAAATGCCCCCATGCCGTATTCAAAACCGGCAAGGGGGCATTTCTCATAATTTTTTTCTGGTTACTTGGCCGTAGCGTGGGGATCGACGACCTCATCAGCCAGCGATGTGGGCATGAACGGTAGAACCCGGTTGCCGATCACATAGGCGATCAGCGCAATCGCAACTCCACCGAGACCCAGGAGGAACTCCCAGATGGTCGGCGTGTACTTGTGATAGGCCACGCCATCGGAGAAGCTGCTGTTGATGACTTCGTAGCCCGGAAATATCTGAAGGGGATAAGCCTGTCCACCAATGACGATGACATAGATTTGCGCAAAACCGCCAAGAATGACCAGTGCCGAGGCCAGGGCGATCATGCCGCGCTTGCGGCCAAGTTTGCTGTACAGAATGGCCAGAGGTACCAGACTGCCGAGCAGAATCTGGCCAATCCAGAACAGCGGTGTGTGGATGCTGTTACCGGCAAGTATGAATTTTTCAAAGCCATGATGTTCGGCTTCATACAGGTTGGTCAAGTGATAGACGATGACGAAATACAACACGCCCGCGATGAACACCCCCAGCAGGTTCTTCAGACGATTGAGCAAGGCATCACCCACTTCACGATCCGCCCACTTGTAGCCATACAGGATCAGTAGAAGGAAAATGGCCAGACCGAAGGAGAAGGACATGGCGATGAACATGGGCGCCATGATGGCGGCATCGTAACCATTACGCGCTACCAGGAAACCGAAGATCGAGCCAGTACCAGTAGTGAGTATCAGACGCCAGACAAACGCCGCGATGCCAGCAGGCTTGTAATACTTGTTCATCTTGCGTTCCATCATGAACCACAGATAAACAGCGGTCAGGGCAATGAAACCATTATAGAGAATGATGTTCCACGCAAAGATGGACTTGAAGTTGTATTTTGTCATCGCCACGATCAGACGGTCAGGCCGGCCCAGGTCGAGAACCAGAACGATCAGGCCGCCTACCAGCAGGCAGATTGCCAGTAGTCCTGAGAGCCTCCCCAGAGGCTTGTAAATGGCCTTGTTGAAAACCGTGCCTATCGAAGCAACGTTGAGAGCGCCGGAGGCTGCGACGATCAGAAAGATCGCGAACACATGAGGCAACCCCCAGACGATCTGGTTGTCCATGCCGGTTACCCAGTGGCCATTGTGTTCCATGTAGTAGGCAGCCCCGAGTGAAACCAGAATGATTGCGCCAAGAAGGAAGATCAGGCCGTAGAAACCCTTGCTTTGACCTTCGAGAGTCTGGTAATGGATCTTTTTCATGATTTGTTCTACCTGCCTTTTATTGCAGTCTTGCCAACCAATCAAATGCCACGGTAGCGAACACCGGGATTCAGGTCGAGATCGGCGCGGATGGCAACCGAGCTGTATTGCTTGAGCTGCTTGCTGATCTCGCTGTCAGGGTCTTTCAGATCACCGAATACCATGGCCTTGTGTCCATTTGCATTGCATGCATCGACACAGGCGGGATTCATGCCACCCTTGTCAACCCGGTGAACGCACAGGGTGCAGGATTCCACAGTACCCTTGCCGCGTGGTGCGTTTTCGTTCTGGGTCAATGTTTCTTCATGAACAAAGGAACGCGCCTTGTAAGGACAGGCCATCATGCAATAACGGCAGCCAATGCAAATATGCTTGTCAACCAGAACAATGCCGTCAGCACGCTTGAATGAGGCGCCGGTTGGACAGACGTCGGCACATGGGGGGTGTTCGCAATGCTGGCACATCATGGGTAGCGAGACCACGTGGCCTGTGGCCTTGTTACGCAGGTCCACTTTGCGAATCCACTGCGCGTCTGTCTTTTCACTGCGCGGGTGGTTGGTTCTGGTGATGCTGTTTTCCTTGAAACAGGCATCCACACAGTCTTTACAGCCGGTGGCGCACTTGCTGGTGTCGATCAGCAGACCCCAACGGTTCTTGCTGCTGACCTCCTGGTCGGCAGGCTTGGCCTGAGCGACCGAGAGCAGGGTAACGCCTGGTGCGATCGTTGCAGCGCCAGCTACCGCGGCAGTGGCACCAAGAAATTTCCGTCGGCTCTTGTTGTCAGGATTCATGTTTTTGTCGGTCATTATTGATCCTCCACCTTCTTCACCAGCTTATTACTGGAGTTCAGCTTGCTGGATGTGGCAGCAGGACCTGGTTTTGGTGTCGAGGCATGACAATCGAAGCAGTCGATCTTCACTGCCGCATAGTTGTGGCAGCTGTTGCAGAAGTGCCTCTTGTCCTTGTGATTGACAGGCTTGCCGGTCTTTTTGTCCTTGACGACGTGACAGTTGATGCAACGCTTGAAGCTGTGACGTGAGGTACGAATACCTTTGTGCATGGTTTCATCCCGCTGATGCAGGATGTACTTCATATGATTGCGACGCATGTCACTGACAGGTTCGACACACCCTTCAGGCCCCCCGTTTTTGGCCTTGCTCGTGGCCTTGGGTATAACTGGTGACGGGACCCTGTCGCCGGCAAAGCTGGCGCTGCTGAGTACCAGCAGCGCCAGACTGACAGCTATCATGTTTTTAAAATACTTCATAGCTTGTTTGCCTGTCTTGTAGATTTGTTGTTATTCACCCATGCCCATATCGATGTAGCCGGTCGGGCATACATCCGCACAAATGTGGCAGCCGATACAACGCGTGTAATCAGTGTACACGTAGCGGCCGGTGGTGGCCTGATCCTTGGGTGTGCGCTTGACGGCTTCCTGCGGGCAGAAGATGACACAGTTGTCGCATTCGAAGCACATGCCGCAGCTCATGCAGCGGTTGGCCTCTGCCTGTGCTTCCTCTTCCGACAGGCCTTCCATGCGCTCACGGTAGCTGCCGATGATGTTTTCAGGATCGACGGGGATTTCCTTGCGCTTGTGGCGAGGCGTGTATTCGAAATGACCAAGGAACAGCTGGGTTGCCTTGATGATTTCATTGGCCGAACGATCCTCGAAGTTGTGTACGGCAAAGTCCGCGTCACTGGTTCCACGTACCTGCTCATGGCTGTAGGGAGCCGGCGCATGACCGCTTTCACGCAGCTTGTTGAGCAGGTTGAAGTGGTGTACATCCACCTTCGGACGCTTGACGGCATCGGTGTCACCTGTCTTGAGGTAGTGGTCGATACTTTCCACAGCCACTGAGGCCTGACCAATGGCCGTGGTCAGCAGGTGCGGGCGGACAATGTCACCGGCCACGAAGTGGCCTGGTTTGCCCGGTACCTGATAGTTGCGGTCAGCGTCGATGAAGCCGTGACCATTGTCCAGTTCCTCGAAGCCTTCCAGGTTACCGCTTTGACCAATGGCTGAAACGAGCAGGTCGCATTCGAGCTCGAATTCAGTGCCTTCTTTCGGAGTCGGGCGGTTGTCAACCATTTCACACTCGGCAAACTTGACGGCCTTGATGCGGCCATCTTCGCCCTTGATGGCCTCCAGTGGCATGACGCTGCCCTTGATCTTGACGCCTTCATGAATGGCGTCACGGACTTCATGTTCGGCGGCGGTCATGTTCTCGACCGGGAACAGTGAGGTCAGGGTGACGTCAGCGCCTTCACGTGCGGCAATGGACGCGGCATCATGCGCGGTGTGTCCCATGATGACGTTTTCAGGACGATCCTTTTCATTGATGTTCTTGATGGCGCCCAGACGGCGAGCGACAGATGCGACGTCGATGGAGGTGTCACCACCACCGATGACGATGACCTTGCCGCTAACAGCCTGCAGGCGGCCTTCGTTGAAGGCGGCGAGGAAGGCAATTCCGCTGATGCTGTTGGGAGCGTCTGCGCCTTCGATTGGAACCAGTCGGCCGGAATGCGTGCCGACACACCACAGGATGGCATCGTATTCCTTTTCGAGCTCTTCCACGCTGACATCCTTGCCAACACGGGTGCTGGTGCGTACTTCGACACCCATATCCAGAATGCGCTTGATTTCGCCATCCAGTACGTCACGAGGCGTACGGTAGCTGGGAATACCGTAGCGCATGAAGCCGCCCAGCTCCTCGTGATCGTCGAACAGGGTGACAGCGTGACCCTTGCGGCGCAGCTGGTAGGCACCGGCCAGGCCCGCGGGACCGCCGCCGATGATGGCGACTTTTTTGCCGCTCTCGGTGCCAGGCTTTTCAAAGGTGTAATTGTTGGCCAGCGCCGTGTCACCGATGAATTGTTCGATGGAATTGATACCAACGAAGTCTTCTACCTCGTTGCGGTTACAGCCATCCTGACAGGGAGCGGGGCAAACACGGCCCATGATGGCCGGAAAAGGGTTGGCATCGGTCGAGCGGCGGAAGGCATATTCATGCCAATCGACACCAGCCGGCGGCTTTTCAATGCCACGCACGATGTCCAGCCAGCCGCGGATGTCCTCACCAGACGGGCAACTTCCCTGGCAGGGCGGCGTACGATGAACATAGGTCGGACACTTGTAGGAGCTGTCCTCCTTGAAAATCTTGTCGGTCCAGGCGTCCCATTTGTTATAGCCGTCTTTGAACCGTCTGAATGTAAGCTTCTTGTTCATGTCTTCTGAGGAAGTTGCCATTCTCGAATCTCCTAGTCATGAAATTGGTCGTTGCCGACCAGATATTTTTTAAACCCTGTTACCGTATACCACCTACGGCATATTACGAATCCTGTTCCCCTGAGGCTTCATCGCCATCGTTCTGGCCTGTCAGTATCAAGGCATCACTGACGAGCTGATGGACACTGACGATCATGTCCATGGGCATCTTGTAGTAGGGCAGCACCTTGCTGAACTGGCTCTTGCAGATCGCGCAGATGGCCGCCATGTTGGTAACGCCTTGCTCTTCGACGACATCGTGCAGGGCCTGCATGCGCGGCATGGCGCCCTTGACGCGGATCTCCATCAGGTCGTCGGTCAGCAGACCACCGCCACCCCCACAGCAGAAGGTTGCGTCCTTGATGGTATCGGGATCCATTTCTACATAGTTGTTGCACACCGCCTTGATGACGTTACGCGGAATCTCGAACTGACCGCCAGGCTTGTCGCCCATACGCGTGGCACGCGCAACATTGCATGAGTCATGGAAGGTAACGACACGATGGTCGTTTTCGGATTTGTCAAACTTGAGTTTGCCCTGTTGAATGAGATCCCAGGTGAATTCACAGATGTGCTGTGGTACCGGATAGTTGGGGTCGAGGAAGTCCCAGGGGCCGGCATAGGTGTTCCAGAAGCTGTAGGCGACGCGCCAGGCATGACCACATTCACCATGAACGATGCGCTTGACACCCAGATCGAGTGCCGCCTCACGTACACGCATGGCGATACGCTGGCTGTTTTCGTAACTACCAATGAACATCCCAAAGTTGGCTGCCTCGGACGCATAGGAACTGATGGTCCAGCTGACACCGGCTTCGTGGAATACCTTGGCGTAGCCCATCAAGCCATCGATGTGCGGCTCGGCGAAGAAATCGGCGGAAGGCGTGATAAGCAGGATATCGGCGCCTTTCTCGTCCAGCGGCAGGCGCACCCTGACACCGGTGTCTTCATAGATTTCTTCTTCGAGGTCTTCCAGGGTATCGCGCAGCGCTGGCTCGGGCAGACCGAGGTTATTGCCGATCGAAAATACCTTGGTGATGATTTCGTTGCAGTATTTCTGGCCCTGGCCTATGGAATCCATGATTTCGCGCGCAGCCATGGAGATCTCGGCGGTATCGATTCCATAGGGGCAGAATACCGAGCAGCGACGACACTGAGAGCACTGATGAAAGTAGCTGTACCATTCATCCAGCACTTCACGGGTCATGTCGCGCGCGCCGACCAGCTTGGGGAAGAACTTGCCGGCAAAGGTAAAGTAACGGCGATAGACACTGCGCAGCAGATCCTGTCGGGCAACCGGCATGTTCTTTGGATCGCTGGTACCCAGGAAATAGTGGCATTTGTCGGTGCAGGCGCCACATTTGACACAGCTGTCGAGGAATACCTGGAAGCCACGATATTTCTTGAGCATATCGCCCATCTTTTCGATGGCTTTTTCTTCCCAGTTGTCAACCAGCTCACCCGGGTAACCCAGTGGTTCCTGGTGCGGCGGCTTGGCGACAAAGGGCGCGAGGCCTTCCATGGCACCCGGTTCAATGGCCGGAATACTCAGGTATTCTTTCAGTTCTGGTGTATCAAAATCTGCCACGCGATACTCCTTCTGTCATTCTCGTTTGTCTAGCGATTACCGCGAGTTGAATCCAGCTCAGCCGCCCATGGCGCCAGATGACGTTTTTCCCGGGCATTATCGACCTGATTGCGGGTCGGGCTGAAGAATACACCGGGTGCATGCAGCAGCTTGCTGATCGGGAACACGATCAGCAAAATCGCGACGAGCGCCAGATGGATCAGGATCAGGGCATCGTTGGGTACCGGCCTTGGGTCAAAGTAGAGCAGGCCAAGGGCAAACTGTTTCAGGGCAACGATATCGGTATGTGAAAGATAGCTGGTGCCCAGGCCTGTTGCGGCGATACCCATGATGAGCAACAGCATCAGATAGTCCGAGGGCTGCGAGATGTAGCGAACGCGATCGACGAAGATGCGGCGACCAAACAGACCGAGCAGGCCCAGCAGCATCGTAAAGCCGGCATATTTGCCAAAACTCAGTACGATCTCGTTATTGACCAGCGGCCAGAGTATGGAATCCGGACTCAGTGCATAGCGCAGGTGGCGGAAGAAGGCTAGCAGCAGCGAAAGATGAAAAATCCATCCGAAGATCCAGATCCATTTGTTGGAACGGAACAGACTCTGAAAGAAGACGACTTCACGAGCCAGTCGCATAACCACACCTGTCCGGGTCGTAGGCGCAGGCATAGTCGGAATCTTGAGAGGCGCGGGAGTACGCGCATATTTCGTGATACGCAAAACCAGTCCAGCCAGGAAGATGAATCCTGCGACATAAAACAGTACCACGTACGCAAGCGACAATGTCGACATTAGCCCTGTTCCCTCCGTTTACGGAAATCTGATTCTTCTCGACAATTCAGCCTGAACAGTGCCGGCCAGATGGCCGGCACTCGCAGGCAGGCGCGTCGTTCAGACGCAGCCGGTCGGCTTCGGCAGACCGGCGATCTTGCAGGCCTGTTTTGCCGGGCCATACGGGAACAGTTCGTACAGGTACTTGCTGTTACCCTTTTCCTTACCCAGTTTCTTGCCGATGGCCTTGGTAAGAACGCGGACGGCCGGCGCGATCTGATACTCGTTGTAGTACTCACGCAGGAAGTTGACGACTTCCCAGCGGTTTTCGTCCATTTCCAGGCCTTCGCTTTCGGCCAGTTTCAGAGCGACGTCTTCGTTCCAGTCGCTCAGGTTTACCAGGTAACCTTCTTCATCAGTTTCGATGGTCTTACCGTTTACTTCAATAGGCATGGTTTACGCCTCCTTAAGTTAAATTGAAAAAAATCAAAGCCAGGATTCTACGGTGTCATTTTCCGTAGCAAGGTCAACAAAGCCAGCATAATCGACGAGCTTGATGCCTTCGATTATCTTGTCTTTCATCCCGCGTGCTTCAACATCGGGCTGCAGGGCGCAGACAGTCCTGTCCGCCATCGCAGCTTTTACCTTGTCACTGATGATGGTTCCTTCCGTGGCGCCATAGATGCCATCCTCGATGAGGAGAATGGTGGAACCGGCCTTGGAGCATCTCAGGCAAGACTCCAGTGAAGAATCTTCAAATGGAGATTTGTTTACGGTATGCAAAATGGTCATGGTCTGCGTCCTCGGTCAGAAGCTCAAAATAACGTCTTGCTCGTCCATGATGTCGGCAAGTTCCTGGGCGGTTACAACCCGAATCGAGTCCTTCTCGGCCCAGTCGTCGTCTTCGTCTTCGTATTTGAGGTCCAGCAGGTCATCGACCGTAAGCCCACGGGCTTCGAGTGATTCCTTTTCAACGTAGATCTTGTTGACATCGTAATCACCCAACGCGGAATAGGTGGGCGAGAAGTTTTTCACACCGATACCCGCAGTGTCCTGACCCTTGGTAATCTGATAGACACCATCATCGACAAAGGCCAAGGCCACGTCCTGCTCGAACGCGGCACCAATAAGAACGACTTCCAGCGACTCGAGCGCATAGATCGTGCCATATGGCGCCTTTCTGTTCAGGTAAAGGAATTTCTTTGTAGTATCAGACATCATGCACCCCCATCAGTCGCCAAAAACTACCAGACGATCTGCCTGGATTCCGGCTTCGATCAGCTGTCCCAGACCAGAGATGCGGAACCCGGGGGCGATGTTGTTGCCATCGATGCCCTGACGCTTCGCTTCATCCTCATCCATGATGCCGCGGCGCTGGGCCGCGGCAATACAGATGACGAGGTCGAGACCGTGCTTTTCAGCCAGTTCAGACCAACGAACCTGGATGTTCCGGTCATCCTGCGGCGGAACGGTAAAACGGGTACCGTTGTTGACGCCGTCGTGATAGAAGAAGATCCGGAATATCTCATGGCCCTTGTCCAGCGCTGCCTTGACGAAATTATAGGCAGTGTCTGAGGCCTGATGCTGATACGGCCCTTCGTTAATCAAAATTCCAAATTTCATGTCAGTAAATACCTCTTGGAAATACTGATCGATCAGAAGCGAATGTGCGTAGAAGCATTCAGGTTCTTACGCGAGCCACGCCAGTTATCGATATGGAACTTGGTGAAGGGCAGACCAGTCAGCTCGAAGAAACGCGGCCAACCGATTCGCTCGATCCAGTCGTTAATGCGTTCCCAATCCTTTGCGTCTTCCTTGTAAGTCTTGAGAATCTTTTTGACGATGGCGGTTGCTTCAGGCCAACGCGGCGGGTTGTTCGGAATGCCTGCCGCGACCAGCTTGTGGAAGGTCGGTTTGCTGCGGGCATTCGAGTGGTTGCCGCCAACCCAGATGGCCAGCTTGGTGTGTTCGGCATCGTTGATCTGCATCGGTGGGCAGGGCGGGAAGCACGCGCCGCAGCAGATGCATTTCTTTTCATCCACTTCCAGTGACGGCTTGCCGTCAACCAATGCGGGACGGATGGCCGCTACCGGGCAACGTGCTACCACGGAGGGGCGTTCGCAGACGTTGGCAACCAGGTCATGATTGATGCGCGGCGGCTTGGTGTGCTGAACGTTGATGGCAATATCACCCTGTCCGCCACAGTTGATCTGGCAGCAGGAGGTGGTGATATGCACGCGGTTCGGCATGTTCCAGGAAACGAACTCATCGTGCAGCTCGTCCATCATGGACTTGACCACACCGGAAGCGTCGGTACCAGGAATGTCGCAGTGCAGCCAACCCTGGGTGTGAGAGATCATGGTAACCGAGTTGCGGGTGCCACCAACGACGAAGCCTTCTTCACGCAGCTTGTCGATCAACGGCTGAACCTTGGCTTCATCGGCAACCATGTACTCGATATTGCTGCGGATCGTGAAGCGAACATAGCCGTCGGCATATTCGTCGGCGATATCACACAACAGGCGCAGGGTGAACAGGTCGAGGATACGCTGGGTACCGACACGAACCGTCCAGATCTTGTCGCCAGACTTGGCAACATGCAGAAGAACACCAGGCTGCGGGTCTTCATGATAGGCCCAGTTGCCGTAGTTCTTGATCATGACGGGATGCATGTACTGGAAACCGTCCGGGCATCCGCTTTCAATTGGTGGACGTGGAGCGTCTGACATCTTTACCTCCAAATCAAAAATGATTCTTTGCTTGAATTAGGGTGTGGCGTCATGCCACACCCTGTTCATGTTGATCGAAATCCGGTGTTAGCCGGCAGCCTTTTCGGCCATGCGGCGGTTCCACTTCTCGGCTTCTTCGTCCCACATGTCGGTACGGACGTAGGAGCATTCACGCGGATTGTTGATCATGTGCGGATCAACCTCAACGCCGATGCCTTCGAGGAAGTTGACCAGACCGATACGCTCGATCATCTCACCGGTACGTTCGTGCTCGAGCGCATTCTCGGCGAAGAAGTCGATGGTTTCCTCGGCCAGCTCGACCAGTTCCTCATAGTCTTCATCGGTTTCCAGCTTCTTGAATGGAACGATGACGGTACCCATCAGGTCGCCAATCTTCAGCGTACGCTTGCCGCCAATGAGTACGGTGACGCCCTTGTCGTCCCCGGGGGACAGGGCCTTGCACATGACGTTGAGGCAGTGCATGCAGCGTACGCAGTTGCGGTTATCAACTTCCAGGGTGTCGTCATCCTTCAGTGCCAGGGCGTTGGTCGGACAACGGCTGATGACATTGTCGATGATGTACTGCCGGCCCTTGGTTTCGACGTATTTCTTGACCTCGTCCTGATCGACCTTCATATCGTCACGCCAGGTGCCGATCACGGCGAAGTCGGCACGTTCGATGGCGTTCTGGCAGTCGTTCGGGCAACCCGATACCTTGAACTTGAACTTGTAGGGCAGCGCCGGGCGATGCATGTCGTCCATGAAGTTGTTGACCAGCAGGCGATGAATCTTGTGCTCATTGGCGCAGGATTGTTCACAGCGTGCCGCGCCAACACAGGACATGGCAGTGCGCACGCAGGGACCAGCACCGCCGAGGTCCCAACCATATTCGTTGATCTCATCGAAGAAGTGCTGGACGTTCTCGGTGGTGGTGCCGATGAACATGATGTTGCCAGTCTGACCGTGGAAGGTGATCAGGCCAGAACCGTATTTTTCCCAGCTATCGGCCAGCTGGCGCAGCATGTCGGAAGTGTAGTAGTTGCCAGCAGGTGGCTGAACGCGCAGGGTGTGGAATTCACGTGAGGCAGGGAAGGCGTCGCCAACTTCGGAAAAACGCGGGATGATGCCGCCGCCGTACCCGAAGACAGAAACCGTACCGCCTTTCCAGTAACCCTTGCGGGTCTCGTATGAATGCTCGAGTTGCCCCAGCAGCGAGTGACACATACTCTGAATGCGTTCTTCCGGGTGTTCGTTCGCCAGACGACGGATACCGGAAATAAAGCTCGGCCATACGCCGTCTTCCAGCTGGTCCAGCATAGGAGTTTCATACTTTTTGACCATGTGTAAGCTCCTTACCTAAGTGATCAAATTGGAGTTTTATAAACCAAAACGTTTTGTTTGCCTGCCAGCCTTCAACTTCTTGTCACTGGTAGACGGTAAAAATACTGATTACTGCCTCAGCCTGTGCCTGTGACGGATACAACAAACCGATGCCATGCACCGGTAAACCATTTCTCAGGCAGTCTGAAAAATCATGCACGAATTCTAGTGGCAGGGCGCGCGCGTTGGAAACCCAACCGATGGGGTGTTATCGGCACTACTTCTATCCCAAAAGGGATATGGCCGCAACCCTGCCGATTCGATCAAAAATCCGAACCACCACCATGCATGCAGTAACCAGCAAGTATATCACAGGAATTTCCAGGACGAGAAGCTACGCATCAGCCGAGGGTGCGCCAACAGGTATCACCTGCCATGTCATCGTTTATAATAAGTATGATCAAGTGCAGGCAAAATACATTAGTAAATTGCTATGATTTAATATATCATGCCGCCCTGAGTCGCTATGGGCGTCCGGATCATCACCATGACAGCGTCAAAATTCACAGATTCCCCATTTCTGACCATCAATCAGGCTGCCTATGCGGCCTGGAGAAGGTGGAAGCTGACCGGTTATCCAACCGAATCATCCTTCCTGAGCGTTGATATTAGTGATCCGTTTAATATTGATAATCATACACTTGAGAAAATTATCTCGAAAATATCTAAAGTAGGTTCAGTGCACTACCGCACCCGTCTCGACAATCCGGCCGACAAGTCCGTGCCCTGGCGGATCGGTTGTCAGCTGGGGCTGGAGCGACTGGATGGCAACCTGTGCTCGGATGCCGACAGCCTGTCGTCGTTGTGTGTGCGCGAGCAGGGCAGTCGCCACGAGGGGTATATCCCCTACACCAACCGGCCGCTGAGCTGGCATACGGATGGCTACTACAACCTGCCAGGTGAACAGATCCGGGCCATGGTGTTGCACTGTGCCCGACCGGCC
>WFUO01000046.1 GCA_015484945.1 Gammaproteobacteria bacterium | reverse complement strand
CCCTGCCTGCGCGTCCAGGATTTCGAGGCCAGCCGTTTTCGCGCGCGTGTACGTCAGCTGGCGCCCGACATCATCATCGTGGCCTGTTTTCCAAAAAAGATCCCCGCGTCATTCGTTGCGCTGGCGCCGCTAGGCGGTTTCAACCTGCATCCGTCCTTGCTGCCACGCTACCGCGGCCCGGTACCCCTGTTCTGGCAGTTCCGTGATGGCCGTAATGAGTTCGGAATCACGCTGCATCGTCTCAGCAATGAACTCGATGGTGGCGATATTGCCCTGCAGCGAGCCATTGCCATGCCGGATGGCATCAGTGGCGCGCAGGCCAACCGGTTGCTGGCGCAGGAAGGCGCGAACATGGTCTCTGACTTGTTACGCAACATGGCTGAAGGACGACTCGTGGAAACCCCGCAGGACGAATCGCTCGCCACCTGTCAGGGCTGGCCGCAAAGGCGGGATTTTCATCTGTCTCCCATGTGGACGGCACGCCGTGCCTGGAACTTCATCAAGGGTACGCGTCACTGGCGACAACCCTATACCATCGAGTACCCGGAGACCACCCTCAGCATCGACGACGCGATCGGCTACACGCTGCAACGTGGTCAGGCCAATATCATCGGGATTGCCCCAAACCGTCAGCTGCTGCGATTCAGTGACGGCTCACTTCTGGTCGGGAAGTGACCTCGAAACGGTCTCCAACTGCCAGCACGGCCTCGCCGACGACACGATAGAGCGTATTCTGGCCGAAGTAGATCTTGCGCCCATCCAGTCGCCGGTATTCAGCCAGGGTGGCGGTCGGCTCCCGACCCTTCTGCGCCGTGGCGATGTCGATGGACGGAATGACACAACGGGAACAGGGCTTGACCGGCAGCAGTTCGACATGTTCGCCAAGCAGACGCTCCATCCCGTCTTCGGCATGCGCGGCGCAGCCAGTGATGACGATATTGGGCCGGAAACGTATCATCGGCAGGGCGGCATGGCCTTTTTCACCCAAACGCCGGTTTAGCTCGTCCAGCGAGGCCTGCGAGATCATCAACAACGGAAAACCATCCGCGAATCCCGCGATGTCACCCTCGTCATCGGCATAGTTGGGATCCACCCGCCGCCGGGTCGCATTCGGCATATAGACCAGACGGCAATCGGTATCGAGAAACTCCGTGAACCAGGCATTGGCCGCAGAAGGCGCAAGCAACGCCTTACAGTGATCATTCCAGATCTGCACTGTGATAGCCCGATGATCCTGTGACAGGGCCAGTGGCAATTCCAGTGGCCGCATGTCAGGCGCTTCGCAAACCAACCGGTCGCCTTGCAGGCTGACATCGATCAGGCACATGCGCGGTAACTGGCGCTGGCTCAGAAAACGCCCCTCGCCATCAATCAGCATCCAGCGCCTGTCATGCTCCGGGCCACGATCACCCAGGCGCATACGTTCGACACGAATACCACGCAAGGACTTGATGGGATAGATGTAGAGCCCGGAGATGATGATGTCAGACATGCGAATACCAACCTGTTATCCGCATGATAACCAAGCCGGCCTTTTTTGTCATTGCTTTACCGTACCAGGCTCCCGTGGACATGACACATACAGACGAGGCGTGGCCATCCCCATGAAGGCGGCGGGTTTTGCGTCGCAAGGATACCGAACATTGCTTATCTGTGATTCAGTGCTTCCGCGCGCTGAATTTCACACTCATGTGTGAAATTCCCGGTGACTGGCAGCTTCCCAGGCTATTCACCGGACAGCAGGCGCTCCATGTTGTCGAGGTCGTTGATGACGCGCCAGCTGCCATTTCCGGCCATGACCCGCTTTTTCCAGTATTCGAGGCGTTTCATGTATTCCCGTGGATCGATATTGTCACTGCGTAGCTTGGTGACGTTGATGGCCACGACCTCGATGCCTTTCATCTCGATCGGGAAGTTCCTCACCTGTCCCTTGCGTAGATCTTCCTTGAGGTCTGAGAAAATCAGAATCATCCGTTTTCCGGCGCCGGTTTCGTTGAGAAATTCGATGGCCTGCAACACCCCGCCGGTAATGTCGGTATGACCACTGCTCTTGACGCTCTTGATGAATTCATCGATCTTTAGCCGGAACGCGCGTTTCTGCGCATTGGTGTACGAAGGCCGGCTGTCGAAAGTCACCTTGGCAACGATGTCCTTCTCGCTGAAACTGCCGCTGTCGATCTTGGCTACGGCCAGCGAATCGCCCGGACCGAGATTCCCGAGCAAATAGTTGATAATGGAATTGGCTTTGCGGATCTCCTGCGTATAGGTGCCAGAGGTATCGATGAGCATATATACCGCGCGGCTATGCGAGGTGGTATCACTGCAAGCCGATAGCCACATGGCCAGGGCCATGGCTGTCAGTGCATGTATAACGACTCTCATGGCGCGACCCCAAGCTTGTCCGCCTTGTGTTTGTGTGTGCGTTCGTGTACCAGTTTCTCGATCCACAGGGGCACGAATATGATCAGGTCATAGGTATGTTCGAACAGCGTCCCGAGCTGCCGGAACAGGGTGCCCGAAAGCCGCAACACGAAGGCCAGCCCACGAACGGCCCATACGGCAACGATACCGATGACCGTCCTGAACGAGTGAATGAAGGACTCCAGCGGTATGGCAACGAACACCAATGCAAATGGCAGGATGAAGCCGATCACCATCTGCGCGATCATTGGAATGCTGCGATTGGCAGTCGTGACGGCTGCCGCCGCCGTGCCATCCATTGAACGGCGCAGGGACTCGTTGAAGGCCTGCTTGTCGGCAGCCATGACATCACGCATGAAGGCCAGCGCGGACTCGACACAGGCCAATGTCAACAGGATACCGAAACAGATCCAGATCATGCGCTTGCGCATCTTGTCGTCGATGGAGCCGATCATTGGAAACAGCCGTGTAATACGTAACAGCTCCATCAAAAAAAGCCCCATTGTGATCTCGACCAGTATGATGACCATGGCCGCGATATTGGCGGTCTTGAAGCCCATCAGGTAACTGTTGCCGCCGACCATTTCCTGCATTGGCCAGGCAATGAGATTGAAATTGATCATCGCGCCGCCAACCGCGATCACCAGTACGAACAGGGAGATGAAGAACTGGGTGATCGAAGATGATGACAGCATGCGGATGGCCTTGTCGCTGCCGGCCTGAATCTCCTCGTATCGTTGCATCAGGCCGTTGATCTCACCGGCCCGTTTGTGCAGATCGGTGATATTGCGACTGACCTTGTCCAGGGTGCGTGACAGCCCGCGCCACACCGGCGCCATCTTGCTCATCACTGAAATACGGTCGTTGCAGGTCTGGCGGTACTCTTCCAGCGCATCCCGGTAGGAGGTCGAGAAGGTCTTGTTGATGTCCGCAAGCACATCGGCAACCATGGAATTGCCCTTCACGGGAATCTTTGCCACCGCATCCACGGCCTTCTCCCAGCCCTGAATGGATGGCAACTCCATGTCCTCGGTGCAGCTGCCATAGTCGTCCTCGATACGTTCGATGGCATCCTGCATCTTGCGGTGCAGGGCCGGATAATCAGCCAGGTCACGCCTGACGACGGCGTCGATGCGATAGAACTCCCGTTCGATCTGCCGCTCGGCAGCTTCCTTGCCGGCTTCCAGCAGGACCTCACGGTTGCGAATCCGCATCCGATCCTCGACCGTCATCAGTGATCTGGCAGCCAGACGCAGTCCCCTGTAGAGAGTGGCGACCAGTGAATGAATGGCCTTGTGTGCCGGTTGTCTGGCCAGATACAGCATGGTGATGAGCACGATGGCCCATATCAGCGCCGACAGGGTCGGATGGTCGGGTACGATCATGAGAAATGATTTCATGGCTTGCTCCCTGGTTGCCTTGTCCGGCTGTCACGTCTCTAACCAGCCTGAAACGCTGTCCGTCACTCAACCATGCCTGTGGCGGCCAGCGAACGGGCGCGGCCTCAAGACGCCCGTGCATGACGAAAGCATAGACAACGATACGGCTGGAAAACAGTGAACTGTCGCACACTCCCCCGGTGGGTGGCGCTGTCGCACAATCATCCTTCAGGTTCGAAACACGCGGTCCACCACGCAGGGGTCATGTAAGTAATTGATTTTTATTACCTGCTCCAAATGTAGATCGAAGCGGCGTTTGACGAGCCGTATGCCTATTGGAACAAGGCGACGAAATAGCGTGACCAGAGCGCCGCGACGAGCAGTACGACGATCAGGTTGGTACGGATGACAAAACGGTAGCGGGCCCGTTCGGCGTCATCGACACTGCCGAGCATGACCCGCGCCATCAGGGTATCGAGCAGCAGCACCAGCCAGACCAGCGGGGCCAGCGCCGGCAACAACAGGGTACGCATGACCGCCCATCCTTCTAGCGCGACCGGCGTCCCGGGTGCCGGTGCCAGAATCGAAATCAACACCGCGAAGACGATGAGACCGACTCGCATCGGTTTGATTTTTCTTGCAAATTCCGAGATCAAGCGAATTTCACCCTGTCAGTCTTCCAGTAGTCTCGAATATGGTAACCATGCCCGGCACCCACGGCAAGCCCGTACGGAAAGCAGCATGCGGGCCACCTTATTTCCATGAAAATCATAATGTTAGAATCTTTTTGGGTTTATGGATTTGTGAATTGGTACCACCAGCGTGGCGCAAATGCGTCTATATTTTAGACAGGATAAAGACAATGACCGGTATCATGAGAGGATACCGGAAACCCAGTGAGGCTTGCGTCATGGCGCTGTATCACAAGAAGATACCGGTGGCACAATTGGAAGAAGGGATGTATGTCGCCCATCTCGATCGCCCATGGGTGGAAACCCCCTACCCCATCCAGGGCTTTTTCATCGAATCGCCTGACGATATCAGGGAACTCGAAAAATACTGCGACTACGTCATCATCGATATCTTCCGCGGTATCAAGCCCACGGAACCACCCAACCCGTCACTGACACCAGTCACACCGGTAGCCGGCGGCAGGCTGAAATCCGTAAACGGGAACGGTGCCACAGGCGATACCCGAGGCCCGCAAGTCAGGATCAAGGTCACGCCGCTCAAGGTGATGCGTGGCGTCTATCACCAGAAGACCACGCTCAGGCGGGAAATCGGCAAGGCAGCCAACCTGCACAAGGGCTTCAGTGACTGCGTGGGCGATTTCTACAAAAACCTGCGTACCGGCCGCCCCCTGAACCTGGCAACGACATGCCAGATGATCTCGCAGATCACCGACAGCATCATCCGCAATCCCGATGCCCTGCTCTGGGTCAGCCGCCTGGAACAGGAACAGAGCAGTATCTACAGCCATTCGCTGCGTACCGCGATCTGGGCGCTGGTGTTCGCCCGTCACCTGGGGCTTTCACGGGAGTCCATGCAACATCTGACACTCGGCATCGTATTGTCGGAGATCGGCATGCTGCGTCTGCCGGCCGAGTTGGTCTCCAAACAACGACTGACGCCACGTGAAAGTGAATATCTCAAGCGTCACGTAGAGCTGGGTGTGGAGCTGGCCACACGGATACCGGGGCTGGACAGGCAGGTACTGTCGATCATCGCCTGCAAGAACGAACGACATGACGGTTCCGGCTATCCCAAGGGTATCACCGGTGACAGGATACCCTATTTGTCCAAGATCGCCGGCATCGCCGACTATTACGACGAGTTGACCAATCTTCGCCATCACCGCACCGGCAAGGAACGCTTCTCGGCCGCAGACGCCATTGCTGAAATCTACCAGATGCGCGGCATCCTGTTCCAGGATGACCTGGTCGATGAATTTATCCAGGCCATTGGCGTCTATCCACCCGGCAGCCTGGTGGAACTCAACACCGGTGAGGTTGGTATCATCACATCACAGAATCGCGACAAGCGTCTGCAGCCAGAGGTTCTGTTACTGCTCGGCCGTGACAAGAAACCCCTGAAGAAACGCCGCACCATCGATCTGTACCGGCTCAATCGGGGTGGTAAAAAGAAACCTGTGGTCATCGAACATTCACTGGTGGATGGCGCCTATCGCCTCGATCTGCGCAAGATCTACGAAAAGACCTTCAACCGGGGTATCGCCTTCCGCCTGGCGTCCTGACACTTTCAGGCAAACGAATCTTACACGGAGAACACGGAGTCGTGGACTTTTGATCCTCGACACCCTTTGTTTGTCATGGACCAAATGAATTCACCAATAGCCGGGAATATTATTCCATGTCAACTCCGTGCCTCCGTGTTGACCAGGTTCTGCCGAGTATAGAGAGTCAGACGAATTCCTTGCGGTCCCAGTCCAGCGCGCCGGTTGCGCGGATCTTTTCGAAGATCTGGGTGCCCATATCCTTCTCAACGTGTTCGGGCATGCGCAGATCTTCAGGGCGCTGCCGTAGAATCTCGAGAAACACGTTGGTAAGGTTCGGATCACGCCAACCCTTGTCACGCTCCTCTTCGAGAATGGCAATGACCTTGTCGAGCGGGAACGGTTTCTTGTATGGACGCTCACTGACCAATGCGTCATAGATATCGACGATCTGGAACACCCGCGCCAGGTAGGGGATCTGCTCTCCCTTCAGGCCTTCCGGATAGCCGCTCCCATCCCAGCGTTCGTGATGATACTTGATGATCGGCACCGTCAGGGACATGCTCTTGAGTCCCTCACACAAACGTGCGCCAATCGTGGTATGTTCACGCATGATGACCCATTCCTCGTCCGTCAGCGGCCCCTGCTTGAGCAGAATGCTGTCGGGTATGCCCAGCTTGCCGATATCGTGCAGCACCCCACCACGGCGCAGGGCGACCAACTGTGCGTCATTGAGCCCCAGCGTGCTGCCAAACACAACTGATGCGTGCGCCAGGCGCGAGCAGTGATCACCGGTATGCTCGTCCTTGGCCTCGACCATGCGCGCCAGGGCGAACAGCATGGATTCGGCACTGTCGAGCTGATCGGTCAGGCGCTTGTGGCTTGCGGCCGCATTGACGCGCGCCAGCAACTCCATGGGATTGTAGGGCTTGCGGATGAAGTCCGAGGCACCGGCCTCCATGCTGCGCACCAGTTCTTCGTTGGTATTGGTACCGGTTACCATGATGACCGGCAGCAATGGAAGATCGAGTTCCTTTCTGATTCGGGTACATACCTGGTCACCATCTATCCCGGGCATGCGCTTGTCCAGCAGGATCACGTCATATTCGTTACGCCTGATCATCTCCAGCGCGCGTTCGCCATCCTCGGCTTCGCTGACACAATACCGGTCACTGGACAGAATCTCCTTTTCCAGCGCGCGGTGGGCGGCATCATCATCGACGATGAGGATATTGTATGGCTCGATATCATGGAGAGATTCGTTGGACGAAGTGTTCATGGACACGGGTTGCATGTTCAGGATGCCGTAGCCCGCTGACTCCCGGCAATGCCAATGGCCTGCAGCAGCAGTTCGGTATCGACCGGTTTGCTCAGACAAGTCTCCGCCCCGGCGGCAATGATCTTGTCGATGTTCTCGCGGGCATGATAGCCGGTCATGGCGATGATACGTATCCCGCGCGTGGCCGGGTCCTGCTTGAGAATCTGGCACACCTCGAAACCGTTGATGCCCGGCATCATCAGGTCCAGAAGTATGATATCAGGCTGAAACATCTGTACCTTGCGCCCGGCATCGAAGCCATCGTGCGAGATCTCGGTCACGATGTCGGGATCGCGCGAGCGCAGCAGTTCGACGATGAAACCGGCCAGTTGTCTGTCATCATCCACCACCATGATTCTCAGACCGCCCGTTTTCCCGCCCGGCCTGATAACAAGGTCGATTCCCCGCTGGCGCGCGAAGGATTCGACATCCTCGATCAGAAAACGGCGGTGCCCGCCCGGTGTCGTCATGGCCTTGAGTTCGCCCTTCTGGGCCCACTGCCTGACCGTCACCGGCGAGACCATCAGCAGTTCGGCCACTTCGTTCGGCGTCAGGTAGGATTTGCGCTTTTGTTTCGTCATGCCGGTTTTCCTGATCATGTCCACTGAAATGCTCGATTCGGTCGGATAAATCGTTTATAGCTTTTTCGGCTGATTGTGAAAATTATTGAGTGGATTTCGCCCCTGGCGCGGCAACCAGTGCAGCCAGTATCCGATACTCAGTGTGGTTTTTATTTTCATGGCTGTCAAATGCTTACATTATCGATGGATACTGACAAGTTACATACGATCCAGACTGACATGCTAGCAGCCAAACCTTGGATGGCGCAAGTTTGTGACCCTGTGACGGGTGGTTGTGACGATTTCAAACTTCTCAAGGTTTTATGTGCTTGCGTCGATACAGTGGTTAGCCTGGACATGACAACGATTCAAGCATCCAAGAAATATAGTCAGGAGTCACAACACCATGAAATTCTCGATCAAGACCCGTTTGCTCACTACCGTTGCAGTAGCCTGTGTTGTTTCAGCAATCGTCGGACTCATTATCACGAAGAGCAGCGACATGTCGGAATCAACCACAATACTGCTCTCCATCGTTGGTAGTTTGGCCACAGGGCTGGCCATTGCCTGGATCGCCAGCGGCTGGATCAAGGCCCCACTGGAGATCATTGGGAAAGAAATACGCGATTCCCTCGAGAAGAATCGTTTGCCGCAGCTTGATGGCAGCCTGGACCCGGAGATCCTGGCTATAACCGTGGTACTGGATGATTGTCAGAATGTCATGAAGGACCTCGTGCAAAAGATTGGCCATCCTGCCGGCGAGCTTGCAACGGCTGCCGCCGACATGCAGGGCATCATGGAACGCACCGAGGCAAGTATTTTCTCGCAGCAGAACGAGACCAACCAGGTCGCCACGGCGATGAACGAGATGAGCAGCACGGTCGAGGAAGTTGCGCGCAATGCCAGCGAGGCTTCCGGGGCTGCGCATTCCGCAGACGAGGCTGCCAACAACGGCCTGCATATCGCCAGGGAGACGGTCAAAGATATCAGTCATCTCGTCAATGATGTTCAGAATGCCTCCGGCGTCATCAGCAAACTCGAGGAAGAGAGCAACCATATTGGTGTCGTACTCGATGTCATCAAGGGCATTGCGGAACAGACGAACCTCCTGGCGCTGAACGCGGCCATCGAAGCGGCGCGCGCCGGCGAACAGGGCCGCGGGTTCGCCGTGGTCGCCGACGAGGTGCGCATGCTTGCAACCCGCACCCAGGAATCCACCCAGGAGATCGAACAGATGATCGGCCGTCTGCAGGAAGGCGTGCGCGATGCCGTATCGGTCATGAAGGTCGCACAGGATAAGGGTGAAAAGGGTGCCGAACAGGTACAGCGGACCTTGCAGGGCCTGGAGGACATCAAACAGGCCGTGACCCTGATCAATGACATGAATGCGCAGATCGCCACCGCGGCCGAGGAACAGAGCCAGGTCGCCAACGAGATCAACCGTAACATCGTCAACATCAACGAGGCCGCAAACACCTCGGCAGAGGATGTCAGTGAAGCGCGCGCGATCAGTGAGAAGCTGGCCATGCTGTCAAACGAGATGTTTGGCATCGTCCAGGCCAGCGGCCGGGTCAGCGGCACGCTGGATCTGTCAGCGGCCAAGGCAGCGCACCTGAACTGGAAGACCCGTTTGCGTTCCTTCCTGGATGGCAAGGAGGCGCTGACGATGGAACAGGCCGTATCCCATCACCACTGTGATTTCGGGAAATGGTATTACAGTGACGGCCTGAAGAAATTCGGACATCTGAAACCGCTGCGTGATGTGGAGAAACCACATGAGGAATTGCACGAGTTGATACGCGAGATCATCCAGTTCAAGGAGAATGGACAGGACGCCGCCGCGGAGCAGGCCTATTCTCAGGTTGCCTCCATTTCGGAGCACATCGTCTCACTGCTGGATGCCGCCGAGCGTGAAGCTGGATGAGATGAAATCTCATCCATCCATTTCTACGGCCTGAACCGATAGGGCCGACGGCAGAACATGCCCATGGATGGGCTTCAGGCTATCTGCCGACAGTGGCATACGAATGCGGTATTCCAATGCCTGCCCGTCAAGGCATATCAGAAACACTACGACTCATCAGTCTCCCTTTTTCGCAACCTTCCGATGTGACGGTACAGGGTACGTTCACTGATGCCCAGCAGATCAGCCGCCGCGCGACGGTGTCCGTTGGTTTGTTGCAGCGCCTCGACAATCTGACTGGTATCGACCCTGCCCCTGCTCGACCGTGAATGAGAACGCGATACCGGTATCGCGCTTTTCAGGACCTCGTCGTCGCGCAGAACGATATGCTCCGGGCGCAGGGTGTCCTCGAATGCCAGAATGACCGCCCGTTCGATGATGTTGCGCAGCTCACGGACATTGCCCGGGTAGTCATAGCCCATCAGCTTTTCGATCACGTTACCGGATAACGGTACATGCATGTCGCCATCGGGCATGCTGTGCAGAAAATGCTCGGCCAGCAACACGATATCGTCGCGCCGTTCACGTAATGGCGGCACATGGACGGGAAATGCCGACAGGCGGTAATAGAGATCCTCTCGAAAACGCCCTTCGCCGACCATCTGCGCGAGATCGCGATTACTGGCGGCGATCACACGAACATTGATCTCGCGATAGCGGTGACTGCCGAGTCTGCGAATATGGCCGTTTTCGAGCACCCGCAACAGGCGGGTCTGCAATGCCAGTGGCAGTTCACCGATCTCGTCGATGAACAGCGTGCCCCCATGAGCGGCCTCGAACATGCCCTTTTTCAGTGAACTGGCCCCGGTGAAGGCGCCTTTTTCGTGACCGAACAATTCGCTTTCGATCAGGTTCTCACCCAGGGTGCTGCAATCCACGACGATGAACGGGCCATTCGAACGCCTCGAGTATCGATGAATATACTCGGCCACCTTCTCCTTGCCCACACCACTTTCCCCGCTCAGCAACACGGTGGACGATGTCCCCGCCACGCGTTGCGCCAGCCCAATCATACGCAGGAAGGCCGGTGATCTGCCGACCAGCTGATCGGAATCACCGCCCGGATTCTGTACCGGCTGGATATATTCGCCGATATACATGACCTCACCGTTAGCCGAAAATATCGGTGTGGCCTGCAACTGGACGAACTCTTCCCTGCCCTGTCCATCGAAATGCACATGCATGACAGTGGTCGCCTCACCGGTGGCCATGGCCTGCTCCAGCGGACAGTGTTCGCCATGACGGCTGCAGGGCACATCGGAATGGTGCGAAACCTCGTAACAGAAACGTCCATGCAGGTCTTCACCATTCACGCCGTAATGCTGTTTATAGGCATTGTTGGACGAAACGATACGATAATCGCGGTCGATGATCACGAAAGGCCCGGGAAGAATCTCGATGATCTGGTCACATCCGGGTCTGGTCAGCTTGTTTTCCACCATTTTGGCTCCAGGGCGGCCGTCATGAATGACATGACATTTATTGACATATGTCATGTCATTTCATGACATTTCGTTACCGGTTACAAGATGTAAAAACCTCAGTTAACGAAGTTTTTCAATACCCATGGCCTTGAGGATATATTTCTCGTACAGCCGCTCGGTGGTTCCTTTTTTCATCTTGCGGATGAAATATTTTTCGAATGCAGCTTTGGCCAGATGCACCCATTTTCCCTTTTTCATCCACTGGGTGTTGCGTGGCGGTATCTGTGGCATGGCGACAAAGGCGATACCGGTATCACCCATGTCGGCCAGACAGATAGCGTTCCAGGTGGGGATCTTGTCGGGCTCCCGGCCATCGATATCGGCCTTGATATTGAGTGCCGTGGCCGTGACCATGGATTCGATCATATATCCTGTCTTGGGTGTGCCCGTCGGTACAGGTGTCGTCTCGACCGGAGGGATGGCGATACAGACACCAACCGCATAGATATTGTGCCATTTCGGGTTACGCTGATATTCATCAACCTTGACGAAACCGCGCGGATTGACCAGATCCTCGCCTACCGCGGCCACCGCATCAACGCCCCGGAAGGCGGGCAGCATCATGGAATACGAAAACGCCAGTTCATGCTGACGAATGACATTTCCATCCGGGTCATGCTCATCGGCGAACATGCGCCCATCTTCCACCCTTGTGATGCTGGCATTGGTAATCCAGTTGATATGACGATTGCGAAGCTCTGATTCCAGCATGCCCTTGGAATCTCCTACTCCGCCGAGCCCCAGATGGCCGATATAGGGTTCCGAGGTGACGAAGGTCATCGGCACCTTGTCACGAATCCGGCGTTTGCGCAGATCGGCATCCATGATGAAGGCAAATTCGTAGGCGGGCCCGAAGCAAGAGGCCATCTGTACGGCACCGACAACGATCGGGCCGGGATCTTCAATGAAATCACGCCATTTTTCAAAGGCTTGCTCGGCATGATCAATGGTACAGACTGAATTTGTATATCCTTTGGGACCCAGTCCCTCTACCTCGTCAAACGCAAGCTTTGGGCCGGTCGCGATGACCAGATAGTCATAATCCACCACCGTGCCATCAGCGAGCAGCACCTGATTATCATCCGGCCTGATTGTCTGTGCGGCTACCGGAACAAACTCGATATTCTTTTTACGCAGGCAGGGCGCGAGCTTGAAGGTCGTGTCCCTGCGGCTTCGCCAACCGACCGCTATCCAGGGATTGGACGGGACGAACTGGAAAGTATCGGTATTCGACACCACCGTGATCCGGTGTGACTTGCCCAGTACATCCCGCAGCTCATAGGCAGCGGGCAGACCGCCAGTGCTGGCACCAATGATGACGATATGCGCCATGATTTGACTCCTCTTGTTGTGACAACGACATTTGCGCATCAGCAGGAATCGTGCCATCCCGATTCTGGTGGTTGCATTCAGGCGCATGGACATCTACCTTGTCTGCTCAAAGAAACATCGAACCAACACGCACGCCCATGAATCTGCCACCCGCCAACCGCATCATCGCCATCCCCGGTTTCTCCGAACCGGTCAGTTCCATGACCCACCTGTTTACGTCTGTGATCGTGCTGGCCATCGGTATCTGGCTGATCCGGCGATGCCGGCGTGATCGTGCCGCGGTATGGTCACTGTCGGTGTTTATCTTCGGCAGCGTCTTTCTGCTCGTCATGAGTGGGGTGTTTCATCTGCTGGAGCCGGGCGGCGGGCCACGCGCGGTTTTGCAACGCCTCGATCATGCGGGCATATTCGTCCTGATCGCCGGGTCGTTCACGGGCATCCACGGTATCCTGTTCAGGGGCTTCTGGCGTTGGGGCATGTTGCTGTTCGTGTGGGGGATCGCGGTCACGGCCATCACGCTCAAGACCATTTTCTTCGACAGCATGCCTGAGGCCGTGGGCCTGTCGCTGTACCTTGGCATGGGCTGGCTGGGTGCGCTCACCGGCTGGCTGCTCTACCGCCGGCATGATTTCCGCTTCATCCGCTCACTGATACTCGGCGCGCTGGCCTATACACTTGGCGCCATCATCGAGTTTGTGCGTGTACCACCCCTGATTCCCGGGGTGATCGGTGCCCATGAGATCTTTCATCTCGCCGTGTTGGCCGGTCTGGGTTTTCATTTCTGGTTCATTGCCCATGTGGCCCTGCTGCGCTGCAACGAACACATGGAAAGAGGCTGATACCGGAGAAGAAAATATCCGTGTGAATCTGTAGCGCACTTCAACTGTCGGAAAGCGACATCGCCGCATTGTCCACGTACCACTGCGCCTCACCTATCATTGACACCGGCAATGCCTCTCCATGACGTATGCGCGCGATGGCTTCAGCCTTGCCGGTGCCCGTGGCCAGCACAATGCGCCTGCCAGCCTGACGAAGAGTACGCATTCCCAATGACACCCTGTCGGGAGGCGGCTTGGGCGCATTGTGCACCGGCACCACGGGAGCCGGATCATCAACCGCGGGGTTGCCTGGAAACAGGCTGGCCGTATGTCCGTCCTCACCAATGCCCAGAAACACAATATCCAGTGCTGATATCTTCTCGATGACACGTGAATACTCACTCGCACCACGTTCCGGGCCCAATTCGGCAGGCATACGATGACACTGCGAAGCAGGCGTCGATATCAGACGCCAGAAATGCCGTTCCAGCATGACGTCATTGCGTTGTGGATCGCCAGGCGACAGACAGCGCTCGTCACCGACATACCAGTGGAGGGACGACCACGGCAGCGGCATCCGCGCAAGCCGCTCGAGACAGGCAACAGGCGTACCGCCGCCGGGCAGGGCCACATGGCATACGCGTCGTTGCGCAAGCACCTCGCCAATGACCGAGGCCAGTGCCTCGGCACAAGCCTCGCTGGCCCCATGTCGGTCTTCATGGCGATGCCAACACATGAGATGGTCAAGTGGGACGGTGCCAGCCACCCACACAGCCCTCGAACAGTTGGTCCATGCCAGGCACGTCCCAGGATCCCGCCCGGTAACGGTCGATGGAAACCCGCGCTTTCCAGGCCTCGATGATTGGATCAACGATGGCCCAGGATTCCTCTACCTCGTCTGCGCGCGAAAACAGGGTTGCGTCACCCACCATGACATCGTGCAACAGGACTTCGTATGCATCGGCCACATCATGACCATCCTCGGCGTAGGGAGCGCGCATGACCATGCGCTTCATGTCCGTCGTCAATCCCGGTTTCTTGGCATTCATGCGTAACACGATGCCCTCATCAGGATGCAGGCGGAATACCAGGGCGTTGGCCGTGGGCGGTTCCGCGTTGACATCGAACAGGTTGAACGGCGGCTTGCGGAAACGGATGACGATCTCCGAAACCCGCTTTTTCAGGCGCTTGCCCGTCCACAGGATGAACGGCACCCCCTGCCAGCGCCAGTTATCGACATAGAAACGCACAGCGGCAAAGGTCTCGGTGGTGGAATCCGGCGAAACCCCGGGTTCGCTGACATAGGCAGGTACTTTTTCGCCACCCAGTTCCCCCGCCGCATATTGCGCGGCAACGGTCTGGCGGCTGATATCATCGGGGTGAAAATGCCGGATGGCCCTGAGCACCTTGACCTTTTCGTCACGAATGGCATCCGCGACGAACTCCACCGGGGGTTCCATGGCAACCAGTGTCATGACCTGCATCAAATGGCTTTGAATCATGTCTTTCAGTGCGCCGGCCTGCTCATAGTAGTTTGCACGATATTCGATGCCGATGCTTTCAGCCGCAGATATCTGGATATGGTCGATGTAATTGCGGTTCCACAGCGGTTCGAGAATGCTGTTGGCGAAACGGTAAACGAGCAGATTCTGTACACTTTCCTTGCCAAGATAATGATCGATACGATAGATCTGCGATTCGTCGAAGACTTCCCACAACTGCTGGTTCAACAAACGGGCGCTTTCGATGTCCATGCCAAAGGGCTTCTCGATGACGATACGCCGGTAACCATCGGTCTCACGGTGCAACCCCACGGCCTTGAGTCCTGTTGCGACACTGACATACCACGCGGGTGGTATGGCCAGGTAGAACATCACGTTGCGGATATCCTCGATCGCGTCCAGCGCCCGGTACAGCCGCATATAGGTCTGGTCATCGGAAAGATCGCCCTCAACGAAATGCAGCATGCGCTCCAGCTGCGGCCAGCGTTGAAGCAGTACGGCATTGTCCCTGATCTCGTCACGGACATAGGCGTGCAGTCCCTGAATCCATTCCTCACGACTGGTGTTGCGCGCCACGCCGATGATACGGCATTCCTGCGCAATCAGTTCGCAGTCCATCATGCGCATCAGCGCCGGGATCAGCTTGCGTTTGGTCAGGTCGCCGGTGGCGCCGAAAATGACGATTTTGACCGGCTCGGCGCAGGCATTGTCGCCCGTGGCGCTCATTCTGCCTCTCCCTGTTTTCTGATGCTGTGCCCACCGAAGCCTGCACGCATGGCATTGAGCAACTTGCCGGCAAACGAAGGATCCTGACGGCTGCGAAAACGCATCTGCAAGGCCAGACTCAGTACCGGCGCCGGAATTCCCTGTTCGATGGCATCCTGTACCGTCCAGCGGCCCTCACCGGAATCCTCCACATAATCACTAAGCGCTTCGATGCCGGCATCATCCTTCAGTGCATCGGCCACCAGGTCCAGCAACCACGAACGAACGACACTGCCATCCTGCCAGATGCCCGCCACCTGGGCCAGGTCGATACCGAAGTCTTGTTTGGCATGCATCAGCTCGAAACCCTCTGCCAGGGCCTGCATCATGCCGTACTCGATACCGTTGTGGATCATTTTCACATAGTGTCCGGCGCCGGCCGGGCCGACATGTCCCCAACCCCGGTCCGGTGCCGGCGCCAGCGATTCCAGCGCAGGCCGGAGCCTGCCGACAGCCTCATCACTGCCGCCAACCATCAGGCTGTAACCGTTTTGCAGCCCCCAGACACCGCCGGAAGTGCCACAGTCGGCAAAGAGAATGTTTTGCCGGGCCAGACGCTCGGCCCGCCGCATTGAAAGACGATAGTTGGAATTGCCGCCATCGACGATCAGGTCGCCCGATTCCATGCCAGCCTTGATCACGGCGTCGATACTGGCATCGACATGTTCATGGGGCACCATCAGCCAGACGACACGCGGAACAGGCAAACCGGCGATCAGATCATGCAGCGAATCAGCCGCTTCGATGGTTTCGTGCTCGTCAGCCAGCAACCGGGCCACATTCGGATCGACATCATAGACCAGCAGCGTATGCCCATCGCGCACCAGACGCCTCACCATGTTGGCGCCCATCTTGCCCAGACCCACCATTGCCAGTTTCATGACCGTTACCCGTTGCGCGATACAACCTTCATTGTATGGCGCATCGGTGGCAAATCAAGGCGCGACCGGCATACAGCCAGCGGGTGGCGATAAAAAAGGCCGGCACAATGGCCGGCCTTTTCATGCTGTGCAAGAATCAGCCTTACTTGGCTGCCTCGCGTGCCAGCGTTTCCTTGATGACCTCGTCCGCGACATTCTTCGGACAAGGGGCATAACGCAGGAATTCCATCGAGAACTGGCCACGACCCGAGGTCATGGTGCGCAGATCGCCAATGTAACCGAACATCTCGCTCAGCGGGCACTCGGCCTTGATACGCACACCGGTACTGCCCGGTTCCTGGCCCTGGATCATGCCACGGCGGCGGTTGAGGTCGCCGATAACGTCACCAACATGATCTTCGGGTGTGAAAACATCGACCTTCATGATCGGCTCCATCAGCTGCGGGCCCGCCTTGGGCAGGCTCTGGCGATAGGCCGCACGGGCCGCGATCTCGTAGGCCACGGCCGAGGAATCGACGGGATGGTATCCGCCATCCACCAATGTGACCTTGAGGTCAAGACACGGGTAGCCAGCCAGCACGCCCTTTTCCATGCTCTCACGGAAACCCTTCTCGACTGCCGGCCAGAATTCACGCGGTACGTTGCCACCGGTGACCACCGACTCGAACTCGAAACCGGTGCCGGGCTCGGCAGGCTCGATGATGTAGTCGATCTTGGCGAATTGGCCCGATCCGCCGGTCTGTTTCTTGTGTGTGTAGGAATCCTCGACCCGCTGGGTGATGGTTTCGCGGTAGGCGACCTGCGGCGCGCCGACCTCGACCTCCACGCCATGCGTACGCTTGAGAATATCGATCTTGATGTCCAGGTGCAGCTCGCCCATACCCTTGAGGATGGTCTCGCCACTGTCCTCGTCGGTCTCGACCCGGAACGATGGATCCTCCTGCACCATCTTGCCGATGGCGATACCCATCTTCTCTGCCGCGGCCTTGTCCTTGGGCGCAACGGCGATGGAGATGACCGGATCGGGGAAGATCATCGGCTCCAGCGTGGCCGGATGCTTGGGATCACACAGTGTGTGACCGGTCTGCACGTTCTTCATGCCAATGACGGCGACGATGTCGCCGGCCTGGGCGCCATCCAGTTCGATGCGCTCGTCGGCATGCATCTCGACGATGCGCCCGATGCGCTCGGTCTTGCCGGTGGCGGTATTGAGTACCGTATCGCCTTTCTTGAGACGGCCGGAATAAATACGGATGAAGGTCAGGGCGCCAAAACGGTCGTCCATGATCTTGAATGCCAGCGCGCGCAGTGGTCGATCGGGATCGACAATGGCGTATTCACCGGTTTCCTTGCCCTCCTCGTCGGTCTCGGGCTGCGGCTTGACCTCGGTGGGATCGGGCAGGAAATCTACCACCGCGTCCAGTACCAGCTGGATACCCTTGTTCTTGAATGCCGAACCACAGTAGGTCGGGAAGAAGTCGAGATTGATCGTGCCCTTGCGGATGCAGCGCTTGATGTCCTCGATCGACGGTTCCTCACCTTCCAGGTAGGCTTCCATCAGGTCGTCGTCCTGTTCGACAGCCGTCTCGATCAGTTTTTCACGCCACTCCTCGACGGCGTCCATCATGTCGGCCGGCGGTTCCTCTATCTTGTAGTTCTCGGGCTGCCCGGAATCGTCCCAGATCCAGGCCTTGCGAGTCAGCAGATCGACCACGCCGACGAAGTTGTCCTCGATGCCGATCGGCAGCACCATGACCAGCGGATTGGCGCCGAGCACATCCTCGATCTGCTTGACGACGCGGTAGAAGTCTGCGCCAACACGGTCGAGCTTGTTGACAAAAATGACACGCGAGACCTCGGATTCGTTGGCGTAGCGCCAGTTGGTCTCGGACTGCGGTTCGACGCCGCCAGACCCACAGAACACGCCAATGCCGCCATCCAGAACCTTCAGCGAACGATACACCTCGATGGTGAAATCAACGTGTCCGGGCGTATCGATGATGTTCAGGCGATGGCCCTTCCATTCACAGGAGGTTGCGGCTGACTGAATGGTGATGCCACGCTCGGCTTCCTGCTCCATGAAGTCGGTGGTTGCCTCGCCATCGTGTACCTCACCGACCTTGTGAATCTTGCCGGTCAGTTTCAGAATACGCTCCGTGGTCGTGGTCTTGCCCGCATCCACGTGCGCGAAAATCCCGATATTCCTGTATTTTGTCAAATCAGCCATGTTCGTACTCTAGTCGAATGTTGTTGAAAAACTGAACGGCCCCTTCCCGCAGGCCTGGAAGCCGGCAGGAACGGGCCGCAAATGCTCGATCAGCCTGAAGGAACCGCTGATCAATGCATGGACGGCGTCTGGCGCATGGATTGATTCAGCGGTTCCCTGTTTCATCTACCCGGTCAGCGCCAGACAGGCGGGCGCGTCGCGAAGGCGGCGTATTATAGCCCAATCCCGGGCAAAATGCGCATATTTGTCGCTTCGAATGTGGTCCGGTGCATTGATCCGCCAAAGCGTGCCGCTACGGACCTTGGCAGTCTGTCCGAAAAATCTACAAAGAAGATAAAAAAGTTTACGTATCTAATTATTTTTCTTCAACTATTTGACGGATCTGACTGGCATCCAGTGTTTCATGCCTCTCCAACGAACGGGTCAGCCGTTCGTGGATGTCACGATGCTGTTCGAGAATCTTCATGGCCCGCTGACGTCCCTCATCGACCAGCGCTCGTACCTCGTCGTCGATCTGGCGTGCGGTTTCTTCACTGTAGTCACGTTCTTCCACCGACTGCCCCTGCAGAAATTCCAGCTCCTGAACACGGCCATAGACCACCGGCCCGAGTCGCTCGCTCATTCCCAGCCGGGTCACCATCATGCGCGCTATCTGAGTAGCGCGTTCGAGATCGTTGGAAGCACCCGACGAAATCGAACCCAGGACCATCTCTTCAGCCACCCTGCCCCCGAGCAGGATGGCGATCTGATCCTTCATCTCTTCCACGGTTGAAAGATATTTCTCTTCTACTGGCAGTTGCAGCGTGAAACCCAGCGCGCCAATCGCGCGTGGAATGATGGTCACGCGGTGCACCGGCTCCCCGGTGGGCACCTTGAGCGCGACCAGTGTGTGCCCTGCCTCGTGCACGGCAACCCGGTGTTTCTCGTCCGGACTCAGTGGATGGCTGTGTGATTCCGGTCCGGCGATGACACGGTCGATGGCAGCCTCGAAATCGCTCATCGTCACGCGTTCACGGTGGTTGCGTATGGCCTGGATCGCCGCCTCGTTACAGATATTTTCGAGATCGGCGCCCACAAACCCCGGTGTACGCTGGGCGATGACGCGCAGATCGACATCGGAATCCAGTTGCATGCGTTCGCCATACAGCCTGAGAATGCCTTCGCGGGTCTCCAGATCGGGCTTGTCCACCCGGATACGGCGATCGAATCGCCCTGAACGCAACAGCGCCTGGTCGAGAATCTCCGGCCGGTTGGTGGCCGCCATTACCACGACCCCGCTGGAACTGTCGAAACCATCCATCTCGGTCAGAAGCTGGTTCAGGGTTTGCTCGCGTTCATCATGCCCGCCCATGGCCGGCCCGGCACCGCGTGACCGTCCAATGGCATCCAGTTCATCAATGAAGATGATACAGGGCGCCTTCTCGCGCGCCTGCTCGAACATGTCGCGCACCCGCGCAGCTCCCACGCCAACGAACATCTCGATGAATTCAGAGCCACTGATATTGAAAAACGGCACGCCGGCCTCACCGGCCACGGCGCGCGCAAACAGGGTCTTGCCGGTGCCAGGCGGCCCGACCAGCAATACACCCTTGGGGTTGCGTCCCCCCAACCGGCGGATGCGTGACGGATCCTTGAGAAACTCGACCGTCTCACGCAATTCCTGTTTCACATCCTCGTAGCCAGCCACGTCGTCGAAGGTCACTTTCTCACGTGTATCCGGATGTACCCGCACGCGGCTGCCAATGCTCAGGAAGCCCTTGCCGGCGCCACCCATGCGCCTCGCCATCCAGCCCCAGACCAGAAACAGGATGCCAAACGGCAATACCCAATTGAACAGGAAATTGCTCAGCCACCGTGACTCATAGCGCACCCGGTAACGGATACCATAACGCGAAAGAGTGTCGGCCAGTTCCTGGTTCCACAGGGGTATGGTGATGAATCGCTTTGGACGGCCGGTTCTAGGATCGTTCTCTTTCAGTACCCCGGCGATCAGTCGGTCCGTGATCACTGCCTCGCCGATCTGTTTCTGCTTCACGTATTGCAGAAACTGGCTGTACGGGATCTCGATACGGCGTGTCTCAACGCTACGTGACCAGAAATGAAACGATAAATATATGAAAATCAGATACAGCAATAGATTGAACCCCGGACTCTGCCAAAGCCCCGGCTTGCGCGGTGAGTGATTGATGTCGATACGGGGATCGTTGTGTTTGTTCATATGGCCCTTGCTCATCTCGCTTCCTGATTCGATACCGGTTGGTTATGTGGGCCGGAATATAAAAATCAAGTCGCCTGCAACAATCTGCGTGTCATATGCAGGCGCATGTCCGCTTCTTCGGTCAACATATGAAACAGATGATGCGGTCCGGTCGCTGAGGCGATACGCTCGTCCAGATCATTGCGCAACTCCGCGTAAAAGTTGAGCAGACGGCGATCGAAGCGGTACAGGGCATGGCTGAGCGGGTCCTTTCGCCATCTTGCCAGTACGGTTTCGATACCGTCAGCATAAATATCACCCATACAGACATGCACGGCATTGAACAATGTGACCCAGCCATTGAACCAGAACATGAGATCGGTATCGAAGCATTCACCGGCTGGCGGTCCATGTGTCAGAATCTGATGCAGGAACTCCCGGTCCTTCACGGTCTCGCGCTCCTCGAGCAATGCGGCACGGCCATAGGCATCGATGGTGGTACTGGTGAAGATGATCGGCATGTCGGGATGCCGCCGCAGGATGAAAGTCGCCTCCTTGAGCACCTTGCCAAGCCGGTTGTCATCGCGCGGGTTGCGCTTCAGGCGCGCCGAGGGCGTCATCGTGAGCACCTGCAAGGCATGCCCTCGCCGTCCGAGCTCTCTGGCCAGGCGCGCAAAGACACCCTCGCGAAACACGGCATCACTGAAATTCAACGCTGTCTGCTTGTGCAACAGCGCCAGGCGGATGTTGGCGGCGTATTCGGGCCAACACTCGACGATGTTGGCGATTCGCGCAACCGGTATCCGCTCCACCAGTTCCCCCTTGCGGTTGACCACCACCTCCTGGTGAAATTCGTCGAAGCTGATCTGTAACACGACCGTGGCACGGGCCCAGGCGGCCGGACGCGAACGCACTGCGGAATCGATTTCGGCAAGGACCTTGCGCGTGGTCTGTCTGTCAACGGCAAAGTCTCCGTTGAGCAGAATCGCAAAGGTACTCACATGCGGCATGCTGCGAATCGCGGCATGAAAATCATCCAGTTGACGGGTCAGATCTCCACCAGTGAACAGTACGCTGTCGGTCAGGCCATCGACCAGTTCGTAGAGCATGGCGCGATCGGCCTGTTTCGGTTTCGGCGGGCGCCAGGTGAACATGCAGTGCCGGCAGGTTTGTGGACAACCCATGGCCGGAATCAAACCCAACTTGGTGAAGCGCACCGGCTCCGCATCATCTGCATTCACATCCGGCAGGGCATCCACCAGCGTCAGACGCTCAAGGTCGGCCGGCCCCAGCATGCCCTCGTAACGCTCCCGTTCTTCCCGCCCCACGGCCTTGAACTCGACCAGATAATCGTTACAGAACAGTCCCAGTCCATGCCATGCCGCCAGTATCTCATCGGCCAGCCGTGTGCTGTCGTTATCGCACCTGGCCAGTAGTTCACGCAACTGCCCGTGTTGCGCCGGGCCATCTCCCTCATGATCTCGCCAGTGGGCGATATACCCGCGCACGAACACCTCCGGCCGCGGGCTGAGCAACAGATCCATCAGAAAGCCGAAGCGCGGGCCACGAAACGGCGCCAGCAGTTGCGCATGATAGTCGGCATGCACGTTATGACGCAGCCAATGCCAGGCATACAGATAGCTGAGCGGAAAGGCCAGCAGGCCGGCATCCTCCCGGTTGCCGAGCAGATCACGCATGGCGCCACTGGTCAAGCGGTTGATCTCGTCCTTGAAACGCCTGCGCAGGGTTTCCAGATAGACCTGTTCCAGCTCGGCGCGGCGGATCTCGTCATAGACATGCGAATGGGTAACCGACATGCAAGTGCCTTTATGAATGGAATGACTGTGGTGACGCTTCGAATCAGGGGTATTCCGGGTAAACGGGTAAATCATCCCCGCTGCACGACCAATCGGCGCGCGAGTCCCAGAAGATCCGCCCGCCGGGACGTACCGGCGGCTCGGCATCCAGTGTGCCGGCGGGTACCAGCACCCCTTGCAACTCGGGCACCACGCGCGGCAACGGGCTGCCGCACCGGGTACAGAAACAGTTGTAGAAGCGCTCGGCCTCGGGCACCTTGTAACGACCCAGCAGTTGTTCGCCACCAAGCCAGGTCAGGCTGGCCAGCGGCGTCACCAGGATGTTGCTGGCATGCGCGCTCCCGGTAGTCTTGCGGCACCGCTGGCAGTGGCAATGGTAGAAGCGCTGCACTTCGCCCTGGAGCCGGTAACGCACAGCGCCGCACAGACAGCTGCCCTGGATATCGATCTCGGTCATGGTCTGATTCTCCCGGCCAGGGCCGCTACAGCCTCGACCACATCCGGGTCAGAGATTGCTGCAGATATCCGCTCCACCCTGACCCTTCTCGTCCACCGGAGGCCTGAAGACAGGCTGCCCCATGGCGCTTCCCATGCCACCCGGCATGCCCCCGGGCATGACTTTCCTGAATTCGGCGGTACATTTCTGCATTTTGACCAGCGCAGGCAAGGCATTGATCTCCCTGACATACCGCATCGCCTTGCTGAGCGCCTGGCGGCGCCTGCCGGCCGCACACAGGCGTTTGAGGTCGGCATGCATGGCTTCACCACGTCTTTTCAGTTCGTCCATTTCCTGTTGTGGAATACCTTCCATGCAGGCCTTCATCTTCTGAACTGCCATCATCATGCGTTGCTGATCGGCCGGCCCCATGCCGGCGTACGGATTGGCCGCGTGGGCAATGCCGCCCAGCAGCATCAGAACACCTGTGATCACGAATTTCATGTCAAATCTCCATCTACCGGTTTGCCTGGCCCCATTCTTACGCCTGACGGCGTGAAGATGCAACAAGCCCTTCTTCTAGGTGTTGATTTTGCACGCAAATGACGTAAAATGCGCGGACTTTTTCCACATCCAAGGGATTTTATGAACATCCGCTAACAGCGCGTTCCTCGGCAGGCAACGCGTTGAAAAAACGTGATTTTCTGTCTGTAACCGATTTCGAGGAGGTTTGCGCCCATGTCGCAGGAATCTGCTGTTTCCGTTCTGGATATCCCGTCACGCTGGCCGACCCATGACCAGCATTCAGAAACCGGAACGGTTGATCACTTCATCAAGCGCAATGGCATCGAGTTCGCCGGCACCCATCTGATCATCGACCTCTGGGGCGCACGGAGAATCGACGATCTGAATCTGATGGAAGACACCATGCGCCGCGCGGTCGAAGTGGCCGGCGCCACGCTGCTGCACATCCATCTGCATCACTTCACCCCCAACGGCGGCATTTCCGGCGTGGCGGTACTGGCGGAATCCCATATCAGTGTGCATACCTGGCCGGAACGGGGCTTCGCGGCCTTCGACATCTTCATGTGCGGAGACGCCAAACCGGAACTTGCCATCAATGTGCTGCAGAATGCCTTCGAACCTGAACGACTCAATGTCAGCGAGCACCTGCGCGGCATGACGGCAAACAACGAATGAGAGCGGAATGAGATACTTCAAGGAAACGCTGTATGATTCGGTATGCCAGGAATTCCGGATAGACAAGGTCTATTTCGAGTCACGCACCGAGCATCAGCACCTGATCATATTCCACAATGCCTTTCTGGGGCGGGTCATGGCGCTGGATGGCGTGGTTCAGACCACTGAGGCCGACGAGTTCATCTATCATGAAATGATGGCGCATGTGCCGATCTTTGCACATGGCCAGGCACGCAAGGTGCTCATCATTGGTGGCGGCGACGGCGCCATGCTGCGCGAGGTACTGCGGCACGCGCAGATACAGGCTACTCAGGTGGAGATCGACCAGGCGGTGATCGACATGTCGAAGGAGCACCTGCCCAACCACTCGCAGGGCGCCTTCGACGATCCGCGTGCCAACATCGTCATCGATGATGGTATCGAGTTCCTGCGCAACACCAGTGAAAAGTTCGACGTCATCATCTGTGACAGCACCGACCCGATCGGACCAGGCGAAGTGCTTTTCAGCCAGGACTTCTATACCCTTGCACACGATTGCCTGACGCCGGGCGGCATCCTCGTCACACAGAATGGTGTGCCTTTTTTCCAGCTAGATGAGGTCACGACCACGCATCAGCGCATGAAAAAGGTGTTTGCCGATCATGCCTTTTACAGTGCCGCCGTGCCCACCTACCACGGCGGTATCATGACCTTCGCCTGGGGCAGCGACAACCCCGCCCTGCGTCAGATCGACCGTCAAACCCTGGAAAGGCGTTTCTCTGATGCCGGTTTTCGTACCCGTTATTACAACCCGGCCATCCATCAGGCCTGTTTCGCCCTGCCCCAGTACCTGCTCGACGAACTGGCGGAACAGAAGGAGTGACAGGCTTGCCCGGGCGCAAGGTCATCATCGGAGCCAGCGACAGGGAAAGCGCCTTCTATGAGGATCTTGCAACGCGGTATGGCACGCCGCTGCTGGTACTGGACCGACAGCGCCTGATCGCGCAATACCGCCGCTTGCAGCGCGCGCTGCCTGACGTGGATCTGTACTATGCCATCAAGGCGCTGCCCTACGTGGCGGTTCTGCAGACCCTGAACGAAGTCGGCGCCGGTTTCGATGTGGCTTCCAGTGGCGAGCTGGATCTGCTAGTGGATCTGAAGGTATCCGGACGGCGAACCATCCACACCCATCCGGTCAAGCGTGACAGTGACATACGCGATGCGCTGCGCTTTGGCTCAACCACTTTCGTCATCGACAACGCCAGTGAACTGAACAAGCTGCAACCCTATCGTGGTCGTGTCGGCGTGCTGCTTCGGGTCAGCTTTCGCAGCGAGTCGGCGGTGGTGGATCTTTCACGCAAGTTTGGCTGCCTGGAAGAAGAGATACCGGATATCGTGCGCGAAGCGGAACGCCTGGGCATCCATATCAGGGGCCTGTCGTTCCATGTCGGATCACAATGCGGTGACGCTGGCAGACATGTGGAGGCCATACAACGTTGCGCGCAGCGCATGCAGGAGGTCAACGCCTTTGCCAGGGCGCCCCTTGCTACGCTGGATATCGGTGGCGGCTTCCCTGCCGATTACGCGCTCGAAGGGCTGGATATCGAAGCCTTCTGTCAACCAATACGCAAGACGCTGGCCGAACTGCCCGCGGACTGGCACATTCTCGCCGAACCCGGCCGCTATCTGGTCGCCCCTGCTGTGACCAGCATTACGCGTGTGATCGGCAAGTCATTGCGCGGCGATATACCCTGGTACTATCTCGATGACGGGGTCTATGGCTCGTACAGCGGCCAGATCTTCGATCATGCCCGTTATCCGTTACAGGTGCTCAGGGATGGCCCGACGAAACCGTCGGTGCTGGCTGGCCCAACCTGCGACAGCATCGACATCATCGCGGAAGACATCGCCCTGCCGGAACTGGAGACAGGTGATCTGGTCATCGGCCACCAGATGGGCGCCTACACCGCTGCAACCCGAACCCGCTTCAACCTGCTGCCTGACGCACGTTTCGTTGTCATTGATCATGGCAACCAGGAATCGGATGCAGTAGGCGGCTGAAGCCGGCCCAGACGCATCGCGGACGGATCCGTTTCCAGCATTGATATCAGCCCACAAAAAAACCCGCCATGTGGCGGGTTTTCCGGTACGGTAAGAACCGTTCGTATCAGGCTTCGACCTGTACCTGGGTGGCCTGCGGACCCTTGGGGCCGTTCTCGACCTCGTAGGTGACCGCCTGGCCTTCAGCCAGCGTGCGGAAACCGCTGCCGGTGATGGCGGAAAAATGAACGAACACGTCTGCGCTGCCATCAGACGGCGCGATGAAACCGAAACCCTTGGATTCGTTGAACCACTTGACGTTTCCAGTAGCCATAATGCAATACCTCAATAAATATCAATAAAAGAAAAAAGTACAAACATGCGAGGTTATTACAGAAGAAAACAACGATATGAGACTACTGAAAAAAACCGGGCAGGATGTAACTGTGTCCAGTATAGGCGCACACGCACGACAAAGCCAGACATTTATGATTTTTTCTGCCCGAATGTTTACCCGGCGTCATATCGACTGATGCGGTTCAGGTTTCATGGGTCAAACTTGATCTGACAGTACCTGCCTCAAGTATGACAGTCCAGCAGCCAATTGAAGAGCGTCCTTGTGTCACGCCCGCGGGCGCCCGTGCCGGGACGCCGGGGCGCTGGCGGGATGGTACATCTGTTCTTCTATCTGTAGTTATTCAGGTATGATCTGACATGCGCCTGGTTTCAAACCTGAACGGCACAGATCAACGGTCGCATCTGCAAGGCATGTCTGTTATAGTGCCAAGCAGTTGGCGCATTCCGGTCTGCGCGCCCTTCGTGGCCTTGTTCCTCCATGAGGACACCCCACGAAATCCCGTTCTGCCTGGACCGTTCCTGAATTCCCGTCAGGTCAGGCAGCAACAACGTATCTGAAGGTAACCCTTTACATGTCATTCGAATCTCTCGGCCTCCAGGCCGAACTGCTGCGCGCCGTATCGGAAAAAGGCTACGACACGCCCACACCCATCCAGCAACAGGCCATACCCGGCATTCTTGAAGGCCGCGATCTCATGGGCGGCGCCCAGACCGGTACCGGCAAGACCGCCGGTTTCACCCTGCCCCTGTTGCAGCGCCTGATGCAGACCGGCAAACCACGCATGGCAGGCCGTCCGGTTCGCGCGCTGGTGTTGACACCCACTCGCGAACTGGCTGCCCAGGTAGGCGAAAGTGTACGTGACTACGGCAAGTACCTGCCGCTGCGTTCCGCGACCATCTTTGGCGGCGTCAAGATCAATCCGCAGATCCGGACATTACGCAAGGGTGTCGATATCCTCGTGGCCACACCTGGCCGGCTGCTCGATCACATCGGCCAGGGTACCGTCGATCTGTCGCAGCTCGGCATCCTCGTACTCGACGAAGCCGATCGTATGCTGGACATGGGATTCATACGCGACATCCGCCGCATACTCGCACACCTGTCTGTTGACAGGCAGACTCTGTTGTTCTCCGCCACCTTCTCCGGCGAGATCCGCAAGCTGGCCCGAGACCTGTTGCGTGAACCCATGCACATCGAGGTGGCGCGTCAAAACAGTGCGGCCACATCCATCAGCCAAACCATCCACCCGGTGGACCGTGACCGCAAGCGGGAACTGCTGTCCCGTCTGATTGGCGCAAACGACTGGCGCCAGGTACTGGTCTTTACACGTACCAAGCATGGCGCCAATCGGCTCGCCGATCAATTGCAGAAAGACGGCATCACGGCCAGCGCCATCCACGGCAACAAGAGCCAGGGTGCGCGCACCCGCGCGCTTGGCGAATTCAAGACCGGCAAGGTCCGTGTGCTGGTGGCCACCGATATCGCCGCGCGTGGTCTCGACATCGACCAGTTGCCGCACGTGATCAACTACGAATTGCCCAATGTCGCCGAAGACTATGTCCATCGCATAGGACGTACCGGTCGTGCCGGCAACCATGGGGAGGCGCTGTCGCTCGTTTGTGTGGATGAGCTGAAACTGCTGCGAGACATCGAGCGTCTGCTAAGGCGTGAGATACCCAAAGTGGTGGTCGAGGGGTTCGAGCCCGACCCTGCGCAGCGTCCTCAGCCGATCCAGAAACCGCACGCCAGACGCCGGCCTGCGCGACGGCGTGCCTGAACACCACTGCGTGGCCCGGTATTGGACTACCAGGGAATCACGCTGCCGTCGATGTCGAAAAACGTGCCGCTATTGGACAGGGTGAGCAGCGACAGGGTCTTGCGCATCATGCGTACCGAAGTGGCCGTATCGATCTCGGCGTTGGGCCCGCCCATCTCGGTCTTGACCCAGCCCGGATGCAAAATGGCAACCTTGATACCGCGATCCTGAAGATCGATGGCGGCGCTCTTCATGACCGCATTGACGGCAGCCTTGGACGAACGATAGACATAACTGCCACCCGAACCGTTGTCGGCCATGCTGCCCATCTTGCTGCTCATGGTGGCAATGGTACGATGCTGGCTGGCGGCCACGTTATCGACGAATGCCTCCATCATCTTCATTGGCGCAATGGTGTTGACGCGCAGGCAGTACAGCCACTTGCCGCTATCGGTATTGCCGAACCAGGCATCAGTCTGCCCATAGACACCGGCATTGTTGAACAGAATGTCGATGGGCTGGCCCTGCAACTGGCTGGCCATTTCACGTATTTGCCCCTCGTCGGCCACATCCAGCGCGTGAACCTGGATATCCGGATTATCTGCGGCCAATGCCTGCAACGCATCCGCCTGGGCGGGCCTGCGGCAGCAAGCATGCACGCGCCAGCCGTCGTCTGCGAATTGCCTGACCAGTTCGAGGCCGATACCCCGGTTGCTGCCGGTGATCAGGATGGTTTCCTTCATCGTGTCTTCCTGTGAGTCATGATGGGTGTGCGTATTATCGGGAAAATCGTCGCCGATTCGCAATATCAGCGTGAATATTTGTCAGCCTGGCCAGTTATCGCCCGAACTCAGGCAAGCTGCATTTCGTCGAGCGGCAGATAGAAAAATACGAAACGGCCATTACCGATATTCACCATCAGCTTCGCACCATGTGAGAGGCCATAGTCAACATAGCCGGGAATGGCACTGTCGGCATGGCACTCGCTGGCATGGCGTGGCGACTCGAGGTCGCGATCACGGTCGTACCAGGACAGCAGCATGACCTCGCCGAAGCGACGCTCGGCCTCGGCATTCGCCAGTGCCATCGCCTGAGCGTGATCGACTGGCGCGGGCTGTGGATCGAGGCGCAAGACCTCGACCCCGGTGAGGTCCGGCCTGGTGATGTCGCAGGCCCCCGCTTCTACCCTGCCGTTATCATTGCGCATGCAGTCACCTCATTGTTCGTTCAGAGGACGCCGTTGACGGGCGCCGCCCCAGTGCCAGACCGGTACGGGTTGACGTCCACCCACGCCAAGGAGCTTCACCTGCTGTTGCGGCAGGTCGAGGATCATGCAACTGTGATTGAACAGCGTACTGCCCGGATTGATGACCAGCATCCCGCCAAGCCGCTCACTGAAACACTGATGGGTATGTCCTGTGACAAGGATATCGTAATCGAAACCCTCAAGACGCCGGGTCCATTCCTGTACCCTGGTCTGGATCAGCGCCCCGCGCTGGTCCAGCAGCCGGATACCACCCCAGGGTTTGGCGGGTGGTTCGCCGTGCACCACATGGATGCGCGTATTCCCGATCTCGAGGTCGATCGCACGCGGCAGGGACATGAAAAATTCACGCAAGCGGCCCTTTACCCGTTTGCGGGCAGCCAGATCGTGATTGCCGGCTACGGCTTTACAGCCTGCATCACGCAACAGATGGACGACTTGCTCCAGCTCGTTGCCACCGTAGCCCGCGATATCGCCGGTACACACGATGCAATCGACCGCTTCGGCCCTGAATCTGGCCAGTGCATCGTGCAATGGCGCCAGCGACGAATGGATGTCACCCAGCAGGCCGATTCTGTGCGTCATGGATCATCCATTCGCCGCCTGGCTGAGGTCAGACCGGATTGTTGAGATTGGTCTGAAAATCCTTGCCGGGATGCTCGACAGCGATATTGAGGTATTCGTTCTTCGTTTCCTCGGATTCGAAATAGATCTTGATCGCGCTGTCGCCCTCGCCCTCGATGACGTAGGGGTGGCTCTCCGGGTTCGGAACGTCGTGCAGTGTGATTGGATCGGTAGTGGAGACTCTCATCACATGACCTCCTGTTGGTGTTAGTCGGCATACGATGATTCCAGCAACAGGAAATATAGTGATGATGTGCCGAAAATCAATGATCCGGGTCAATGACCCGCGCCCCTTTGCGAAGACCCGGCAACGGCACCAGATGGCGGACCAGGCCGCGCCGTTCGGCGCGGCCCTGCCTGCCAGTCAATAGACGATGGCGCGCGCCAGCACCACAAGCCCTACAAACAAACCGAACAGTCCGGCCGACATCAGGGTCAGGGTACGCAGGCATTTGCTATCGGTGTCTTTGCTCATTGTGTTGTCTCCGGTGGTTGCTTTTCGGGCCACATGCCCTTGGAAGGAAAAAGTTTATTGTTTTACTCGGGAATTGGACACTTCAGCGTACTGATACCCCGATAAGTTTTGTCAGTGATACGAGACCCGAATGCCATGTACCAGTTCAGACGTAATCTGACAGCACCTGTCTCAGGCCAGGCAGGCCATTTTTCTCGCACATCATTCCACCCTGAATCAATTCAGAGATTCCTTAACCGTTTGCAACGAATCGTCATCGAAACAGTCCAATGGAATGAGGTCCGGCAACCAAGGGAGGGGAACAATGGCGACACAAGACACAAACAAGAAACCGCTCTACAAACCCGGAGTCATCGGCCTGACATTGGTACTGCTTGCAATACTGGCGGCAATCAGTGGCCCTGTCGGCGTGCGCATGCACTGGTGGGGGTTTACTACCGCGGTTAATATCATGAAATGGGCCGCATGGTTCGGTCTCGGCGCCTCGCTGCTGTGCCTGAGCGGTCTGGTCGCGGCCAGACCCGGTGGTCCCAGGCGCGGTTTCCTGCCGGCCCTGGCCGGCGTGCTGATCGTCTCTGGGCTTGCGCTGTATCTGCAGATGTGGAAGGAAGCCAAGGTCAAGGCGCCGCCGATCAGTGACATCACCACCAATCCCGCCAACCCGCCCACTTTCTGGAACATCCCCAATTCACGGGTCTATGGGGGCTTCGAAAACGAGACATGGCAAGAGGAATACTATCCCTATGTCAAGCCGCTGATCCTGCCGCTGCCGGCCGCCAGGGCCTATGATCTGGCACTGGCGCTGGTGAAGAAAAGAGGCTGGAAACTGTGGGATCCAAGCCGAGAAGATCTGCACATCGAGGCCACCGACCGCACCTTCTGGTTCGGCTTCCGTGACGATGTGATCATCCACATCACCCCGCTGGGCGCCAATCGCAGCCGGGTGGACATGCGCTCGACCTCGCGGTCAGGCGGCAGCAGCAGTGATGCCGGCACCAACGCCAGGCGCATACGGGATTTTCTCGAGGATCTCAGAAACGCAGCCCAACGGGCGCGGAAACGCTCGCCATGATGCGGCAACAAAACCCGGCTGTCCGGTGATATCAGGACAGGCAGAAAAATCGTACCGGCATCCGTGGTTGCCTCATTCATCGAGACGGCGGATCACGCCGGTGACGATACCCAGGATCTGCACCTCTTCGTTGCGCAGCCAGATCGGCGTCATGTCGGGATTGGCGGGCTGCAGACGGATGCCGTCGTCTTCGACGTAGAACTTCTTCAGCGTCACGGTCTCGCCATTGATCATGGCCACGACCGACTGGCCATTGGCGGCCGTCTGGCGCTTCTCGATGATGATGATATCGCCGTCCTGGATGTTGTCATCGACCATCGAATGACCGCGCACGCGCAGCGCGTAAGTGTTCTTGCGTACCATGTTGGCCGGTACCGGCACCCTTTCGTCGTCGGCGCACAGATCCACCGGCTCGCCGGCCGCGATCCAGCCGAGCAGCGGGATCTCGGCCATGCCGTCGGCCTGCAGGTCGGCCATCTCCAGACCGGGTGTCCAGACAGGACGATTGTTCTTGGGGATCAGATAGTTGACGCTGGACATTGATGTCTCCTCTGAAGTTTGTCCCACAATATAACGTTTCATCAGGATTTTCAATGTTCCAGCATGACGGTCATCCGATGCGCCTCGTCAACCGGGATGACAATGTCGGCCTGCGATGGCAGGGTCGCCAGCGTATGCCGTGTGATGCGCTCGAAATGCCGGATGAAATGCCGCAGAGCGGCATCGTCCATGACCGCACGGCCGGCACCCTCAGGCAGCCGCTCACGCAGTTTCTGCTCCTGCAGCCGCCGCCAGCGGAAAACCATCTCGAAGTCAGGGACCTGCAACATCACCGTTATGCCCGCCTGCTCGAAAACGCGTGCATGGTACTCGGCTAGCCTGTCGTTGCTGTAGCGTCGCCAGACACCCTGCGGGTCTTCCTCGGCCTCGAGCGCATTGACCGGCTCGCGCAGCTCATCGACGGTCTGCACCGGACTGCTGTTGCACCAGCCTTCGAACAGTACCACATCGACCGGTGATCCGATCCGCTGCCACTGCGAGGCAGGCAATGGCTCGTCAGTAGCCTTGTCGAAGCGTGGTATCCGTACGGTCCGGCCGGACAGCAGTCCACCGATCACATCCTCCATCTGTGCCAGATCATGAGTACCGGGTACACCACGGGTGACGAACAATGGATGCACCCGCTGCGCGAGCCGCCGTCGCGACTCGCGGCCGAGATAGAAATCGTCGATCGACAGTACGGCAACGTGCAAGCCGTGCCCGGTTTCGAGGATGTGTTTCAGGAAGGTCGCCAGTGTCGATTTCCCTGTGCCCTGGGCACCATTGATGCTGACCAGCAGCGGACTGCCATCGTGCCGGTCCGCGATCCGCCGGGCCAGTGGACGGTGGATATCCCCGAACATCTCGGCATAGTCCGCGGGCAGATCCAGTTCACGGACCAGATCTGTCAAATGCTGTGCTGTACTGGCCATACCTGCATGATACGCAAGCACAGGTATCAGGGAAATGGTGCCCGGGGCCGGAATCGAACCGGCACGGTGTCGCCACCGAGGGATTTTAAGTCCCTTGCGTCTACCAGTTTCGCCACCCGGGCGGTGCGAGACGGATCTCGCATTCTATCCGATCGCTCATGCGGCAGAAAGCGGAAACACGCCATGCGCAAACGAATTGGCGCCGGGATGCGTTACGCACGGAAGAGGCGGAAAATGGAGGCGGAACCCGGAATCGAACCGAGGTACACGGCTTTGCAGGCCGCTGCATAGCCACTCTGCCATTCCGCCGTGGCTGGGGTTGCGCTATATGGCGCTTATGCGAAAAGACCCCGACTCCGGTATGGGATGCTGGATGTCGAGGCCTTTGGAAATTTGGAGCGGGAAACGAGACTCGAACTCGCGACCCCGACCTTGGCAAGGTCGTGCTCTACCAACTGAGCTATTCCCGCATTCGTGAAAACGAGGGTGTATTGTAATCAGTCCTGTATGCGTGTCAACCGTGTTGCCGTGGATTTTCAGGAATTTTTGTCGTTCTCGGCGCCCTTTTTCAGCGCCGGCCAGGCGCCCCGAAGATAGATGAACATCGACCAGATGGTGAGAATCACGGCCACGTACAACAACCAGAAACCGATCTGTGCCACCGGAATAATGCCCCACAGGTCTTGCTCATAGATCATGAACGGCAACGCCACGAGCTGAGCGGCGGTTTTGACCTTGCCGATATAGCTGACTGCGACCCGCGAGCTCTCGCCAACCTCGGCCATCCATTCCCGCAATGCCGAGATGGTGATTTCGCGGCCAATGATGACCACCGCAGCCAGAGCCATCCATGCATCGGGATAGCCGGTGGGATTCTCGTCAACCAGCAGCACCAGCACCACGGCCACCATGAGCTTGTCGGCCACCGGATCGAGAAACGCGCCGAAACGCGTCATCTGTCCGTACTTGCGTGCCAGATGGCCGTCATACCAGTCGGTGAACGCGGCGAGCACGAACAATACCGTGCACACCTCGCGCGACCAGACCTCGTCGAGGTAGAAGATGATAATGAAGACCGGGATCACGGCAATGCGTGACAGCGTGAGTATGATTGGCAGGTTCAGTTTCATTGTTGTTGTTATGCCTTGTCCGGGTGGAACGCATCGTAGATCCTGAGCGCCAGCGCCTTGCTGATGCCCGGTGCCCGGACCAGATCCTCGACCCCTGCCCTGGCGATCTCCTGCATGCCTCCAAATTGCTTCAACAGGCTCTGCCGCCGCTTGGGCCCGAGCCCGTGAATCTGCTCCAGTGGCGATGTCCTGCGCTGCCGCGCGCGTCGCTGGCGATGGCCGGTAATCGCGAAACGGTGCGCCTCGTCACGTATCTGCTGGATCAGATGCAGGGCGGCGGCATCTGCTGGGAGTATAATGGGCCGGCTTTGCCCGGACAAGAACAAGGTCTCCATGCCCGGACGGCGCTCCGGTCCCTTGGCCACACCGACGATGACCACGCCCTCGATCTGCAACTCCTCCAGGACTTCACTTGCCTGCCGGATCTGGCCCTTGCCACCGTCGATGAACAGGATGTCGGGCAGCTTTCCTTCACCCTTCTTCAAGCGCGTGTAACGCCGTTCCAGGGCCTGACGCATGGCGGCATAATCGTCGCCTGGGGCGATACCCTCGATGTTGAAACGACGATAATCGGACTTCAGCGGCCCGTTGGCGTCAAATACCACGCACGAGGCCACCGTGGCCTCGCCCATGGTGTGGCTGATATCGAAACACTCCATGCGCGCCGGCAACTGCGCCAGCCCCAGGGCATCCTGCAAGGCCTCCAGGCGGCGCTGCATGCCCATCTTGCCGGCCAGACGTGCGCTGAGCGCGATGTCAGCGTTTTCCAGCGCCATCTTCACCCACCGGCGGCGCTCGCCACGCTGTGGCCGGCTGATGCGCGGAACACGGCCGCTGTCACTGCCCAACGCCGATGCCAACAGACCGGCATCGGCGATCTCGTGGCTGACCAGCAGCTCTTCCGGCGTGTACTTGTCGAGATAGTACTGCGGCAGAAAGGCCGTCAGTACTTCGGCCTCGGTACTGTGCGCGGGCGTCTTCGGGAAAAAAGCCTTGTTCCCGAGATTGCGCCCGCCACGAATGAAAAACACCTCGACACAGGCCTCGCCACCCTGAATCCGGCAGGCGATGACATCGAGATCGCCACCTGCCCCGCTGACGTACTGGCGTTCCTGGATGCGCCGCAGTCCGGCGATCTGGTCACGGTAGCGTGCCGCGGCCTCGTAGTCGAGCCTTTCGGCGGCCGCCTCCATGCGCGCAACCAGTTCCTGCACCACCTGATCACTGCGGCCCTCGAGAAACAGCACCGCATGCTGTACGTCCTCGGCATAGGCGTGCTTGTCGATCAGACCCACGCACGGCGCGGTACAACGCTTGATCTGGTACTGCAGGCAAGGGCGCGAACGGTTGCGGTAGAAGCTGTCCTGGCACTGGCGTACCGGAAACAGCTTCTGCAACAGATTGAGCGTTTCTCGCACTGCACCGGTACTCGGATAGGGACCGAAGTAGCGGCCCTTCTCGCGCCGCGCGCCACGATGAAAACCAAGACGCGGGAAATCATGCCCGGTAGAGAGAAAGATGTACGGATAGCTTTTGTCGTCACGCAGCAGGATATTGTAGCGCGGCCGAAGCGCCTTGATCAGGTTGCTCTCTAGGATCAGGGCCTCGGTTTCAGTGTGGGTGACCGTGACCTCGACCGAGTGAGTGCGCTCCATCAGCGCGCGGGTCTTGGGCGGCAGCCCGGAACGGCGAAAATAACTGCTTACACGCTTCTTCAAATCGCGCGCCTTGCCCACATACAACACCTCGGCGTTTTCGTCGAGCATGCGATACACACCCGGTTTGTGCGTCAGGTGCCTGAGAAATTCCTTGCTGTCGAAATCGGACATGACCCGTTGATTTTGAAATGATCCGGTAACATTCGTCAAACGCAAACATGAGGCTGTTTTCAGTCTCCAAGCAGCCTTCTCGCCTTGCGGAACACGTCATGGAACATCTTTTCGGTCAGGCGCCGCGTTTGCGTGTTGTAGCGGCTGCAGTGGTAGGAATCGAGCAGGTGCAGTCCGCCGGACACTCGATGATGTAGGTTATGACCAAAGGCGTACGCCGACTGTTTCTCGCCAAGCGCCTTCAACACGGCCTTGTGCGCCAGCTGGCCCAGGGCGATGACCACATTGCCCGGTGCCAGCATGCCCAGCTCGGAAGCCAGAAACCGGTTGCAGGTATTGACCTCGCTGGCGGTGGGCTTGTTCTGTGGCGGCAGGCACTTGACCGCGTTGGTGATACGGCAATCCTTCAGAACCAGTCCGTCGTCGGCGGCGTGTGAAACCGGTCGGCTGCTGAAGCCGAATTCATATAATGTCTCGTACAACAGAATCCCGGCATAGTCGCCCGTGAATGGCCGCCCGGTGGCATTGGCGCCGTGCATACCCGGCGCGAGGCCAACGATCAGCAACCTGGCGTCATCAGGGCCAAACGGCGGTACCGGGCGTGCGAAGTAGTCTGGATAGTCCATTTTCACCTGGTCGAGAAACGCGACAAGACGAGGACATGCACGGCAGGCCGGGTCAAAGATCGAAGGCGTCCTCGTCATTCAGCGCCACCGCCTGGCAGATGCCCGAGGCGAGATCGACGCACAGGATCTCGTGGGCGTTGGTGTTGGCGATCCACAACCGGCCGCCATGAACGTACACCCCACCCGGTTCGTCCAGTTCGTGCGCCAGATACAGGCTGGAAACGGTCTTGGCATCGAGGTCTATCCTTTTTATCTTGTTGTTGTAGGTATCGGCCACATACAGGATTCCCGCTGCTTCCCCGGTACAGACATCGAGCGGGTACTGCCATTGTACCCGATCCAGTATCCCGTCGGTGTCCCCGTTTTCAAATATTCCCCGACCGATCAGGGTATCGATACGGCCAGTCGAACGATCGAGACGGCGCAATGCCGAACTGTCACTGTCCGTGATATAGACGAAACCGGCATCGGCCGCCAGCCCGGTCGGCTGCGCCATGACAGCTCCACCCTGCACGCCATCCCTGAGCCCAGGCTCACCACTGCCGGCCAACAGTTGGAGACGGTTACTGGAAAGATCCATGAGCCACAACTGATGCTGACCCGCCATGGTCACGAGCAGCCTTCCACCGAGCATCAACAGTGACCAGGGGGTGTTGAGCGAGACCTGACGCGGGTCTTCGTACCATGCCTGATTCATGACGCCATGCATGCCATTACCCGCGATGGTCGTTACCTCACCGGCTATCAGGTCGATACGACGAATGGCATGATTGCCAGCGTCGGCAACATACAGAAAATCGCCGTCCAGGCACAATCCCTGGGGATTGGAAAAAGCGGCAAAGATACCAGCGGCATCGACAAGGCCCGGCGAATGGCTGCCAAAGGCGCGCAGCACCCTGCCGTGATGATCCGTCTCGAGTATGCGATTGTGGCCACTGTCACTGATATACAGACGGCCCGGCGTGGCGAGGATACGTCCTGGAAACAACACCACGGCACTGCGCTCGGGTTCACATTCCCGGGCCAAAGGCTGTTCCGGTATCAGACCCCTGCGTTCGGCAAACTCCAAATGACTGCCGATCAGGTTGTCGAGGGTCTGACGGTGTCCAGTACCGCGCAGCATGCCAACGACCCCGCCTTCGGGATCGATCATCACGGTACTCGGCCAGACACTGGCACGATACTGGCGCCAGATATGCAGGTCGGGGTCGTTGGCCACCGGATGATGGATATGCAGGCGATTGACAGCTTTCTGCACCTGATCGATGGCGCGTTCATGCGCGAATTTCGGCGCATGAATGCCGATCACGAGCAGGCGGTCGGTGTATTTGCGTTGCAGCCAGTCCAGGTCGTGTATCATGTGCTGGCAGGCTATTGACGACGCGGTCCAGAAATTCAGCAAAACAACACGACCACGCTGGGACCCGAGTCTGACCGGTTCTTGCACATTGAACCAGTCCATGTCCACGGGCAATTCAGGCACTGGTATGCGGCCATCCCCCATCTTCCTTCCCCATCCTTTTGTCAGCAAGCCAGTCAGCCAGACCGGCCGTGGATTCCTGCAAGCCTGCTTCAGTCTTCGTCCTTCTGCTTGCCCGATTCGATCATGCCATGCCGCATGGCCAGGCGCGTCAACTCGACATCGTTCTCTACCTTGAGTTTCTCAAACAGGCGATGGCGGTAGGTACTGATGGTCTTTGGGCTCAGGCACAGCTTGTCCGAAATGTCCTGAACCCCCTGTCCCTGGGTAACCATCAGCATCACCTGCATCTCGCGCTGGGAGAGCTTGTCGAAGGGGGATTGCTGTGATCCCGGCATCATCGCCAGGGCGATTTGCTGGGCGATTTCGGGCGCGATATAGCGTTCTCCTTCGTTGACGGCCCGAATCGCAGAAATGATTTCCTCAAAACCGCAATCCTTGCTCAGGTAGCCTGTCGCTCCGGCTTCGAGCAACCGGGTCGGGAACGGCGCCTCAGCATGGACGGTGACGACAATGATCTTGATATCGGGGTTCATCTGCAGGACCTTGCGTGTCGCCTCCAGCCCGCCGATCCCCGGCATGTTGACATCCATCAGTACGACATCGGGCGTCAGATCCTTGCACAGGGTGATGGCCTCTTCACCGGTACCCGCCTCACCCACGACCTTGATGCCCCTGGAATCGTCGAGCAGGCGCCTGAGCCCTGTTCTTACCAGTTCGTGGTCATCGACCAACAAGACCTTGATCATCTACCCTCCCGTCTGCCTGCAACCATCCATATTGCCCATCCCTGGCCAGGCGCCATGACCACAGGATACCCGCACGGGCAATCCCCGCGCCCGCCGGGTTCCCTGTGGCTAAAATACACCACAAGTCTCTGAAAAAACAACACCAAATATAGTCATCAACGCCGGTGAGACAAACAGGTCATGAAAAGACATCACGCTGTGCAAATCGCCATCCATGGCGCTTTGTCGAACAGGGGCCCGAACCAGGTCCCCCTCTCCGCCATATAAGCCAAAGGCCCCTTGCGGGGCCTTTGGCTTATATGGCGGAGAGGGAGGGATTCGAACCCCCGGTGGTATTGCTACCACGTCTGATTTCAAGTCAGGTGCATTCAACCAGGCTCTGCCACCTCTCCAATTTTTTTCTATTTTTCAGTCAGTTAGGATATATTCTGAAAAATCATGCTGATGATTCTACCGGAATCATCCGGCCAATGCCAGCTTCCGGAATCCTTGAAAACGAAATAATCTATGCATATATAGAGTATTTAATACCTGAAAAAGAAACTGTGGTTCAAGTGAGGGAACTTCGGTATGCTTGGGCCATCCAAGTACAGGAACAACTAACAACCTGATAAAGAGGTTAAACCCATATGAACTACGATCAAGTGCTCACCCGTTCCGAATCTTCGGTTCTGGCGACGAACAAGGTCATTCGCAATACCTATATCCTGTTGTCGATGACGCTGCTGGTCAGTGCCGCGATGGCAGGTCTGTCCATGATGATGAATGTTTCACCCGGCGTGTCGCTGGGTATGAGCATCGGCGCACTGGTGCTGCTGATGTTCGTTCTGCCCCGCTTCGAAAACTCGAGCGGTGGCATCGTCGTCGTGTTCCTCGTCGCCGGCATGCTCGGCTTTGGCCTGGGGCCGATCCTCAATTATTACCTGAACATGTCCAATGGCTCGCAGATCGTGGGTACCGCACTGGGTGGTACCGGCGTGATCTTCTTCGCCCTTTCCGGCTACGCGCTGAAGACCCGCAAGGATTTCAGCTTCATGGGCGGATTCCTGCTGGCGGGCATGATCGTCATCTTTGGTGCCGTCATTCTCAATCTGTTCATGAACATCCCGGCGCTGTCGCTGACCATCTCGGCAGCCGTGATCTTGATCATGAGCGCGCTGATTCTGTACAAGACCAGCGAGATCATTCATGGCGGTGAAACCAACTATATCAGTGCCACCATCGATCTCTACCTGGCCATCTACAATATCTTCACCAGCCTGTTGCATCTGCTCGGCGCACTGGCAGGCGAAGATTGATCACAGACAGCAACAACACCAAAAAGGCCATGGGTCTCTTGCCCATGGCCTTTTTGTTCGATAGTGACTGAAAAAGGTAACCAGACATGCCACTTTGGGGAAAGATTGCGCTGGCCATCCTGTTCGGCATCATGATCTGGCGCATGTGGCCGGCGCTGCGACACCATCAGAAACATGGCCCGAAAGGCACAGCGAAAGACTGGCAGGCGGTCATCATGCCACTGGCCCTCGTGGCGGGCTTCGTCCTCCTGTTGATCTTCATGGTGAAGAAATAGGTTTTTAACTCTTCGGGAATCAGTGTTCGCCCTTGGTGCGCCTGATCCCCGCCAGCCGGTTACCTTGCTTCTGCGGCCCGCCCTTCGGAAAGATGTCATGCAGGTAACGGTTATTGCCCTTTTCCGGCCCCCATTTTTTTCTGAAATGCTTGATCATCGTTCGCACATTGGGTTGTACGTGATGTTCATCATGGAACTGACGTATGAACCAGATAACCTCCCAGTGTTCGTCGGTCAACTCCAGACCTTCCTCTTTTGCGAGAGCACGGGCAAAATCCTCTGACCATTCGTCGAGATTGACGATATAGCCCTCACTGCAGGTCAGTATCTCCTGACCGTTGACATTGATCGTCTTGGTCTGCATGTTTCTGTACATATGACTACCTCCGGTGACAAGCTCTTCCGGCTCAGGTTTTGTTGGCTTCAAGAATCCTGCGAATCTCGGGTATGCAGGATCCGCAGTTGGTGCCCGCCTTGAGGGTCTGACCGATGGCCTCGACACTGTCCAGCCCCTGCCGGCGTATCGCCTCGGCGATGGTGTTGAGGCCAATGTTGAAACAGGCACACACGATCGGCCCGGTATCGGCCTGAGGTCGCACGGGCCTGCCGCTAAGCAGGCTGGCACGCTCGGCATCATCGAGCTGCCCTGCATCGAACAGCCGCGCGAGATAGTCGCGCGGCGGTAATGTGATATCAGGTCCGATGAACACGCAGCTCTCCAGGCATCCATTGACCAGACGCGCAGCTCGATAGCGCCGGGCAGCGCGGTCGAAGTATTCTATCCAGCCGACATCGTCGTCATGCGTACATAGCAGACTGCGCGCGCAGCTGGCCCAGTCGTCCGGCATGTCGTCGCCGGCGATTTCATATCGCCAGTATCCCTTGCCGCGTGAATGGCTCCAGTACACGGCGTTTTGCAGGCGCAGGTGACGACGGGATAGCAGGAATCCATACCATTGCGCCTCGAATGGCTCGATACGTACGGCATTGTGCTTGAACTGCGGCTGCCCGGAGTGTGGATCGGTCTTGGTGGTGACCAAGCGATTGATCACTGCGCGGCTGGCGAACTGGTCGTTCCAGTGCATGGGACCGAACACCTCGCCTGGCTGCTGACTGTCTGTCACACGGGCACGCACGATGACATCACCCGTTGGGGAACAAAGCCGCACCAATCCACCATCGACCACGCCTGTCCGACTGGCATCATCCGGGTGGATACTGGCGAAAGGTTCCATGATATGTGCGGACAGACGTGCAGACTTGCCGGTCCGTGTCATCGTGTGCCAGTGATCACGTACACGACCTGTATTGAGCAGTAGTGGGTATGGTTCATCACATACCACATCGGGCAGACGTGGCGTTATCGCGACCAGGCGCGCACGGCCGTCATCGGTGAAGAATCGGCCATCTTCGAACATCCGGGGAGTGCCTTGGGAATGCTGTCGTGTTACCGGCCACTGTACCGGTTCCAGCGCATCATAGTGTTGCTGGTCGATATCAGCGAAGGCGCCAATATCGAAGTCCCGTGTTCCATCGTTGCGGTAAGCCGACAGACGTGCATGCTCGCGGAAAATCTCTACCGGCGCCTGATACGGAAAACCTTCGGCAAAGCCCATACGCCGGGCAACCTCGCTGATGATCCACCAGTCGGGACGTGCCTCGCCGGGAACCGGCAATACAGACCGCTGGCGCGAAATACGCCGCTCGGAGTTGGTCACCGTACCATCCCGTTCACCCCATGTCTGGGCTGGCAACAGAACACTGGCATGCACTGTGGTGTCTGTCTGGCGCATGCAGTCTGAAACAATAACCAGCTCACAGGCCTGCAGGGCTTCACGAATCCTGTTACTGTCGGGCATGCTCACGGCCGGGTTGGTACCCATGATCCAGACTGCACGAATCCGGCCATCACGCATGGCCTGAAACATATCCACGGCCTTGAGCCCAACCGTTTCCGGCACCGCCGGTGAGCCCCAGAAAGCCTGCACCAGACGACGATGCTCAGGATTCTCGATATCCATGTGCGCGGCAAGCTGATTGGCCAGCCCACCAACCTCGCGCCCACCCATGGCATTGGGCTGTCCCGTGAGCGAGAATGGCCCCATACCTGGCCGGCCTATGCGGCCGCTAAGCAAGTGGCAGTTGATAATGGCATTGATCTTGTCGGTACCGGTGGTAGATTGGTTGACACCCTGCGAAAAAAGGGTCATGACCCTTTCAGTACGCGCAAACAGACGGAAGAAGGCTGTGAGTTGTTGCTCGTCGAGTCCGCAGGCCGTGGCGATGTCGCTAACGGAACCACAATCCTGCGCAGCAGACAGCGCCTCCTCGGCACCACGAGTGTACTGTTGCACGAACAGACGATTGACCTCGCCACTGCGTTGCAGATAGCCAAGCAGGCCATTGAACAGCCAGGCATCGGTCCCGGGCCTGATTTGCAGGTACAAGTCGGCGATATCACAAGTAGCCGTTCTGCGCGGGTCGATGACCACGACCTGGATATCCGGGTTCTCTCTTTTTGCCTGAACGATACGCTGATACAGTACAGGATGACACCATGCGGTATTGCTGCCAGTCAGCACAATGAGTTTGGCCCGTTCCAGATCCTCGTAACTGCAGGGCACGGTATCACTGCCGAACGCGCGTTTGTGCGCAGCGACAGCAGAGGACATGCACAGGCGTGAGTTGGTGTCGATATTGGCTGAACCGATATAGCCCTTCATGAGCTTGTTGGCGACGTAGTAGTCCTCTGTCAGCAGCTGACCCGAAACATAGAAGGCCACGGCATCGGGACCACTCTCATCTACGATGCGTCCCAGCTCACGCGCTACAAAGTCCAGCGCCATATTCCAGTCGCAAGTAGTGCCCATGACTTCGGGATACAACAACCGTCCTTCCATACTCAGGGTATCGGCCAGTGCCGCGCCCTTGGAACACAGGCGCCCGAGATTGGAAGGATGCGCCGGATCCGGAGCGACATCGACCCGGCCCGCCTCGTCCATCTCGACAATGACACCACAGCCAACGCCACAGTAGGGACAGGTTGTTCTGACCTTGCTCAAACCACCACCATCAACATGTTTTGTTTACTTGCGCCTTTCTGTTCGTAACAGATCAGACAGGTAGCCCTGTTTCAGGATATGACCTTGAACGCGCTGAATATAGTCCTTGCGTGCACCGGCCACATAGATCGCCAGCCATAGCAGCACGCCAGGCGCCAGTGCCAGCAGATAGGTCAGATAGCGCGCCGTTTGAGGATAGACAATACCCACCACAACCAGCACGTACACGGGCCACAAAATCAGCAGACCACGCAGCATATAGACAAGCAACAATACCAGCATGGCGATACGCCGGCGCCGCACCTGCTGCCGGGAGGTATAGATACTGTCGAATACGGCTTCCTGCAGTGTCTTTTCCGGCAACTCGTCCGATGCCTCTTATGGCCCGTGCAATACCCGTCATGGTACCAGAGTCATGTCAATGCGTATCGGGCAATACGCCGACCTGGGGCATGTCCGCCAGACCCGCCTCACGCGCATGCTCCTGGAAGCCCCTGTTGCGCCAGAAGAAGGCGCCTGGCATGGTGGTAGGTATAACCAGCACGTAGAACAATGCGCGTCCAATCAGCGCCGTCAGTATTACGATAACAGCGGCCAGCGCCCATCCCCAGGCAGCATACCATCCGTCCAGACCAGACAGCCCCAGCACCGATACCATGATGATACCCGTCAGCAGGCCGATATTTCGAAGGATCCAGGTCTTGCCGAAGGTCGTGCGCTGCTCATAGTGCGATGCGGCACCCTCGCCACCCTGCTGCTGCATGTCCCGCACATGCCTGTACAGGCCGAACGACTCCAACAACAAACCTAATACTACCGGGACAGCCAGCCACTGTAACAAGGTTGCAGAAGGCAGAGACTGCGCAGCCAGTACGAAGGCATAGGCTACGGCGACCAGGAGGGCGCCTAGTGAGAACATGCTGCCATAGAAACTGGTCAGCACCTGCCAGTGATTCCAGAACGGGCGCGCTGGTATGCGATAGATTCGGTGCATGAAATACAACGCTACAGGACCACTGATGGCGGCGCCCCAGCCCAGTATCCCAGGCAGATTTGCCTGCCATGCGGGCGGCAGCCAAGACAACAAGACCGGGAACACCTGAACCAGCGTATAGGCGCCGAGCAGGTTGAAAAATACGGCGATACTGGCCACCTCACGGCTAACCGGCGAATAACGCAAGTTATTGAAAGCCCGATAGAAACGGTGGGGGCGGCCCAGATGCAGGGTTGACAAGGCCAGGGCAAAGGTCTCCAGTCCCAATAGGGCGAACATCAGCACAGACCAGGTCACCGGATGTTCGCTCTTAGACAACGCCTCAAGTCCCAACATCGGCCCCAGAAACATGACCAGGAATGCACCCACGACGGTCTGTGAGATCAACGTAAAAATCACCAGCGGATCCTCACGTGAACGCAGCTTTTTTAGACTCCAGCGGCGTGGCCTGTCGAGCTCTCTAACCTTGGTTCGATAGGGCTTGTCGCCCTGCTCATCCTGTTCATACTTGATCGGTATCGAATCGGTGCGTGTCAATTCACGCGGTAGCGAGCGGGTCTGTTGAAAACGGATATTGGGATGCGTTATCTCGGGTGACGGAAAACCGGGAATCTGCACCTCAAGCTGCTCCCTGTTCTCGGGCGTGGTCTCAATGATGCCAAAATCGAGTGCGCCAGCCAGACAGGCCGCGGCACAGGCGGGTTTCAACCCCACCTCAAGCCGGTCGATACACATATTGCATTTGTGCACATGTCCTGCCTTCAGATCGAGCTGTGGGGCATTATACGGGCATACCCAGGTGCAGTAGCCGCAGCCAAAGCAGATATCCGGGTCCTGAAGCACGGCACCGTATTCCGCAAACTTGGTGTAGGCACGCGTTGGGCATCCTTTCAGGCACACCGGGTTATCACAATGATTGCATGCCATGGAGATGTTCATGCGCCGGTAGGCTGGATAACTCCCTCCTTCGACATAACCGACTGCACGATAGGCCAGATAGGGTGGCAGGCCATTCTTTTCACTGCAGGCCGACTCGCAGGCATGACAGGCAATACAGTTGTCAGCATTGAAATAGAACCCATGCTGTTTATAGCGATTGGGGTTGTTGCCGATACTGTCATCACCATTGATATTCAGACTCTTACCGGCCAGCTCATGCGCTTCATCAACCAACTGGATGGGCTTGCCATAACGGTTGGTTTCGGGTGCCTCGACATCTGGAATGAAGGCATATTCAGGTTCCTTGTCTCTGACTTTATACATGGTGTTGATCTTTCCCATATCAATAGGTTCTGGCAGCGCGGTTGCGAACCGCGGCGGCCTTCTGGTCTGCAACCGGTTCGATACGCACAGCACTCTGCTTGAATGCCGGCTGACGGGAATGTGGATCGAGCAGACCAAGTGTCAGGCGGTTGACACAATCATGAAAATGAAATGGTATGAACACCATGTTGGGCGGTACACGATGGGTCAACTGCACCATCACTACAGCGTCTCCACGGCGTGAAGTCAGACGCGCATAGCTGCCATGCTCGATACCCAGTTCGCGGGCCGCGTCCGGGTTCATCTCCATATATGGCGTTGGGCTGAATTTGTTCAGGTTGCCTAGCTTGCCGGTACGCGTACGAGTATGAAAATGCTCTACCACTCGCCCGGTATTGAGCCAGAAAGGGTACTCCTCGTCGGGCCGTTCGTTGTTGTCCTCGAACGGCAACGGAATCAGTTTTGCCTTGCCGTCAGGATGCTGAAAGACCCCATCGGTATAGAGTCTCTGACTGCCCTTCTCTTCCCCTTCCGTGCATGGCCATTGCAAGCCTCGATTGCGTTCAATCTTCTCATAGGTCATGCCGGAGTAATCAAGCATACGACCCTTGGACAACTGCCGCAATTCCTCAAACACGGCTTCCGGTGTTTCCGGGAAATTCATTTTACGTCCCTGCTCGAAACGCTTGGCCATCTGGTTGAAGATCCACAGATCCGGTTTTGAATCCGCATACGGAGGTACGACATTATTGATCAGGTTGACACGGCGTTCGGTATTCGTGAAGCAGCCCTTCTTCTCCGCCCATATGCTGGCGGGCAGATAGACATGACTGTACTGATTGGTCTCGACATCCTCGTAGGCATCCTGTACAACAAGAAATTCCAGATTTTCCAGTATCTTGCGAATACGCGCGGTATTGGTCATCGAAGTCATCGGATTGGTGGCGATGATCCACATACCCTTTATCTGGCCGGTTTCTATGGCCGGAAAAATATCGGTCTGGAACAACCCACGCTTCTTGGGTAGAAATTCCTCGTCTATGCCCCAAAAATCAGCAATGGTTTTGCGGTCTTCCTCACGCTCAAGCAGGCGGTATCCGGGCAAGCCGGAACAGGAAGACCATTCCCGGGTTCCCATGGCATTACACTGACCGGTGATCGACAGACTGGTGCCACCGGGCTTGCCGATGTTACCTGTAATGAGATTGAGGTTGTTGATGGCCACCACGCCATCTGATCCATGGGTGCTTTGGTTGATACCCATGGTCCAGATCGTCATGGCCTTGCCTGCCCGGGCATAGATACGTGCCACGTTACGAATGGTGTCGGCATCGATACCACAGATACGGGAAGCATATTCAGGGTCATAACGCTCTATCAATGCCTTGAACTCATCATAACCTGTGGTATGCGCATCGATGTAGGCACGGTCTTCGAGCCCTTCGCTCAAAATCACATGCGCCATACTGTTGAGCAGGACAACATCGGTACCTGGCTGTACAGGCAAGTGGATATCTGCCATCTGCGCAAGCATGGTTACACGCGGGTCAACAACAATGAAAGGAAACTTGCGCTTCTCCATCGCCTGTTTAAGACGCCAGAAGATCACAGGGTGCTGTTCGGGCAGGTTGGAGCCTATGGCCATGAGACATTCGGTATGCTCGAAGTCCTCATAGCATCCAGGCGGACCGTCGGATCCAAACGAACGCTTGTAACCGGAAACCGCCGATGACATGCACAATGTGGTGTTGCCATCGTAGTTGTTGGTCCCAATCACACCACGCGCAAGTTTGCCAAGTGTATAAAATTCCTCGGTCATGATCTGACCGGTCGATACAATGGCGAAGGCATCGCGGCCATAGGTACCCTGAATTCGCTGGATCTCACTGGCTGTTCTGTCAAGCGCCTCATCCCAGCTTACTTCACGAAACTCCTGCCAGGGCTTGTCACGCATTAGTGGGACACGGCCCCGACCTGCAGATTCGAACAGTTCGTGCTCGAAAATACCTTTCAGGCACAACTTGCCACGATTGACATCGGCATCGGCAACGCCACGTGAGGCTACCGCCCTGCCCTGTGCGTCAAGCCCCACCTCGATCGAACAGCCGGTCGAACAGTAACCACATGTGGTGTACTTCCATTCAACCACGCCCTTGTCATTGATCTTGATCGGGTTCTTCTTCTTTCTGCCAAACAGCATCGACGATCTCTCCAGCCTGGTCTGCGCAATCAGGTATTCGGACAACCTTCATTCGGAGTCAGCGAAAGGAAAATCCGGTCACCCTCCAGCCTGACAGGATAGGTAGCGGCACAACCTTCGTCGGGTGCCACGGCCTCCCCGTTATCGAGCTGGATATTCCAATTGTGCAGCGGACAAGTGACCACCTTTCCGGAAACAATCCCCTGGGATAGCGGGCCACCCTTGTGTGGGCACTTGTCACGTACCGCAAAGACCTCGTCATCGGCTGTACGAAATACGGCGATGTCCCCCTCGCTGCGTTCTACGATACGCGCGCCCAGTCGGGGAATATCGTCCAGTACACCTATCTCGATCCAGTCATGATCTGTCATTTTGTTTCACCATTTGCCTATTATCTTGCGATTCTCATTCACTTAGGGATTAACCCACTTTCTTGATGGGTGTGAATTCATGTGCATCCGCACCCTCTGCGCGTTCAGCCCAGGGATCGTCCTGCGCGAACTGCTGTGAATAACGGAAACGTTCAGCCAATTCCTTACGGCCCTCTTCATCATCTATCAAACGTTCCTTGATGTAGGTCAGGCCAACTCGTTCCACCCAGGGTGCGGTACGCTCAAGATAATGGGCATCTTCACGATACAGCTGCATGAAGGCGGCACAGTACTCGAGCACCTCTTCCTCTGTCTTTACCGTGCACAAAAGGTCGGTGGCACGCACCTTGATGCCGCCATTGCCACCAATATGCAGCTCATAGCCGGAATCGACACACACGACACCAAAGTCCTTGATTGTGGCCTCGGCGCAGTTGCGTGGACAACCGGACGCTGCCATCTTGAACTTGTGCGGCGTCCACGAACCCCAGGTCATCTTCTCCAGCTCGATGCCGATATGCGTTGAGTCCTGTGTGCCAAAACGACACCATTCCTTGCCGACACAGGTCTTGACCGTTCTCAGAGCCTTGCCATATGCATGCCCTGAAACCATGCCGCGTTTGTTGAACTCCTTCCATACCACTGGAAGTTGCTCCTTTTTCAGGCCATACAGCGCGATACGCTGTCCACCAGTGACATGCACAGTCCTGACATTGAATTTCTCTGCCACATCGGCAATCGCGCGCAATTCATCCGGCGTCGTCCCACCACCCCACATGCGCGGTATCACCGAATAGGTGCCATCTTTCTGGATGTTGGCGTGTACACGCTCATTGATGAAGCGAGATTGATAATCATCCAGGCCCTCTTTTGGCCAGGTGGCGATGACATAGTAGTTGAGCGCGGGACGACATTTCGCGCAGCCATCCTCGTTCTTCCATTCCAGTTTGTCCATGACCTCGCGCACCGATTTCAGTTCCAGGTCACGGATCGCAGCCTTGACTTCATCATGGGTCTTGTCGGTGCAACCACAAACCGGTTTCAGATGCGGTGCGACGGAATAGTCACCACCAACGGTACTTGCAAGAATGGCCTCTACCAGACCAGTACATGAACCACAGGAACTGGAGGCCTTGGTGTGTGCCCGTACTTCTTCCAGCGTAAACAGTTTCTTGTCGGTAATGGCCTTGATAATATCGCCCTTGCAGACACCGTTACAGCCACAGATCTCGGCGGAATCATCCATATTGGCAACCCGGTTTGCTTCACCATGCCCGGAATCACCCAGATGCGCCTGTCCGAACAGAATACTTTCACGAAAATCGGTGATGTCTGTGCCATCACGCATGAGGTCGAAATACCACGAACCGTCGATGGTATCGCCATACATGACAACACCCTTGATGCGATTGTTCTCCAGCACCAGCTTGCGGTAAACGCCGCGCGCGGCATCCTGGAAGACCAATTCCTCGGTATTTTCATCGCCAATAAAATCACCAGCCGAGAAAAGATCGATACCGGTTACCTTCAGTTTGGTTGAGGTTACGGAACCTTCGTAACGTCCAATACCCATCATGGCCAGATGATTGGCACACACCTTGGCCATCTCGAACAACGGCGCAACCAGGCCATAGGTCTGGCCACGGTGCTGCACGCATTCGCCGACGGCATAGATACGCGGATCAAAAGTCTGCAGTGTGTCGTTGACGACGATACCGCGCTCAACATGGATACCGGCCTTTTTGGCCAGCTCAATATTGGGGCGGATACCAACCGCCATGACCACCAGGTCGGCATAGATCTCGGTGCCGTCCTTCAAGCGTACCTTCTCGACCCGGTCATGGCCGATGATAGCCTCGGTTTCGGCCCCCATGAGGAAATGCAGGCCCTTGTCTTCGAGCTCTTTCTGCAGCATCTTCGCGGCTGGTTCATCAAGCTGGCGCTCCATCAGCGTATCCATCAGATGAATCACGGTTACGCTCATGCCTTGCAGCATCAGGCCATTGGCCGCCTCCAGCCCAAGCAGGCCGCCACCAATGACGACGGCGTGCTTGTGCTTTCTGGCCGCCTCGAGCATGCTTTCCACATCCTGAATATCCCTGAAGCCAATAACTCCGTCGAGATCGTTTCCTGGCACGGGCAGAATGAAAGGATTCGACCCGGTGGCCAGCAACAGGCGGTCGTATTCAGCCTCGGTGCCGTCATCCGCAATGACCTTGCGCTCTTTACGGTCGATGGAGACGACTTCCTTGCCAGCATGCAGTGTGATGCCATTGTCCTGGTACCACTGCAGATCGTTGATCATGATCTCGTCGATGGTCTTGTCGCCAGCGAGCACGGGCGAGAGCATGATGCGGTTGTAGTTCCCATACGGTTCGGCGCCAAAAACCGTGATTTCGTATTTGTCAGGCGCAATCTTCAACAGCTCCTCGATGGTCCTGACACCCGCCATGCCGTTACCAATCAGTACCAGCTTTTCTTTCATAGTCTTCTCCAGGGGAAAGCACGATAATCGATCAATATTAATTAATGCTAATTTAGCAATAGTCGTGCCATACACTCGGATTCATGCTTGTATTTTTACAACATATTGTTTTTATTAATATTATGGTCAGCCTGATAGGGATGTCCTACGACCATGCATGACACCGCCACAACCCTTCGCACCAAAATGGTGCGATGACTCAATATGCGGCATACTGGTGCACAACAAACGGGAACACCCACTATCAAGAACAAATCATGCCATCGAAGCACAAACAAACACGGCCATATAATAAGTATATGAACAGGCGGGGATCACGAATGAAGGCGCGACACATCGATGCCTGAACCAAGCGCATCCCCCGATTGCCTTGCCAGGGTGCAGGTTCGCCGAATACGGATTATTTTTTATTTTATAATCATATGCTTATATATGGCACGGCATTTGCTAGGAAATGACAAGTTACGATTACAATCCGTCATGCTGGAGCCGTCATGTCTAGTAGTACCATCGAGAAACTGAAGATCCTTTCCTTCAGTGGCCGTACCCGGATTCTGCATCTGTCCTGGTTTGCCTTTTTCCTGACCTTCTTCATTTGGTTCAACCATGCGCCACTGAAAGACCCCATCATGAAATCGATGGGGTTGGCCCTGGCAGACTGGAAGACATTGCTGTTGCTCAATGTGGCCTTGACGATACCGGCTCGTATCATCGTCGGAATCCTGGTGGACAAATATGGCCCCAAGCGTGTATTCAGCGGGCTGCTGGTATTTGGCAGCATTCCCTGCTTCCTGTTCGCAATGGCTGATGATTTCACCCAGATGGCTCTGTCACGTTTCCTGCTTGGCGGTGTGGGGGCCGGATTTGTGATCGGTATTCGCCTCATCAGTGAATGGTATCCAGCCCGCCAGGTCGGTGTCGCACAGGGCATCTACGCCGGTTGGGGCAATTTTGGATCCTCGGCTGCGGCTATGACCATACCGCTGATCGCCCTGTTGTTCGGTGGCGACGATGGCTGGCGTTATGCGATAGGCATGACAGGCGTACTGGCACTGGCCTACGCCTTTATCTTCTACCGCAACGTGCATGACACACCCAAGGGATCGACCTATTTCAAGCCAAAGAAAAGTGGCGCCATGGAGGTCAGCAGCATGGGGGACCTGTGGTTCTACATCCTCATGACCTTGCCGATGTACCTGGCCCTGGTAGTATTGACATTGAAACTGTCACCTTACGGTACACTGCTGTTCCCGGCTGCGTCCCTCGGCACGCCACTGCTGACAGAAACCGCTTTCTTCGGTGTCGTGGGCGGGCTGGTGATATTGTTCCTCGTCAATGTTTATCGTATCTATCACGTCAACCATGAACACCTCAAAGAGCCGGTACCCGATATCCACCGTTACAAGTTCAAGCAGGTAGCATTGCTGTCGCTGACCTACATGGTCACCTTTGGTGGCGAGCTGGCAGTCATTTCCATGTTGCCTGGCTTTTTCATCAATACCTTCGACCTGTCCATTGCCACCGGCGCAGCCATTGCAGGGGCCGTATTCGCCTCATTCAATCTGTTTGCCAGACCGCTGGGTGGCTACCTGAGCGACCGCCTGGGCCGCAAGCTGGCTCTGAGTGTTTGCCTGGGCGGCACGGCGGTCGGTTTCTATATCATGAGCCATATCGACTCCAGCTGGCCACTGGCTGGCGCCATCCTCGCGACGATGTTTACTTCTCTTTTCGTGCATGCCGGTAATGGCGCTGTGTATGCCGTGGTTCCATTGATCCGCAGACGCCTGACCGGACAGATTGCCGGTATGGCTGGCGCCTATGGCAATGTCGGTGCAGTGATATTTTTGATCATTTTCTCGGTCACAGGTGTAGGCAGTTTTTTCATCGCCCTGGCGGCATTCGCGCTGGCCATGTTCTTTCTCATCCAGTTCCTGGATGAACCCAAAGGCAAAATGGCAGAGGTTATGCCGGATGGCACGGTCCAGATGATCGATGTCGAATGATGGACAACCTCAAGGCCTGAACCTATGCTGGTTGAGGGATAAACATACACGGTGACATGAGCGCACAACTGTCAATAACCTCCGGTAGCTACAGCACCCGTGGCATCAAGGAGGAAAACCAGGATTTCCATGGTCTGGTTGCACCGGACGAGCCGCTGTTGACGACCAAGGGCATAGCGGCCGTGGTCTGTGATGGCATGAGCGCCAGCTATGCAGGACGAGAAGCCAGCGAGACCTGTGGCAAGGGGTTTCTGGCCGATTATCTGAGCACGCCCGAGTCCTGGACAGT
>WFUO01000045.1 GCA_015484945.1 Gammaproteobacteria bacterium | reverse complement strand
CTCAAGCGGCGTTACGATCTGATTCCCAATCTGGTGGAGACGGCAAAGGGTTATCTCAAGCACGAGCGCGAGACACTGGATGCCGTGATCAGTGCGCGCAACGCAGCCGCCAGTGTGTTAAAGGCCGCTGAAAAGGATCCCGGCAATGCCGATGTCATCCGTCAGCTCGGTGCCGCCGAGGGTGGACTTGCCGGCGCATTGGGCAGACTCAACATGGTCATGGAGGCCTATCCCGATCTCAAGGCCAACCAGAACATGATGCAGTTGACCGAGGAACTGACCAGTACCGAAAACAAGGTTGCCTTCGCGCGCCAGGCATTCAACGACGCTGTCATGGAATACAATACCTATCGGCAATCGTTCCCGCAGATCGTGTTTGCGGCAGCCTTCGGTCATCCCCGTGATGCCGCTTTGCTGGAATTTGAGGACAGCGAACAGATCCAGGCTGCACCCAAGGTATCCTTCTGAATCTGACAACAGGGCTTGAGTCATGAACTTTTTCTCGGCCCAGGACAAGGCACGCAAGCACACGGCCATACTCATACTGCTGTTCGTGCTGGCTGTTGCGTGCCTGGTGGGCCTGACGATCCTGTTTGTGGCGATCGCCTTTTCGTTCAACAATGCCTATGCCGTTGCCGATGGCAGTTTTTCCCTTGAACGCATCGATCCCAAGCTGGCCTGGCAGGTGGCTGCGGCCGTAGTGCTGGTGGTTGCTGGTGGTTCTCTGATCAAGATGGTCGCCTTGTCCGGTGGTGGCGCCAACGTTGCCGAATTACTGGGTGGTCGGCTGGTACCGATGGACAGCAAGGATCCCGCGCACCGCAAGGTGCTCAATGTCGTCGAGGAAATGTCGATCGCATCAGGTATTCCGGTTCCCCCGGTGTATCTGCTCGAGGAATCCGGTATCAACGCGTTTGCCGCGGGTACTCGCATCGACAATGCCGTGATCGGAATCACCCGTGGAGCATTGGAATCGCTCACACGCGACGAACTTCAGGGCGTGGTCGGCCACGAGTTCAGTCACATCCTCAATGGTGACATGCGCCTGAACATCCATTTGACGGGCCTGCTGCACGGCATCCTGATCATTGCGCTGACCGGGCGCTACCTGATGCGCTCGGCGAGCCATTCCCATCGTCATTTGCATCGTGGACGTGGCAGTGGCGGGGCGTTGCTGTTTGGTCTGGGTCTGTTCCTGATCGGTTCCATCGGCCACTTCTTTGGCAATGTCATCAAGGCCATGGTCAGCCGTCAGCGCGAGTACCTCGCCGATGCCTCGGCGGTGCAGTTCACACGCAACAATGCCGGGATCGCCAACGCGCTGAAGCGCATTGGTGGTGCGGAGTCCGGTTCGGTGCTGATGACACCGTCGGCAGAAGAGTACAGTCATGCCTATTTCGCCGAGGGCATCTCGCATTTTCTGGGTGGCCTGCTGGCCACCCACCCGCCGCTTGAAGAAAGAATCCTGCGCCTGGATCCCTCCTGGGATGGCCGCTATCTCAAACCACTGCAAAGGGTCGATCTGGCTGCTGAGACGGAAGAACAACGCCGTACTGCGGCGCAGGAGAAACACGCGCGTCAGGCGGCGGCGGTAATGGGTGGCGTCACAGTCGCACAGGCCCTGGAGGCCGTGGACGCCATTGGCAACCCGCAAGCCGGGCACGTGGAGCGGGCAAGGGAGCAAGTGGCCTCGTTGCCGGAGCGCTTGCTCGACGAGGCGCGCAACCCCTGGGGCGCGCGTGCCGTGGTTTACGCGCTTCTGTTGCATAAGGATGAGAAGATCCGTGTGCGTCAGTGGCGAATCCTCGAGGCAAGGGCATTGCCCGAAGTATTGCAAACCACACGTGAGATCACCGGCCTGGTGGCCACTCTGGATGATGAGCAGGTATTGTCCCTGCTGGAGCTGGTGCCTGGCGCGTTGAGACAGCAATCAAAGTCCCAGTTCGAGGAATGGCGTGGCAATGTCCAGGCCCTGATCGATACCGATGGCAAGGTGGATTTCCACGAGTGGGTCACCGTGCGTCTGGTGCTGCACCCGCTTGAATTGCAACATGGGCTGCGCCGTCATCTTGCGGCCCGTTTTAACAGCCTGGACACCGTGGCCAGAGAGGTTGCGATATTATTGTCTTTCGCCGCCGGTCTCGAGCATGCTGACGCTGCAGGCATGGCCACCGCATTTCGCGAGGGTGCAAACCGGGCCGGGCTGTCAAACATTAATCTGCAGCCGGAAGCGGAACTCACGTTGCCTGCACTGGATGCGGCCATTTCCCGTCTCGATCAGCTCAAACCTCTGGTCAAGCCGCGCTTGCTGAAGGCGCTGGTCGGTACACTGGCCTGGGATGGCAAGGTCAGTGGCGCCGGTATCGCTTTCCTGCGCGCCATATCCGCCAGTATCGACTGCCCCATGCCACCGCTATTGGCAGATATCGACTGATCCGCGCATTTTTCTTCCGTAAGGCAATTAACCACGATTTTGAAAGATATTGGTAAGGCTGGCCTGTCAATCCTGGGCTGACTGTCTCCATATCAAGGAACAAAAAATGAAAAAATGGTCATTGCTGCTGGTGCTGATGACGCTGGCGTTTTCAGCCAGTGCCAATTTCTGCAAGAAGGCTGCCACGGACAGGGCGCTCCAGGAGGCGCGTCTCCTGGAGCGGGATACCAGTCTGGTTACGCCTGCGCCAAACACCAGTCCTGATTATATCGGTCTTCGTTCATACAATGCAGATGTCATAACCTGTAACAGGAAGCGTGACAGCAAAGGAGGAAAGATAGAGAAGGCGATAAATGCCGGGCATCGGTTTGCCGATGATCTTCCGGCTGTTTATATTACGGGTAGGTATGCCTATTATTCGACGGCTCCTATCAGATATGCATATCAGTTGAGGCGCGAGAAAGGCGTCTGGATCGTAACCATTCCGATGCGGTTCTTCTGGCCGACAAGAAAGCGCGACAAGATTGATATACCCATGCAGCTTGTCAATGATCTGGGCGACCGGGAATTGAACCGCCTGTGCAGGGAAGGCGGCACCGTATTCGATCCAAATGGCAAGGATGTTTCACTCGGTTACATACCCGTGCGTACCAGTAGCAAACAGAAAGGCACCGATCTCGTCAACAGAGGTGAAGAGGCTTGTCGTGTCTATCGTTCCCAGAATGTGCGCGGTATCAATATCCTGGTGCACTTGAGACAGTTTTTTGCGCGTGCGCTCAAACGTGTTTGGGATCGACCCGGATTCAGGATAGAGCCGGTGCTTCTCGATCTGGGAGAGGGGAGTGAGGCCCAGAGAAATGCCTGGAAAAAGGGGAAGCTGATCTGGAATATCCGCATGAATCTCAGACCAAGGCACAGGACATCCTACAAGCGCTGGGTCTTCAAGTGGCGGCCCATGTACAGCGCGATCCCGGCGCATGTCATTGGCCATGAATTCGGTCACTGGATGGGGCTGGACGATGAGTACGGCTGGGGGCCCGACTGGTCAAGGACGCAACGTGATTGTAATAAACGTACCGGTGGATGGATGTATATCATGTGCACGCAATGGGCATCTGAAGGCACAACACTTGATGAGTGGCGTAATGGCGCCAAGGCAGTCTATCCGTGGATTGTGACCAGACGATACGCCATAGGCAAGCCGCCGAGTTGCAAGAAGGACAGTGATTGTGGGCAAGGCAACTATTGTGACAAGGGGACGCTGACCATTGGGCGTAATCAGTGCAAGGCTAAAAAACAGGTCTTTGCGGCGTGTACCAGGAGCCAGCAATGCCTGAGTGGCAGATGTATCGCCGGTTCATGCAAGGAGGCGCACGAATGCAGCTTGAATGCTGATTGCGCTTCGGGCCAGTACTGCAAGAAAGGATTGGGAAATCTGAGCAGGAACAGGTGTATCAGCAAGAAACCTGACTGGCAAGCGTGTACCGGAGATGATCAATGTGTTTCCGGAAAATGTTCCAAATGGCGGCCCCAGGATGGCCAGACATCGGGTATATGCTATACGCCTTCATCGAAGTCGGCAGGCAGTTCATGCAAGATCGATCTCGAATGCAAGACAGGGAAATGCAATTCCAACAAGCGGTGTGTATGCAAGCGTGACAGTGATTGCGGCAGGAACCAGTGGTGCGACAAGGGATTGGACCTTAAAGAGAATCAATGTCGTGACAAACTGCCCAAGGGGGCGAGTTGTGGCTTTGGTGTCGGAATAGGGCATCGTTGCCTGTCGGGCAAGTGCAAGCTTGGCAAATGCAAATGAGCGTGGTATGAGCTTCCGTGCAGGCTTGGCCTCCTCCGTGAGGATCTCGCTTCATTGTTTGCCGTGCGGAATGCTGAGTGCCTGGCCACGTATGTCGATACTGGCGTCGCTCATCAGGTAGATGAAGGGTCCGGTGAGTTCCTCCGGTTTCGGATGCTGGTCGATGTCCTCGGCCGGGTAGGCGTTGCGACGCAGCTTGGTCTGCATAGGACCGGGATCGATGCTATTGACCCGGATTGCTGTGTTGACCTCGACTTCATCAGCAATGATCTGCATCAGATTTTCAAGCCCGGCCTTGGCGATTCCATAGGCCCCCCAGTAGGCCTTGCCATGACGGCCAACGGCATCACTGACAAAGACCATGGAGGCGGTATCCGGCACATTGAGCAGGCCCAGGCAGGCACGGCTGAGCATGAATGGTGCGTTCAGGTTGACTTGCATCACCCTGTACCAGAGTTCGGTCTGGTAGTGCTGTATCGGTGTCAGGGCGCCGAGCCAGGCGGCATTGTGCAGCAGGCCGTCGAGACGGCCGAACGCCTTGTCGATATTGGCGGCCAGGTCATCGTAGTCCTTCTCGGCCGCGCCTTCGAGATTCATCGGGTAGATGGCTGGTTGCGGATAACCTGCCTGTTCGATTTCATCATAGACCTGTTCCAGTGCACTCACGTTGCGCCCGAGCAGAATCACGCTGGCGCCACGTGCGGCGAAATCGATCGCACAGGCGCGTCCAAGACCTGACGTGGCGCCGGTGACGAGAATGACCTTGCCCTCGAGCAGGTCAGGGGCATCGCTGAATTCGAACATCAGGGTTTCCTTGTGGAATGTCTATCATGGGGGCGCACATTCTACCGCGCTGTCTGGTTCATGACCAACGGCCGCGCCAGGCGATCCACCATTTGCCAAGAGGCGTGAGGTGGATCTGATGTTCCATCACCCGGAAACCATCGTCGGCGATCCGCTCCAGCAGTCGTAATGACAGTCGCAGGCGAGTCACCAGGTAACGCAGCTGTACGCGCTGGCCACGGTCGAGGGTGCTGATCAGGTCTTTTCCGTTGCTGCGTAGCAGCTGGGCCTGTTGCGCTAGCAGCCTGCCGAGCGCATCGGGCGTTACCGGTGAATAAAGCTGACTGGCGTCAAGGCCGTGCTGCGTAAGTACTTCTTTGTCCAGGTAGTGCCGGCCCAGGCGAACATCATATCCAAGCATCTGGATATCCCTCACGCCGGCGATGACGTTTCCGGCGCGTGCGGCGAATTTTTGCGCCTCTCGCGAGCCCGGGCAGGTGATTTCCGCCTGCATCAGGCACAGGGTGCTGGCGGTGCGCTGCTGGTAGAGTTGCAAGTCATGGCGATCGAACGGGGTTTCCCGGCCGATGTCCATAGCATGACCATCGATGATTTCCATGAACCATGCGTCGGGCAGGTCGTGGGCCTGAATCACTGGCAGCAGGGCCTGGCAGACGGGATGTGAGGCATCGCCCCGATAGACTGCAGCCACCTGTTGCCGCCACCAGTCCAGCGTTCTGATGGCAACGTCGGTATCGTGGCACTCACGCGGGACCGTGGAAACCTCGCACGCAAACGCCATCAGTGGCAGCAGGGCGTTGCGGGTTTCAGGGGCAAGACCGAGCAGCGCATAGTAGTTGTCCGAGCCGGACGGGGCCGCCTTCTCTTCACAATAGCTGATCGGGTTCATGTGTCCTTGTGAATCCCGCGCGGCTGCTTGTCGATGGCGTCGGGCTCCTCGATGGACTTGCGCGTCTGGATGCCCAGTTCCTCCATCTTGCGCGCGCCTGGCAGCACGCTACGCTCCAGTGAGCCAACCGCTTTGTTATAGGTTTCCACACTGCTACCAAGCGACTTGCCGAGCCTGGTCATGTGCTCGACAAAGGTATTCAGCCGCTTGTACAGGTCCTGACCCAGATCGCGGATACGGTCGGCATTACGAGCCATGGATTCCTGGCGCCAGCCAAACGCAACCGCGCGTAGCAAGGCAACGAAGCTGGTAGGTGTGGCGAGAATGACCTTGCGGCTCATGGCGTCTTCGAGCAGGGCAGGATCCTTTTCCAGTGCCGCCGACAGGAATTGCTCGCCGGGAATGAACATGACGACGAAATCCGGCGATTCCCTGAATTGTTGCCAGTAGGCCTTGGCGGACAGGTCCTTGACCTGTTTACGCACATTGGCGGCATGGCGCTGCAACATTTCGTCGCGATGACGATCGTCGGTGGCCTCCACCGCCTCGAGATAGGCATCCAGTGGTGTCTTGGCATCCACCACGATGACACGTGCGTCCGGCATGCGTACCACCATGTCAGGACGCAGATGCCCTTCACCGGTGTCAGTGTGCGTCTGTTCACTGAAGTCACAGTGTTCGACCATGCCGGCCAGTTCCGCGAGGCGCTTGAGAGTCATCTCGCCCCAGCGTCCGCGTACCTCCGGCTTGCGCAGGGCCTTTGTCAGGTTGGCGGTCTCCTGCTGCAGTTGTTGCTGCATACGGTTCATGTTCTCGATCTGCTGGTGCAGGGCGCCGAAGGCGTGTTCGCGCGCCTTTTCGATCTCGTGCAACTGCTTTTCGGTTTTGGCCAGGGTTTCCTGGATAGGCTTGACCAGTTGCTCAATGGCGCTGTGGCGGTGCTTGAGGTCACCCTCGGCCTTGACCTGGAACTGCTTGAGGTTTTCCTGCGCCAGTTTCAGGAAGGTCTCGTTGTTGTGGCGCAGGGCCTCGCTGGAGAGCTGGTTGAACAGGCTGGCCATCTCCTTGCGTGTGGTTTCCAGGGCCTGTTCCAGGTCCTTGCCGCTGTCCTCGGTCATCTGCAACCGGGTCTGCAGTTCGGTGCGCACCTCGCGCAGGCGCGCGATCTCGCGCCCGGCATGCAGGCGGGCGGCCAGCCAGCCGACGGCAAACGCGGCCAGGGCGAGCAGGATGACAAGGATCGGGTTCATGGTCTCATTGTGCCTGCAAAGCGCGGATCCAATCCAGTATTTCCTCTGGGCTCTCCAGGCAGGCGTCCGCGCCCCAGCTTGCTGGATCCTCGTCCTCGCCGATGTAACCGAACAGTGCCACCAGGCTGTGCATGCCCGCACGGCTGCCAGCCTCGATATCGCGTTGTGCATCGCCCACATAGACGCACTGGTCCGGTTGGCTGCCCGTCATGCGGCAGGCGTGCAGCATCGGCGCAGGGTGGGGCTTGCGTTCGTGCAGGGTATCACCACTGACAATGCAGTCCGGGGCCGGGTTCAGCGCCATGGCCTGCATCAGGGGTTCGGTCAGCCAGCCCGGCTTGTTGGTCACCACACCCCATTTGAGTCCCATGGCTGCGAGTGAACCAAGCAGCTCTGGGATACCCGGGAAGGGGCGTGTACGGATGGCGATGTTGTCGCGATACAGGCCCAGCAGCTCCTGGCGTAGCGGCCCGGTATCGGGGTGATCTGGTGTCAGCCCGAAGCCCATACGGATCAGCGCCAGACCGCCATGCGAGACAGCGGGACGGATGGTTTCGAACGGCAGGGGTGGCAGGTCATGGCGGCGGCGCAGTTCGTTGAGTGCCCAGGCCAGGTCGGGCGCCGTATCGAGCAGCGTACCGTCCAGGTCGAACAGGACGGTTCGTATGCATCCGTCAGTCCGCGGCCGGTCTGCGGGCATGGACGAGATAGTTGACACCGGTATCGTCACCCAGCCGGTAACGGCGGGTAAGCGGGTTGTAGCTCATGCCGGTGATATCGAGAAATTCGAGCCCGGCGTCACGTGACCAGGCCTCGAGTTCTGACGGACGGATGAACTTGCGATAATCGTGCGTGCCCCGTGGCAGCAGGCGCAGCAGGTATTCGGCGCCGATGATGGCAAACAGGTAGGACCTGGGGTTGCGGTTGATGGTAGAGAAGAACACGTCCCCGCCCGGTTTGACGAGCCTGGCGCAGGACGCTATCACCGAGGCGGGATCGGGTACGTGTTCGAGCATCTCCAGGCAGGTAACGATGTCGAACCGGCCAGGTATCTCATCGGCCAGACGTTCGGCCGTGGTCTGCTGATAGTCCACCTCGGCGCCCGATTCCAGCAGGTGCAGGCGCGCCACCGACAAGGGCGCCTCGCCCATGTCGATACCCATGACCTGTGCGCCACGCAGGGCCATGCCTTCCGAAAGGATGCCACCACCACAGCCGACATCGACTACCCGTTTGCCCTTCAGCCCCGCGCGCTGGTCGATGTAGTCCAGTCGCAACGGGTTGATATCGTGCAGCGGCTTGAACTCACTGTTCGGGTCCCACCAGCGTGAGGCCAGCTCCTCGAATTTCGCTATTTCGGCATGATCGACGTTCGTATGTGCCTGTTCAGTCATTGCCTCAGTTTAACGAATTGCGGCATCAGGCTCCAGCTTCGTTTGTGGCCATGGCGGGTGGCGGATTCGTTGCGGACGGCTGCCGTCGTTTCATGGCGTATTCGATCACGGCTGTGAGGCTGGCCAGTAGCAGTATCAGCAAGGCGAAACCGGAAAGGTTTTTATTGATAACCAGAGATAACGCTGTTCCCGGTGAAACGCCCCGTTGAATTGACAAGCTGTAGAACACCCCGGCATAGACGAATATCAGCACCCAATTGAAGACGCTGATCATACGGATATTCAGTGACAGGTCTTTGAATCCATTCCGAAAGATTGCGATTAGAGCGTAGATGAACTGTACGGCGAACATGATAACGATCATAGGCGCCATATCCCAGAGTCTGCCGGAAAACACGATGCTGATCAGCGGCTTTCGCAACCATGGAATGATATAGAGTGCAATGATGGTGAAGCTGGACAAGAACAGAATAATTCGCGGGCCTCTGGCCTGGGGCATATGTCTGCTCAAATGGTTGCAGATGGCGATCAGCACGATACTGATATAGAGCAGCAGGGTCATAATCAGTATCGGTACTTTCGTCAGCCCCCTCGGGATACTGAAAGAATTGATATTGAGCAGTTTTGTGACTTCGAGGCCCAGGATGGCCAGCATGCCGATCAGTATGAGCCAGGCAAGGGCCTTGCCAGCCAGTCTTGGTCGCAGGAACAAAACCAGAATACCGAAACTCATTGTGATGACAGAGTCATACCAGTTATGAGCTGACATGCTCCAGAATCCATGGACGCCATTGCGGCCAAATACGGGAAAAAGAAAACCAGTGAGCAGCATGATGGCGCCGATCAGCGCCCATTTCTTCAGCCAGGATTCGGTGGCATCCATACACATAGCCTCCTTGCAAAGGTGAAAAACAAGCCTTCAGTAGCTTCAGCCTGGAACTTATCAATTACCCCGAGACTGGTCAACAGGATTGGTTTCAGTGTCCGGAAACGAGGTTGCATTCGATGGTTGTTTACTCAGATAGGTAGTGAAACCGTCCCATGTTCCCAGGCTTTGCCAGGATCATCTTTAAACATCGATGATTCAAACATGAACTGTTCGGTGCTTTCCTGTCCTGAACCCGTCTATGTCTACAGCGTCGCATCCTGTTGGCCGTGTTTTGTCCGGTTTATCCAGGCATGCAGCAAAACCGCCAGTGTACAGGCCAGACTGATCAGCAGGCCAAGCAGCCAAAGCCCGCCGGCGAGCTTGTTGATCAGGGTCGTTATGCCCAGCAGATAATCGCCTCGCCAGAATCGATAGCTGGCGCTAATGACGAGCCAGACGATCAACCCACCCCAGGGCAGGAGGCGGGATGCCAGCCAGTGCCACAAACGGCCCAGTGGAAAGAAGAGGTGCACCAGGGTCAGCCCCGCCAGCAAGGCGAGCAGGTTCAGCAGCGCCAGCCAGGCCAGTTGTGGCGGCAGGCCATAGCCAGGCATGTTCGCGTAACCATACAGTGAGGTCTCCCAGAACGGATGGAACAGAGTGAACAGCAGGGCCAGACTGCTGATGGCCTGCACTGCCAACACCCGCCAATGCCGGTTTTCTGTATCGGGCAACAGGGCGGTTGCCGAGATGACGGTCGCGGCCAGCAGGCTGGCGGCAACGGTATATAAAAAACCCGGTGCAAGGCGTAAGCCAAACGAACGCAGTTGGTACAACTGGGGAAACCAGCTCATATAGTATGGCGTGCGTACCAGTTCCAGCACCAGATAGGCCAGTACCACACTGAACATGGTCGCCGACAGGCGTATCACGTGATCGCGAAAATACCACACGAGCAAGCTCAGTATGACGATCAGGACAAGGGGGTAGAGCGCCTCACCCGGCCCATGACCGGATACGATCCAGCCCCAGAACAGCCGCCACTGGCTGGCCAGCAGTATCATCGTCCCGAGCATCAGCAGCGCATCGCCCAGCCTGTTTCGCAACCAGGCTTCCGACAGGCGTGGCGGCTTCTGTATCTCACCCGAGGCCAGTCTGTGAGCCAGCCAGCCGCCAATGCCATTGACGGCCAGCAGAACGAAGGCCAGCATGCCGGTCAGTACATAGAGAATGGACTGCAGAAACGGCCACGCGCCGATATCACTGATGGAAGCACGAAGCAACAGGCGGTATTGCAGTACCACCAGACTGATGACGCTGAGAATGACGAGCAACAACCCCAGCCAGTTCAGCCAGCGATGCACATCCGGTTTTGGCAGCCAGTGGTGGATGAGCGCAATGACAGCGTACAGCAACAAGGTACCCATGAACAGCGGCACGACCGGAGCCTCATGCCAGGCCCGGGCGGTGACGAGGATTCGGGTCAGCATGATCCGGCTGTGACGGCCAGTCGTGATCGGGGTGAAAAGCAATATCAGCAGCGCAATGCCGCATACGACAATCAGGCCTGTGATCAGAAGTGATTGCGCGTTCTGTGTGGCTACCCGGTTGGCCGCGGCCAGCACGAGGGCAAAGACCAACAGCATAAAAAAAACCACTGTCAGGCCCTGGGCTGAGCGTAGCATTGACAGGAATCTCAGCACCTGTGCGGTTTCGCTCAGACCGTGTGCAAGCATGCCGAGCGCAATGACCACGGCTGCCTGTGTCAGGCGAAACGTATCCAGCCTGTGCGCAAGGGCAAGCAGCAGCAGACCGGTTCCCAGCCAGAAGATTGTCGGCCTGGGGGGAGATTGCCATACCCAGTGATAACCGTCAGGTGTCCATACGGGCAACAAGCCGTACAGGATCATCAGAACAGCCGCAATGCGGATCCGCTGCCGGTATCTGTCATCCATGAGTTGTTACCTTTCCGTGTCTGCCTCTAGCCGATGTCAGGCCTTGGTTGAAGCCGGTGTGCATACACCGGCTTGTTCAGGATGATGTTTCGGCTCCCTGGTTGCCTGAGCCCACATTGTATTCGATGACCGCGGTCAGACTGGTGACGAACAGCAGTACGATCCCGTACACGGTCAGGATCATCTTGAGCACCATCATCAGACCGCTGAAGAATGGTATCGGGCCGACCAGCACATAGAACAAGGCTACGGCCGGAACGCCGACCAGCAGGCCACGGGCAACGAGGCTGAGCAGTTCGGACATATCGCCGCGGATCTTGAAAAACTGCATGACAGCGATGACGCCATAGGCGATGACACCGGCCAGGATGAGCAACACCGGCCAGCCGCGGCTCCACATGAATCCGCTGAAGAACATCGTGATCGGTGAACGGCCGGCAATGGGCAGGATCATGAGAACGAGCAGCACGATACCGCCGATGCCAACCATCAGCCGGGGGTACTGGTCCTGGGTGTGTACCTTGGACAGATGGTTGCCGATCGCGATCGAGCACAGGCTCAGCAGCAGCAGTATCGCACCGAAATTGGCGCCGCCGGCCATCGGCATGCCGCCCCTGCCCATCGCGCCCATCGTGGCCATATTGGACGAGCCACCCATGCCGGACAGCAGTGGCAACAACGAGAGCACCAGCAGCACCACAGCGAGCCGGTTGCCGGCAAGCTTGTCTTTGGCCACCGTCGTCAGTGCCACGCAGGCAACACCCACACCCAGCAGCAGCAAGGTACCTACCGGTGCGGCCTTGATCATATGCCAGAACCAGAAGGTCTTGAATGGCGTGACCATTGGCAGCAAAAAGGCCACGATCAGCATGATGCCGCAACGCATCGCCCAGTCCCGCAACCAGGAATCGTTGATTTCGAAATTACTCATGACTTGCTCCTCCATGTTGCTTTAGGGCACATCGTTCCGGATGTTTGCAGCACTCAGGTCTGCATTGTGTCATCCGGCATCGTGCCGGTTGTTATTCTTCTACACCATTGGGCTGTCTGTTCGAGTATGGCATCACCGTCCAGACTTGTCAGCACCCGCTCGCGCAACAGGCGATGCCCATTGACCCAGACATCGGTGACCGATGCCCCGGCATTGGTATAGACGAGCTGCGAGACCGGCTGATAGACCGGCTGGTGGCCTGCATCATTCAGATCGACGGCAACGATATCGGCGGCCTTGCCCGGTTCCAGACTGCCGATGAGCGCATCCAGCCCCAGGGCGCGCGCGCCATTGATGGTGGCCATCTCCAGTGCCTGCCAGGCGGGCAGGGCGCTGGCGTCCTGCGCTGCCAGCTTGCCCAGCAAGGCGGCGCTGCGCATCTCGCCGAACATGTCGAGATCGTTGTTGCTCGCGGCGCCATCGGTGCCCAAAGCCACGTTGACACCGGCATCCAGCAGGCGCTGTACCGGGCAGGCGCCACTGGCCAGTTTCATGTTCGATTCCGGGCAATGGACCACATTGACGCCTTGTTGTGCGGTCAGCTCGATTTCATCGTCATCGATGCGGGCCATGTGTACCGCTACCAGTGACGGCCCCAGCAGGCCCAGTTCATGCAGTCGCGTCAGCGGGCGTTTGCCGTACCGTTTCATGCCCTGTTCGATTTCGTCATTTGTTTCATGCACATGCATGTGCACCGGTATGTCGAGCTCACCGACCAGGGTCTGGATACGTTGCAGCGGCCCGTCGGAGACGGTATATGGCGCATGTGGCGCGAAGGCCGTGTGAACCAGCGGATCGTCGCGGAACTCGTCATGAACGGCAATGGCCTTTTCGATGTATTCGTCCGCATCGGCTGCCCATACGGTGGGAAAGTCGATGACGATGAGACCGGTGACAACACGCATGCCCGCCTGGGCCACCGTACGTCCCGTAACGTCCGGAAAGAAATACATGTCGTTGAAGCAAGTGGTGCCGGTACGAATCATCTCGGCCATGGCCAGACGGACGCCGGCGATGATGAATTCCTCGCCGACCCAACGTTGTTCGGCCGGCCAGATATGCGCATTGAGCCATTGCATCAGCGGCAGATCGTCGGCCAGCCCCCGGAACAGCGACATCGCGGCATGCGTATGGGCATTGACAAGGCCGGGTATCAGTGCGTGACGGTCGAGAAGGGTGGAACGCCCGGGCTGATACTGTTGCTGCGCGATCGAAGAAGGCAGGATATCGACAATACGTCCATCGTGGATGGCGATGGCGTGATGCTCGAGGACGGTTTTGCGCGGCACCACCGGGATCACCCAGCGGGCATGGATCAGCTCGTCGATGACTTGCATAAATGGCTATTTTGGTTCAGTTTATAGTAACTAACACTATAACACTTGGTTGGACGCTACTGTATATCTACGGCCACCTGGCCACAGGGAATGCAGTCTCGACAGGAGAAACAGCGGAAATGCGCATTGTCGTTCTCGAGGATGATCCATCCCAGGCGGAACTGCTTCAACACTGGCTGGAAAAGGCCGGTCATAGCGTGCAAGTGTTCAGCGAGGGCAAGGCCCTGCTGCGCAACCTGGCCAATGATACCTTCGATATGCTGATCCTGGACTGGATGTTGCCGGATATCGACGGTATCGAGGTGCTGCGCAAGGTGCGCGAGAACATGGAATGGAATATCCCCATCCTGTTCGTCACCGCCAGAGACGAGGAGCAGGACATCGTCACCGCGCTCGAGGCCGGTGCCGACGATTACATGGTCAAGCCGATCCGCAGCATGGAGCTGACCGCCCGCGTTGGCGCCCTGGGCCGGCGCGTCAATCCACAGGCCGATACCCAGGAGGTGCTGGAAATGGCGCCATTCACGATCGATCCGTCAGCGCGCCGGATCCTGCGTGACGGCAATCCCGTCGAGCTCACACACAAGGAATTCGACCTCGCGCTGTTCCTGTTCCGGCATACCGGCCGGGTGCTGTCACGCGGTTATATCCTGGAATCGGTATGGGGGCGCAATCCCGATATCAACACCCGTACCGTGGATACCCATATCAGCCGTCTGCGCAACAAGCTGGGCCTGGCCGAGCTCGACAACTGGAAGCTCAGCGCCATCTACCTGCATGGTTACCGGCTCGAACGCCTGGACGTGCCGCAACAGGAGACAGGCACCTGAGCCATCGTTCAGGCACAGCATCCAGGTGAGCGCATGAGTGATTCCGTACAGGCCATCCGCTGGGATGGTGAAACCCTGATTCTGCTCGACCAGCGTTTGCTTCCCGCCAGTGTCAGCTATCTGACTTGTCGCCAGGCCGGCGAGGTGGCCACCGCGATCCATGAGATGGTCGTGCGCGGTGCGCCGGCCATCGGTATCGCCGCAGCCTGGGGTGTGGTGTTGTCGGCGCGCCGGCATGCTGCCGATACGGCCGCCATCCTCGATGACATGCAGACACTGGCAGCGGCACGTCCTACCGCCGTCAACCTGTTCTGGGCCCTGGCGCGTATGCGCTCCCTGGTCGAGACAGGCGCCGATGCCGCGCGGCTGGAAAGGGAGGCACGCGCGATCCACGAGGAAGACATCGCCGCGAACCGGCGCATGGGCGAACTGGGTGCCGATCTGATCGAACACCCATGCCGGGTGTTGACCCACTGCAACGCAGGGGCCCTGGCGACCGGTGGTTATGGTACCGCGCTGGGTGTGATTCGCAGCGCCCATGCGCGTGGCCTGATAGACCATGTGTATGCCGACGAAACCCGGCCATGGCTGCAGGGTGCGCGGCTGACGGCCTGGGAGATGGTGCAGGAGGGCATACCGGTATCGCTGCTCGCCGATGGCGCGGCCGCCCATCTGATGGCCCGCGGTCTGGTCGATTGGGTCATCGTCGGTTCGGACCGGATTGCCGCCAACGGCGATGTGGCCAACAAGATCGGCACCTACGGCCTGGCCATTGCCGCCCGTCACCATGGGGTGCGATTCATGGTCGTGGCGCCGACCTCGACCATCGACATGAAGCTGGCGGACGGTTCGCGAATCCCGGTCGAGGACCGCGATGCTGATGAATTGCTGGGCTGTGCGGGACAACGGGTGGCCGCGCCCGGCGCCGGGGTGTGGAACCCGGTGTTCGACATCACACCGGCAAGCCTGGTCGATGCGATTGTCACCGAGCGTGGGGTGGTCCACAAACCGGATGCCGCCAGTCTTCGGGCGCTCATGCGATGAGTGACAGGTAACTCTCCGGCCCTGCGAACAAACAAGTCATTTTTTCGGACCGATTCACCGTCAGGCTTTCTCAGAACCCGTTTGAAGCGCCTTGTTCGCCGTGCAGTGTGGGGGGCTGGTATGGTAAGATGCGCGGATACATGGCCGTGGACCGTCACATGCCAAAATGCGAATCACGCACGAGTCGCCAGCAACAGGCTGAAAACCGGATCGACACTGTGGATCATCACACCATAAAAGAAAAGGAATGAGCCCGACCCATGGCTGAATTCGCCAAAGAAGTCCTGCCCGTCAATCTCGAAGACGAGATGAAGCAGTCCTACCTGGACTACGCCATGAGCGTCATCATCGGCCGCGCGCTGCCGGATGTCAGGGATGGCCTCAAGCCCGTACACCGGCGCGTGTTGTATGCGATGAACGAACTGGGTAACGACTGGAACAAGCCATACAAAAAGTCGGCGCGCGTGGTCGGTGATGTCATCGGTAAATACCACCCGCATGGCGACACCGCAGTGTATGACACCATCGTGCGGATGGCGCAGCCGTTCTCTCTGCGTTACATGCTCATTGATGGCCAGGGCAACTTCGGCTCGGTGGACGGTGACGCCCCGGCGGCCATGCGCTACACCGAAGTGCGCATGTCCAAGATCGCGCACGAACTGCTGGCCGATCTGGACAAGGAAACGGTCGATTTCGTACCCAACTACGACGAATCCGAATCCGAGCCCTCGGTGCTGCCGACCCGGGTGCCAAACCTGCTGGTCAACGGCTCGGCCGGTATCGCCGTGGGCATGGCCACCAACATCCCGCCGCACAACCTCAACGAAGTGGTCAGCGCCTGCATCGCCCTGCTCGAAAATGAGGACATCACGATCGCCGAGCTGATGGAGCTGTTGCCGGGGCCGGATTTCCCCACCGCCGGTATCATCAACGGTTCGCGCGGCATCCGCGAGGCCTACCTGACCGGTCGTGGCCGCATCCAGATCCGCGCCCGCACCCATGTCGAGACCAGCGACAAGGGCCGCGAGAGCATCGTCGTTACCGAGCTGCCTTACCAGGTCAACAAGGCCCGCCTGCTGGAGAAGATTGCCGAACTGGTCAAGGACAAGAAGCTCGAGGGTATCGCCTCGCTGCGTGACGAGTCGGACAAGGACGGCATGCGCATGGTCATCGACCTGCGCCGGGGCGAAGTGGCCGAGGTGGTGCTCAACAACCTCTACCAGCACACCCAGATGCAGACGGTGTTCGGCATCAACATGGTGGCGCTCATCGACGGCCAGCCGAAGCTGCTCAACCTGAAAGAGATCCTCAACGCCTTCCTGCGTCATCGGCGCGAGGTCGTCACCCGGCGCACGATTTTCGACCTGCGCAAGGCGCGCGAACGCGCCCACGTGCTCGAGGGCCTGGCCGTGGCGCTGGCCAACATCGACGAGGTGATCCGGCTGATCAAGGAATCGCCGCAGCCGGCCGATGCGCGCGCCGCGCTCATGCAACGCCTGTGGGCACCGGGCGTGGTATCCGAGATGCTGGAACGCGCCGGCGCGTCGATGTCACGCCCGGAAGGGCTGGGAGACGAATTCGGTCTGGTCGAGGGCGGTTACCGGCTATCCGAAGCCCAGGCGCAGGAGATCCTGCAGATGCGCCTGCAGCGCCTGACCGGCCTGGAGCAGGACAAGATCGTGGGCGAGTATCGCGAACTGCTGGAAAAGATCGAGGACCTGCTCGACATCCTCGGCAACCCGGACCGGCTGCGCCAGGTCGTGCGCGAGGAACTGGAAGCCCTGAGCGAACAGTTCGGCGATGAACGCCGTACAGAGATCGTCACCACCCAGCAGGATCTCACACTCGAGGACCTGATCTCTCCCGAAGACGTGGTGGTTACCCTGTCACATGCCGGTTACGCCAAGTCGCAGCCACTCAGCGCCTATCGCGCCCAGCGCCGCGGCGGCAAAGGCAAGGCCGCCGCCAGCGTCAAGGAGGAGGATTTCATCGACAAGCTGTTTGTCGCCAACACCCATGACACCATTCTGTGCTTCTCCAGCCGTGGCAAGGTCTATTGGCTCAAGGTCTATGAACTGCCGCAGGCCGGGCGCACCGCGCGCGGCAAGCCCATCGTCAATCTGTTGCCGCTGGAGGAGGGCGAACGCATCAACGCGGTACTGCCGGTCAGGGAGTTCGACGAGGATCATTTCATCTTCATGGCCACCAGCCAGGGTACGGTCAAGAAGACACCGCTGTCGCATTTCTCGCGCCCACGTGCGAGCGGCATCATCGCCGTGGAACTGCGTGACAATGATCAGCTCGTTGGTGTCTCCATTACCGGCGGCGACGATCACGTCATGCTGTTCAGCGATGCCGGCAAGGCCATTCGTTTCAGCGAGCAGGATGTACGGCCGATGGGGCGCACCGCCTGCGGTGTGCGCGGCATCAGGCTGCAGGCCGGGCAGCGGGTCATCTCGCTGGTCACGGTCGAAGCCGAGGGCGAGGGATTCATTCTCTGTGCCACCGAAAAGGGTTACGGCAAGCGCACGCCAGTGGCGGACTACCCCTGTCACGGCCGCGGCGGCCAGGGCGTGATCTCCATCCAGACCCCGGCGCGCAACGGCAGGGTGGTCGGCAGCGTGCTGGTGGACGAGGACGACGATGTCATGCTCATCAGCAGCAACGGTACCCTGGTGCGCACGCGCGTCGATGGCATCTCGGTGATGGGGCGCAATACCCAGGGCGTGCGCCTGATCAATGTCGGCGACGAGGACAAGCTGGTCGGTATCGAAAAGATCGAGACCCTTGCGCAAGAGGACGAGGCGGACGCCGGGAGTGGTGAAGGCTGACGCGCCCGGCAGGCCGGTTCATGCCGGTCACAACACGATTTGATTGACTGTTTTCAGGAGACGTTCAATGTCACGGGTTTATAACTTCAGCGCCGGCCCGGCCATGCTGCCGCAGGCGGTTCTCGAGCAGGCGCAATCCGAGATCCTCGACTGGCACGGAAGCGGCATGTCCATCATGGAGATGAGCCACCGCGGCAAGGAATTCATGTCGGTGGCCGAGCAGGCCGAGGCCGACCTGCGCCGGCTGATGCAGATTCCGGATGATTACAAGGTCCTGTTCCTGCAAGGTGGCGCCAGCCTGCAGTTCGCCATGGTGCCGGTCAACCTGCTCGGTGACCGGGGAAGGGCCGATTACATCAATACCGGTGCCTGGTCGAAGAAGGCCATTGCCGAGGCGCGCCGCTTCGGCGAGGTGCAGATTGCCGCGAGCACCGAGGACGGCAACTTCACCCGCGCGCCGTCACAGGACGAACTGCGGCTCGACCCGCAGGCCGCCTATGTGCACTACACACCCAACGAGACCATCGGCGGCGTCGAGTTTCCCTACATTCCCGAGACCGGCGACGTGCCGCTGGTGGCCGACATGTCCTCGACGATCCTGTCGCGCCCGATCGACGTCTCCCGCTTCGGCGTCATCTACGCCGGCGCCCAGAAGAACATCGGCCCGGCAGGGCTCACCCTGGTCATCGTGCGCAAGGACCTGATCGGCAATGCGCGTAGTGACATGCCGGTGATGCTGGACTACAAGACCCATGCCGACAACGCTTCCATGTACAACACGCCGCCGACCTATGGCATCTACCTCGCCGGCCTCGTATTCCAGTGGCTGCTGGCACAGGGCGGACTGGAGGCCATGGCCGGGATCAACCGGCGCAAGGCCGAAAAGCTGTATGCCGCCATCGACGCGTCGGATTTCTATGCCAACCCGGTCGAACCGGCCAGCCGTTCGTGGATGAACGTGCCGTTCACGCTGGCCGATCCCGCGCTCGACAAGGCCTTCCTCGAGCAGGCCGCAGAGGCCGGGCTGGTAACGCTCAAGGGTCACCGCTCTGTTGGTGGGATGCGCGCAAGCATATACAACGCCATGCCGGAGTCCGGTGTCGATGCCCTGATCGAATTCATGGCCGGGTTCGAGAAAGCACACGCCTGAACTACTAACGGAAAAAACATGTACAAGATATCCACACTCAACAACATCTCTGTCGCCGGCCTGGAAAGGCTGCCGCGCGACCAGTTCGAGGTCGCGTCGGAACTGCCCAACCCCGACGCCATCCTGCTGCGCTCGTACAACATGCACGACATGGAGATCCCCGACACCTTGCTGGCGGTCGGTCGTGCCGGTGCCGGTGTCAACAATATCCCGGTGGCGAAACTGACCGAACTCGGCATTCCGGTGTTCAACGCGCCCGGCGCCAATGCCAACGCGGTCAAGGAACTGGTCATCGCCGGTATGCTCATGGGCTGTCGCAACCTTGGGCAGGCCTGGGATTTTGCCCGGGGCCTGAGCGGCAGTGATGAGGAGATCCACCGTGAGGTCGAGGCGGGCAAGAAGCATTTCGTCGGTTTCGAACTGCCCGGCCGTACCCTGGGCGTCATCGGCCTCGGCGCCATCGGCGTGCAGATCGCCAATGCCGCGCGTGCGCTGGGCATGAACGTGATCGGCTACGATCCCCAGATCACCGTGCGCCGCGCCTGGGAGCTGGCCTCCGATATCGAGCAGGGCAAAAGCATCGATGATCTGTTATCGCGCGTGGACTTCGTCACCTTCCATGTGCCGCTCGTGGAAGAGACCCGCAACCTGATCAATGCCGAGCGCCTGCGCATGATGCGGGACAATGTCATCATCCTCAATTTCGCCCGCAACGGCATCGTCGATGACGAGGCCGTGGTCAAAGCCATAGACGATGGCAAGGTATATGCCTATGTCTGCGACTTTCCCAGCAACCTGCTCAAGGATCATCCGCGCTGCATCACCCTACCGCACCTGGGCGCCTCCACGCGCGAGGCCGAGGAGAACTGCGCCATCATGGTCGCCGACGAGGTGCGTGAATACCTGCTCAACGGCAACATCAGCAATTCGGTCAATTTCCCCGACATGGACATGCCACGCAACCAGGGTTATCGTCTGGCCGTGGTCAACCGCAACGTGCCCAACATGCTGGGCCAGATATCCACCGAGCTGGCCAATGCCGGGCTCAATATCATCGACATGACCAACAAGTCTCGTGGCGACATCGCCTACACGCTGGTCGATGTCGAGAGCGAGATTCCCGAGAGTGCACTGGCAAGGATTGGTGGCATCGAAGGCGTGTTGTCGGTACGCTGTCTGGGGTGCAACCACGAATGAGCGAACGCCACCGGCATGAGTGACGACAGGTTGAAGAAAATACGCGCGCGCATCGACGACATCGATGCCCGCATCCAGGCGCTGATCAGCGAGCGTGCCGAGTGCGCGCGCGAAGTGGCCGAGGTCAAGCAGGCCGATGGCGGCAACCCGGTTTTCTATCGCCCCGAGCGCGAGGCGCAGATTCTGCGTCAGGTCAAGCAACGCAACCAGGGTCCGCTCAGCGACGAGGAGATGGCGCGTCTGTTCCGCGAGATCATGTCCGCCTGTCTTGCGCTGGAACAACCCATGCGAGTCGCCTTTCTCGGCCCCGAGGGCACTTTCACCCAGGCCGCCGCGCTCAAACACTTCGGCCATGCCATCCAGACCGTGCCGTTGACCGCCATCGACGAGGTGTTCCGCGAGGTGACATCCGATGCGGCACACTATGGCGTGGTGCCGGTGGAGAATTCCACCGAAGGCATCATCAACCATACCCTGGATATGTTCATGCAGTCGTCGCTGGGCATTTGTGGCGAAGTGGAACTGCGCATCCATCACCATGTACTCGGCAAGCAAGCGAAACTGGACAAGGTGGAACGGGTCTATTCCCACCAGCAGTCGCTGGCGCAGTGCCGTGAATGGCTCAACGCTCATCTGCCAAGGGCCGAACGCATTGCCGTGAACAGTAATGCAGAAGCGGCCCGGCGTGTGCTCGATGACCCGCAGGCTGTGGCCATCGCCGGTGAGACCGCAGCGGAGATCTACGGGCTCGGGATCCTGGTCGCCAACATCGAGGACGAACCGGACAATACCACCCGTTTCCTGATCATCGGCAAGCAGCAAGTGCCGCCCAGTGGCAACGACAAGACCTCGCTGATGGTTTCAGCGCGCAACCAGGCTGGTACGCTGTACCGTCTGCTGGCGCCGCTGGTCGAGAACGGCATCAGCATGACGCGCCTGGAATCACGGCCCTCGCGACAGGGCATGTGGGACTATGTGTTCTTCATTGACATCGAGGGTCATGCCAGTGACGAACCGGTCGAGCGCGCGCTGACGGCACTGGAAAAGGAGGCCGCGATGCTCAGGGTACTGGGTTCCTACCCGTGCGCGGTGTTGTAATGCGTATGTATTGCCGGTCTCACAATGCTGGCCATGTGCTCGCCGGTACACATGCCAGGGCGTCCGGCGGCGCAGGCCGCCGCGCTGCGAATGTCGGGGCGGGGCGATGAACGCCTTGCATCACGACAGCGATTCCCTGTTCTCGCGCGCCAATTCAGGCGTACAGGCGCTGCGCCCATACGAGCCGGGCAAGCCCGTCGAGGAACTGGAGCGCGAGCTGGGCATCGACGAGGCCATCAAGCTGGCATCCAATGAAAACCCGCTGGGCCCCTCACCACTGGCCATGGCCGCGGCGCAGGCCGTCCTGCCCGGTGTTTCGCTGTATCCGGACGGCAACGGTTTTCGGCTCAAGCAGCGGTTGGCGGATTTTCATGACATCGACCCGGCTCGCATCACGCTCGGCAATGGCTCCAACGACGTGCTGGAGCTGATCGCGCGCGTGTTTCTCGGTCCAGGACACAATGCCGTGTTCTCGCAGCATGCGTTTGCCGTCTATCCCATCGCCACGCTGGCCACCGGTGCCGAATGCCGCGCCGCGGCAGCCAATCCGGTGGATCACGCCATGCCCTTCGGGCACGATCTCGACGCCATGCGCGAGCAGATCGATACCGATACCGGCGTGGTGTTTGTCGCCAATCCCAACAATCCGACCGGCACCTGGCTGGATCATGACAGCCTGCAGGCCTTCATCACAGCGGTGCCGGATGACTGCGTGGTCGTCATCGACGAAGCCTATACCGAATATGTGCGGGAGGCGGACTATCCCGACGCCACCGCCTGGCTGGACGAATACCAGAATCTGGTCGTCACGCGCACGTTCTCGAAGATATACGGACTGGCCGGGCTGCGTATCGGCTATGCGCTGTCCAGCCCAGTGGTTGCCGACCTGCTCAACCGCGTGCGCCAGCCGTTCAATGCCAACAGTCTGGCGCTGGCGGCGGCCGAGGCTGCGCTGGATGACCGCGAGCACGTGCAACGCAGTATCGATATGAACAGCGCCGGGATGCGCCAATTGACCGCGGCGTTCGCCGAGATGGGACTGACCTGGATTCCGTCGGTGGGCAATTTCGTCTGTGTGCGCACCGGGTTGCCAGGCCAGACCCTGTACGAAGCCATGCTGCGCCAGGGCATCATCCTGCGCCCGATCGGCAACTATGGCCTCGACGACCATATCCGTATCACCATTGGCACTACGGAACAAAACACACGCGTGATCGAGGCCCTCAAACAGGTGATGGAGACCGGCGCATGAACATCGGGCGGCTGTGCGTCATCGGCGTTGGCCTGATCGGTGGGTCACTGGCACGCGCGTTGCGTGCCAGAGGCGTGGTGGAGGAGATCGTCGGTTGCGGTCGCCACACGGCCAATCTGGAACGCGCGGTCGAACTGGGTGTCATCGACCGTTACGACACCGACCCGGCCAGCGCGGTCAAGGATGCCGACATGGTCGTTGTTGCCGTGCCGCTTGGCAACATGGCCACGGTGTTCGCCGCCATCGCCGGACACCTGGCCGATGGCGCCATCGTCACCGATGCCGGCAGCGCCAAACAGTCCGTGATCGACGATGCGCAAGCAGCCTTCGGCGGCATGCCCGCATGGTTCGTGCCCGGCCATCCCATCGCCGGCACCGAAAACAGCGGCGTTGCGGCTTCGTTCGCCGAACTCTTTCAGGGCCGGCGCGTGATCCTGACGCCGGTGGACATAACCGGCACCGATGCCATAGACAGGGTGACATGGATGTGGCGCCAGGCCGGCGCCGACGTGGTGTGCATGGAACCGCGTCATCACGACGAGGTGCTGGCCGCCACCAGTCACCTGCCACATGTACTTGCCTATGCGCTGGTCGATCGTCTGGCACGCATGGGCGAGCGTGACGAGATCTTCGAATACGCCGCCGGCGGGTTTCGTGACTTCACCCGGATCGCCTCAAGCGATCCGGGGATGTGGCGTGACATCTGCCTGTGCAACGCCGAGGCGCTGGATCAGGTTCTGCAAGCCTACCGCGAGGAGCTGGCTGAGCTGCACGAGGCCCTGCAACAGCGTGACGGCGAGCGCCTGCTCGCGGTGTTTGGCCGCGCCAAGGCCGCGCGTGATCGTTATTGCGACAAGACAGACAACACTGAATCATGAGCCACCACGACAACATTATCTTTCAGGCCCGTCCCGGCGGCCGGCTGCAAGGCCGTGTGCGGGTGCCGGGCGACAAATCCATCTCGCATCGTGCCATCATGCTTGGCGCGCTGGCCGAGGGCACTACGACAGTAACGGGTTTTCTCGAGGGCGAGGACAGCCTGGCCACCCTGCAGGCCTTCCGCGACATGGGTGTCGATATAGACGGGCCGGATGCCGGCCGGGTCGTGATCCATGGCGTTGGCATGCGCGGACTGCGTGCCCCTTCCGCGCCGCTGGATCTCGGCAATTCCGGTACCGCCATGCGTCTGATGTGCGGTTTGCTGGCCGGGCAGGGCTTCGATACCACCCTGGTCGGTGATGCATCGTTGTCATCACGGCCGATGAAGCGGGTGACCGACCCGCTGGCGCAGATGGGTGCGGTCATCGATACCACCGCCGGGGGCACCGCTCCGTTGCGGATCACGGGCGGCAAGCCACTGCATGGCATCGACTACCGACTGCCGGTGGCCAGCGCGCAGATCAAGTCCTGCATCCTGCTCGCCGGGCTGTACGCCGAGGGACGCACCTGTGTCACCGAACCGGCACCCACGCGCGACCACACCGAACGCATGCTGGCCGGATTCGGCTACCGGGTCGAGCGTGACGGCGCCATCGTGTGTGTCGAGGGCGGCGGCAGCCTGCGCGCCTGTGACATCGACGTACCAGCCGACATCTCATCGGCGGCCTTCTTCATGGTCGGCGCCAGCATCGCCGAGGGGTCCGACATCACCCTCGAACACGTCGGCATCAACCCCACACGCACCGGTATCATCGAGATTCTGCGCCAGATGGGCGCCGACATCGAGATCCTCGATCAAACCGAGGTGGGTGGCGAACCGGTAGCCGACATCCGGGTGCGCAGCAGCCGCCTGCACGGGATCGAGATCCCCGAGGCGCTGGTGCCGCTGGCGATCGACGAGTTTCCGGTGTTGTTCGTCGCTGCCGCCTGTGCCGAAGGCACAACGGTCCTGCGCGGGGCCGAAGAGCTGCGCGTGAAGGAGAGCGACCGCATCCAGGTCATGGCCGACGGCCTGGCGGCACTCGGCGTCGATGCCACCGCTACACCGGATGGCATGGTGATCCGCGGCGGCCGCGCGTATGCGGGTGGCCGTATCGACAGCCACGGCGACCACCGTATCGCCATGGCGTTCGCCATCGCCGCGCTGCGCGCCGGCGGCGACATCACCATCGACGACTGCGCCAACGTCAATACCTCCTTTCCCAATTTTCTCGAACTGGCCGGGATGGCTGGATTGGCGGTTTCGCAGGTGGCCTCGTGAGCGTCCCGGTACTGACCATCGACGGGCCGAGCGGATCCGGCAAGGGCACCATCGCGCGCGCCGTGGCGCGCCGGCTCGGCTGGCACCTGCTTGACAGCGGCGCCTTGTACCGGGTGCTGGCACTGGCCGCCGAGCGGCATGGCGTCGATCCCGCCGACAGCACAGCCCTGGGCGCGTTGGCCCGCAACCTGCCCGTTGCCTTCGCCGAGTCCGATGACGACACCCGGGTGCTGCTCGACGGTGACGACGTTACCGCCATCATCCGTTCCGAAACCGCCGGCAACGCCGCCTCGCGCGTGGCGGCCGTACCCGAGGCCCGCGAGGCGCTGCTGGACCGCCAGCGCGCCTTCCGCCAGCCGCCAGGACTGGTTGCTGACGGCCGCGACATGGGCACCGAAGTGTTTCCCGATGCCGATTACAAGGTCTTTCTGACGGCCAGCGCCGAAGAGCGTGCAAAAAGACGATATAAGCAGTTGAAAGAAAAAGGGATAAGCGTTAATATTCGCGATCTTGCCAGAGAGATCGCCGAGCGGGACGATCGTGACGCCAATCGTCCGGTCTCGCCTTTGCGGCCGGCTGATGATGCCATTGTGCTCGATACCAGTGACATGGGTATCGACGAAGTCGTCGCACGGGTCATGGAGATCCTCGGCAAACAGGTGGAAACGCGCGGTTGAAACACGGCCGGGCGCTTTCCGTGGTCAACAACAATCAGCGACGAGCCAAACTGCACGAAAACGTCCGTCCTGAGCAACACGATCTGGTCCATCCGGGCCATGGAAGATACATAAATGAGCGAAAGTTTTGCAGAACTTTTTGAAGAGAGCCTTCAAAGCAACCAGATGCGCCCCGGCGCCATTCTTACCGGTGAAGTCGTCGATATCCGTGGCGACATGGTCATTGTCAACGCCGGGCTGAAATCCGAGGGAGTCATCCCCGCCGAACAGTTCATGAACGAAAAGGGCGAGCTGGAAGTCCAGGTCGGCGACCAGGTCGAGGTTGCCCTCGACGCCCTCGAGGACGGATTTGGCGAGACCCGCCTGTCACGCGAAAAGGCCAAGCGCGCACGCGCATGGACGCGTCTCGAGAAGGCTCACGAAGCGGACGAGATCGTCACCGGCGTCATCAGTGGCAAGGTCAAGGGCGGTTTCACCGTCGAACTGGGCGACATCCGCGCCTTCCTGCCGGGCTCGCTGGTCGATGTGCGCCCGGTGCGCGACGCCACCTATCTCGAAGGCAAGGAACTCGAATTCAAGGTCATCAAGCTCGACCGCCGGCGCAACAACGTCGTCGTCTCGCGCCGCGCTGTGGTCGAATCCGAATACAGCGAAGAGCGCGACAAGCTGCTCGAAAACCTGCAGGAAGGCGCCGTCGTCAAGGGCGTCATCAAGAACCTCACCGACTACGGCGCATTCGTCGATCTTGGTGGTATCGACGGCCTGTTGCACATCACCGACATGGCCTGGAAGCGCGTCAAGCATCCGTCTGAAGTCGTCAACGTTGGCGACGAGATCGACGTCAAGGTGCTCAAGTTCGATCGCGAGCGCAACCGTGTTTCGCTCGGCCTCAAACAGCTTGGCGACGATCCCTGGTCGGCCATCGCGCGCCGCTATCCCGTCGGCACTCGCCTGTTCGGCAAGGTGACAAACATTGCCGATTATGGCTGCTTCGTTGAGATCGAAGAGGGTGTCGAGGGTCTGGTACACGTTTCGGAAATGGACTGGACCAACAAGAACGTCAACCCGGCCAAGATGGTCCACTTGGGCCAGGAAGTCGAGGTCATGGTGCTGGACATCGATGAGGAACGCCGCCGGATCTCGCTGGGCATGAAGCAGTGCCAGCCCAATCCGTGGGATGAATTTGCCGCCACCCACAACAAGGGCGACAAGGTGGTTGGCAACATCAAATCGATCACCGACTTCGGTATCTTCGTCGGTCTCGAGGGCGGCATCGACGGCCTCATCCACATGTCCGATATTTCCTGGAACGAACCGGGTGAGGAAGCCATCCGCAACTTCAAGAAGGGCGACGAGGTCGAGGCCGTCATCCTGGCCATCGATCCTGAGCGAGAGCGTATCTCGCTGGGGCTCAAGCAGCTTGAGCAGGATCCCGTCTCCGGCTACGTAGCCGGCATCCAGCGCGGCAGCATCGTCAAGGGCACGGTCACCGAGGTCGATGCCAAGGGCGCGGTCGTGGATCTGGGTGATGGCGTCACCGGTTACCTGCGCGCCTCCGAACTGGCCCGTGACCGGATCGAAGACGCCCGCACGGTACTCAGCGTCGGTGATGAAATCGAGGCCAAGTATATCGGCATGGACCGCAAGAACCGTATGGTCAACCTGTCGATCAAGGCCAAGGACAGCGACGAGGAAGCGGCCGCGGTCAAGGAGTACAGCCGGGGCAGTGAGACCGGAACCACCTCCCTGGGTGACATCCTCAAGGAGCAAATGGGCGAAAAATCTGAGTAAATTCAGATACAAAGCTTGAGCTTCACGGCAAGGATTGCTACATTAGTGACAGGGCCAAGTTTCAGTCGTCGCCCGTATGGCATAGGCTGTGGCAGCTAATGGAGGCCAGGGATCTGGCCTCCCGGTTTTGGGATAACCATAATGACAAAATCTGAACTGATCGAGTCACTGTCAAAGAAACAGAGCCATCTGGCCTACAAAGATGTCGAGCTGGCCGTCAAGAGCCTGCTCGAGCAGATGAGTCAGGCGCTGGCAACCGGCAACCGCATCGAAATTCGCGGTTTTGGTAGCTTTTCGCTGCATTTCAGGCCACCGCGTATTGGCCGCAACCCCAAGACGGGTGAGTCCGTCTCATTGCCAGGCAAGCACGTGCCGCATTTCAAACCAGGCAAGGAGCTGCGCGAACGTGTCAACCAGGGACGCGAGAAATATCCACTGTCCAACGACTGAACGATCGAACCGGGCCCGGAACCCACACCGACCGATCCTGGCAGGCGTTCCAGGGCACAAAGCAGACAGGTGACATCATGCGTATCCTGGGACTGGTTTTCTTCATCATCGTCATCCTTCTGGGCATCAGCTTTGCCGTTCTCAATGCCGATGCCGTCAAGCTCGACTACTACTTCGGTACTACCAGCATGGCCCTGTCGCTGGTCATCGTGATTGCCTTTGCCATCGGTGTCATCCTTGGCATTGTCGTAAGTCTGTTTCTGATCCTGCGGCTGAAGGGGCAGAACGCCCGCCTGCGCCGACAGATCCATACCACCGAGAAGGAAGTGAAGAACCTGCGCAATCTGCCGATCAAGGACACCGACTGATGCAGGAATTGCTGTGGTTGCTGTTGCCGGTCGCTGCCGCATCTGGCTGGTTTGCGGCGCGGCGCAGCCTTGCCAGGGAACAGGACAGACACAAGCGCGGCAAGGATCTCAACATCGACTATTTCAAGGGACTGAACTATCTGCTGGACGAACAACCGGACAAGGCCATCGAGGTCTTCATTCGCATGGTCGAGGTTGACAGCGAAACGGTCGAGACCCACCTGGCACTGGGCAACCTGTTTCGCCGTCGCGGAGAGGTCGATCGGGCCATCCGCATTCATCAGAACCTCATCGCCCGGCCCACACTCAGTCATGAACAACGCACCCACGCACTGCTGGAACTGGCCGAGGACTACATGCGCGCCGGTGTGCTCGATCGTGCCGAAGGCCTGTTCCTGGAGCTCATCGAACGCAAGGCCTACACGCGCAGGGCGCTCGAGCACCTGGTGGACATCTACCAGCAGGAGCAGGACTGGGACAAGGCCATCACCGTCACCCGCCAGCTCGGTGAGGTCTCGGGCAAGGCACACAATGATGTGATCGCCCAGTACTACTGCGAGATGGCAGAGCAGGCGCTCGATAACGGTGACCTGAGCAACGCCATGCAGATGCTCAAGCGTGCAGGGGGTTATGATCGCAACTGCGTACGCGCCAGCATCCTGCGAGGCAATATCGAACTCAAGCGTGGCGACATCAAGGCCGCCCTGAAGGCCTACAAGCGGGTCGCCGACCAGGACATCGAATTCCTGCCCGAGGTACTGCCACAACTGGAGACCTGTTACGAGCGTCTTGGCGACCCGACAGGCATCGTCAGTTACCTGATGTCGATATTGCCACGTTATACCGGCATTTCCGCCATCCTCGCCGTGGCCGAGCAGATCCGCAAACAGAATGGCGACAAGGAGGCGATGAAGTTCGTCATCGAACAGCTTGGCCGCCGTCCCTCGGTCAAGGGCCTGAAATGGGTCATCGAGCTGAGCCTCGAGCACAGCAAGGGCGAGGCGCGCAACAATCTGAATATTCTCGACGAACTGACCAGCAAGCTGCTCGAGGGCAAGCCGGTGTACCGCTGCACCCAGTGTGGTTTTTCCGGCAAATCCCTGCACTGGCAGTGCCCGGGTTGCAAGCAATGGAACAGCGTCAAGCCCATCCAGGGCGTCGAGGCCGAATAGGTGATATCTTCTTCTGATCCCCTCACCCCTGGGGGGGGAGAGGGTCAGGATGAGGGGGCAAAAATATGAGCAGGACAATATGAACCACAACACCTCACGCATCATCGTCGCACTTGACTATCCCTCGGCCGAGCAGGCCAGCGCCTTCATCGAGCGCGTCACGCCCGACAGCTGTATCCTCAAGGTCGGCAAGGAACTGTTCACCCGCAGCGGCCCGGCCTTCGTCGGTGAACTGGTCGAACGCGGCTTCCGTGTATTTCTCGATCTCAAATACCACGACATTCCCAATACCGTCGCGCGCGCCTGCGCGGCAGCCGCCGACCTCGGCGTGTGGATGCTCAACGTCCATGCCCTAGGGGGGCGGCGGATGATGGAGGCCGCCAGGGAGGCTATCGAGGCACGGTCCGACAGGCCATTGCTGATCGCTGTCACGATACTGACCAGCATGGACGCGGGTGATCTGGCCGAGATCGGCATTGATAGCGCGCCGGCCGACATGGTGCGGCGGCTGGCCGGGCTGGCCAGTGAGAGTGGACTCGACGGCGTGGTCTGTTCGGCACACGAGGCCGGCATGCTGCGCCGTGACAACGGTCCGGGATTCACCCTCGTCACCCCAGGCATTCGCCCGGCTGGCAGCGACAGCGGCGACCAACGCCGTATCATGACCCCGGCCGAGGCCATCGCCGCCGGCAGCGACTATCTCGTCATCGGCCGGCCCATCACCGGTGCCGATGACCCACAGGCCGTACTCGCCGCCATCAATGGTGAGATTCGCGTCTGACAGCCACTTCAAACCCTTTCTCGCAAGTCCTATAATGAAAAGCCCGAATATTTCACCAGCCGAACCGAACGGGTGGTGTAACCAACTGAAGCAACGTACAAAATGGACAATAATGACATTTATCAGCTGATACAGTCTGTTCCCCGTTCGGTGCTATCCCGATTCCGGCGGTTTCTCGCTCGCTGTGGCTTGCTTTTCATTCAACCCATAGCGAAGGCTATGGGTTTCATTCCAAACCGGCGCCACAGCGGCTGCGAATTCCGCCGGCTCTCGGGATGCTGGTGAATTATTCGGGCTAGCAAGGCAGGATCGCCGCGAACAAGGCAAAGGAGCGCAACATGCGAAAATTTCACCATTTCCTCGTCGCCATTCCCCTGCTGATTTTCGCAACAGGGGTACAGGCCGAAAAACTCAACATCAACACTGCCAGCGCCGAACAGCTTGCCCGGATCATGAAAGGGGTCGGTATCAAAAAGGCGCGCGCCATCATCCGTTACCGCAAGCAGCACGGCCCGTTCACCCGCCTGGAACAACTGCTGCTGGTCAAGGGCATCGGGCCAAAGACCCTGGCGCGCAACCGTCACAGGCTGACTCTTATCGGTCTCGATCGCTTGGATAGCCTGGATAGCCCCAGAACGACACGGAGACAGCGAGCAAGACGCCGACACAACGACTCACCCTACCATATCGTCATCGGGCAATAGCCTATCGACCTCACGTAGCCTGGTTACACGCCCAACGGGCTGGAATCCGGGGTGCGCTACCACCACAATGCCCTCACCCGATGAGGAAGAGAGTCAGGGTGAGGGGTGAGCGCATAATCACCGCCATTTCTGGTCCCCTCTCCCCATAGGGGAGAGGGTCAGGGTGAGGGGGGCAACACATGCGCAGGACAACATTAACCGGTCATGCAGCCTGGTTGCACGTCCAACGAGCCGTGATTCGGGGTGGTACTGCCACCACCATTCTCTTCCCTTGAGGGAATGGGTGAGGGCAAGGCAACCTCGTCAACATTATCTTTTGTCCATGCCTTTTTGTGCTATAGTCCGGTAACGGTAAAAACCGCAAAATCGCAAGAGACGACAGCATGGGCAAACACGTCCAAGACAGCATGGAAGGCCGTCACTGGCATCTGATCTACACCAAGCCACGCCAGGAAAGTGTCGCCGCCGCAAATCTCGAACGTCAGGGTTTCACCGTGTTTCTGCCGCGCATGCAAGTGAGCCGGCGCCGTCGCGGCCGGTATCACCAGGCCATCGAGGCCATGTTCCCACGCTACCTGTTCATTGAGCTTGACAGCGTCAACGACAACTGGCACCCGATACGCTCCACCATCGGTGTCAGCCAGCTGATCTACTTTGGCGACCAGCCGGCACGGGTACCCGCCAGCTTCGTTGAGGCACTGATGATCCAACGTGATGAACAGGGCCTGCAGATCGTCCCTCAGGCGGACTACAGCCAGGGAGACCGGATTCGTATCATCGATGGCGTCATGAACGGTTACGAGGCCATCTTCAAGGCCCGTACCGCCAGCGACAGGGTAAAGATCCTGCTCGAATACGCCGGGCACTGCACCGAACTGGAGCTTTCGGTACACGATATCGAAAAGGTCTCGTGACACCTGTGAAGCACCGTATGAATCCTTGATTCCGTTCTTGACACAAGACCACCCCTTGACTAGTGTTCACAAGATGAACACCAGGGAGAGAGAGGAGCAGATCACCCGCGAGCTACTCACGGCCATCGACGAGCGCGACGACCTGACTCAGCGTCATCTGGCCGAACGCATGGGCGTAGCCCTGGGGCTGGCGAACGCCTATCTCAAGCGCTGCATCCGCAAGGGACTGGTCAAAATCAAGACCGTACCGGCCAACCGCTACCTGTATTATCTGACGCCCAAGGGCTTTGCCGAAAAATCCCGGCTGACAGCCAGCTATCTGCAATCCTCGTTTCATTTCTATCGTGAGGCCGGGCAGTCGTGCAGCGACTGCTACCAGCGAATGAGGGCGGCAGGGCATCGCAGCGTGGTACTTGTCGGCATTAGTGATTTAGCCGAGATCGCCATCATCAAGGCCGTCGAGAACGATATCGTCGTCGCCGGTGTGCATGAGCCCGGAACCGACAAGCGCGCGATCCTGAAGGTGCCGGTATGGAAGAATGAAATCGACCGTCACCGGTTTGATGCATTGATGATCACCGACCTGCAT
>WFUO01000044.1 GCA_015484945.1 Gammaproteobacteria bacterium | reverse complement strand
GTGACGGCATCGGGCGGCACTTCTGATTGCGCCTTGTGTTTGTCAGTGATTGGCCTCGTATACCACCCGCCCGTTGACCAGCGTGCAGGTGACCCGGCCGCGGAAGGTCTGGCCGAGGAAGGGCGAGTTCTTGCCCTGGCTGTGCATGGTCCCGCGTGTCAATTGCCATTCGGCATCGGGGTCGATGATGCAGACATCGGCGCGGGCGCCGGGGCCGAGGTGGCCGCTTTCAATGCCGAGCACGCGGGCGGGGCCGCTGGTGAGTTTGCTGATGGCGCCGGGCAGATCCAGTACGCCATTTTCGACCAGGCGCAGGGTCAGGCCGAGCAGGGTGTCTAGGCCGGAGATGCCGGGCTCGGTGGCGCAGAACGGGGCCAGCTTGGCGTCGTCTTCGTGTGGCTGGTGGTCGGAGCAGATGGCGTCGATGGTGTCATCGGCCAGGGCCTGGCGCAGGGCGTCGCGGTCGGCTTCGCTGCGCAGCGGTGGCAGGACATGGCATTGGCTGTTGAATTCGCCGATGTCGGCTTCGGTGAGGAACAGCTGGTGGGCGCTGACGGCGGCGGTGAGCGGCAGGCCATCGTAGCGTGCGCGGGCGATCTTGCGTGTGGCGGGCGCGCCGGAGAGCAGTTCGAAGTGGGCGCGTACGCCGGTTTCCTCGATCAGTGCGATCTCGCGCGCGACGGCGGCGGTTTCGGCCGCGACCGGGATGCCGGGCAGGCCCAGGCGGCTGGCGACCGGGCCGTCATGCGCGCAGCCATCACCGAGCCACGGGTCGAGCGGGTTGATCATCAGCAGGATGTCGTTGCTGGCGGCATACAACATGGCGCGGCGCATGACCTGGGTGTTGGCCAGTGGGCGTTCGTGGGCAACGGCAATGCAGCCGGCGTGTTTGAGTGCCGCCATTTCGCTGATCTGTTCACCGGCCAGTGCCGGAGTCATGGCGCCCACCGGCAACACGTGCGCATGGCCGGCGGCTTCGGCACGCTGGCGGATCAGCTCGGCCACGGCCGGGGTGTCGATGATCGGATCGGTGTCGGGCGGACAGCACAGGGTGGTGATGCCGTTGGCGGCCGCGGCGCGGGTTTCGGCGGCGATGGTGGTCTTGTGTTCCTGGCCCGGTTCGCGCAGCCGTGCGCGCAGGTCGATCAGGCCGGGACAGACAATCTTTCCGGTGGCATCGATCTCGCGCTGGGGCCGGAAATCATCGGGGACGTCGGCGAGTATTTCGCCGGCCTGTATGGCCAGGTCGCCGGTACGGTCGATGCCGTTGGCGGGGTCGAGGATGCGGCCGTTACGAATCAGGATGCGCATCAGTCCGTTTCTCCTTCACCGGCGTGGCGCATGGCCAGCGACATTACCGCCATACGTACTGCAATACCGTGCGTGACCTGTTGCAGGATCACCGAGCGGGGGCCATCGGCGACCTGGCTGTCCATTTCGACGCCGCGGTTTATCGGGCCGGGGTGCATGAAGATAGCGTCGTCTTTCGCAGCTTGTAGGCGTTTTTCGGTCAGGCCGTAGAGTTGGAAGTACTCGAGCTCGCTGGGCAGCAGCGCGCCACGCATGCGTTCCTTTTGCAGTCGCAGGGTGATGACGACATCGGCGCCGCGGATACCGTCTTCGAGCCGGTTGAATGGCACGACGCCGAGGGCTTCGACAGCGGTCGGCAACAGTGTGCGCGGGGCGACAACCCGTACCTCACCGGTGCCTAGCATGTTCAGGGCCTGGATCTGCGAGCGCGCCACCCGCGAATGCAGGATGTCGCCGACGATGGCGACGGTGAGGTTTTCGAAATCGTTTTTGTGGCGGCGGATCGTGAACATGTCGAGCATGGCCTGGGTCGGATGCGAGTGGCGTCCGTCACCGGCGTTGATGACGCTGACGTGCGGTCGCACGTGGCGGGCCATGAAGTGCGCGGCGCCGGAATCGGAATGGCGCACGACGAACATGTCGGAGTGCATGGCCTCGAGGTTGCGCAGGGTATCCAGCAGGGTTTCGCCCTTGACCGTGCTGGATACGCTGACGTTGATGTTGAGCACATCGGCCGACAGGCGTTTGGCGGCCAGCTCAAAGGTGGTGCGTGTGCGTGTACTGGCTTCGAAGAACAGGTTGACGATGGTTTTGCCGCGCAGCAGGGGTACTTTTTTGACGTTTTGTTCAGTAACTCCGGCGAAGGATTCGGCGGTGTCGAGGATTTCGGTCAGAATCTCGCGGTTGAGGCCTTCGATGGCGAGGAAGTGGCGCAGGCGGCCGTTGGCATCGAGTTGCAGGTTGCTCACGCGCGCGCCTCCTGTACCACCAGCCGCAGGGGGTCGGGTCCGGTGAGCTTGATGTGCCGGCCTTCGGGCAGTTCGATGCGTTGCCCGGTGACAGCGGCTTCTATGGGTAATTCTCGTCCGCCACGGTCGATCAGCACGGCGAGTGTGATCGAGGCCGGCCGGCCATAGTCGAACAGCTCGTTCATGGCTGCGCGGATAGTACGTCCGGTGTAGAGTACGTCGTCAACCAGAATGATGTGTCGGTCGTCGAGTCCAAATGGCAGTTGAGAGGGCTTGACCTGCGGGTTCATGCCAATGCGGGTGAAATCGTCTCGGTAGAACGAGATATCGAGCGTACCCAGGGGTTCGCCGATGCCGAGCAGGCTGTGCAGGCGTTCGGCCACCCAGACGCCGCCGGTGTGGATGCCGATCATCACCGCATCGTCGATGTGGCGCATGCGCAGATATTCGCGCAGCCCATGCGTCATGTCGTCGAGCATGGCGTCGATGTCGAATTCATCCGTCACCCGCTGTCTCCCGTTGTTGCAGCCAGGCCTGCAGAATAAGGCTGGCCGCGAGCTTGTCGATGTCACCCTTGCGGGTGCGCCGCTGTCGCCCGCCCTGGCGTTGGCGGCGGTGTTCGGCCTCGGCCGCCATGGAACTGAGACGCTCGTCCACTTCGTGTACCGGCAGACCAAAACGGCCGTTCAGCTGGCGGCCGAACCGTCTTGCCGCATTGCTCATGTCGCTGTCACTGCCGTCCATATGATACGGTACCCCGATGACGAGTGCATCCGGTCGCCATTCGTCGAGTAGCTGTGTGATGGTGTTCCAGTCGGGACCGCTGGCAGGCAGGTTCAGGGTGGTCAGGGGCGAGGCGATGCCGGTGCCGGTATGGCCAACGGCAACACCGATGCGCCGCAGGCCGAAATCAAAGGCCATGATGGTCTGGTCGGTGGAGCTGTGTGTGGCTGGTGTCAATCTGCCCCCGTCGAATTGGGGCCAAAGATACAGCAATGCGCTGCGGTGCTCAAGCGTGCATCTCCCGACTGATGCCGATGTATCAACGCAGGGATACCGTGTTGGTCTTCGTGGCCGGTAACAGGAATGATCAGGCGTGTCCGGCATCGCCACTGAGGCGGTCGAGATCCACGCCCAGCAGCGCGGCCGCGGCGCGCCAGCGCTCCGGCACCGGGGTGTCGAAGATGATGGATGGATCGGCCGGGCCGCTGAGCCAGGCATTGTCGGCCAGTTCCTGTTCCAGTTGGCCGGCGCCCCAGCCGGCGTAGCCGAGCGCGATCAGGCATTGCGCCGGCCCCTCGTTGCGGGCAATGGCCTCGAGGATGTCGCGTGAGGTGGTGATTGCCAGGTTGTCGGTGATGCCGGCGGTGGATTCCCATTGCAAGGGCGGCCCGTGCAGAATGAAACCGCGCTGTGGCTGTACCGGTCCGCCGCTGAAAACGATTTGGTCGAGACGCGTGCAGTCTTTTGCCTCGATGCCCATCTGTTCGAAGATCTCGTGCAACTGAAGGTCCAGCGGGCGGTTGATGACCAGCCCCAGCGCACCGTCTTCATTGTGCTCGCAGATGTAGGTGACCGAATGGAAGAAATTCGGATCGGCCAGTTGCGGCATGGCGATCAGAAAATGGTTGGACAGGCTTTGCATGGCTAGCGTCCGGTCAGGCGGTTGTCGGTGCTGAACTGCCAGGTGTTGACGATGCGCAGTTCATTCTTGCCTTGTAGCACGGCCTTGGGTATGCGCGGAAACGGCGCCGCCAGGCGCACGATGCGGATTGCGGCCTGATCCAGCTCACGGTGGCCCGATGATTCCAGTACCGCGATGCCGCGCAGGCGGCCGCTGGGCGCCAGGGTGACCTCGAGCAGCAGACTGCCGGACAACCCCTTGCGCCGCGCCGCGTCGGGATAGTTGAGGTTGCCCAGGCGTTCGACCTTGCGCGTGAAGGCCAGCAGGTACTCGGTATCGGCGAAACGCTTGCTGCTGGCGTGCAGAAATTTCGGGTCCGGCTTCTGGCTATAGGCGCGCCAGGCCTGGTCGCTGCGCGCGGTCAGGCGTGCGATCTGACGGCTGCGGCGCATGATCTCGGCCATGGAGGTGCGCCGTTGACGGCTCAGCGTGCGTCTGGATTCGGCCGAACTGACCACGGTGCTTGAGTCCCGGGCCGTGAGCAGGCGTTCGTGGCGCGAATGTGTCGCGCGGCGCTCGGCGCGCCGGGTGTTGAGCTGTTTGCCGCGCTGCGGTTGGCGCGAGGCGATGTTGACCGGGCTGCTCTGCCGAATGCGCTTGCGGGTGTTGCCGCCCCCTTTCTGGTTTGCCTGGGCGCGGTAGTTTGCCTGTTTTGGCGCTTCGTCGGTCTGCGAATCGACCAGGGTCAGGTCGAGCATCGGTTCGCTGGCCGGTTTGCGGTCGAGAAAACTGAAACTGACCCCGGCAATGACGATGATATGGAAGGCGATGGCCAGGAACAGGGTCATGCTCATGCGGTCGCGCGCGCGCACCACCAGGCGCCGTGGTCGGAAAACGGGTCGTTTGTCGGGTAATGTCGCTTCCATGAGTGGTTGTCAGTCCGCCGTTTGCGCGGGCTTTCGCCTGCCCAGTCTGGCCGCCAGTATACCGCTGATAACGCCGAAGAAAACAGACAGGGTCAGCAGAACCGGATACAGTTGCCACAGCCCCGGATGGGGAATGAACAACAGCCAGGCGAGTACGAACTGGCCGCTCATGTGGGCCATGGCCGCAAGCAGGCTGAAACCGATGGCACCGAAACCACGCCCCGGTAACAACAACGCCAGGCGCAGGATGGCGATACTGGCCAGCGCGCCGCCGAGACTGAGCACGAAACCGGGTGACAGGAAACTGCCGATCAGCATGCTGCCGGCCAGCACCCGAAGCAGGCTCACCCAGGCCGCCGTTCGCCAGCCGTATTCCAGCAGTACCGCGATCGTGATCACGTTCGCCAGGCCGGGCTTGACGCCGGGCAGCGGGGACGGCAGCGCCGCTTCGGCCACATGGATGGTCACGGCCAGGGCGGTAAGCCAGGCGATCCGGTGGTCCTCGCGGGTTGTCTCCAGTGTGATCATGCGCGCATCAGAAGTTGACCGCGTCGAAGCGTTGCCCATGGCCGCGCACCTCGATGCTGACACGGTTGGGCAGGCAGGCGATGAAATCACCGGCGTTGCCGACCCACCCGTGCTGGATGCACTGCTTGCCGTGACAGGGCGAATGGATGAACCGGGCCTTGCCGCCGGTGATGTCGATGCGCGCCACACCCAGATTGCCGGGTATGCGCAGCGTCCGGTCATGCCGCAGGTCGTAGCGTTTTTCTCCGGTGACCGGCGACCAGACGACGAGTGTGTCGCCAGCCCTGGCGGGGCGCCAGAAAGCGAGATAGACGAGCGGCAGCAGGGCCAGGACGATGACCAGCAGGATGCGGTCGGCGCGGGTCACAGCGGCTTGCTGGTGATGATGGTGGCGCGCAGGTTCTTGCGCAGGCGCATGCGCTTGGCCATCGCCGGGTTCATGTGGATGCGGCCACGGTCATCGATCAGCATCACATAGCGGATACCCATGCGCCGGGCGATGCGATGCCAGTCTTTTGGCCCAGCCACGAACAATGCGGTGGCCGCGGCGTCTGCCGTGGCCGGGTCGTTGTGGATCACGGTGACCGAGATAACGCCACGCGCCGGGTAGCCGGTACGCGGGTCGAGGATGTGGTGATAGCGGGTCTTGCCAACCATGAAATAGCGCTCGTAGTCGCCTGATGTGAAGATGCTCTCGCCCGGCTTGAGATCCACCGAGGCGATGAAGCCGCGTTCGCGCGGATGCTTGACGGCGATGCGCCAGTCACGCTTGCCGGGCCGGCCTATGACCTGGATGTCGCCACCCGCGGCGACCAGGGCGTTGTCAAAGCCGAAGCGGCGCAGTGTGCGTATGGCCGCGCCAATGCCATAGCCCTTGGCAAATGCGCCGAAGTCCATCATGACGGCAGGGTTGCGGCTGCGGATGAGGATGCCTTTGAGTTCCAGGTCGGCCATGACCGGGTTGCGGCGCACCAGTTTCAGGATTGCCTCGCGCGCGGGCGGCGTGGTGCGCAGCTTGCTGGCGTCGTTGAAGCTCCACAATTCAACCAGCTTGCCGATGGCGGGGTTGAACAGGTTGTCGCTCTGGCGCGCCAGACGGGACGACTTGACGATCAGCGGACGCACGGATGGCGCCACCGAGAACCATTCCGTGGTACGCAGCAGGTTGTTGACCCGCATCAGGGCGCTGGGCTTCCAGGGCGTCCAGGTGCGGTCCATGTAACGGAATTCCTCTTCCACGGCGGTGAAGGCCTGGCGTACGCGTTTTTCATCGGCGCTGTAAATCTTCACCTCGACGATAGTACCGAAGGCAAGAAACTTGTGGCTGTGCATGCGCTCTGCCGGCTGGCAGGCGGCCAGCAGTATGAACAAGGCTGCGAGGAGGATGATTCTGCTCATGTCCGGTTTGCTTCCACTTGCTTTTCTATACACTGGATCAGATCGCCGGCGATGTCGAGCCCGTATTCGCGGTCCAGCTCGCGGATGCAGGTCGGGCTGGTGACGTTGATCTCGGTCAGGTAGTCACCGATCACGTCCAGGCCGACAAACAGCAGTCCTTTCTCTTTGAGCGCCGGCGACACCTGTGCGCAGATCCAGCGGTCGCGTTCGCTCAGCGGTACGCCCTGGCCACGGCCGCCGGCGGCGAGATTGCCGCGGTGCTCGCCCGGTGCGGGCATGCGTGCCAGCGCATAAGGTACCGGTTCGCCGTCGATGAGTAAAATACGTTTGTCGCCACCGCTGGCGATTTCGGGAATGTAGCGCTGCGCCATCGCAAACCGGGTGCCGTGCGCGGTCAGGGTCTCGATCACGACATTGGTGTTGGGGTCGCCGCGCACGATACGGAAGATGGACTCACCGCCCATGCCTCCCAGCGGCTTGAGTACGATGTCACCGTGGGTGTCGATGAATTCGCGAACCAGCGCCGCGTCACGGGCCACCAGGGTTGGCGCGCAGCATTGCGGAAACCAGGCTGTGAACAGCTTTTCGTTGGCATCGCGCAGGGCGCGTGGATGATTGACCACCAGCACGCCGGCCCCGGCGGCACGCTCGAGCAGGTAGGTGGCATAGATGTATTCGGTATCGAAGGGCGGATCCTTGCGCATCAGAATGGCGTCGAGTGTATCCAGCGGCATCGTGGCGGGCTCTTCGAGACTGTACCAGTCGCGCGCGTCGTCGCGCACCCGTACCCGGCGCATGTGCGCATGGGGGCGTCCGTCGGCCAGCCACAGGTCGGCCATTTCCATATAGAAAAGTGTGTGTCCGCGGGCCTGGGCGGCCAGCAGCATGGCCAGCGTGCTGTCCTTGTGCGGCCTGATCGAGGCCAGGGGGTCCATGAGCACGCCGAGTTTCATCTGCTTACCTGTAGGCTGGCTGTTGGAGATTTCGTCATGGTCTCATAATTATCTCGGTAAAACAACAAGTTAAAATGATATTACCAGGTTGGAGTGGTCTTTTCGGCTGTCCGTCTGGTGGCCGCGGCAGTGAAAAAAACGGCTCATGCCGGTCTGGTGCGCTATAGTAATCACACAGAGGGCCGGAATGCCGGTTGCCGGGGCGGTCATCCGCGCCGGACAAGTTGACGGGGTTTCGCCACATATTGCAATAAGTGTTTGAACTGTATTACATTCAATATTAACGTCAAGTGACACCGGTCCTGACCCGTTTGCCAGTGAAGGAGGCCATGTGGGTAGCGATACACAAGAAGCCGGGTTCGAAGGTCTCAAGGTCATGGTCATCGATGACAGCAAGACCATTCGCAGAACTGCAGAGACATTGCTCAAAAAAGCGGGCTGCGATGTAGTCACCGCCACGGATGGGTTCGAGGCGTTGTCCAAGATCACCGATCAGGAACCCGATATTATCTTCGTCGATATCATGATGCCGCGACTGGACGGCTACCAGACCTGCGCCCTGATCAAGCACAACCAGGTTTTCAAGAAGACACCGGTCATCATGCTGTCGAGCAAGGACGGCCTGTTCGACAAGGCGCGCGGACGCATCGTTGGCTCTGAACAGTACCTGACCAAGCCGTTCACCAAGGATGAACTGCTCGGCGCCATCCGCCGTCATGTCAGGGTCGAGACGGTGGAATGAGGTTGTGTTGGCGAAACCGTGCCGCGTGACGCCATACTGAAACAGAACAGAAAAAACCAAGGGGAAGGAACTAGCAATGGCGCGAATTCTTATAGTGGATGACTCTCCCACCGAGATCCATGTGCTCAAGACCATGCTGGAGAAAAACGGCTATGAGACCCTGGCCGCTACCAGTGGCGAGGAAGGCATCGAGGTTGCCAAGGCGGAGAAGCCTGATCTCATACTGATGGATATCGTGATGCCGGGCCTGAACGGCTTCCAGGCCACCCGGCAACTGACCAAGGACGAGGCCACCAAGTCGATTCCGGTCATCATCGTCACCACCAAGGACCAGGAGACCGACAAGTATTGGGGCAAGAAGCAGGGCGCTACCGAGTACATCACCAAGCCGGCCAGCGAGAAAGAGCTGATCAGCAAGATCCAGGAAGCGCTGGCGGGCTGATGGCAGGGAAGGGAAGCAGGCAAGTGGGAAAGGGAAAGACCAGACAACCTATCGATATACTGCGCGACATCGAGCGGCGCAGCCGGGCGAATGCCGCACCGCTGCCACAGCAACAGGATATCGCCGAGGAGTGGGTCGGGATCGGGTTCCGGGTCATGGATTTCCGCTTGCTCGCTCCGCTGGGCGAGGTGACCGAGATTCTGACGATGCCCAAGCTCTCGCGCGTGCCAGGGGTCAAGCCCTGGGTGTTGGGTATTGCCAATGTACGCGGCACGCTGTTGCCAGTGATGGATCTGGCCGGTTTCCTGCACGGGCGCCGCACACCACTGACCAAACGCAGCCGGGTGCTGGTGCTCAACCAGCATGGTGTGGTCGCCGGCCTGCTGGTCGATGACGTGCTGGGGCTGCGGCACTTCGAGAAGGAATCGAGGCTCAACCGCATGCCATCGCCCGACATGGTGGTGTTGCCGTATCTCGAATGCGCCTACCAGGATGAGGAACAATACTGGGGGGTTTTCAGCATGAACCGGCTGGCGCAGAGCCCGCTGTTCATGCAGGTGGCCGTCTGACGCGGCCGCCAATTCGACGAGCTTGTTCGAAAACAGGGGCGTGTCCCCGATGATTGAAGCATTAATGCTGACGAATGTCAGGAGACAATAATGAAAAATCTATCTAGTTCGGGTCTGTTGGAGAAAGCCGGGAACAACAAGGCAAACGTGGTGCTGGGCACCTTGCTGATCCTGTTCCTGCTGGCCATGGGCGTCACCTTCGCCATCGTGTCGGTGAACACCGACCGTGACAGGGAGTACATCCGCCTGGCGACGAGGCAGGAGATACTGTCACAGCAGATTGCGAAATTCGCCCTCGAATCCGCGCGCGGCAACGCCGTTGCGTTCAGGCTGCTCAAGCGATCGACCAACGAGTTCAAACGCTCGTTGGCGATTCTCACCAACGGCAATCCGGATACCGGTCTGCCACGCACGCCCGATTCGATCGCCGAATTGCAGGTTGTGAGGGCCCAGTGGCAGAAGTTCAATCGCAGCATCGAGGTGATCCAGAAGGCCGAGAAGGCGGTGATCCAGGCCAAGCGGGACGCCACGAAGATCGAGCAGCTGATTCAGGAATTTCTGCCCAACTTCGACGAGCTGATGGAACTGATGGTCGAAAAGGGCCTGCCACGCAGCCAGCTCTACAAGGCAGGTCAGCAGCTCATGGTCAGTCAGCGTATCGGCTTCAACCTCAACCGCTCGCTGGCGGGTGTGGGTGATCCGGCAACCGCGGCATCGATGTTTGGCAACGACACCGTGATCCTGGGCAACTATCTCAAGGGCATGCTCGAGGGCGACCGCGAGCGTGGCATCACCAAGATCACCGATGGCGAGGCGCGCGAGAAGCTGCAGGAGGTTTACAAGATCTATCAGCAGATCAGCGACCTGGTCGGCAAGGTCCGCGAGAAGCTGCCGGTGATCTTCCGCGTTCAGGCCGCAGCCGGCAAGGTGACCCAGGACTCGGAGGCCCTTAACAAGGCCACCGCCGAACTGACCAAGGCCTACCAGCGCCTGGCCAAGAGTCATGTGGCCACGCCGGAACTGGCATTCGCATTCGGCGCCCTGGCCGTGGTCATGCTCATCCTTCTGGGTGTGCGTCTCATGCGCGCTTCGGCTGAACGCAGCCGCAAGGCCGAGGAGGCCAACAAGAAGCAGGAAATGGCCATCATGCGCCTGCTCGGTGAAATCGAGGGGCTGTCCGAGGGTGATCTGACCGTCAAGGCGGAGGTGACCGAGGACTTCACCGGGGCCATCGCCGATGCCTTCAACAACACCATCGACGAGCTGCGGCAGCTGGTCACCACCATCAACGAGACCTCGGTACAGGTTTCATCGGCGGCCCAGGAATCGCAGGCCACGGCCATGCACCTGGCCGAGGCATCCGACCATCAGGCCCAGCAGATCACCGCCGCCAGTACCGCAATCAATGAGATGGCGGTGTCGATCGGCGAGGTGTCGGCCAACGCCGCCGAGTCGGCCGATGTGGCCGCGCAGTCGGTGGAGATCGCGCACAAGGGCGCCGAGACGGTGCGCAACACCATCGAGGGCATGGACAAGATCCGCGAACAGATTCAGGAGACCTCCAAGCGTATCAAGCGCCTGGGTGAAAGCTCGCAGGAGATTGGTGATATCGTCGAGCTCATCAACGACATCTCCGACCAGACCAATATTCTGGCCCTCAACGCCGCCATCCAGGCGGCCATGGCCGGCGAGGCGGGACGTGGTTTCGCCGTGGTCGCCGACGAGGTGCAACGTCTGGCAGAGCGTTCCGGTAATGCCACCAAGCAGATCGAGGCACTGGTCAAGACCATTCAGACCGATACCAACGAGGCTGTTATCTCGATGGAGGCCAGCACCACCGACGTGGTCAAGGGTGCGCGTCTGGCCGAGGACGCCGGCGAGGCGCTGGTCGAGATCGAGAGCGTTTCCAAGCGTCTGGCCGAACTCATCCAGGCCATTTCGCAGAGTGCCAGCCAGCAATCCGCTGCGGCCTCGAATATCTCCGATACCATGAACGTGATTCAGGAGATCACCACGCAGACCTCAGCCGGTACCAACGAAACCGCGGCCTCGATCGGCAACCTGGCCGAACTGGCCAACGAGTTGCGAACCTCGGTTTCCGGCTTCAAGCTGCCGGAGTGACACAGGGCGGTTGACAGGTGAACCCTGTGCCCCACAAGGTCCTAGCGGATATGCCGGGAATGAGCGCGGTAAAAAAGATGACCGACGAGCAGTACCGGCAGTGGTCCGAGCTGTTGACGCAGCGAACCGGGATGCTGCTCAACGACGACCGGCGTTCGTTCATCAATACCAGCATCGGCTTGCGCATGAACGAGATCGGTTGTCAGTCGTACGACGAGTATCTCGATCTGCTGCTCAATGGCGATCAGCGTGTATCGGAATGGCAGGTGCTGGTCGATCGTATCACCATTCACGAGACACGCTTTTTCCGTCATCCGGGCGCCATCGAGCTGGTGCGTGAACATGTGCGCAGCCTCCCCGCCGATCCCGATGGCCGGCCGCTGTCGGTGCAGGCCTGGAGCGTGGGCTGTTCGACCGGCGAGGAGGCCTATTCGCTGGCTATCGCTATCGACCAGGTATTGCGCGAGCGAGGCAACGGTGACTATTTCGGTGTCACCGCCACCGATATCAGCCAGCCGGCCCTGGCGCACGGGCGCGAGGGAGTCTATAACCTGTTTCGCCTTGGCAAGGATGTCACCGATCGCATCCTGGCCGATTATTTCGAGATCGTTGACGACCATCACCTGCGAGTCACCGAATCGTTGCGCAAGCGAGTCTGTTTCGCGCGTCTCAACATTCAGGACATCGGTCACTCGGTGCTCGGCAAGATGGACATCATCTACTGCCAGAACGTGCTGATCTATTTCGACAAGGACATGCGCAGACAACTGGTCGATCGCCTGATCCAGCATCTGGTGCCTGGTGGATTGCTGATCCTCGGGTCCGGGGAGATGCACGGTCTTGAATCCGGTCAGGTCGAACGTGTGCGTTCGGACAACACGCTGGCCTACCGACGCATCGGTGGGTCCGAAAACACAAGCAGGCAACGATGAGCAAACGCATAGACCAATCCACCCTCAGCTGGGTGCGGCAGGAGATCGACGACACGCTCAAGCAGGCGCGCAGCGCGCTGGAGGAGTATGTCGAAAATCCCGAAGACATGACCCAGCTGCGTTTCTGCCAGACCTACCTGCACCAGGTCAACGGCAGTCTGCAGATGGTGGAGCTGTATGGCGCCGCGCTGCTGGTCGAGGAGATGGAGAAGCTTGTGCTCGGTCTGCTCGACAACCGGGTCTCGCAAAAGGAGGAATCCTACGAGATCCTGATGCGCGGCATCCTGCAATTGCCAGATTACCTTGAACGCGTTCAGGGCGGCCTGCGTGACGATCCGCTGATCTTCCTGCCCATGCTTAACGACATGCGCGCGGCGCGTGGCGAGAACCTGTTGTCCGAGAACTCGCTGTTTACGCCTGATATCGACAATGTCGCACCCATCGAGGTCGAACGGCCGGCAGACCTGGCGGATGTGGACTTGCAGGCGCTGGCGAAGAAGCAGCGTCACGCCTACCAGGTGGGCCTGCTCAACTGGTATCGTGACAAGGATCCCAAGTCCGGCTTGCGCAACATGGACGCGGTGCTGGAGAAACTCGAGCAGGCGTCCACCGAACAGCCGGTGATTCGCCTGTGGTGGGTGGCGCGCGGGCTGATCGAGGCACTGCTGGAAGACGGCCTGGAGTCCAGCGTGGCATTGAAACTGCTGATGGGCCAGGTCGATCGCCGCATCAAGCAACTCATCGATCACGGCGAGCAGCAACTGTCCGAAGAAATGAGCGGTCAGTTGCTCACCAACCTGCTTTATTATGTGGCCCGTGCCTCATCCTCGGGCGAGCGGGTCAGCGCCGTCAGACAGACCTTCGGACTGGAAGGATTGCTGGCCACACAAGAGGAACTGGAATCCGCGCGCGAGAGCCTGGGCGGACCCAACGAGGCCCTGTTCGAGACTGTGGCGGTGGCGATCCGCGATGATCTTGGCCGGGTCAAGGACGCTCTGGACCTGTATCTGCGCAGCGGCAAGAACGACATCCAGGAGCTGGCGCCGTATTGCGACGACCTGCACCGGATCGCCGACACGCTGGGCATGCTTGGACAGGGCGTGCCGCGCAAGGTCATCCAGGAACAGGAGACCGCCCTGCGCGCCATGCTGGGCGGCGAATTGGATGTGAGCGAAGCGCGCCTGATGGAAATCGCCGGTTCGCTGCTGTATGCCGAATCCTCGCTCGAGGGCATCAGCATGACACCCACGGCCGAGAGTCAGGCCGACCAGATTCTCGAAGGCATCAAGCGCGTCTCCAGTGAGGAGGCCGGCGAAGCCGGCGTCATGCTGCCGGAGAGCGAATTCCGCCAGATCCGTGATCTGCTGTTGCGCGAGATCTGTGTGGACATGGCCAAGGCCAAGGAGGCCATCGTTTCGTTCATCGATTCACCCTGGGATTTCGACCGCCTCGAGGACGTACCACGCCTGTTCGACGAGATCCGCGGCGGCATGGAGATGCTTTCGCTCGACTATGCGGCCCTGATGCTGCGTGCCGTGCGTGACTACATCGTCGATGATATCCAGGCCAAGCGCCTGGAACCCGGCCAGGAGGAACTCGATACCCTGGCCGATGCCATCATCAGTATCGAATACTATCTCGAGGGCGTACTCGAAAATGTGCCAGGCCGTGGCGAGCGGCTGGAGGTTGCGCATCACAGCCTGAGCCGGCTCGGCCACCCGGTCGAACTGCCCGAGGGACTGCATTGGGACGAAGCCGAGAGCAAGGCAGCGGACGCCACCCCCGAAGATGCCGGAACCGAAACGGAGACCGGAGCGGAAGCCATACAGCCGGCGGCCACCGAGGCCCGGGAGGAAACGCAGGCGCCGGCGAAGGGCGAAACGGCCGATGGGGAAACGCCCGCTGAACCGGCCGTGCCGGACGAGGCGGATGCGCAGGAACCGGAGGGGCCTGTCGTCACCGACGAGGAGCCGCCGGAATTCGAGCTGCCCGAGGTCGAGCCGGTGGCGCTCGAACCGCTGGAGGTCGAGACACCCGCTGCCGAACAGGAAACCGCGGAAGAACAGCAGGCGCCAGCGGCGGAAGATGCCCAACCCAGTGCCGGCGAGCGGGCCGCGGCGTTACTCGAGGATGTCGATGACGACATTCTGGAGATCTTCATCGAGGAAGCCAGGGAAGAGCTGGGCGTCATTCACGAACTGTTGCCAAAATGGATCGCCGATCACGAGGATCATGAAAGCCTGACCCGGTTCAGACGCTCATTCCATACCCTCAAGGGCAGCGGCCGCCTGGTTGGCGCCGAAGTGGTCGGCGAGCTGGCCTGGTCGGTCGAGAATCTGCTCAACCGCATCATCGACAATACCGTGCCGGTGATGCCGGAGATGATCGAAATGATCCAGCAGTCCACCGATGTGCTGGACGCATTGATCGGGCAGATGCAGGGTGGTCCTGCGCCGGCGGCCGACCCGCAGGCGCTGATCGAGCGCGGCTTCGAACTGGTGGAGCTTGGCAAGGAATCACAAAAGCGCCCCGAGGAACAGATCGTCGAGGAACTCTCGGCAGCCGAGGAGGAAGAGGAAGAGAGCGCCGAAGGCATCATCGATCCGGCCCTGTACGAGATCTTCAGCAAGGAATCGTCCGGTCATCTGCAAACCATACGCCATTTCATCGATACCTGTACCGAGAACAGTGATGCCTGTCATGTTACCGATGCCCTGGTACGTGCCCTGCACACCCTGCATGGCAGCGCGCGCATGGCCGAGGTTGAGAAGATCGCCGAGCTTGCCGGCATCTGCGAAAAATACGTCAAGGCGTTGATGACCAACGAGGAGCCTGTTTCCGGGGAGGGCATGGCGGTGCTGGCCGGCAGCGTTCAGGCCATCGAGAACATGCTGGAGGAACTGGCCAGTGTGGCGCCGTCACGGCTGACTGCCGACACCGGTGTACTGCTAGACAAGGTTGGCATTCTGTATGCGGTCGAGCAGGAGAAGATCGACGAGCGCCAGCGGCGTGAACAGGCCGAGTTGCAGAAAGAAGGCGGTGTCGCGCCGGCATCACCGGAGCAGCGGACCGATTACGATACCGACCTGGTCGAGGTGTTCCTTGAAGAAGGCTTCGAACTCATCGATCATTGTGAGTCGGTCATTGGCCGCTGGCGCGAGAACCCGGATGACCGTGCCACCATCGCCGGGCTGCAGCGCGACCTGCACACCCTCAAGGGGGGCGCGCGCATGGCCAATGTCAGCGCCATCGGCGACCTCAGTCACAGCATGGAAAGCCTGCTCACCGCGATCACAGAAGAACAGCTGGAGCCGCAGCAGGTGCATGTCGATGCCGTGCAGCAAGGGCTGGACGTTCTGTTCCGCATGCTCGATCAGTTGCGTGACATGCGGCCGGTGGAGCCGGCGCAGGACATGGTCGCGCGTTTCGAATCCCTGCTCAAGGGTGGGGAACCAGCCGACGTGGAACAGCCCGACCAAACGGAACCGGAACCAGAACCGGAACCGCCACGCCCGGTCGAGATGGTCGAGATTCCGCCAGTCTCCGAACTGGCTGCGCAACAGCCGGTCAGGCCGACACGCGAATCGGTGACGACACAGGAGACTGTGCGCGTCAGTTCGCTATTGCTCGACGATCTGGTCAACCATGCGGGCGAAGTCAGTATCTACCGTTCGCGTCTCGAACAGCAGGTCGGCGCGTTTGCCTACAACCTGGAAGAGCTCGAACAGACCATCGTGCGTCTGCGTGAACAATTGCGCAAGCTACAGATCGAGACCGACGCCCAGATCATTTCACGCTACGAGAAGGAAGTTGCCGAGATGGGCGAGGAGTTCGATCCACTGGAGATGGATCGTTATTCCACCCTGCAGCAGTTGTCGCGCAGTCTCATGGAAAGCGTTGGCGACTTCTCCAGCCTGCATGCCATTCTTGACAACCAGGTGCGCGAGGCCGAGACCTTGCTCGTGCAGCAGGCGCGCGTGAACACCGAACTCCAGGAAGGACTGATCCGTACCCGGATGGTGCCGTTCACCGGTATCGTCTCGCGCCTGCAGCGCATCGTTCGCCAGACCGCCAACGAGCTGGGCCGCAAGGTCAGGCTCGAGGTCAGTGGTGTCGAGGGCGAGGTTGACCGCACGGTGCTCGAACGCATTGTTGCGCCACTCGAACACATGTTGCGCAATGCCATCGCGCATGGCATCGAGCCACCCGCGGAACGCAAGAAGGCCGGCAAGCCGGAGCAGGGCAGCATCGAGCTCGACCTGTCACGTGAGGGCACCGAGGTGGTGCTGCGTGTCAGTGACGATGGACGCGGTCTGGACCTTGACGCCATCCGCGGCAAGGCCATGGAAAAGGGCTTGCTCACCAGTGATGACGAGGTCACCGACAGTGACATCATGCAGTTCATTCTCGAATCCGGTTTCAGCACCGCCGAGGAGATCACCCAGATCGCCGGCCGTGGCGTGGGCATGGATGTGGTCAACAGCGAGATCAAGCAACTTGGCGGTTCGCTGTTCATCGAATCGCAGCAGGGCAAGGGCGCCACGTTCGTCATCCGCCTGCCGCTTACGCTGGCCGTCAACCAGGCCCTGCTGGCCTCGGTGGGTGAAGAACACTTCGCCATTCCGCTAGCCAGTATCGAGGGCATCGTGCGGATGACAGCGGACGAGTTGAAGGAATATTTCCGCGATCCCGGCAAGCACTTTCAGTATGCCGGCAACCAGTACCAGGTACAGAGTCTGGGTGCCCGTCTGGGTCTGATGGAGCCCAGTCTGCCCGAAGGCCAGCATATGTTTCCGGTCATTCTGGCGCGCTCCGGTGATCACCATACCGCATTCCAGGTCGATGCGCTGCTTGGCAGCCGCGAGATCGTGGTCAAGTCGGTTGGGCCTCAGCTCAGCATTGTACGCGGCATCTCCGGCGCCACGATACTCGGTGATGGCAGCGTGGTACTGATCCTAGACATGGGCGCCGTGATTCGCATGCGCACCATCACGCATGAGGAAGAAGAGCATCCGGTCATCGAGCCGGAGCAGAAACTCATTACCGCCATGGTGGTCGATGACTCCATCACCGTGCGCAAGGTCACCAAACGTCTGCTGGAACGCAATGGCATGCAGGTCATCACCGCCAAGGACGGGGTCGATGCCGTGGCCCAGCTGCAGGACGTGATTCCAGACGTCATGCTGCTGGATATCGAGATGCCACGTATGGACGGTTTCGAGGTCGCAACGCACATGCGCAACGAGGAACGCCTCAAGGGCATACCAATCATCATGATCACCTCGCGAACCGGAGAAAAGCATCGTCAGCGCGCCCGGGAGATCGGTGTTGAACGTTATCTGGGCAAGCCTTACCAGGAGGCGGAACTCCTGGAGACCATCGCAGAGGTCGTAAAGGACTGAGATGCAAGTGCCGGAACTCGCCAGTTTGCCGTTGAGAGTAGCCATCATCAGTCGCTCGCACATGCAGCGGCGGTGCCTGAAGGAATTACTGGCAGGGCACAACATCGAGATCATCCCCAACGAGGTCGTCAAGCGTTGTTTGCCCGGTGACATCGATCGCAGCATCGCCGACGTGCTGCTGGTCGATCTCGATGACCAGGATGATCGTGACGCCAGCCTGCTCGAGATTCTCATCGACCAGACCAGTTTGCCCATCCTGTTCAATGACGCCGGCGCGACGCGTATTCCAACGACCACGTCGGGACGCGCATGGGGACGCAGACTGGCGGAAAAACTCTATGAACTGGCCGATCGTGAGGCCACGCTGACACGCAAACACGAGAACGCGGCCGAAGACTCCCAGCCCCAGGCCGATGAGAGCGGTCCGGTGGTTATTGAACTGGAAGACGGCCTGTCACAGGATGATGCAACACGGGAAAGCGCCCACAAGACCGAACAAACACCGGAATACGGGACAGGCGATGAGGATACCCAGCGCATACCCGATGCCGAGGACCTGATCGCTGATATCGAGCCGGCTGATGATGACCTGGTCGAAACCGCACTGGCCGAGTTGGCGCTGCCGGACGAAGAGGAATTACAGGCCGCGGCCGCCATCGTCCAGGAGACGCGGCAGCCGCAGGCCCAGGATGAGGAACTGATCGATGACGGCATTCCGGCCACCGACGAGGAACCGGCCACGGTGTGGGTGCTCGGCGCTTCCATCGGCGGGCCTCAGGCAGTCAAGCAGTTTCTCGCCGCATTGCCGCCGGACATGCCGGCCAGTTTCGTGTTGGCCCAGCATATTGGCGGCGGTTTCGTCTCACTGCTGGCCGAGCAACTCGGCAGGGTGTCGTATCTCAAGATCGATTCGGCCAGCGAGGGCATGCGGTTACAGGAGAATCACCTGCTCATCGCACCAGTCGAGAAACAGATCGATTTCACCGATACCGGGAACCTCCATCTGCGTCCCGTCATGGCGCGCAGTATCTACAGCCCTTCCATCGACGCCGTCATGAAGGCCTGTGCCCGGCGTTATGGCAAGCGCTGCCGGGCCATCGTGTTCAGCGGCATGGGCAGTGATGGCACCCTGGGCGCGCGCGAGATCGTCGAACATGGCGGCGAGGTCTGGGCCCAGGATCCCGACAGTTGCGTGATCAGCTCGATGTCGGACTCGGTGCGCAGCGCCGGCGTGGTGAGCTATACCGGCACGCCCGAAGAGCTTGCCGAACGGCTCATCACCGAGATGGAAAGAATCAGGAGCCAGTCATGAACGATCTCGCCAGCAACATTCACAGCCTCAGGATCCGGGTCGCCGCCACTGAACTGTTGCTGCCCAATGCGGCGGTGGCCGAAGTGGTCTCGTACCGTGAGCCGGAACCGGTCAAAGATGCGCCCGCGTGGTTCAAGGGGGTCATCGAATGGCGGGGTCTGCGCGTGCCGTTGCTCGACTACAGTGAACTGACAGGCCATGCGCCCTCGCAACCGGGCAAGGGACACCGTATCGCCATCCTCAACACCCTCAATGGCGAGACCGACATGCCGTTCATGGCCATCGTCATGGAAAGCATTCCCCGCCTGGTGCAGGCCACGCCGGCGTCGGTCACGCTGGCCGGTGAGGAAGAACTGCCCGAAGGGGTATCGTGCAAGATCTTCATCGAAGGCGAACCTGCCGAGATACCCGATCTGGACGCGCTCGAAAAACATGCACGCGAGGTCATGCTGCGCGGCTGAAGTGTGCTTCCATGTAGTTTTAAACAAGAAGCACACGAAGAGTCCAAAGAGGCCACCAAGACGGAAAAGGTCTTTTTGAAGCCAATTGGCTCCTCAGTATCTTGCGGCTTGCCTACAAATCGCCCCTGTGCGATTGCAGGATGGCAATGGCCGTGACCGCCGCGGTTTCGGTGCGCAGTATGCGCGGCCCTAGCTGAACACCGACAAAACCATGCCCGGCGGCCATGCCGATTTCATCAGCTGTCAGTCCTCCTTCCGGTCCGATCAGCAGGCTGATGGCCAGGTTGTCCGGGTCGATGTCGGCCAGGCCCTGCCGGGCCAGGGGATCCAGCAGCAGGCTGGTTCGGTCGGTGGGCAGTGTCTGCAGGGCCTCGCCCAGCGGCCGAGGTATTTCGACAGGTGGAATACGATTGCGGCCGCATTGCTCGCAGGCGCTGATCGCGATCTGCTGCCAGTGCGCCTGTTTACGTTGAAGGCGCTCACCTTTCAACTGTACCACACTGCGTTGGCTGAAAACGGGCAGGATGCGGCTGACGCCAAGCTCGACAGCCTTCTGGATGGTGTAGTCCATGCGCTCTCCCCTGGATACCGCCTGGTAGAGATGGATGTCCAGCGGTGATTCACGCTCGACATCATCGTGCTCTGCTATGCGTACCATTGCCTTGTGCTTGCCTGCATGCTCGATGACGGCCCGGTATTCTCCGCCATGACCATCGAAGGCAGTGAATTCATTGCCTTCGCGCAGGCGCAACACGCGCAGGAGATAATTGGTTCTTTCGGCCGGCAGTTCGATGAGGGTATCGGTAGCCAGCGGCGTATCGATGTGAATTCGGTGCAGACGCATGCCGCTATCTCACCATGCCTGTCTGTGTCAGGCAAGCCGTGGCCTGAATGTGGAAAGGAAGAATCCCTGATTTGTGAGGCCCATATTGCGCCGGGTTTCAGTACAAAGGCATGGCGAGCAGAGAATCGCGGGTGTGCTTGTCGGTGGCGGAAAAAACTCTCTTCGTGGCCCTCGTGATACCTCCGTGCGCTCGGTGTTGATCAAACATTACCGATTTATCCCAGGCTTACAATCCCAGGTTGCGCCAGATGGCGGACACGGCATCCGCCTGGTTCATGGTGTAGAAATGCAGGCCGGGCGCGCCGTGGTCGAGCAGATCCGCGCACAGGCAGGTGACAACCTCTTCGCCAAAATGGCGCAGCGATGCCATGTCGTCACCGAAGTCCTGCAGCCGCCGGCGGATCCAGCGCGGAATCTCGGCGCCGCACATGTCCGAGAAGCGCGCCAGCTGGGTATAGTTGGTGATCGGCATGATGCCGGGCACCACGGGCAGGTTCAGGCCGAGCTTCTCGCAATCGTCGATGAAGCGGTAATAGGCGTCGGGATTGAAGAAATACTGAGTGATGGCGCCGTTGGCCCCGGCCGCCAGCTTGTCCATGAAGCGCGCCATGTCATCCCGGGATGTGCGCGCCTGTGGATGAAACTCTGGATAGGCGGCAACCTCGATATGAAAGTGATCGCCGGTCTGTGCGCGTATGAAGGCCACCAGTTCGTTGGCGTAACGGAACTCGCCGGCTTCATGCATGCCCGATGGCATGTCGCCGCGCAATGCGACGATGCGCCGCACGCCCATGTCGATATAGGTATCGAGCAACTGGCTGATGTTGTCGCGTGTGGAGCCAATGCACGACAGATGCGGCGCGGCATCGTAGCCGGCCTGCATGATGCGTTTCACGGTGTTCACCGTGCCTTGCTGGGTGCTGCCGCCGGCACCAAAGGTGACCGAGAAATACAGCGGTTTCAGGCCGCCCAGTGTGGCAAGTACACCATCGAGCCTTTTTTCTCCCTGTTCGGTTTTGGGGGGGAAGAACTCGAAACTGAAATGCCGCTCGAACTGTTTCTGGCTCTGCATCGGGATCGTTTCCGTGGCTGGCGGGTCAGGATGGGTGGCCCGACCCGCCACGACAGCAGGCCGGGCCGGTGATGGCTCAGTACCGGTAGTGGTCAGGCTTGTACGGGCCTTCGACCGGCACGTTGATGTATTCTGCCTGCTCCGGCGTCAGGGTCGTCAGCCTGGCGCCGATCTTGTCCAGGTGCAGACGCGCAACCTTTTCGTCGAGGATCTTGGGCAATACATAGACCTTGTTCTCGTACTTGTCGTGGTTGTGGAACAGCTCGATCTGCGCCATTACCTGGTTGGTGAACGAGGCCGACATGACGAAACTTGGATGCCCGGTGGCACAGCCCAGGTTGACCAGTCGTCCGCGGGCCAGCACGATGATGCGCTTGCCGTCCGGGAAGATCACGTGATCGACCTGCGGCTTGATCTCTTCCCACTGGTATTTCTCCAGCGAGGCGATGTCGATCTCTGAATCGAAGTGGCCGATGTTGCACACGATGGCCTCGTTCTTCATCGCCGCCATGTGATCGTGGTTGATGACGTTTACATTACCGGTGGTGGTGACGAAGATGTCGCCCTGCGAGGCCGCGTCGTCCATGTTCACAACACGGTAGCCTTCCATCGCCGCCTGCAGGGCGCAGATCGGATCGATCTCGGTCACCCAAACGGTGGCGCCCATGCCACGGAAGGCCTGGGCGCAGCCCTTGCCGACATCGCCATAACCGAGCACCACGCAGATCTTGCCGGCGATCATGACATCGGTGGCACGCTTGATGCCGTCGATCAAGGATTCGCGGCAGCCATACAGGTTATCGAACTTGCTCTTGGTGACCGAGTCGTTGACATTCATGGCGGGGAACAGCAGTTCGCCCTTTTCTTCCATCTGGTACAGGCGGTGCACACCGGTGGTGGTCTCCTCGGTCACGCCTCTGACGCTCTCGGCGATGCGGGTCCACTTGTCCTTCTCCTGTGTGCGGCGCAGCACGTCAAGGATCGCGGCCCATTCCTCGTTGTCGTCCGGCCTGGTTTCGGGAATGCTGCCGGCCTTCTCGAATTCGGCGCCCTTGTGCACCAGCAGCGTGGCGTCGCCGCCATCATCGAGGATCATGTTGGGCAGTTTGCCATCCGGCCAGGTCATCATCTGTTCGGTGCACCACCAGTATTCCTCGATGGTCTCGCCCTTCCAGGCGAACACCGGGATGCCCTGCGCGGCAATGGCCGCGGCGGCATGATCCTGGGTCGAGAAGATATTGCACGAGGCCCACCGCACCTCGGCGCCCAGCGCCACCAGTGTCTCGATCAGTACCGCGGTCTGGATGGTCATATGCAGGCTGCCGGAGATGCGCGCTCCCTTGAGCGGCTGCTGGCCGCGGTATTCCTCGCGGATGGCCATCAGGCCCGGCATTTCGGATTCGGCGATGGCGATCTCCTTGCGGCCCCATTCGGCCAGGGAGATGTCAGCAACCTTGTAGTCGGTGAAATTGGGATCGATCACGGCATTCACGGTTCCACTCCTCTCAAACAGGCGGTCGTCACGCTTTTCGACCAGCCAGGTCAATGTCAAGATGAGCGCCGTTGAACCTGTCGGATTGTGGTTTACCGAGCCTGACCTCGCTACTGAATGGGGGCGGGTATGCGGGAAACCCGCAAGGTGCGAAGAACCATTCAATGGCGGGGCTGCAGCGCCCCTCGGTAAACGGGGTAAAGTATATATGCTGATGGCCGGAACGCAAACAGGCCATTGAAAAACCGCTGCGGAGCCCGTCTGCGGCGGCGATGGTCTGACAGTTCGCCCGGATTGCGTTGTGCTTCGCCCGGGTGGGGTACTGTCAGAGGCCGGCCGCGTGACGCAGGGTCTCGGCCTTGTCGGTGCGTTCCCAGGGCAGGTCGAGATCCTCACGGCCGAAGTGCCCGTAGGCGGATACCGGCTGGTAGTGCGGTTCCAGCAGGTCGAGCATGGTGATGATGCCCCACGGACGCAGGTCGAAGTGTTCGCGCACCAGTTCGCCGATCCGGCTTTCGTCGATCTTGTGGGTGCCGAAGGTCTCGATCGTGATCGAGGTCGGCTCGGCCACGCCGATGGCGTACGACACCTGGATTTCGCAGCGTTCGGCCAGGCCGGCGGCAACGATGTTCTTGGCTACGTAGCGCGCTGCGTAGGCGGCCGAACGATCGACCTTGGACGGATCCTTGCCGGAGAACGCGCCGCCCCCGTGACGGGCCATGCCGCCATAGGTATCGACGATGATCTTGCGTCCGGTCAGTCCGCAGTCGCCCATCGGCCCGCCGATGACGAACCGGCCGGTGGGGTTGATGTGGTAGCGGGTATTTTCGTCCAGCCACTCCGCCGGCAGCACCGGTTTGATGATCTCGTCCATGACGGCTTCGTGCAGCACCCGCTCGTCGATCTCCGGCGCATGCTGGGTCGAGAGCACCACGGCCTCGATGCCGGCCGGACGTCCGTTTTCGTAGCGGAACGTGACCTGTGATTTGGCATCCGGGCGCAGCCATGGCAGGGTGCCGTTCTTGCGTACCTCGGCCTGACGGCGTACCAGCCGGTGGGCATAGGTGATCGGTGCCGGCATCAGCACATCGGTCTCGTTGCTGGCGTAGCCGAACATCAGCCCCTGGTCGCCGGCGCCCTGTTCCTCGCGGGTCTTTCGGTCCACGCCCTGGTTGATGTCGGGCGACTGCTGGCCCAGGGCATTGAGCACGGCGCAGGTGTGGCCGTCGAAACCCATGTCCGAGTGGGTGTAGCCGATGCTGTTGATGGTGTCACGCACCAGTTGTTCGTAGTTGACGCTGGCGCTGGTCGTGATCTCTCCGGCCAGTACCACCATCCCGGTCTTGGTCATGGTTTCGCAGGCCACCCGCGCATGCGGATCCTGGGCGATGATGGCGTCGAGTATGGCGTCGGAGATCTGGTCGGCTATTTTGTCCGGATGGCCTTCCGAGACCGATTCCGAAGTAAACAGGTATGCGTTGGACATGTATTCCTCTGGCAAGTCTTGTGTGATGGGTGAATGCGCCGGACACTCTCACTGTGTCCGGCGGTTTTTGTCGTCGCGGAATTCTGACACGAATCGGCCGGCTTGGCCAACAGGATGCCGGGCTAGTAGCCAAACACGCTGCGCAGCAGATCCGCGTACTTGAGGTATTGCTTGGGCGTGGCGGCCTCGAAACCGGGCAGTCTCAGCTTGGCCAGCAGTTTCTTGCCCTCGCTGGTGCGCGAGGCATTGAGCAGGGCCACACGAATCTTCTGCTGCACGTCCTTTGGCACCCGTGGCGAGGCCGACAACGCCATGTGCGGCACCTGTGGCGTGGTCTCCACGATGCTCAGATACGGAAACGCCGAGACCATCGGGGTCGGGATCATGGCCGCGGCGACCTTTTTTTCCTTGATCAGCCGGGCGGCCTGGGCGGCATCATCCACGCGCACGATGATCGGCTGGCGCAGCGGATTGGGAAACATCGAGGCCAGGCGCAGGGCGTCGAGGCTGGGCGATGACAGCAGGGCGATCTTCTTGCCGATCAGTTCCTTGAGTTCCAGTATCGGTTCGTCTTCGTGGGTGACCAGCGAAAAACTCACGACATTGAGAATCTTGGCCAGCGGCGTGTATTTCATCTTTTTGATCCGGTAGCCGGTGAAGTGGGCGGCATCCAGGATCAAATCGTACTGTCCGCTTTTCATGGTCTGCCAATAGGAGACGAAGTTGAGCGCCGTGACCAGGCGGATCTTGTGACCGGTAGCCTGAGTCAGGTAGTCGGCCAGTGGTTGATAGGCCTTTTTCGTGGCCTCGGCCGACTGGATGGGCTGGACGATCAGCGTGAATTCGTCGGCCCGGGCCAGGGACGGCGCCAGCAGCAGTGACAGTGTCAGCCCCAGCAGGCGGGCAAGGCGTAGGCAATGCAGTCGTATCATTTTCGGGCAACCCCGTGTTTGGCGGTATCGAATCATCGAGTTGTCGGCGGTTATATATTATAGTTGTCAGCCATTACCGGCTGCTCGAACCAAGTGTAGTGCCGTTTCCGACAGTATTTCAAGCATTTATCCGGGTATCCCGGCTGCCGGTTACAGACTGTAACATCGGAAGATCGCGCACTCGCTTATTTCGGTGCCGTGTTGGGCACCGCTGGAGCGGTTTCAACGACACATACAGGAGAAACGCCATGGTCAGTCTCGAGACCCCCATATGCGAATTTGGCCGCCCGGCCATCGATTTCAGCCTGCCCGGTGTGGATGGCAGGACCTGGACGCTGGAGGATTGCCGCGGCGAGCGGGGCCTGTTGGTGATGTTCATCTGCAACCATTGCCCCTATGTCAAGGCCATCATCGACCGCATCGTGCGAGATACCCGCGAGTTGCGGGATCTGGGCATCAACAGCGTGGCCATCATGTCCAACGATCCGGCCGAATATGCCGAGGATTCCTTTGACAACATGCGCCGCGTCGCCGAGCAGTACGATTTTCCGTTTCCATATCTCTACGACGAGACCCAGGAGGTCGCCAGGGCCTATGGCGCCGTCTGCACGCCGGATTTCTTCGGCTACAATGCCGATCTCGAGCTCCAGTACCGCGGACGGCTGGATGCCAGCCGCAAACAGGCCGCCCCGCCGGATACCCGGCGCGATCTGTTCGAGGCCATGCGCCAGGTGGCCGAGACCGGGCAGGGCCCGCGTGAACAGATCCCGAGCATGGGCTGTTCGATCAAATGGCGGCATGAGTAGAAATAATCTCTATATTTCAAACGCCTGCGTGAATCACAGCTGATCGCGGACATTCCCCAAAGCTCTGTTTATCGCCCCATACAGGCCTGCTATTGCCGTGCGCGGCCAAGTAGGCGAGAATAGCCACCTTCTTTTGTGTGCGGGGCCCGGTCACGGCCGCAGGCGCCGCACGGATCCGGGCATGTGATGGCATCGGACCGGCAAACAGACAGCGCCGGATGCCGCCTTGTCCCGGCCTGCCGGCACAAGGCGGATGCCGGCCATCATGGCGGAGCAGCCTGATGATAAAGATTTTGAAATTAACCTAGGAGAAGACGATGCCCACGCGCAGAGAATTAGCCAATGCGATCCGTGCCCTGAGCATGGACGCGGTTCAGAAGGCCAACTCGGGCCATCCCGGTGCCCCGATGGGCATGGCCGATATCGCCGAAGTGCTGTGGAACGACCACATGAAGCACAACCCGTCCAATCCGGGCTGGGCCGATCGTGACCGTTTCGTACTGTCCAACGGCCATGGCTCCATGCTGATCTATTCGCTGCTGCACCTGACCGGCTACGACCTGAGCATGGAAGACATCAAGAACTTCCGCCAGTTGCATTCCAAGACGCCGGGTCATCCCGAATACGGTTACGCCCCGGGCGTCGAGACCACCACCGGCCCGCTGGGACAGGGCATCACCAATGCCGTGGGCATGGCGCTGGCCGAACGCACCCTGGCCGCCCAGTTCAACCGTGACGGCCACAACATCGTCGATCATTACACTTACGTATTCCTCGGTGACGGCTGCATGATGGAAGGCATCTCGCATGAGGCCTGCTCGCTGGCCGGCACCTGGGGCCTGGGCAAGCTGATCGCTTTCTGGGACGACAATAACATCTCCATCGACGGTCATACCGATACCTGGTTCGGGGACGATACGCCGATGCGCTTCGAGGCCTACGGCTGGCACGTGATCCGCGATGTCGATGGTCACGATGCCGAGGCGGTGGACAAGGCCATTCGCGAGGCCAAGGCCGTCAACGACAAGCCCACGCTGATCTGCTGCAAGACCACGATCGGCTACGGCGCGCCCAACCTGTGCGGCAGCCATGACTGTCACGGCGCGCCGCTGGGCGAGGACGAGATCAAGGCCACGCGCGAGAACCTGGGCTGGAAGTACGATCCGTTCGTGATCCCGGACGAGATCTATGCCGGCTGGGATGCGAAGGACAAGGGCAGCAAGGCCGAAGCCGAATGGAACGAGAAGTTCGCTGCCTACAAGGCCGCCTATCCGGATCTGGCCGCCGAATTCGAGCGGCGCATGAACGGCGAGCTGCCCGCCAGCTGGAACGAAACGGTTGCCGCCTTCGTCAAGGCGACCGACGAGAAGGCCGAAGGCCCGGCCACCCGCAAGGCCTCGCAGAACGCGATTACCGCCTATGCGGCGGTTTTGCCGGAGTTCCTCGGCGGTTCCGCCGACCTGACACCGTCCAACCTCACCGCATGGCCGGATTCGAAACAGATCACCAACACCGTCGCTGATGGCAACTACATTTCCTACGGTGTGCGCGAGTTCGGCATGTCTGCGATCATGAACGGTGTCGCCCTGCACGGTGGTTTCATTCCGTTTGGCGGCACGTTCCTGATGTTCTCGGAATACGCGCGCAACGCCCTGCGCATGGCCGCGCTGATGAAGATCCAGAGCATCTTCGTCTATACCCATGATTCCATCGGGCTGGGCGAGGACGGCCCCACCCATCAGCCGATCGAGCAGATTCCGACGCTGCGCATGATCCCCAACATGAGCGTCTGGCGTCCCTGTGACGCGGTCGAAACCGCCGTGGCCTGGGCCGCCGCCGTGGAGCGCAAGGATGGTCCGAGCTGCCTGATCTTCTCGCGTCAGAACCTGCCGCACCAGCAGCGTGATGCCGCCACAATCGAGAACATCCGCAAGGGCGGCTATGTGCTGCGCGACTGCGAAGGCACGCCGGAGGCCATCATCATTGCCACCGGTTCCGAGGTTGCGCTGGCCGTCGGCGCTGCCGAGGCGCTGGCCGACCGCCGGATCCGTGTCGTCTCGATGCCCTCGGTCGATGTGTTCGAGGCGCAGGACGAGGCCTATCGCGAATCTGTGCTGCCGTCCGCCGTCACCGCGCGTGTGGCCGTCGAGGCCGCGGTGCCCGATGGCTGGTACCAGTATGTCGGCATCAACGGCAAGGTGGTCGGCATCCGCCGCTTCGGCGAATCCGCCCCGGCCGGCGATCTGTTCAAGGAATTCGGTTTCACCGTGGAGAATGTCGTCGATACGGTGAAATCAGTTTTGTAATCAAGGGTTCGACCCGTTTTTGAGGAGAAAACACCAATGACTATCAAAGTCGGTATCAACGGCTTCGGCCGTATCGGGCGGATGATCTTCCGCGCCGTGTACAAGGAATTCAGCAATATCGAGATCGTTGGTATCAACGATCTGCTGGAAGCTGACTACCTGGCCTACATGCTCAAGTACGACTCGGTTCACGGCCGTTTCGCCGGCGAAGTCGCCGCCGAGGAAGGCGCCATGATCGTGGACGGCAAGAAGATCCGCCTGACCGCCGAGCGTGATCCGGCCAACCTGAAGTGGGACGAGGTCGGTGCCGACATCGTCATCGACTCGACCGGTTTCTTCCTGACCGAAGAGCTGTGCCAGAAGCACATCGACGCCGGCGCCAAAAAGGTCGTCATGTCCGCACCGTCCAAGGACGGTACGCCGATGTTCGTGTATGGCGTCAACCACGAGACCTACGCAGGCCAGAACATCGTCTCGGCCGCTTCCTGTACCACCAACTGCCTGGCGCCGGTGGCCAAGGTTCTGCATGACAACTGGGGCATCAAGCGCGGCCTGATGACCACGGTTCACGCTGCCACCGCCACCCAGAAGACCGTTGATGGACCATCGCAGAAGGATTGGCGCGGCGGCCGCGGCATCCTGGAAAACATCATCCCGTCCTCGACGGGTGCCGCCAAGGCCGTCGGCGTGGTACTGCCGGAACTGAATGGCAAGCTGACCGGCATGGCCTTCCGCGTACCGACCTCCGACGTGTCGGTCGTCGATCTGACCTGTGAACTGGAGAAGGAAGCCAGCTACGACGAGATCTGCGCCGCCATGAAGGCCGCCTCCGAGTCTGGCGATATCAGCAAGACGCTGGCCTATACCGACGAGAAGGTCGTCTCCACAGATTTCCGCGGCGTCGGTTACTCGTCCATCTTCGATGCCGAGGCCGGTATCGCCCTGGATGGCACCTTCGTCAAGGTCGTTTCCTGGTACGACAACGAATACGGCTACACCTGCAACATGATGCGTTTCGTGGAGCACGTCGCCGCAAACTAAGAGGAAAGGGGCATCCGGTGGCGGGCGCAGGCCCGTCACCGGAGATGCTTCAAGAGGCAAGGAAAAGGGAAAGGAACAAAGACAAACGCAATGACGGCAGGTCTTGCCGGGGCTTTCATCTTTGTTCTTAATTCTTAATTTGGTCACAGAGAAAATTTGGCTGAGGGCATGCCTTCAACCAAGTTTTTTTGCTGATTAGGAGAGTTTTGCATGTCTGTTATCAAGATGACCGACCTGGATCTTGCCGGCAAGCGGGTGCTGATCCGCCAGGATCTCAATGTTCCGATCAAGGACGGCAAGGTCAGCTCCGACAAGCGCATTCGCGCCTCTCTGCCGACCATCCAGAAATGTATCGATGCCGGTGCGCGGGTCATGCTGATGTCCCATCTCGGCCGTCCGACAGAGGGCGAGCCGGCCGACGAATTTTCACTACGTCCGGTGGCCGAATATCTGTCCGGTCTGCTGGGCAAGGAAGTGCGCCTGATCGCCGACTATCTCGACAAGGCGCCCGAGCTGGCCGATGGCGAGGTCGTGATTCTCGAGAACGTGCGCTTCAACAAGGGCGAAAAGAGCAATGACGATGGGTTGTCGAAGCAATACGCCGCCCTGTGCGACATCTATGTGATGGACGCCTTCGGTACCGCGCATCGCGCCCAGGCATCCACCCATGGCGTAGCCAAGTACGCTCCGGTGGCCTGTGCCGGTCCGCTGCTGGCCGGTGAGCTGGATGCGCTGGGCAAGGCCCTGCATGACCCCAAACGGCCGATGGCCGCGATTGTCGGTGGCTCAAAGGTATCGACCAAGCTGACCGTGCTGGAATCGCTGAGCCAGGTCGTTGACCAGCTGATTCCCGGTGGCGGTATCGCCAACACCTTCATTGCCGCCTGTGGCTACAGCGTCGGCAAGTCGCTCTACGAGGAAGACCTGATTCCCGAGGCCAAGCGCCTGATGGAGGCCGCGAAGGCCAAGGGTGGCGAGATTCCGGTACCCACGGATGTCGTGGTCGGCAAGGAATTTTCTGAAAACGCCGAGGCCACGGTCAAGAAGGTTGACGAGGTCGCAGACGACGACATGATCTTCGATATCGGCCCGGAAACCGCCGCGCGTTTTGCCGAGATGATGAAGTCGGCCGGCACCATCGTCTGGAACGGCCCGGTCGGGGTTTTCGAGTTCGACCAGTTCGGTGAAGGCACCAAGGCCCTGGGCATGGCAATCGCCGAATCCGACGCCTTCTCAATTGCCGGTGGTGGTGATACGCTTGCCGCTGTCGATAAGTATGGTATCGCCGACAGGATTTCCTACATCTCCACCGGCGGTGGCGCTTTCCTCGAGTTTCTCGAAGGCAAGAAGCTGCCAGCCGTCGAGATCCTCGAACAGCGTGCCGGGGGCTGATCCATGACTGGACAGGCTGTTACGTCCAGCGGAAAACATCTATGTTGAGAAGAACCAAAATTCTGGCGACCATCGGTCCGGCCACGGACGATCCCAAGATGCTCGACAAGATCATCGAGGCAGGGGTCGATGTCGTGCGCATCAACTTCTCGCACGGTGAGCAGAGTGATCATCCGCCTCGCGTCGAAGCGGTGCGTAACCGCGCACGCGCCTATGGCCGCCAGGTCGGCGTGCTCGCCGATCTCATGGGGCCCAAGATCCGTATCGGACGTTTCAACAATGAAGACGGACAGATCGCCCTGGCCGAGGGCGACCATTTCACCCTGGACGCCTCGCTGGGCGGTCCCGATGGCGAGGAGCCCGATGGTGATCAGCGCCGGGTGGGCCTGACCTACAAGGAGCTGCCGCGCGACGTCAAGCGGGGCGACACCCTGCTGCTCGACGACGGACGCATCGTCCTGTGGGTCGAGGATGTCGATGGCGACCGTATCGAGACCGTGGTCAAGGTTGGCGGTTTTCTCAAAAACAGCAAGGGTATCAACCGCAAGGGCGGCGGTCTGTCGGCTGGCGCTCTGACCGACAAGGACCGTTCGGATATCAAGGTGGCGGCGCAGATGC
>WFUO01000043.1 GCA_015484945.1 Gammaproteobacteria bacterium | reverse complement strand
TCCCGGGGCGTCGGCTGACGCCGCTCGACGCCCCATCCGTGGGTCGGCGTGCGGCACGCGCCATCCGTGGCGCGCCACGCCGCCGTCCCGGGCACACGCGGGCGTGACACAAGGGCGCGGGCCAATCGGCCGCTGACCTGCAAGGTCTGAGCCAGGTGCTGTCAGACCATGTCTGAACTACTACACATCACCATTCTGTGTCGCCGTGTCTCTGTGATCTTCGTGTTTTATTCTTGCCGCCTGCCAGTGTCACCCCGGATTACGGTCTTCGGCCTTCATCCGATGTGATGGTCTCCTCCCCCCCCCTTGTTCAAACGGCGTCATAATGCGCCAAAGGTGCAGGCTGCGTTTCTGTCAGCGCCCCGGTCATTGAACCCCTTGCGCCCTGGCCTACTTCGCGTTCCATCACACCCTCCGTGATCCCCGTGTCGAATACCTCCCTTTCGTACAAAGTCTTTCCGGGGCCAGACCTGCAAGCCGAATTCCTGCCCCTATAATTTTGTTTTATGACCTGAAGCTGTTAAGATAGCGCCCCCGGAACGCAAGCAAGCGCGGAAGCAGATCATGGCCGACAGACGATTACAGGTATTCCATACCGTTGCCAAGCTGTTGAGTTTTACCAAGGCCGCCGAGACCCTGCACATGACCCAGCCGGCGGTCACTTTCCAGGTGCGCCAGCTCGAGGAACACTTCAATACCCGCCTGTTCGACCGCACCCATAACCGTATCAGCCTCACTGAGGCCGGTCGTCAGGTATATCACTATGCCGACCGGATATTCGCCCAGTATGCCGAGATGGAAGACGCGGTACGCAAGGTCACGGGTGAGATCAGCGGCGCCCTGGTGATTGGCGCCAGTACCACAATCGCCGAATACATGTTGCCGGCGCTGCTGGGCGACTTCAAGAGCAAGTATGCCGATGTGACGATCAATCTGCGGGTGTCGAATACCGAAGGCATCGTGCAGATGGTCGAGAACAACGACATCGATCTGGGCGTGGTTGAGGCACCAGTCAGCAACAAAAACCTGGTTGTGGAAACTTGTCGCAAGGATCAGCTGGTGGTCATCGTCCAGCCCGACCATCCGCTGGCAAAAAAGGAAGCCGTTGTTGTCGCGGATCTGCTCGAGTATCCGTTCATTTGTCGTGAGGAAGGCTCCGGCACCCGTGAGGTGATCACAGAGTATATGGAGCATGCCGATCTGCCGCGTCATGAATTGAAGGTTTGTATGGAACTCGGCAGCCCCGAGGCGATCAAGGGAGCGGTGGAGGCCGGTATGGGGATCTCCATCACCTCGCGCGCAACCATCACCAAGGAACTCAAGCTGGGCACGCTGGTGGCCGTGCCGCTCGATCCGGCGTTGGAACGTCCTTTCTCGTTTGTGCATCAGAAGCAGAAGTTCCGCCACCGTGCCATGGACGAACTACTGGAGTTTGCGCGCAACTATTGTGCCGAACATCAATAGTCGCCTGATTCCCGTTTGCAATTTATCGGTCCCTGTCGCACACTTGATACGGTGAAGTGACCCGGGATAGCGTGCATGTTCGATCCAATGACGCAGGTCATGGCAAAGCAGGGAGGCCGTCTCGATGCGGAGGAGAAGGCGTTGCTGGATTGCTTCCGCCGCCTGATGCCTGAACAGCGGCAGAGCCTGCTCGACTTCGCCGGCTTTCTGGCATCGCGCGCGCAAGCGGCAGAGGAGCCGGCGGATGAGGCACCGGCCGAGCCGCTGGCTATCGAGCGTCCGGCACAGGAGACGGTGGTGGCGGCCATGAAACGGCTCAGCGCCACCTATCCGATGATCGACAAGGCGCTGCTGCTCAATGATGCATCGGCACTGATGGCGCAACACCTGCTGCAAGGCAGAGCCGCGGCCGAGGTGATCGACGACCTGGAAAGGCTGTTCTTGACCCATTTCGAGAATTTTCGCCAGGGGAAAACATGAGTAATGCTTTCAAGCGCTGGTTCGAGCGCTATTTCTCCGATCCGCAGGTGGTCATTTTATCGGTCATTCTGTTGCTCGGGTTTGCGGTCATCATGTTCATGGGACAGATGTTGACGCCTGTGATCGCCGGCATAATCATCGCCTATCTGCTTGATAGTATCATCAAGAAGCTGGACCGCTTCCATATCCCGCGCCTGTGGTTGGTGATCCCGGTCTATACTGTGTTTCTGGCGCTGTTTCTGTATGCTCTGTTCGGCCTGTTGCCGCTGTTGTCGCAGCAGATCACCCAACTCGTCCAGGAGCTGCCCAATATGCTCAAGCGTGGCGAGGCGCTGCTGCTCAAGTTGCCAGAGTCCTATCCCGAGTATTTCACCAGTGCCCAGATCGACAAGCTGATCGTACTTATCCGTAACCAGATCGCCGATTTTGGTCAGTACATCCTGTCGATATCGTTCAGCAATGTCGGTAATATCATTACCATCATCGTGTATCTGATACTGATGCCGTTGCTGGTATTTTTCTTTCTCAAGGACAAGCACAAGATCCTTGCCTGGGCCCGTAATTACTATCCCCGTGATATCGAGCTGACCCGCCGGGTCTGGGCCGATGTCGATCGTCAGATCGGCAACTACGTGCGTGGCAAGATGCTGGAGGTGCTGATCGTCTGGGTGGCCTGCTATATCACCTTTGCGATCATGGGGCTCAACTACGCCATGCTATTGGCCGCCCTGGTCGGACTGTCGGTCATCATTCCTTATATTGGTGCTGTGGTGGTGACCATTCCGGTAGCGCTGATTGCCTTCTACCAGTGGGGCTGGACAGCGGATTTCGCCTATCTGATGATCGCCTATACCGTGATTCAGACCATCGATGGCACCATCATCGTGCCGTTGCTGTTTTCAGAGGTCGTCAACCTGCATCCTATTGCCATCATCGTCGCGGTACTGGTATTCGGTGGGATGTGGGGGTTCTGGGGCGTGTTCTTTGCCATTCCGCTGGCCACCCTGGTGCAAGCCGTGCTCACGGCCTGGCCGCGCGCGCGGGATGAGATCATCACAGTCGAACACAGCGAGTAATAGACCGCTTCTCCGCTCCATGTGTGATTTCGGCGCGGAGCACACAGGGATTGCACGGAAAACATGCAGGCATGAATGGTTGGGGAACCGGAAACCCCGCGTACTTTGCGGGTTCACGTTCGATATGAGCGTTTATGGTTGTCCTTACAACGCCTCGGAGGCGAAGTCCGCCAGGCGTGAGCGTTCACCACGTGTGAGTGTGATATGGCCGCTGTGTTGCCAATGCTTGAACCGGTCCACGACATAGGTAAGGCCTGAGCTGGTTTCGGTCAGGTAGGGGGTGTCGATCTGGGCGATGTTGCCGAGGCAGACGATTTTGGTGCCGGGTCCGGCGCGGGTGATCAGAGTCTTCATCTGTTTGGCGGTGAGATTCTGCGCCTCATCGATGATCAGGTACTTGTTCAGAAACGTGCGGCCGCGCATGAAGTTCAGTGAGCGCACCTTGATGCGGTTTTGCAACAGCTCATTGGTCACCGCCTGACCCCAGCTGCCGCCATCATCCGGTTTGGTGAGCACCTCTAGGTTGTCCATCAATGCGCCCATCCAGGGCGTCATCTTCTCTTCCTCGGTGCCAGGCAGAAAGCCGATGTCCTCACCAACCGGAACCGTTACCCGGGTCATGATGATTTCGGTATAGCGGTTTTCATCAAGGGTCTGGGCAAGGCCGGCGGCCAGGGTCAGCAGTGTCTTGCCGGTACCTGCGGTGCCAACCAGACTGACGAAGTCAAGGTCCGGGTTCATGAGCAGGTTGAGCGCAAAATCCTGTTCACGGTTGCGTGCGTGGATGCCCCACACGCTGTTGTGCTCGGTGTAGTCGGTGAGTACCTCGATGATGGCGTGCCCGTTTTCCAGTGAGACAACGCGCGCGCGAAATGCCTGTTCGTCGGTCATGTAGAGGCAGATATTCGGGTACCATTCCTTTACCAATGGACCGGTGATACGATAATAGGTGTGGCCTTCCTCCTGCCATGATTCCATCTCCTTGCCATGGCTTTCCCAGAACCCGGTTGGCAGTTCGGCGCTACCGCTGTAGAGCAGCTCCACGTCCTCGAGGACCTGGTCGCTGTAGTAGTCCTCTGCATGGATGCCAAGGATGGTGGCCTTGATGCGCAGATTGATGTCCTTCGAGACCAGCGTGACGGGTCGGTCGGGATGCCGTTGCTGCTGTTCCAGTGCGGTATTGAGAATGTCGTTGTCAGGGGTCTCCGACAGCAGGCTGGTGGCGGGTGGCGGGTGGCCGAGTTCGGTCTGGAACCATAGCTTGCCGGTTGCGGCTCCCTCCAGGTTGAGTCCTGAGATGGCAGGTTTGAGGGCTATGCCATGGTGGATGCCGTCACGGTCGATATCACGCAGCAGGTCGTCGAGGAAACGACTGGCCTGACGGGCATTGCGTGCGACTTCCGACAGACCCTTCTTGCCGCGGTCGAGCTCTTCCAGTACCACCATCGGCAGATAGACATCGTGCTCCTTGAAACGGAAGATCGCTGTCGGGTCATGCATCAACACGTTGGTGTCGAGTATGAACAGGCGTTTGCCGCTGATGCGCTTGCGTGACATCTGTCATCCGTTTTTTGTATTGACTTCGCGCACTGCCTCGAGGACCTCGTCCACGTGGCCATCGACCTTGACCTTGCGCCATTCACGGCGCAGGACGCCCTCGCTGTCGATCAGAAAGGTGCTGCGCTCGATACCGCGCACCTTCTTGCCATACATGTTCTTCATCTTGATAACGTCGAAAAGTTTGCACAGCTTTTCATCGGGGTCCGAGATCAGATCGAAATTGAAACCCTGCTTGGCCTTGAAGTTCTCATGTGAACGCAGGCTGTCACGCGAGACACCGAATACGATGGTGTTGCGGCGCGAGAACTTTAGCTTGTTGTCACGGAAGTCCTGGCCTTCACGTGTACAGCCCGGGGTGCTGTCCTTGGGGTAGAAATACAGAACCACGTTCTTGCCGCGCAAGTCGCTGAGTCGGACAGTCTTGCCACCGGTGGCCTGGGCCTCGAAATCGGGCACTTTTTTGCCGATGCTCACTCCAGCCATATTATTTCCTCCATGCTTTCAGATCTTGACAGGTTCGATGATGGCATCGAGATTGAGTTCGTCACAGAAATCGAGAAACTCATCACGCAGGGCAGCGATACGGGTATCGGCGGGAATGCCGATCTCCATGTGCACACTGAACATGGGCGTGCCGGTATGTGCAGCGCTGTAGCTGCTGGTGCTCAGCTCCTCGATGTTGATGTCACGCGCCGAGAAGAAACGCGCCAGATGGTGAACGATGCCGGGATTGTCAAGCGCGACCACATCCACGGCATACGGGAGCACACCGGGCTTGATCTTGCCGTCGCCCTCGGTACGGCGGGAGGATATCGTCATACCCAGCTTTTTTCCCATACCCGGCAGGGCGCCTTCGAGTTTGGCCAGGGCATTCCACTGGCCGCCGATCATCAGGATGATGGCAAACTCGCCGCCCAGCGCGATCATGCGGCTGTCTTCGATGTTGCATCCGCACTGAAGTATGGTCTCCGAGAGCGAATCAACCAGACCGGGCCGGTCTTCTCCTAGCGCAGTGAGGACGAGATGTGTCGTCATGTAGTGGTCCGTCATTGATAATGGCGTGGGGAATCGTCACTCCCGATACCAGACTATAACACTACCGCGCGCAATTGTTCAGCGGCCTGCTCGGGGCTGATGGTGTTGACGAACAGTCCGGAACCGAGTTCGAAGCCGGTGGGGATGCTGGTGCGTGGGCAGATCTCCAGATGCCAGTGATAGCTGGGGCTGCAATCCTCGAAGTCTTCGGTGTGGGGTAGTGAGTGGAAGAAGTAATTGTATTGCACGCCGCCGACCACGGCATCCAGTCTGGCCATGCTGTTCTTCAGAACCCGGGCGAAATCTGCCAGTTCGTCGCTGCTGGCATCGAGCATGTCGGCCTGATGCTTGAGTGGCAGGATATGGATTTCCCATTCGAAACGGCTGGCGAAAGGCTTGATGGCGATGAAATGCTCGCCGCGTTCGATGACGTACTGGCCGACATTGATCTTGCGGCGGACCTCGCCCGAATGCTTGTCGTAGATGGTGGCCTCGAAGGTCAGCGCCTCATCGATCAGGGTGCAGAAGATACACTGATGGTGTTTACGATAGAACGCGCGACTGTTGGTGACCTCGGCGTGCACATTGTCCGGCACCACCGGCATGGCGATGATCTGGCTGTGGGTGTGGGGGATGCTGGCACCGGCGGCGGGGCCGAAATTCTTGAATGCCAGAACATATTTGAGACGATCGTCACTCTCATAGAGTTCACGGATGCGGCGCTGGTAGGTCTGTGCCAGCAGCGTCAGGTGTTCCTCGCTCATCTCGTGCAGGGCTATGCCGTGGTTGTCGTTGTCGATGATGACCTCGTGACGGCCATAACCATCGATGGTCTGCTGCAGGCCCAGGGCCAGGTTGCCGTACTCGCTGTCGTCACCAAGCACCGGGTAAAGATTTTCTACGATGCGAATCTTCCAGTGCCGTTCATCCGGCAGGGCGAGTATCGTTGGTGGTGTCTTGTCTTCGTTGCCGGTGCAGAATGGGCAGCGATCGACATGGCTGCGGGTATCACGTGGCGCCGGTTCCTCGGCCTTCTGCGGGCGGCTGCCCCTGGCCGTGGCCACCAGCACTGAATCACTGGGCACGATAGGGTTGATCCGAATTTCCCTGACGGCGTCTTGGCTCATGACGATATCTCCGCGTATGGACTGTGATCAAATATCGCGCAAACCCTGTTTCCCGGCGATCAGAATCTGTCAATGGACCCATAGCCGGCATTTATTCGGCTTGTACGCGTCCTTGTCAACCGGTGGCCGTCAAAGTACCATTGACCATTCTATGGCGGGAGGAATTCCATGTTTCACGGCAGTATGGTAGCGCTGGTCACCCCGATGCATGAAAACGGGGACATCGACCGTGATTCGCTGTCAAAACTCATTGAATTTCATGTGGAAAACGGCACCAATGCCATCGTCGCCGTGGGAACCACCGGAGAGTCGGCCACCCTCGACGAGGAAGAGCATTGCCGGGTCATCCGTGAGATTGTGGAGATGACCGCCAACCGCGTACCCGTCATCGCGGGTACCGGCGCCAATTCCACCCGCGAGGCCATCGACCTGACCCGATGCGCGATGGAAGCCGGTGCCGATGCCTGCCTGCTGGTGACGCCTTACTACAACAAACCCACACAAGAGGGTCTCTACCGGCACCATCGCATGGTCGCCGAGACGGTACCCATTCCTCAGATTCTCTACAACGTGCCCGGACGCACGGCCTGTGACATGCTCCCGGAAACGGTCGAGCGCCTGGCCGTGATACCAAATATCATTGGCATCAAAGAGGCCACTGGAGATCTTTCTCGCGCGCGCGAGATTCGCGAGCGCTGTGGGGATCGTATCGACCTCTACAGCGGTGACGACGCCACGGCCTGTGAATTCATCCTCCAGGGCGGCAAGGGCGTCATATCGGTGACCAGCAACGTGGCGCCACGGGCCATGCGCGAGATGTGCGATGCGGCACTGGCGGGAGACCGCGACAAGGCCATGGCGATCGACAGCACCCTGCAAGGCTTGCACGACAAGCTGTTCGTCGAGGCCAACCCGATCCCGGTCAAATGGGCGTTGTATGAAATGGGGCTGATCCCGTCCGGAATCAGACTGCCATTGACGCCTTTGTCACCGGCATTTCATGAAACAGTCAGGGAGGCCATGCATCAGGCGGGCATCCAGTCAGGCGGGAATACACCATGAATCGAAAAACCATCATAACCACACTGCTCGGGATTTCGCTGGCAGGATGCGGAACACTCAACAAACTGGTTCCCGACCGCAAGAAGATCGACTACAAGACCAGCCGTTCGGCAGCCTCGCTCGAGGTGCCGCCCGATCTGAGCAGCCCCGCCCGCGACAACAGCCTGTCCATTCCCGGTGGCGCATCGGGTACCGCGACCTGGTCGGGCTACCGTGGCCAGCGCAAACATCGGACTGTCAGGGGGCCGCAAACCGTATTGCCCGATATCGGCGGTATCCGTTTCGTGCGCGACCGTGACCGCTTCTGGCTGGTCATCAAGGGTGAACCGGCGCAGATCTGGCCAAGAGTGCGCGATTTCTTCCTGCGCAACGGTTTCGTATTGCAGATCGACAACCCGACCATCGGCGTCATGGAGACCGACTGGGCGGAGAACCGGGCGAATGTGCCGGATGGTCCCATCCGCCGGATACTGGGACGGACATTCGGCAATATCTATTCTTCCGGTACCCGTGACCGGTTCCGCGTACGCCTGGAACGGGGCGCCGAACCAGGTACCACCGAACTGTTTCTGACCCACAAGGGCATGGAGGAAGTGGTTCAGGGTGACAATGTCGATCCCGAAGGCACCATCTGGAAGCCACGCAAGGAAGACCGTGAGCTCGAGGTCGAGATGATCAAGTTGTTGATGGTGCATCTGGGCATGCAAAAGCAACAGGCCGCCCGTGCCATCGCCAGTGCCAGGAAACAGTCTATCCCCCAGGCGCGTCTGGTGCGTGGCAATGGTGGCCGCCTGAGTCTGCTGATGAACGAACCGTATGGCCGTGCCTGGCGAATCACCGGCCTGGCCCTGGACCGGGTGGGATTCGCAGTTGAGGATCGTAACCGCAGCAAGGGCCTGTACTATGTGCGTTACCAGGATCCCGAAGCCGGCAGCGGCAAGAAGAAGGGCTTTTTCTCGCGCCTGTTCTCATGGGGAAAAAAGAAAACGCCTTCTTCCGTGTTTCAGGTGCAGCTCAAGCCGGAGGCCGGCAAGACACGGGTACTGGTGCGAGACAGCAAGGGCGGCCCGGCCGGCGATACCGGCAAGCGCATTCTCAAGCTGCTGTACGAGCAACTCAAATAGCCTGATGTCAGTCCATGGTGTAGCATAACTGTCCATGCGATTCGCGATGCTGGGCAGTGGCAGCCGTGGCAATGCCACACTGGTCGAGGCCGGCGATACCTGCCTGATGATCGATTGCGGGTTTTCGGCCGCAGAGACCGAACGGCGGTTGGCGCGGCTGGAAAGGGAAGCTTCCGAGATTACCGCCATCCTCGTCACCCACGAGCACAGCGACCATATCGCCGGAGTGGCGCGATTCTCGCGCAGGCACGGGATACCCGTCTGGGGTACGGCCGGTTCGTTGACCGGTGGCCGCTGTGACGATCCGGCCGCCATGCACATCATCAACGGCCATGACGACTTCCGGATCGGCGGCCTGCGGATCACGCCGGTGCCCGTGCCGCACGATGCCGCCGAGCCCTGTCAGTACATCATCGATGACGGTGTCAGGCGTCTGGGCATACTCACCGATACCGGCGAGATCACACCCCACATCCGCGCCAGCTACCAGCGGCTCGATGCGCTGGTGCTGGAGTTCAATCACGATCCCGGCATGCTTGCCAGTGGGCCCTATCCCATGCCACTCCGTCAAAGGGTTGGTGGCCGCCTGGGTCATTTGAGCAATCAGCAGGCCATATCGCTGTTGGCCGAAATCGACATCTCCCGCCTGCAATGCCTTGTCGCAGCCCACCTGAGTCGGGACAACAACCACCCCGACCATGTCCATGCCGCGCTGCAGACGCTGGACGGTGACGTGCCGGAAACGCTGCATTTGGCTTGTCAGGATGGGGGGTTGGACTGGCAGTTCCTGTCCTGACCGATCCGGGGCGGCGCTGGCTGCTACCAGTATCACGCAGGTGTATTCATCACGGAGCACACAGAGGCACGGAGCCACGGAGAAAATATGGGTGTTCAGACAGGCCGTTCCATCACCATCTCCGTGATCTCCGTGTTTTATTCATGCCGCCTGCCAGCGTCACCCCGGATTTCGGCTTTACGGCCTCCATCCGGGCTGCCCGCTGCTGTGTACCCTGCGGTTTTCTGAAACAACCCGACATGGTCATGCCTGTGGCAGCTTTTCAAAGATGATGAATCCGATACTCAAGACTGCCATTCAATGGCCGATAAACCAATCAGAGCGGCATCCAGGCAGGTGCGCACGGTCTGATACGTCCACTGGAGACCTTTATCTGAAAACAAACACTTTCAATGGGTTACCGATGAAAAAACTGATTTCCAGGCTTTCCATCAAATACAAGATCTGGCTCACGATCGGGCTGTTGCTGGGCTTGCTGGTCGGCGTCGTGGCCGTCAATACATTGAGCATGAAGAATATCGACCGGCGTATCGATCATGTGGTCAGGGAAATCCAGCCCACGGTGCGTCTGGCCTCTCACTTGCTCGCGAGTCTTGAGCGCAGCATGCGCGCGCTGGGTTTCTATCTGCTCAGCGGCGAGAAACAGCATCGTGAGGCCTATGTCCGCGAGATAGACAGCACCCTCAAGGATCTCGAGAAGCTCAAACGCAATGCGCTTATCAGGCAGGACGCCAGGCTGAGCCGGGATGTCGGCGCCATCGAGGCCGATATCCGCCAGCTGGCGGGCTATCGCAAGCGTCTGTTTGGTTATGTCGAGAAGCCGGCCACCAATGTGCCGGGAATGGGATACAGTGCCCGCAAGCTCAACCCACTGAGCCAGAAGATGCTGCAAAACCTGACCGCCATGCTGCAGTCCGAGGAAGAGGAAGACCCCACCGCCAAGCGCAAGATCATCCAGCAGCGTATCAACGACCTGCGCTATGCCTGGGCCAATGTGATGAACGGCGTGCGCGCCTACCTGGCCTTCCGCGGCAAAAACTCCGTCAACGAGGTGAAGCTCTACATGGGCGAGGTCAAACGCCTGATCAAGCTGATCAAGGGCTACGGCGACGATCTGACCCTGGATCAGGGCGAGGCCATGGGCACGGTGGAGAAACTGGCCAATCAGTTCGATAAGAACTGGGCGGGCCTGATCAAGATACACAGCAGTCCCAGGTGGCGTAACGATGCCTGGCTGATCCGCAGCGAGATCGGTCCGCTGCTGGCGCGTGTGGATCACAAGATCGACGGGCTGGTGCAGTATCTGACCCGCATGGCCAATGACACGGGCACGGATTTGAGCAAAACCGGTGATCGTGCCATCAGTATCAGCCTGCTCTTGCTGGGCATCAGCCTGCTGATCGGGGGTGTGATCGCCTGGCTGATCAATCTCTCTGTCGTACGGCCAGTGGGCACCCTGCGCAACCTGCTCAAGGATATCTCCCAGGGCGAGGGTGACCTGACCCAGCGCTGTCACCTGGACAGCCGGGACGAACTGGGCGAGGCCTCGAAGCACTTCAACGAGATGATGGCCAGTCTGCAGTCCATGGTGAAGGATATCGCCGATGTATCGCAGGATGTGAGCGCCCTGTCGGAACAGGCCACCGCCGAGGTGTCGCATGTTTCCGAAAACATCGTGCAGACGGCAGATCGCGCCCAGAGCGCGGCCACCGCCACCGAGCAGATGTCGGCCACGGCAGAGGAGGTGGCGCGCAACGCCGCCAATGCGGCCGAAGAGGTCAACATGATCCACAATGCAGCCGAACAGGGCAGTAGCCAGGTCAACGAAATGAGCCGGAAGGCGCAGGTCATGGGCCAGCAGATCGATCAGTTGCGCAACGATGTCGAGGCGCTCAACCAGAAGAGCAAGGGCATGCTCGACATGGTGGCCATCATCAACGATATCGCCAACCAGACCAACCTGCTGGCGCTGAATGCGGCGATCGAGGCGGCGCGTGCCGGTGAACAGGGACGTGGTTTCGCCGTGGTCGCCGACGAGGTACGTCAGCTGGCCATGAAGACCCAGGAATCGACCTCGCAGATCACCGATCAGATCAACGACAACATCCATTCCAACCAGGAAGTGACGGCAGCCATGGAAGGGGTGTCCGGCGCCACCGAGTCCATGCTCGGCAGCGTCGAGGAGACGGCCAGAGTCATCAACGACGTGGCCCAGCGTGTGCAGGTGATGAGCGATATGGTCAACCAGATCGCCACGGCCTCCAGCCAGCAGTCGGTGGTCACCAACGAGATGGCGGCCAATATCGAGACCATCTCCACGGTCGAAAACGAGAACGCCATGCGTACCTCGGAGGTGGCCAGTCATCTGAACAACCTGGCCGATGCCGCCAACCGGTTGTCCGGGTTGATCGGGCGTTTCAAGGTCTGAAAACGGATGCCCCTTGAGGGCTGCATGCCCCGGCTCAGCGGTGGATTGAACGCGGAGAACGCAAAGGTTCGTTCGCCTGGCCGGGCATAACGGCCTGGAGGCTGGATGCCTGCTTGAGAGGGGGGTACTACGAGGTGTACGGGGAAAGCCTGGCGTGGCCGGTCGGCGAGATGACTGGCGTCATCGTCTTGTGGCTGGCAGCCGGGCTGCTTTTATCCTCGCTTCTTGTATCTTTTCTCTGACAAGTAACCTGGATGGAGCGAAGCGGAATCCAGGGTGACTGAAAATCAGCGACGAGCGGCAAGATAAAGGCGTATTGCCCGTTCATCCAGTCCTCAGCGATCAAGTACTCCTTTCGTATCGAAATGAGACGTCCGGGCTGATTCGATCTGGTCGCTGTCGTCCGCTTCCAGTATCATTCAGGTTCCAACCTGATCACTGACCCGGGAACCCAGCATGTTGCAATTGCGCGGCAACCCCGCCCTTTCCGATTTTCGCCAGCAGAAACTTCTCGACCGCCTGCGCAAGGCCGGCATAGACGCCGGACGGGTGGAGGCCGAATACGTGCATTTCGTCGATCTCGAACAGTCTCTGGCGATCGACGAAATGGCGATACTCGAGCGTCTGCTCGAATACGGGCCCGGCCTGACCGGTGTGACCGGCGAGGGCAGCCAGTTCGTCGTCGTGCCGCGTCCGGGGACGATTTCACCCTGGTCCAGCAAGGCCACCGATATTGCCCGCAACTGCGGCCTGGCCAGCGTGCGCCGCATCGAGCGCGGACTGATCTATTACGTCACCAGCAGCCAGGGCGGGGCGCTGGAAGCCGCTGACTGGGCACGTGCAGCGGCCTGTCTGCACGACCGCATGACCGAGACGGTGCTGCGTAATCCGGAAGACGCCACGGTGTTGTTCGATCAGGCCGAGCCGGCCCCCATGCAGACAGTGGATATCCTCAACGGCGGACGCGAGGCCCTGGTGGTGGCCAACCGCGAATGGGGACTGGCCATGGCCGATGACGAGATCGATTACCTGGTCGAGAGTTTCACCGCGTTGGGCCGCAATCCCTCGGATGTCGAACTGATGATGTTCGCGCAGGCCAACTCCGAACACTGTCGGCACAAGATCTTCAACGCCGACTGGATCATCGACGGCAAACCACAGGCGCGTTCGCTGTTCCGCATGATCCGCAATACCCACGAGCAACACCCGGACGGCGTGCTTTCGGCCTACAGCGACAACTCGGCGGTCATAGAGGGTTTCCACGTTCCCCGTTTCCACCCGCAACCGGGGCAGCGACGCTATGCCGCGCAGTCGCAGCAGACCGACATCCTGATGAAGGTCGAGACCCACAACCACCCGACGGCGATCTCGCCCTTCCCGGGTGCGGCCACCGGTTCCGGCGGCGAGATCCGCGACGAGGGCGCCACCGGCCGCGGCTCGCGACCCAAGGCCGGGCTGTGCGGGTTTTCGGTCTCCAATCTGCGCCTGCCTGGCGCGATCCAGCCGTGGGAGACCGATCACGGCAAGCCTTCGCGTATCGCTTCGGCGCTTGAGATCATGCTCGATGGGCCAATCGGCGCGGCCGCGTTCAACAACGAGTTCGGGCGGCCCAACATCAATGGCTATTTCCGTACCTACGAGGAGACCGTACCGGGGCCGACCGGCATGGAGGCGCGCGGCTACCACAAACCCATCATGCTAGCTGGCGGGGTGGGCAACATCCGACGCGAGCACATCGACAAGGGCATCATGCCGCCCGGCACCCAGCTCATCGTGCTCGGCGGCCCGGCCATGCTCATCGGTCTTGGTGGCGGCGCGGCATCCAGCATGTCCACCGGCGAAAGCGCCGAGGATCTGGACTTTGCCTCGGTGCAGCGCGGCAACCCGGAGATGCAGCGCCGCTGCCAGGAGGTCATCGACCAGTGCTGGCAACTGGGTGACGAGAACCCCGTCATTTCCATCCATGACGTGGGTGCAGGTGGGCTGTCCAACGCCATGCCCGAGCTGGTCGATGACAGCGGGCGCGGCGGCCGTTTCGAATTGCGCACCATCCCCAACGACGAACCGGGCATGTCGCCCATGGAGATCTGGAGCAACGAGTCGCAGGAGCGTTATGTGCTCGGTGTGAGCCCGGCGGATCTGGATCGTTTCGCCGCCATCTGCGAGCGTGAGCGCTGTCCGTACGCCGTGATTGGCGAGGCCATCGACGAACGCCGCCTGATCCTCGGTGACGGCTATTTCGACAACACGCCCATCGACATGCCCATGGAGGTGTTGCTCGGCAAACCACCCAAGATGTTGCGTGACGTCCGTCATCATCCGTTCCCGAAACAGGATTTTGATACCCGGGGCATCGACCTGGCCGAGGCCGCCAGCCGTGTCCTGCACTTGCCCACCGTGGCGGCCAAGACCTTTCTGATCACCATCGGTGACCGCAGTGTGACCGGGCTCGTCTGCCGCGATCAGATGGTCGGCCCGTGGCAGGTGCCGGTGGCCGACGCCGGCGTTACCAGTACCACCTATGAGGGCCATACCGGCGAGGCCATGGCCATCGGCGAACGCACCCCGGTGGCGCTACTGCATCACGCCGCCGCGGCGCGCATGGCGGTTGGCGAGGCGCTGACCAACATCGCCTGTGCCGCTATCGATGACATCGGCCGTATCGTCCTGTCGGCCAACTGGATGGTGCCCGCCGGGCATCCGGGCGAGGACGCCGGTCTCTATGACGCTGTGCAGGCTGTCGGTATGGAGCTGTGCCCGCAGCTTGGTATTGCCATACCGGTTGGCAAGGACTCCATGTCCATGAAGACCGTATGGGAGGAAAACGGGGAGGAACGCAGTGTGACCGCGCCGCTGTCACTGATCGTCTCGGCCTTCGCGCCGGTTGCCGATGTGCGCCGCACACTCACGCCGCAGCTTCGCACCGATACCGGTCCCACGGTGCTGATCCTGATCGATCTCGGCAAGGGCCGCAACCGGCTCGGCGCCACGGCGCTGGCCCAGGTTTACAAGCAGATCGGCCATCACCCGGCCGATCTCGATGATCCCGCCGCGCTCAAGGCTTTCTTCGGTGTCATCCAGTCGCTCAATCGTGATGGTCTGTTGCTGGCCTATCATGACAGATCTGATGGTGGCCTGTTCACAACCCTGTGCGAGATGGCATTTGCCGCGCACTGCGGTCTGGATGTGCGTCTTGACGACACAGGCGACGATCCGGTCGCGGCCCTGTTCAACGAGGAACTGGGCGCGGTGATCCAGGTTCGCGAACAGGATCTGGATGTCGTCATGCGGCAATGGCGCGATGCCGGGCTTGGTCACCACACCCACGTTATCGGCGCGCCAACGCGGGATGATCGTATCGTGTTTCATCACGCTGGCGACGTGGTGCTGGAGAACGCGCGCATCGACTGGCAGCGCCAATGGCAGGAGACGAGTTGGCGCATGCAGTCCTTGCGTGACAATCCGGCTTGTGCGCAGGAAGAATATGACCAGTTGTTGCAGGCTGACGATCCCGGCATGCAAATCCACCTAACATTCGACATCGATGAGGATGTCGCGGCCCCGTACATTGCCACTGGCGTACGTCCACGCATGGCCATCCTGCGCGAACAGGGTGTCAACGGCCAGATCGAGATGGCCGCCGCGTTCGATCGTGCCGGTTTCGAGGCCATCGACGTGCACATGAGCGAGATCCTTGATGGCAGTGTCAGCCTGCGCGATTTTCAGGGTCTGGTGGCCTGTGGCGGTTTTTCCTATGGTGATGTGCTTGGTGCCGGCGAGGGCTGGGCCAAGTCCATTCTGTTCAACCCCCGTGCGCGTGACGAGTTCCAGGCCTTCTTCTTGCGCGATGACAGTTTTGGACTGGGTGTTTGCAACGGTTGTCAGATGATGTCCAACCTGCATGAACTGATCCCCGGCACCGCGCACTGGCCACGTTTCGTGCGCAACCGCTCCGAACAATTCGAGGCTCGCTTCAGCCTGGTCGAGGTACTCGAGTCGCCGTCATTATTCCTTGCCGGCATGGCCGGATCGCGCCTGCCCATCGCCGTGGCCCACGGTGAGGGCCGGGCCGAGTTCAGCGATCCGGCGCGTATCGACGAGGTGATGGAACGCCATCTGGCTTCGTTGCGCTATGTCGATAACGCGGGCCTGCCCGCCGGGACCTACCCGTTGAATCCCAATGGTTCGCCAGGCGGATTGACCGGTTTCTGCAATGAGGACGGCCGTTTCACGATCATGATGCCGCATCCTGAACGCGTGTTCCGAACAGTACAAAATTCCTGGCACCCGGACGACTGGGGCGAGGACGGCCCGTGGATGCGGATGTTTCGTAATGCCAGGGTGTGGGTACAATGAAGATGCAAGAAAAAAGAGGCAAGAGCGGTAGCCGGATGGAACGAAGCGGAATCCGGGGTGACATAAAGGCAGAGAAAAGCGGCAAGATACAAGAGAAAAGTATGCGGTTCTCCGTGACTCCGTGGCTCCGTGATCTCTGTGTTGAATACCCGCCATTCGTGCGAAGCCTGCCCGCATGAGAGTGAACCTTCATGCAATACGGCAGTCCCAGTATGACAACAACACGCTGGAGTCCACGACATGCTGATCAAACGCCCCGATGACATCCCGGCCTCTGAGATCACCGATCCCGAGCTCTACCGCCAGCGGCGTCGTTTCCTGCAGCAGGGTGTTGCCGTGGCCGGTGCGGCGCTGACGGCCGGCCTGTGGTTGCCGGACAGCGTCGAGGCCGGTACGCGGCTGGCCAACGTCAAAAAGTCCGTCTGGCGCGTGGACGAGCCGCTGACTCCTTACCGGCACGTGACCGGTTACAACAATTTCTATGAATTTGGCACCAGCAAGGCGGCGCCGGCGCGTTATGCGCCCAAGACCCTGAAACCGCGTCCGTGGCGCGTCACCATCGATGGCGAGTGCGAAAAGCCCGGGCGCATGGACATCGACGATCTGATCAGGCCGCATGCGCTGGAGGAACGGATCTACCGTTTCCGTTGCGTTGAGGCCTGGTCGATGGTGATTCCGTGGGTGGGCATACCGCTGGGCGCGATACTCAGACGCTTCCGGCCCACATCAAAGGCGAAATATGTGCGTTTCGAGACTCTGCTAGACCCCGAACAGATGCCGGGGCAACGTACCCGGCTGTTGCGCTGGCCCTATGTAGAGGGACTGCGCATCGACGAGGCCATGCACCCGCTGACCATCCTCGCCGTCGGGTTGTATGGCGAGGTGTTGCCGCACCAGAACGGCGCGCCATTGCGGCTGGTGGTGCCGTGGAAGTACGGCTTCAAGTCCATCAAGTCCATTGTGCGCATCAGTTTCGTTGAGCGCATGCCGCGCACGAGCTGGAATCTGGCGGCGCCGCATGAGTACGGTTTCTACGCCAATGTCAATCCGCATGTCGCCCATCCGCGCTGGAGCCAGCGCAAGGAACGGCGCATCGGCGAGTTCCGCCGGCGCAAGACCCTGATGTTCAACGGTTACGCCGACCAGGTTGCCGGACTCTACAAGGGCATGGATCTGCGGCGTTATTACTGATGGACAAGTCGGGCGCTTCTTCAGCATCGCGACAGCCGGCGGCATTCGTTACAGTCATGTTGTTTGTCGTCTGCCTGCTGCCTGTGGCCTGGTATGCGGGTGATCTGCTCATGCACGGTGTGCAGGGCGTATTCGAACGCTATGCCGATCCGATCAAGACCATCGAGCACCAGAGCGGTATCTGGGCGCTGCGCTTCCTGATCCTGACCCTGGCGATGACGCCCTTGCGCCTGCTTACCGGTAGTTTGTGGCCAATCCGTTACCGCCGCATGCTGGGCCTGTTTGCGTTCTTCTATGCCTGCCTGCATTTCCTGGTATATCTGTTTCTTGACCTGGAGTTCGACCTGGCCGATGTCACCGAGGACATTCTTGAACGTCCCTATATCACCATCGGCCTGACGGCGCTGCTGCTCATGCTGCCACTGGCGGTCACCTCCACGCGTGGCTGGATGCGTCGCCTGGGCCGTCGCTGGAAACGGCTGCACCGTCTTGCCTATGTGGCTGCCGTACTGGCCGTGATGCACTTCTGGTGGCTGGTCAAGCTGGATATCAGCGAGCCACTGGCCTATGCCTTGATCCTGGCCGTGTTGTTCGGTATCCGCCTGGTCGCCAGACAGAGACAAGTGGCAAGATACATGAGAAGAGTGAGTAGCCCGGATGGAGCGAAGCGGAATCCGGGGTGAACGACGGTGTCATACCGTATGGCTTTAACACGGAGCGCACAGAGACACAGAGCCACGGAGAAATCTCAAATCAAAACATCTGTGGTTGCGTGCCTCCGTGATCTCCGTGTTGGGTTCACGCCGCCTGCCAGTGTCACCCCGCAGTCCGTCAACCGGCGCGCGGGTATTTGTTCATTATCCGGTCGGCTGGGTTATAATCAACGGCCCGTCCAGAACGATTTTTCCGGAAACGCGATGGCCCAATATATCTACACCATGAACGGTGTCGGCAAGATCGTCCCGCCCAAGCGCGAGATCCTGTCCGACATCTCCCTGTCCTTCTTTCCCGGCGCCAAAATCGGTGTGCTCGGTCTCAACGGTGCCGGCAAGTCCACCCTGCTGCGCATCATGGCCGGGATCGACACCGACATCGTCGGTGAGGCGAGACCGCAGCCCGGCATCAAGATCGGTTACCTCCCTCAGGAGCCGCAGCTCGACCCCGACAAGGACGTGCGCGGCAACGTCGAGGAGGCCATGGCCGAGATCACCGAGGCACAGAAACAACTCGAGGCCGTGTATGCGGCCTACGCCGAGCCGGATGCCGATTTCGACGCCCTGGCCGCGGAGCAGGCGCGTCTCGAGAACATCATCCAGGCCGCCGACGGCCACAACATGGAACGCACGCTGGAGATCGCCGCCGATGCCCTGCGCCTGCCGCCATGGGATGCCGACGTGACGAAACTCTCGGGCGGTGAACGCCGGCGCGTGGCACTGTGCAAGCTGCTGCTATCGCGTCCGGACATGTTGTTGCTCGACGAGCCCACCAACCACCTCGATGCCGAATCGGTAGCCTGGCTGGAGCGTTTCCTGCACGAGTATCCCGGTACCGTCGTCGCCGTTACCCATGACCGCTATTTCCTCGACAATGTCGCCGGCTGGATTCTTGAACTGGATCGCGGACGCGGCATTCCGTGGGAAGGCAACTATTCCTCGTGGCTGGAGCAGAAGGAAAAGCGCCTGGAGATGGAGGAAAAGGCCGAGCAGGCGCGTATCAAGGCCATGAAGGCCGAGCTGGAATGGGTGCGCAGCAATCCCAAGGGGCGTCATGCCAAGAGCAAGGCGCGTCTGGCGCGTTTCGAGGAGCTGTCATCCACCAGCTACCAGAAGCGCAACGAGACCAACGAGTTGTTCATTCCGCCGGGTCCACGGCTGGGGGACCTGGTGATCGAGGCCAATGGTGTGCGCAAGGGTTTCGGCGACCGGCTGCTGTTCGATGGGCTGGATTTTCGTATCCCGCCAGGTGCCATCGTTGGTGTGATCGGGCCAAACGGCGCCGGCAAGACCACACTGTTCCGCATGATCGTCGGTCAGGAACAACCCGATGAGGGTGAGATCCGCATCGGCGAAACCGTAAAACTCTCGTATGTCGATCAAAGCCGTGATTCGCTCGACGACAGCAAAACCGTGTGGGAAGAGATATCGGGCGGGCTGGACATCATCACTATCGGCAATTTCGAGATCAATTCACGAGCCTACGTCAGCCGTTTCAACTTCCGCGGCACCGACCAGCAAAAACGGGTCGGCGACCTGTCAGGCGGCGAGCGAAACCGCGTACACCTGGCCAAGCTGCTTCAGAGCGGCGGCAACGTGCTGATGCTCGATGAACCGACCAACGACCTCGATGTCGAGACCCTGCGCGCACTTGAGGAAGCCCTGCTGGAGTTCCCGGGCTGTGTGATCGTGATCTCACACGACCGCTGGTTTCTCGACCGTATCGCCACCCACATCCTTGCCTTCGAGGGCGACTCGCACGTGGAGTGGTTCGAAGGAAACTACGCAGACTACGAAGCCGACCGAAAACGCCGCCTGGGAGACGATGCGGAGCAGCCGCATCGTATTCGTTACAAGCGTCTCGATACCTGACCGATCCGGGGCGGCGCTGGCTGTTGCCAGTATCACGCGGGTCAATTCGACACGGAGCACACGGAGGCGCGGAGTCATGGAGAAAATGTAGGTGTTCAAACAGGCCTTTCAATCAACACCTCTGTGACTCCGTGTCTCAGTGATCTCCGTGTTTTATTCATGCCGCCTGCCAGCATCTACCGGTATCACGCAGGTGTATTCATCACGGAGCACACAGAGGCACGGAGCCACGGAGAAAATGTTGGTATTCAGACAGTCCTTTCAATTCC
>WFUO01000042.1 GCA_015484945.1 Gammaproteobacteria bacterium | reverse complement strand
GTCCGCAGTTCTACTTCCGCACCACGGACGTCACGGGCGCGGTGGATCTGCCGGAAGGCGTTGAGATGGTGATGCCGGGCGACAACGTGAAGATGACGGTATCGCTGATTGCGCCGATTGCGATGGAAGAAGGGCTGCGCTTTGCGATTCGCGAAGGCGGCCGCACCGTCGGCGCCGGCGTCGTGTCCAAGATCATCGAGTAAAGGGGGTCGCGACCCGGACTGCATGAGACAGAACAGCGGCAGGTGATGCATGTGCGGCCTGCTGGTTGGTCAGTCGGAGTCCGGGTCGTGTGCCCGAAGTTTTAGGCCAGTAGCTCAATTGGCAGAGCGGCGGTCTCCAAAACCGCAGGTTGGGGGTTCGATTCCCTCCTGGCCTGCCAGCTTGAAGCACAGGAAATGAACGCAAAGACAGATACACGGCAGACGGGTTCGAAGGCGGATACGCTCAAGCATCTCATTGTTATCGCAATGCTGGTGGCGGGGTCGGTGGCCTTTACGCATTACGAGGACAAGTCCCTGCTGTTGCGCGTGCTTTCCATGCTTGGCGTGGTAGGGGTGGCGTTTGCGATATTTGCGACAACCGCCCTGGGCAAGCGCAGCATGCAGTTCGTGCGTGATGCGCGTATCGAGGTGCGCAAGGTCGTCTGGCCAACGCGCGCCGAAACGGTCCAGACGACCCTGATTGTCATCGCGATGGTAGTCATTGTGGGCCTGATGCTGTGGATCATGGATTCATTCCTGTCATGGGCCGTCAAGGCTGTGATTACACCGGGAGCATGACCAGATGAGCAAGCGTTGGTATGTCGTGCATGCCTATTCCGGCTTTGAGAATCAGGTAAAACGTTCCCTGCAGGAACGTGTTGAGCGTTATGGCATGCAGGACAAGTTCGGTGACATCCTGGTACCGACCGAAGAAGTTGTCGAGATTCGTTCCGGCCAGCAGCGCAAGAGCGAGCGCAAGTTCTTTCCGGGCTATGTGCTGGTGCAGATGGAAATGGACGATGAGACCTGGCATCTGGTCAAGGATACGCCCAAGGTGCTGGGTTTTATCGGCGGTACCAGTGACAAGCCGGCTCCTATCAGCGACAAGGAGGCCGACATGATCCTGCAGCGTGTGCAGGAGGGTGTTGACAAGCCGCGCCCGAAGGTGTTGTTCGAGCCGGGAGAGGTCGTGCGTGTCATCGATGGCCCGTTCAACGACTTCAACGGCGTGGTCGAGGAAGTCAACTACGACAAGAACAGGCTGCGCGTGGCAGTCATGATCTTTGGTCGTTCGACGCCGGTCGATCTCGAGTTCGGCCAGGTGGAGAAGGGCTAGATTGAGCGGAGATTGATGCAAGACAAAAGGCTGTCAGGCCTTTTGTCTTGCATCGATTCTTTCAACAGGGGAGCCTTAGTAACGGATTGTTTCCGCGAACAGGCGTTTGACCCAAAACGAGGTAAACAACATGGCCAAGAAAATCGAGTCCTACATCAAGCTGCAGGTTCCTGCAGGCCAGGCGAATCCGAGCCCGCCCGTGGGTCCGGCGCTGGGTCAGCATGGTGTCAACATCATGGAATTCTGCAAGGCGTTCAACGCCAAGACGCAGAAGATGGAGCAGGGCATGCCCATCCCGGTGGTCATTACCGTCTATAACGACCGCAGCTTCACGTTCATTACCAAGACCCCGCCGGCATCCATCCTGCTGAAGAAGGCTGCCGGTATCAAAAGCGGCAGCGGCACGCCCAATACCAACAAGGTGGGCAAGGTCACCCGTGCGCAGCTCGAGGAGATCGCCAATATCAAGATGGAAGACCTGACGGCGGCCGATATGGACGCCGCCGTGCGGACCATAGCCGGCAGTGCGCGTTCCATGGGTATTGACGTCGAGGGGGTTGAATGATGGCCAGGTTGACGAAGAAACAGAAACAGATCGCCGAAAAACTGGAGCACGGCAAGCAGTATCCGATCGACGAGGCGCTGAACCTGCTCAAGCAGATGCCGCGCGCCAAGTTTGTCGAATCCGTCGATGTCGCGGTCAATCTTGGTGTTGATCCGCGCAAGTCTGACCAGGTCGTGCGTGGTTCCACGCTGCTGCCCAAGGGTTCCGGCAAGAGCGTGCGAGTTGCCGTTTTCGCCCAGGGCGAGAATGCTGACAAGGCAAGGGCTGCCGGTGCCGACGTGGTTGGCTTTGAGGATCTGGCCGAGGACGTCAAGAAGGGCAATATGGATTTCGATGTGGTCATCGCCACGCCCGACGCCATGCGTGTGGTGGGTACGCTGGGCCAGATTCTCGGTCCGCGCGGATTGATGCCTAACCCCAAGGTTGGCACCGTGACGCCGGATGTGGAAACGGCCGTGAAGAACGCCAAGGCCGGTCAGGCGCGTTACCGTACCGACAAGAACGGCATCGTGCATGTCTCGATCGGCAATGTCGAGTTTGCGCCGGAAGATCTCAAGGAGAATCTCGAGGCGTTGCTGGCTGACCTGCAGAAGGCCAAGCCGGCATCGGCCAAGGGCGTATATATGAAGAAAGTTACCCTGTCCACGACCATGGGGCCGGGTATCGTCGTCGATCAGGCGTCGCTGTAAAGCGCCCGACGGCGGCCGGATGAGAAGTAGCGGACGGTTGGCCGTGGTTGTCAGGCTTCCGGAACGTCATTCGGCAAATGTATTTGACCGGGCTGCCACTGTGGTGGTGTCCGTCAAAGACCGCAGGCGTCGAACCACCCCCGGGTGGCAAGACTTAATTCTGCCTGCGCAGACGGCGGGGTCCAACAGGTTTCACTGCCTGGAAGACTGGCCGTACAGGTGGGGTGTCAGTGGTATCGACACCCTGATGTTAGGGCTGTATCCAGGAGGCAAATAATGAGTCTGACACTGGAACAGAAAAAGGCTGTCGTAGCGGAAGTGCAGGATGTCGCATCCAGCGCCTATTCCGCAGTGGCGGCCGAGTATAGCGGCCTGACCGTGGGTGAGATGACCGAGTTGCGCAGAAAGGCGCGCAACGAGGGTGTCTATCTGCGCGTTGTCAAGAACACCCTGGCTCGCAGGGCGCTTGACGGCACCGAGTTCGAGTGCATGAAAGAGGCGCTCGAAGGCCCGCTGATGCTGGCGTTTTCGCAGGAAGACCCGGGCTCGGCGGCGCGTGTGCTCAAGGAGTTCATGAAGGAGCATGAGAAACTGGTCGTCAAGATGCTGGCCGTGGGTGGCGAGCTGCTGGACGCCAAGGATCTCGATCGTCTTGCGAGTCTGCCGACCCGCGACCAGGCGATCGCCATGCTCATGTCCGTCATGCGCGCACCGCTGGACAAGTTCGCCAGAACCCTCAACGAGGTGCCGGGCAAACTGGTTCGCACGGTTGCTGCTATACGCGATTCGAAACAGGGCTGACCGGCTTGCCGGAAGTCATTGCTTAACAGACAGAGTTCAGGAGTCATATCATGGCCGTATCTAAAGAAGAAATTCTGGAAACCATTTCCAACATGACCGTCATGGAGATCGTCGATCTGATCTCCGAGATGGAAGAGAAGTTCGGTGTAACCGCTGCCGCTGCCGTGGCCGCTGCGCCGGTCGCCGGTGGTGACGCCGGTGGCGCCGCTGCCGAGGAAAAGGACGAGTTCGATGTCGTCATGTCCAGCTTCGGTGGCAACAAGGTTGCCGTGATCAAGGCGGTTCGTGCGATCACCGGTTTGGGTCTGAAGGAAGCGAAGGAAATGGTCGAAGGCGCGCCTTCTACCATCAAGGAAGGCGTTTCCAAGGACGAAGCCGAAGAAATCAAGAAGCAGCTGGAAGAAGCCGGCGCGAGCGTCGAGCTCAAGTAAACCGGTCTGACAAGGTTGCTGTACAGGCGCAACCTGCTTCTTCAGCAGGCGGCTGGTGGCCACGGGGCAATGCCCCGTGGCTGCCGGCCTGTTCCTGTTTGTATTACAGGCGTTTGAGCAAAGCAGTAACGCTTTGCTGAAATGACCTGACACGGGTGTGGCCTGCCATGGGCCCGACACGAACATTGACGTTGAAACACAAGCTGAGGTAATCCGATGGCCTATTCATTTACCGAGAAAAAACGCATCCGCAAGGATTTCGGTAAACGCTCCAGCATCCTGGAGGTGCCCTATCTTCTCGCCACCCAGATCGATTCCTACCGCCAGTTTCTCCAGGAAGGCGTAGCCCCCGAGGACCGCAAGGATGTCGGCCTGCATGCCGCGCTGAAATCCATCTTTCCGATTACCAGCTACAATGGCGCCGCCGCGCTCGAATACGACAGTTACAGCTTTGGCGAGCCGGCCTTCGACGTCAAGGAATGCCAGTTGCGTGGCCTGACCTATTCGGCGCCGCTACGTGTCAAGGTACGCCTGGTCATCTATGACAAGGACAATCTCGAAACGGTCAAGGACGTCAAGGAACAGGAGGTTTATATGGGCGAGATACCGCTCATGACCGAGACTGGCACCTTCGTCATCAACGGTACCGAGCGCGTCATTGTCTCCCAGCTGCACCGTTCGCCTGGCGTATTCTTCGATCACGACAAGGGCAAGACCCATTCGTCCGGCAAGCTGCTGTTTAATGCGCGTGTGATTCCGTATCGCGGTTCATGGCTGGATTTCGAGTTCGATCCCAAGGACTGCGTGTTCGTGCGTATCGATCGTCGCCGCAAGCTGCCGGTGACCGTTTTGCTGCGTGCACTGGGGTACGACAATGAGCAGATCCTGGATATGTTCTTCCAGACCACCCACTTCAAGCTGGGTAAGGACGGCGCACAGATGGATCTGGTTCCCGAACGCCTGCGTGGCGAGACCGCCATCTTCGATATCAAGATCAAGGGCAAGGTGCTGGTCGAGGAAGGCCGCCGCATCACTGCGCGCGTGATCCGCGAGCTCGAGAAGGCCAATATCAAGCGTTTGGATGTGCCAGACGATTACCTGATCGGCAAGATCATGTCGCGCACCATCGTCGATGAATCGACCGGCGAGGTGATTCTCAACGCCAACGACGAGATCACCGAAGAGTCGCTCGAGGCCCTGAAGAAGGCCGGGATCAAGGAATTCGACGTGCTGTACGTCAACGATCTGGATCAGGGCCCGTTCATTTCCAATACCCTGCGCATCGATCCGACTACCACCCAGCTCGAGGCACAGGTCGAGATCTACCGTATGATGCGTCCGGGCGAGCCGCCGACCAAGGAGGCCGCAGAAAACCTGTTCAAGAACCTGTTCTTCAACAGTGAGCGCTATGATCTTTCCGCGGTCGGCCGCATGAAATTCAACCGCCGGGTCGGACGTGACACTGATGAGGGCCCGGGCACCCTCTCGAATGAGGACATCATCGATGTCATCAAGACCCTGATCGACATCCGCAACGGCAACGGCGTCGTGGATGACATCGATCACCTCGGTAACCGCCGTATCCGCTGTGTCGGCGAAATGGCCGAGAACGTGTTCCGCGTGGGTCTGGTGCGTGTCGAGCGCGCGGTCAAGGACCGCCTGAGCCTGGCGGAATCCGAAGGTCTGATGCCGCAGGAGATGATCAACGCCAAGCCGGTCGCGGCCGCGGTCAAGGAGTTCTTCGGTTCCAGCCAGCTATCGCAGTTCATGGACCAGAACAATCCGCTGTCCGAGATCACACACAAGCGACGTATCTCGGCTCTCGGTCCGGGCGGCCTGACCCGTGAGCGCGCCGGCTTCGAGGTGCGCGACGTCCATCCGACCCATTACGGCCGCGTCTGTCCGATCGAGACGCCTGAAGGTCCGAACATCGGTCTGATCAACTCGCTGGCCTGCTATGCGCGCACCAATGAATACGGTTTCCTTGAAACGCCGTACCGCAGGGTCGTCAAGGGCAAGGTGACCGACGAGGTCGTTTACCTGTCGGCCATCGAGGAAAGCGACTACGTCATCGCCCAGGCGAACGCCGAGATCGACAGCAAGGGTCGTCTGAGCGAGGAACTGGTCTCGTGCCGGCACCAGAACGAATTCACCATGGCATCGCCGGAACAGGTCGAGTTCATGGACGTGTCACCCAAGCAGATCGTCTCGGTGGCGGCCTCATTGATTCCGTTCCTCGAGCACGACGACGCCAACCGCGCGCTGATGGGATCCAACATGCAGCGCCAGGCAGTACCGACGCTGCGCGCCGACAAGCCGCTGGTCGGCACCGGCATGGAGCGTGCCGTGGCGATCGACTCGGGCGTGACTGTGGTCGCGCGTCGTGGCGGTGTCGTCGAGTCGGTCGATGCCGGCCGTATCGTGGTGATCGTCAACGATGACGAGACCGCTGCCGGTGAATCGGGCGTGGACATCTACAACCTGATCAAGTACACACGTTCCAACCAGAATACCTGTATCAACCAGCGCCCGCTGGTCTCGCCGGGTGATGTGGTGGCGCGTGGCGACGTGCTGGCCGATGGTCCATCGACCGATCTTGGCGAGCTGGCGCTGGGTCAGAACATGCTGGTCGCCTTCATGCCGTGGAACGGCTATAACTTCGAGGATTCGATCCTGATCTCGGAGCGCGTGGTGCAGGAAGACCGTCTGACCACCATTCACATCGAGGAGCTGACCTGTGTCGCGCGTGACACCAAACTCGGCTCGGAAGAGATCTCTGGAGACATTCCCAATGTAGGCGAGGCTGCGTTGTCCAAGCTCGATGAATCCGGCATCGTCTATATCGGTGCCGAGGTCAAGCCGGGTGACATCCTGGTCGGCAAGGTCACGCCCAAGGGCGAGACCCAGCTGACCCCGGAAGAGAAACTGCTGCGCGCGATCTTTGGCGAGAAGGCATCCGACGTGAAGGACACGTCGCTGCGCGTGCCATCCGGCATGGATGGTACCGTCATCGATGTGCAGGTGTTTACGCGTGATGGCGTGGAAAAGGATCAGCGCGCACTGGAGATCGAGCGCATGCAGATCGAAAGCATCAAGAAGGACTTCGATGACCAGTTGCGTATTCTGGAAGACGATGTATTTGATCGTGTCGAGAAACTGATCACCGGCAAGGTTGCCGACGGCGGCCCGAACAAGCTCAAGGCCGGCAGCAAGATCACCAAGGCCTATCTGGCCGAGCTGCCGCGCGAGAAGTGGTTCGAGATCCGCCTGCACAACGAGGAGGCGAACAAGCAGCTGGAGATGGCCGCCGAAATCGTCAAGGAGCAGCGCGAGAACTTCAAGAAACGATTCGAGGAGAAGAAGGCCAAACTCACCACCGGCGACGACCTGGCGCCGGGTGTGCTGAAAATGGTCAAGGTTTATCTGGCTGTCAAACGCCGCATCCAGCCGGGCGACAAAATGGCCGGCCGTCACGGCAACAAGGGTGTCATCTCGCGCGTGGTGCCGGTCGAGGACATGCCCTACACCGAAGATGGCACACCGGTCGATATCGTGCTCAACCCGCTGGGCGTGCCATCGCGCATGAATGTGGGCCAGGTACTGGAAACCCATCTGGGATGGGCGGCGCGCGGCCTGGGTCTGAAGATCGAACGCATGCTCGAGGCGCAGAAGTCGGTCAACGAGCTGCGCAAGTTCCTCGACCAGATCTACAACGGCAGTGGCAAGAAGGAAGACATCAAGTCACTGACCGATGAAGAAGTCATCAATCTGTGCAAGAACCTGACCAAGGGCGTGCCGATGAGCACACCGGTGTTCGACGGCGCCAACGAGGAAGAGATCAAGCGCATGCTCAAGCTGGCCGACCTGCCAGAGTCCGGGCAGACCACGCTGATCGATGGCCGCACCGGTGACCCGTTCGAACGTCCGGTTACGGTCGGTTACATGTACATGCTCAAGCTCAACCATCTCGTTGATGACAAGATGCATGCCCGTTCGACCGGCCCGTACAGCCTGGTCACCCAGCAGCCGCTGGGCGGCAAGGCGCAGTTCGGCGGCCAGCGTTTCGGCGAAATGGAGGTGTGGGCGCTGGAAGCCTACGGCGCCGCCTATACGCTGCAGGAGATGCTGACCGTGAAGTCGGACGACGTCAACGGTCGTACCAAGATGTACAAGAACATCGTTGACGGCGATCACCGGATGGAAGCCGGTATGCCGGAATCGTTCAACGTACTGGTGAAGGAAATTCGTTCGCTGGGTATCAACATCGAACTCGAGCAGGACTGATGCGCGCAGGCGCATCCACCCGGTGTTCGGATTGACAAGGCAGGAGACACGATGAAAGATCTACTGAATCTCGTAAAACAGCAGGGCCACGTTGAAGACTTCGATGCGATCCGTATCGGACTGGCATCGCCGGACATGATCCGGTCATGGTCATACGGTGAAGTCAAGAAACCCGAGACCATCAACTACCGCACCTTTAAACCGGAACGTGACGGTCTGTTCTGCGCCAAGATCTTTGGTCCGGTGAAAGACTACGAGTGCCTGTGCGGCAAGTACAAGCGTCTCAAGCACCGTGGCGTGGTGTGCGAGAAGTGTGGTGTCGAGGTCACGTTGACCAAGGTGCGACGCGAGCGCATGGGTCATATCGAACTGGCCAGCCCGGTTGCCCACATCTGGTTCCTCAAATCACTGCCGTCACGTATTGGTCTGCTGCTGGATATGACCCTGCGTGATATCGAGCGTATTCTGTACTTCGAGGGTTTCGTGGTCGTCGATCCGGGCATGACCACGCTCGAGCGCGGCCAGATGATGACCGACGAGGGTTATCTCGAAGCCATCGAGGAACACGGCGACGAGTTTGTCGCCAAGATGGGGGCCGAGGCCATCTACGACCTGCTCAAGGGCCTGGATTTGCAGCACGAGGCCGCCACGCTGCGCGAAGAAATCGCCAGCACCTCTTCCGAGACCAAGCTCAAGCGTCTGTCCAAGCGCCTCAAGCTGGTCGAGTCGTTCCTCGATTCCGGCAATCGTCCGGAATGGATGGTGATGACCGTGCTGCCTGTGCTGCCGCCGGATCTGCGCCCGCTGGTACCACTGGACGGCGGTCGTTTCGCCACATCGGATCTGAACGACCTGTACCGGCGCGTCATCAACCGCAACAACCGTCTCAAGCGCCTGCTGGAGCTCAACGCACCGGACATCATCGTGCGCAACGAAAAGCGCATGCTGCAGGAATCCGTCGATGCGCTGCTCGACAACGGCCGTCGCGGACGCGCCATCACCGGTACCAACAAGCGACCGCTGAAATCGCTGGCCGACATGATCAAGGGCAAGCAGGGCCGATTCCGCCAGAACCTGCTGGGCAAGCGTGTCGATTATTCCGGTCGATCGGTGATCGTGGTCGGCCCGACCCTGAAGCTGCATCAGTGCGGTCTGCCCAAGAAGATGGCGCTTGAGCTGTTCAAGCCGTTCATCTTCAGCAAGCTGCAGCTGCGCGGCCTGGCCACCACCATCAAGGCGGCCAAGAAACTGGTCGAGCGTGAGGGCGCCGAGGTCTGGGACATCCTTGAAGAAGTGATCCGTGAACACCCGGTCATGCTCAACCGCGCGCCCACCCTGCACCGTCTCGGCATTCAGGCCTTCGAACCGGTGCTGATCGAGGGCAAGGCCATCCAGCTGCATCCGCTGGTGTGTACCGCCTTCAATGCCGACTTCGACGGTGACCAGATGGCCGTGCACGTGCCGCTGTCTATCGAGGCGCAGCTCGAGGCGCGCTCGCTGATGATGTCGAGCAACAACATTCTGTCGCCGGCAAACGGTGAGCCCATCATCGTGCCGTCGCAGGACGTGGTGCTGGGTCTGTACTACCTGACCCGCGAGCGTGTCAACGCCAGGGGCGAGGGCATGGTGTTCGCCAGCCAGGACGAGGTGCATCGCGCCTATGACACCGGCATGGTGGATTTGCATGCGCGCATCAAGGTGCGTATCACCGAAGTCGTTCGTGACGACGATGGCAGCATGCACGAAAACACCAGCCTCCAGGAGACCACCGCAGGCCGCGCCCTGCTGTTCGAGATCATTCCCGACGGCCTGCCATTCGAGATGGTCAACAAGCCGATGACCAAGCGCGCCATTTCCAGCCTGATCGACGCCTGTTACCGCCGGCTGGGTCTCAAGACCACGGTCATCTTCGCTGACCAGCTCATGTACATGGGCTTTCACTATTCGACCCGTGCCGGTGTCTCGTTCTGCGCCGACGACATGGTCGTACCGGAAGAGAAGGAAGAAATCTTGCGCCAGGCCGAGCAGGAAGTGCGCGAGATCGAGAACCAGTACAACTCCGGTCTGGTGACCAATGGCGAGCGCTACAACAAGGTGGTCGATATCTGGTCGCGCACCAACGAGCAGGTTGCCAAGGCGATGATGGAGAAACTCGGCACCGAGGAGGTTGTCGATGCCGAAGGCAATACCGTCAGGCAGCCGTCTTTCAACTCGGTGTTCATGATGGCCGACTCCGGCGCTCGTGGCTCCGCTGCGCAGATCCGTCAGCTGGCCGGCATGCGTGGCCTGATGGCCAAGCCGGACGGTTCCATCATCGAGACACCGATCACGGCCAACTTCCGTGAAGGCCTGAACGTAAACCAGTACTTCATCTCCACCCACGGCGCGCGCAAGGGTCTGGCCGACACCGCGCTCAAGACCGCCAACTCCGGTTATCTGACCCGGCGTCTGGTCGATGTGGCCCAGGACCTGGTGGTCAACGAGGAAGACTGCGGCACCACCAACGGACTGTACATGTCGCCGCTGATCGAGGGTGGCGACATCGTCGAGCCGCTCAGCGAGCGTGTGCTCGGCCGCGTTGTGGCCGAAGACGTCATGTTGCCGGGTGACGAAAACAAGGTCGCGGTCGAGGCCGGCACCTTGCTGGACGAGATCTGGGTCAACCGGCTCGAGGAAATGGGTATCGACCACATCAAGGTCCGGTCGCCGATCACCTGTGAAAACCGTCATGGCGTTTGCTCCAAGTGCTATGGCCGCGATCTGGCGCGTGGACACCTGGTCAACAAGGGTGAGGCTGTTGGGGTCATCGCGGCACAGTCGATTGGTGAGCCCGGCACCCAGCTGACCATGCGCACGTTCCATATCGGTGGCGCGGCCTCGCGTTCGGCTTCGGTCAACAACATCGAGGTCAATAACACCGGTACCGTGCGTCTGCAGAACATCAAGATCATCCAGCACACGGATGGCCACAACGTGGCGGTATCGCGTTCCGGCGAACTGGTGGTCATTGACGAGCACAACCGTGAGCGTGAACGCTACAAGGTGCCCTACGGCGCCAGCCTGGCGGTCAGTGACGGTGATGCGGTCGAGGCCGGCCAGGTCGTTGCGACCTGGGATCCGCACACCCATCCGATCATCACCGAGGTGGCGGGTATCATCAAGTTCGAGGACTTCGTCGAAGGCGTCACCGTCAACCGCATCGTTGATGAGGTGACCGGGCTGTCCAGCCTGGTAGTCATCGATCCCAAGCAGCGCGGCACGGCAGGCAAGGACCTGCGCCCGCTGGTGAAACTGGTCGATGACAAGGGCAACAACCTCAAAATCCCGGGCACCGAGATTGCGGCGTCGTATTTTCTCCCGGCCGGTGCGGTGGTCAACATGGCCGACGGCGACAGTGTCGGTGTCGGCGACGTCATCGCCCGGATTCCGCAGGAATCGTCCAAGACCCGTGACATCACCGGTGGTCTGCCGCGTGTCGCCGATCTGTTCGAGGCGCGCAAGCCCAAGGATCCATGCATCATGGCCGAGTACACCGGCACGGTCAGTTTCGGCAAGGAGACCAAGGGCAAGCAGCGCCTCGTCATCACCGATGCCGATGGCGAGAACCACGAGACGTTGATCCCGAAATGGCGTCATGTCAACGTGTTCGAGGGCGAGCATGTCGAAAAGGGCGAAGTAATCGCCGATGGCGAGCCGAACCCGCACGACATCCTGCGTCTGCGCGGGGTTACCGAGCTGGCCGACTACCTGGTCAAGGAGATCCAGGACGTCTATCGCCTGCAGGGTGTGAAGATCAACGACAAGCACATCGAGGTCATCATCCGCCAGATGCTGCGCAAGGTCGAGATCACCGATCCGGGTGACAGCCAGTTCCTGCGTGGTGAACAGATCGACCGCGCCCGGGTGCTGGAAGAGAACGAAAGGCTGCTCGCCGATGGCAAGCAGCCGATCGAGGTCACCCCGATACTGCTGGGGATCACCAAGGCCTCGCTGGCTACCGAGTCGTTCATATCCGCGGCCTCGTTCCAGGAGACCACACGGGTGCTGACTGAAGCCGCCGTACGCGGCAGCCGGGACGACCTGCGCGGCCTGAAAGAGAATGTCATCGTCGGGCGCCTGATTCCGGCCGGCACCGGCATGGCGCATCACGAGGAGCAGCGCCGCAAGCGTCACGAGGCCCAGGCCCCGATCGAAAACCCGCTGGATGCTGTGGTTTCTATCGATAGCAGCGTCGAGGATGAGGCTGCCGGGGGTGAGGCGGAAGCGGCTGTCACGGCCGATGCGCCCGCACAGGAAGCGCAGGGCGATCAGGCTGAATGACACCGATCCGGGGTGACAAAAAACCGTAATATTGCTTGACAGAAAGGCGGTGTCACCCTAAAATCTCGCCACCCTGACAGGCCGGGATGCGTTCCGGCCTGTCTTTTGTTTCTGTACCAGATAAATTTTACAGCTTTGGAGCTAGCTTAGATGGCGACAATCAACCAGTTAGTCCGCAAGCCGCGTACACGCAAGCGTGAAAAGAGCAACGTGCCGGCGCTCGAGGCCTGTCCGCAGCGCCGTGGGGTGTGCACCCGCGTCTATACGACCACCCCGAAGAAGCCGAACTCGGCGATGCGCAAGGTGGCTCGTGTGCGACTGACCAATGGCTATGAAGTCACCAGTTACATCGGCGGCATGGGCCACAACCTGCAAGAGCACTCGGTAGTGCTGATCCGCGGCGGCCGTGTGAAGGACCTGCCGGGTGTGCGCTATCACGTCGTGCGCGGCACGCTCGATACCTCGGGTGTGGACGACCGCCGCCAGGGTCGCTCCAAATATGGCGCCAAGCGCCCAAAAAGTTAACTGACACAAGAATTTAGCGTGAGATCAGGCCATGCCTAGAAGAAGAGAAGTTCCCAAGCGCAACATCCTGCCGGACCCGAAGTTCGGCAGTCAGATGGTGACCAAGTTCGTCAACATGATCATGGTCGATGGCAAGAAATCGATCGCCGAAAAGATCGTCTATGGTGCGCTGGACCTGATATCGGAGAAGCAGTCGATCGAGAACGAGCAGGCGCTCGAGGTGCTGACCAACGCGCTGGAAAACATCAGTCCCAAGGTCGAGGTCAAGTCCCGCCGTGTCGGCGGCGCGACCTATCAGGTGCCGGTAGAAGTGCGTCCGGTGCGCCGTACCGCGCTGGCCATGCGCTGGATGATCGAGGCCGCGCGCAAACGCGGCGAGAAGACCATGGCGCGCCGTCTGGCGGGCGAGATCATGGACGCTGCCGAAAATCGTGGCAGTGCGGTCAAGAAACGGGAAGATACACACAGGATGGCAGAGGCGAACAAGGCCTTCGCACATTACCGTTGGTAATCCGGTCAGGATTGGGGTGGCGTTAAGTGGCGCGCAGTACACCAATCGAGCGGTACCGGAATATCGGCATCATGGCGCACATCGATGCCGGCAAGACCACGACCACCGAGCGGGTGCTCTTTTATACAGGCATCTCGCACAAGATCGGTGAGGTCCACGATGGCGCTGCCACGATGGACTGGATGGAGCAGGAGCAGGAGCGGGGCATCACGATCACCTCGGCTGCGACGACCTGCTTCTGGCAGGGTATGGACAAGCAGTACCCGCAGTATCGAATCAACATCATCGATACGCCGGGGCATGTCGATTTCACGATCGAGGTCGAACGCTCGCTGAGGGTACTGGATGGCGCCTGCGCCGTTTTCTGCGCCGTGGGCGGCGTGGAGCCGCAGTCAGAGACGGTCTGGCGGCAGGCGAACAAGTATGGTGTGCCGCGCATTGCGTTCGTCAACAAGATGGATCGCGCTGGCGCCGACTTCCTGAGGGTCGTGGACCAGATCAGGAACCGTCTGGGCAGCCAGGCCGTGCCGGTGCAGATGAACATCGGCGCAGAAGACGGTTTCGAGGGTATCGTGGACCTCGTGCGCATGCAGGCCATTTACTGGAATGAGGCCGACATGGGCGCCAGTTACGAGGCGCGGGACATTCCCGCCGAACTGCAGGCGCAGTGCGAGGAATTGCGTGAGCAGATGATCGAGGCCGCGGCCGAGGCGAACGAGGAATTGATGGAGAAATACCTCGATCAGGGTGAGCTGAGCGAGGAAGAGATCCGTCAGGGCCTGCGTCAGCGTACGCTGGCCAACGAGATCGTGCCGTGCCTGTGTGGTTCGGCGTTCAAGAACAAGGGCGTGCAGGCCATGCTCGATGCCGTCATCGACTACCTGCCGTCACCGGTGGATGTGCCGGCGATCCGGGGAATACGCCCGGATGAAACGGAAGATGAGCGTCACGCCTCGGACGATGAACCGTTTGCGGCGCTGGCGTTCAAGATCGCGACCGACCCGTTCGTCGGTACGCTGACCTTCTTCCGGGTGTATTCGGGGGTCATCCGTTCGGGTGACACCGTGTTCAACCCGGTGAAGGGAAAGAAAGAGCGGATTGGGCGTATTTTGCAGATGCACGCCAACAGCCGCGAAGAGATCAAGGAAGTGCGTGCCGGCGACATCGCCGCCGCGGTTGGTCTCAAGGATGTCACCACAGGCGATACGCTGTGTGACCCTGACAATGTGATTACGCTCGAGCGCATGGAGTTTCCGGAGCCGGTCATCTCCATCGCCATCGAGCCAAAGACGAAGGCTGACCAGGAGAAGATGGGCATCGCCTTGTCGAAACTGGCGCAGGAGGATCCATCCTTCCGCGTGCACACCGACGAGGAATCCGGTCAGACGATCATCTCGGGCATGGGCGAGTTGCACCTCGAGATCATCGTCGATCGCCTGAAGCGTGAATTCAGTGTGGATGCCAATGTCGGCAAGCCACAGGTGTCCTACCGCGAGACCATCAGGTCCACGGTGGAGCAGGAAGGCAAGTTCGTACGCCAGTCGGGCGGACGCGGCCAGTACGGCCATGTCTGGCTCAAGCTCGAGCCGATGGCGCCGGGCAGCGGCTACGAGTTCGTCAACGAGATCGTTGGCGGCGTGGTGCCGAAGGAATACATACCTGCCGTTGACAAGGGCGTGCAGGAACAGATGGCCAATGGCGTGATCGCCGGTTTTCCGGTGGTTGATGTCAGGGTCACGCTCTACGACGGTTCGTATCATGACGTCGATTCGAGCGAGATGGCTTTCAAGATCGCCGGCTCGATGGCGTTCAAGGAAGGCGCGAAAAAGGCCAATCCGGTGCTGCTGGAGCCGATCATGAAGGTCGAAGTGGTGACGCCGGAAGAATACATGGGCGACGTCATGGGCGATTTGAACCGGCGTCGCGGCATCGTCGGCGGCATGGACGACACGCCGTCGGGCAAGGTGATCAGGGCCGAGGTCCCCTTGTCGGAGATGTTTGGCTATGCCACGGATTTGCGTTCTGCCACCCAGGGCAGGGCGACATACACGATGGTATTCGAGAAATACGCCGAGGCGCCGGCCAGCGTCGCCGAGGCGATGATGAAACAGAGTTGATTGCAGACAAAATAGAGACAAAGAGGTACTCGCCGTGTCCAAGGAAAAATTTGAACGTACGAAACCGCACGTAAACGTCGGCACGATTGGTCACGTTGACCATGGTAAGACGACGCTGACGGCAGCGATCACCAAGGTCATGGCGGAGGCCATGGGAGGTGAGGCGAAGGCGTTTGAAGACATCGACAACGCCCCGGAAGAGCGTGAGCGCGGTATTACGATCGCCACCTCGCACGTTGAGTACGAATCGGCCAAGCGTCACTACGCGCATGTGGACTGCCCGGGGCATGCCGACTACGTGAAGAACATGATCACCGGCGCGGCGCAGATGGACGGCGCGATTCTGGTGGTTTCGGCGGCCGACGGTCCCATGCCGCAGACGCGCGAGCACATTCTGCTGTCGCGCCAGGTAGGCGTGCCGTACATTGTGGTCTTCATGAACAAGGCCGACATGGTCGATGATCCGGAACTTCTGGAGCTGGTCGAGATGGAGATCCGCGAGCTGCTGGACTCTTACGACTTCCCGGGTGATGACACGCCGGTGATCATTGGCTCGGCGCTCAAGGCGCTGGAAGGCGACCAGAGCGACATTGGCGTGCCGTCGATTCTGAAGCTGGTCGAAGCGATGGACGAATACATACCGGAGCCGGAGCGTGCGGTTGACGGCGACTTCCTGATGCCGGTGGAAGACGTGTTCTCGATTTCCGGTCGCGGCACCGTGGTCACGGGGCGAATCGAGCGTGGTGTGATCCACGTGGGTGACGAGATCGAGATCGTGGGTATTCGCGAAACCACGCAGACCACCTGCACGGGCGTGGAGATGTTCCGCAAGCTGCTGGACGAAGGCCAGGCGGGCGACAACGTGGGTATTCTGCTGCGCGGCACCAAGCGAGATGAAGTGGAGCGTGGTCAGGTACTGGCCAAGCCGGGTTCGATCACGCCGCACACCAAGTTCGAGTGTGAGGTTTATGTGTTGAGCAAGGACGAAGGTGGCCGTCACACGCCGTTTTTCAACGGTTACCGTCCGCAGTTCTACTTCCGCACCACGGACGTCACGGGCGCGGTGGATCTGCCGGAAGGCGTTGAGATGGTGATGCCGGGCGACAACGTGAAGATGACGGTATCGCTGATTGCGCCGATTGCGATGGAAGAAGGGCTGCGCTTTGCGATTCG
>WFUO01000041.1 GCA_015484945.1 Gammaproteobacteria bacterium | reverse complement strand
TGGCGATCAGATGGCTTCGTCGTCTTCCTCACCGGTGCGTATTCGGATCACCCGTTCGACATCGGAGACGAAGATCTTGCCGTCACCGATCTTGCCGGTGCGCGCCGATTGCATGATGATCTCGATGCATTTGTCCACCTGGTCGTCACTGACGACCAGCTCCAGCTTGACCTTGGGCAAAAAGTCGATGACGTATTCGGCGCCGCGGTACAACTCGGTATGGCCTTTCTGACGACCAAAGCCCTTGACCTCGGTGGCGGTCATGCCTGTGATGCCTATATCGTGCAATGCCTCCCTGACATCGTCGAGTTTGAAGGGTTTGATGATGGCCTCGATCTTTTTCATTGTTGTTTTCCGTTCCCATCCACTAATCGGTCATTCCGGGAATGTAGCATAAATGCAGGAAAAAGAGGCAAGAGAAAAGAGAAAAGTAGCGCAGCCCGGGAGGAGCGAAGCGGATCCCGGGGTGACAGAAAGGCAGAGAAAAGTGGCAAGATGCAATAGAAAAGCATGCCGCTCTCTGTGACTCCGTGTCTCGGTGTTCTCTGTGCTGGATTCACGCCGCCGGACAGCATCACCTGGATTCCGGCCCTGCGGGCCTGAATCCAGGCCGCCTTTCTCCTGTATCTTGGTTTCTTTCAGAAAATCTGCCACCAGCGGCGCTTGCCACCGAGACTGGCCTGGCGGTTGTGGTTTGGAAAGTTCTTTTTCAGCACCCGGCGGGCATCGGCTGCCAGTTTCGGCAAATGCAGGCGGGTGTAGGCCTGGGCCATGATGTCCAGCGCAAAGGGAACCGCGGGCGAGCGGTCATAGTGGATGATCACGTATTTGCAGCGATTGACCGCGGCGATGTAGGCGCCGCGTCTCATGTAGAAGCGCGCCACATGTATCTCGTGTTTCGCCAGGTTGTTGCGCAGGTAGAGCATGCGCAGGCGGGCATCCTGCGCATAGCGGCTGTTCGGAAACTTCTGCAGCAGCTTGCGGAAATCGAAGAAGGCCTTGCGCGCCGATCCGGGGTCGCGGGTAGAGGGATCCTGTGGAAAGATGCGTTCGAGGAAGTTGCTGCTGCGGTTGAAGTTGATCAGCCCCCTCAGGTAATAGGCGTAGTCCACATGCGGGTGACTGGGATGCAGCTTGATGAAACGGTCCACGGCCGCCAGCGCCGAGGCCGGTTCCTCGAACTTGAAATAGGCGTAAGCTATCTCGAGCTGGGCCTGCTGGGCATAGCGTCCGAAAGGGTAGCGCGAGATCAGCAGTTCATAGTACCTGATTGCGCTTTCGTACTCTTCCTGCTGCAGTTTGGCCTTGGCGGTGCTGTACAGCCGGCTGGCGGACCAGCCCTTGGTCTCGTCGATCTGCTTGGGCAACCACGAGCAACCGCCCAGCCAGAGGAGCATGAACAGGATGAAGAGTCTGTTTGTCGTTTTCATTTGGCGGGCCCGGGTGCTGGTGAAATATCCGCGCTAGGGTATCCTATAAGGTGACTTCTTATCAATGCGCATGGCCCTGTGGGTCTTGCGGACGGCTACGACGTGAACGAACAAACCATCATCCGTCTTTCCATTCCCGAGCGCCTGGCGGGTCAACGCCTCGATCAGGCCCTGGCCGGGCTGCTGGACGACTATTCACGCTCGCGCATCCAGCAATGGCTGAGGGACGGCGTCATTCTCGTCGATGGCGCACGCCGCCGGCCGCGCGATCCGGTGGTGGGCGGCGAGCGGGTGCAGCTGTGCGTGCCCGGTGAGCAAGAGCCCGCCTGCGAGCCCGAGCCGGTGCCGTTACGGGTGCTGTACGAGGACGAGGGCTTGATCGTGATCGACAAGCCCGCCGGCCTGGTGGTGCATCCGGCGGCCGGCAACTGGCACGGCACGCTGCAACACGGGCTGTTGTACCGCTTTCCCGAGTTGTCGGCGGTACCGCGCGCCGGGATCGTTCACCGTCTCGACAAGGACACCAGCGGTTTGCTGGTGGTGGCGCGCACGCTCGCCAGCCATACGCGTTTGGTGGAGATGATGCAGGCACGCGAGATTGGACGCGAGTACCTGGCCGTGATCAACGGCGTCATGACCGCCGGCGGGACTGTCGATCAGCCGGTTGGACGTCATCCGGTGGATCGCAAGCGCATGGCCGTGGTCGGACATGGGCGGCCGGCGGTGACCCATTACCGGGTCGAGGAACGCTATCGCGCGCATACCGCTCTGCGCGTTACGCTGGAGACGGGGCGCACACACCAGATCCGCGTACACATGGCCTGGCTGCGCCATCCACTGGTCGGCGACCCGCTGTATGGCGGCCGGCTGCGCATTCCACCCGGCTCCACGCAGGCGCTGGCCGGGATGCTGCGTGGCTTTCGTCGCCAGGCCCTGCATGCACGTCAGCTGACGCTGAAGCATCCATTGACCGGCGAGCACATGTGCTGGCGGTCACCGGTGGCGGATGATCTTCTGTCTCTGATGGCGGTATTGCGCGCGGATGCGGACGCCACCAGCGAGGGGAAGGCGGATATCCCATGAGGCATGGCGCGGTCGATTGGTTGCGCCCAGACTGGCCATGCGCGGCCAGGGTGCATGCTGTGAGCACCACACGTCAGGGGGGCGTCAGCCTGGCACCCTGGGCCAGCCTCAATCTTGGCGATCATGTCGGTGACGATCCGCTGCACGTGGCACGCAACCGCCAGTTGCTGGTCAGCCAGTTGCAGTTGCCTGCCTCGCCGGTGTGGTTGCAGCAGGTCCATGGCGCGCGCGTGGTGGATGCCGCGACCGCCACCGATCTGCGCGCCGATGCGGCGCGCACCGATCGACCCGGCGTGGTCTGCGCGGTACTCACCGCCGATTGCCTGCCGGTGCTCCTGTGTGACCGTGCCGGTACCGAGGTGGCTGCCGCGCATGCCGGTTGGCGCGGGCTGGCGGCGGGCGTGCTCGAGGCCAGCGTGGCGGCCATGCGGGCACCGCCCGGAGAATTGCTGGCATGGTTTGGTCCCGCCATTGGTCCGCACGCCTTCGAGGTGGGTGACGACGTGCGCCAGGTGTTCGTCGATCACGATGCGCGGGCGGCGCAGGCCTTCAAGGCCATGACCGAGGGCCACTGGCTGGCCGATATCTATCTGCTGGCCAGGCAACGGCTGGAGTCTTGTGGTATAACACGCATCTTTGGCGGCGGCCTGTGCACCTGGAAGGACCGGGAACGCTTCTTTTCCTATCGTCGTGACCGGGTCACCGGGCGCATGGCCAGTCTGATCTGGCTGCAGGACGCCTGAGTCACGGTGGATACGACGGCATACGGGACACGGGCCCATGAATCCGACATTGATCTGGATACTGCTCTTTTCGCTGCTCGCCGGCGTGCTCAGCGTATTTGCGGCGGCCATCTATTTGTTGTTGCCGGCCATTGCGCGCACGCGCCTGTTGCCGCACCTGGTCAGTTTCGCCATCGGCGCATTGCTGGGGGCGGCCTTCCTGGCCCTGTTGCCGCATTCGCTGGCCGATCAGGTAGGGCTGGATCCGCATGTGGCCGGGATGACCATTCTCATCGGTCTGCTGGTGTTCTTCATGCTGGAAAAGATGGTCTTGTGGCGTCACTGTCATTCCGATCACTGTGAGGCGCACACCCCGCACGAGGCCTTCGAGCATGGCCGCAAGCAGTCGCTGGCCAGCCTGATACTGTTCGGCGATGGTCTGCACAACTTCGTCGATGGGGTGTTGATCGCCGCCGCCTTCATGACCGATGTTCATCTTGGCGTGGTCACGGCGGTGGCCATCGCCGCGCACGAGATTCCGCAGGAGGTGGGAGATTTCGCCATACTGCTGCATAGCGGCATGTCGCGCCTGCGTGCCTTCGTGTTCAATGTGATCTCCAGCCTGGCCACGGTGCTCGGTGCGTTGCTGGCCTGGTTCAGTCTCAGCAACGTCCAGGCCCTGGTGCCCTATGTGCTGGCGGTGGCCGCGTCCAGTTTCATCTATATCGCCGTGGCCGACCTGATCCCGAGCCTGCACAACCGCACCCGGCTGCGCGAGACGCTGCAGCAGTTCGCGTTGATCCTGGCCGGTGTCGTGATCATTCATGTTACCCATTCCACGCTGCATTGAGGATGAGCCCATGCGTCACTGGTACATGTTGACCCTGGTGGGGGAAGACCGGCCCGGCATCGTCGCGGCCTTGAGCCGTGCGATCTACGAAGGCGGCGGCAATCTTGGCGAGGCGTCGATGATGCGCCTGGGAGGCAATTTCACCATCATGATGATGGTCGATTTTTCCGGCAGCCGGAGCGCGCTGGCCTCGCTGGTGGCGCCCGTGGCCGAATCGATGGGACTGCACTGTCACATCGATCGTATAGAGGGTCATCTGCATGAACATCGCTTGCCCGATGTGCGCATCACTGTGTTCGGCGCCGACCGGGCCGGTATTGTCGCGAGGGTCACCACGGCCCTGAGCGAGGCCGGGCTCAATATTCTCGAACTCGAATCCGACGTGGCGGGCAGCGAGGATGAACCGGTTTATATCATGCATATCGAGGGGCATGCCCGCGAAGGTTACGATTCGGTGCGCGCCGCGGTCGAGGTCATCAACGAGGAAGGTATCGAGGCCAGCATCGAGCCAGTCGATACGATGATCGGCTGACGGGCTAAGGCGCATGGCGATACTCGACATCCTCAAGGTGCCCGATCCGCGCCTGAAACAGGTCAGCGAACCGGTCTCGCGTTTCGACGACGAACTGCGCCGTTTCGCCGCCGATCTGGAGGAGACCATGCGTGCCGGGCCGGGCGGTGTCGGCATCGCCGCGCCACAGGTGGGACGTTTCCAGCGCATCGTCATCGTCGATGTTTCATCGCGGCCGAACACCCCGAACCATGGGCTCATGGTACTGGTCAATCCCGAGATCACCGCCTGGGAAGGGCTCAAGGTCGGCCGCGAGGGCTGTCTGTCGGTGCCCGACTATACCGGCAATGTGATTCGCGCCACGCGTATCGAGCTCACGGCCCGGGACCTGGACGGCAACCCGGTAGAATACGAATGCGTGGATTTCGAGGCCCGCGCCGTACAGCACGAGATCGATCACCTCGACGGTCTGCTGTTTCTCGACCGCCTGGTCAGCAAGCGCAACGACCTGTTCCGGCGCAAACGCTACAAGTGACCCGCCCGGGCTGGTTTTTCCGGTATCAACGCCATCCGCTTATCCACGCCCCGTCATCCGCGGCCTGTCCGTTGTCTGCGCCGCCTGTAAAAAATCCCTGAAGAAAATCCGGTTCCTGCCGACATGTGGTGTAGCTGGTGGCCTGCGTCACCGGTAAGGACACTGACAGGGAGGCGGATGAATGGAGGGTTTGGCGGTACTCAACTGGATCTTCGTCGTTCTCGGCTGGCTCGGCGGCGTGCTGGTGCTGGTGCTGTTGGTCATGTTCGTGCAGGACCTGTTGCAGAAGGAGCACGCGGTACGACGCAATTTTCCGCTCATCGGCCGGATGCGCTATTTTCTCGAACGCCAGGGCGAGTTCCTGCGCCAGTATTTCTTCGCCCACGACCGTGAGGAACTGCCGTTCAACCGCGCCACCCGGGCCTGGGTCTATCGTACCGCCAAGAACGTCGGCGGCACGATCGGCTTCGGTTCCACCAACGACCTGCGCGAGCCGGGCACGCTGATCTTCGTCAACGACCCCTATCCGGTGCTCGAGGCCGATCTGCTGCCGGCCCCGCCGGTCGTGATCGGCCCGGATTGCGAGCATCCGTTCATCGCGCGCCATATCCTCAATATTTCCGGCATGAGCTTCGGGGCGCTGTCGGCGCCGGCCGTGCGCGCGCTTTCGATCGGCGCCGCCAAGGCCGGGATCTGGCTGAATTCAGGTGAGGGCGGGGTGTCGCCCTATCATCTCGAGGGCGGGTGCGATCTGATCGCCCAGATCGGCACCGCCAAGTATGGCGTGCGTGACGAGTTCGGCAATCTCAGTGACGAAAAACTGATCGATGTGGCGCAGCGGGTGTGCGCGTTCGAGATCAAGCTGGCCCAGGGGGCCAAGCCTGGCCGTGGCGGGGTATTGCCGGGTATCAAGGTTACCGAGGAGATCGCGCGTATTCGCGGCATACCGGTGGGCAAGACCTCCAGCAGCCCCAACCGGCATCCCGAAATCGCCAATGACGACGATTTACTCGATATGATTGCGCATGTGCGCGAACTGACCGGGCGGCCGGTGGGCATCAAGCTGGTGCTGGGTTCGGTGCACCCCATCCGCAGCCTGTGCGAGACCATTCTGCGCCGTGGTATTGCCGCTGCGCCGGATTTCATCACCGTCGATGGCGGCGACGGTGGCTCCGGCGCTGCTCCGCAACTGCTCGCCGACCATGTCGGCTTGCCGCTCAGCGAGGCGCTGCCGATCCTGGTCGATACGCTGATGGCCTACGGCTTGCGTGACCGGATACGGGTCATTGCCTCGGGCAAGCTGGTGACCTCGGCACGGGTCGCCTGGGCGTTGTGCGTGGGCGCCGATTTCGCCGTTACCGCGCGCGGTTTCATGTTTGCGCTGGGCTGCATCCAGTCCATGCAATGCAACAAGGATACCTGTCCGACCGGCATCACGACCCAGAACAAGCGTCTGCAGAAAGGGCTGGTGGTCAGCGACAAGGCCGAGCGTGTGGCCAACTATGCCCGCTGGATGAATGTGGAGGTCAACCGGCTGGCGCATTCCTGTGGTCTCACACATGCGCGCGAGTTCCGCCGTCACCATATCCGTATCGTCACCGAGCCGGGCCACAGCCGCCTGCTGTCGGACATCTACCCCTATCCGCACAAGTCGGTCTGAACAAGGCCGCATCCACGACGATCGTGGAGGATGTCTGTCCCGTGCCTCAAAACCGGTGGACCGGGATCCGGCATGGCTTGAAATGCCCGCATGAGGGCCCAATGTACAGTTCAGCACGCAATTCGAGAGGCAACAAGCAATGAGAATGGACAAACTGACCAGCAAGTTTCAGATGGCGCTGGGTGACGCCCAGAGCCTGGCACTGGGGCTGGATCATCAATTCATTGAACCGGTACACCTGATGACGGCGATGCTGGACCAGGAGGGCAGCAGCGTCCGTCATCTGCTCCTCAAGGCCGGCGTCAACGTCAACGCCCTGCGCTCGCAGCTGGGTGAGGCGGTCGATCGCCTGCCTGCCGTGGAAGGTAATGAGGGTGACATCCATATTTCCAACGATCTGGGCAGACTGCTCAATCTGACCGACAAGCTGGCCCAGAAACGCAACGACAACTACATCTCCAGCGAGCTGTTCGTGCTCGCTGCGCTCGATGACAAGGGCGAACTGGGACGTCTGCTGAAAGAGGCGGGCGCCACCCGCCAGGCCATCGAGCGCGCCATCGATGAAATGCGCGGCGGCCAGAAGGTGGACGACCCGAATGCCGAGGAACAGCGTCAGGCGCTGGAGAAATACACCATCGACCTGACCGAACGGGCCGAGCAGAACAAGCTCGACCCGGTCATCGGCCGTGACGACGAGATCCGCCGCACCATTCAGGTCCTGCAGCGGCGCACCAAGAACAACCCCGTACTGATCGGCGAGCCCGGCGTGGGCAAGACCGCCATCATCGAGGGCCTGGCCCAGCGCATCGTCAACGGCGAGGTGCCGGAGGGGCTGAAGGACAAGCGCATTCTGTCGCTTGATCTCGGCGCCCTGCTGGCCGGCGCCAAGTTCCGGGGTGACTTCGAGGAACGGCTCAAGGCCGTGCTCAACGACCTGGCCAAGCAGGAAGGCAGGGTGATTCTGTTCATCGACGAGCTGCACACCATGGTCGGGGCCGGCAAGGCCGAGGGCGCCATGGACGCCGGCAACATGCTCAAGCCTGCGCTGGCGCGCGGTGAGCTGCATTGCGTCGGCGCCACGACCCTGGACGAATACCGCCAGTACATCGAAAAGGACGCCGCGCTGGAACGCCGCTTCCAGAAGGTCATGGTGGACGAGCCGACCATTGAGGACACCATCGCCATCCTGCGCGGGCTCAAGGAAAAATACGAGGTCCATCACGGGGTCGAGATCACCGACCCGGCCATCGTCGCCGCAGCGACGTTGTCGCACCGCTATATCAGCGACCGCAAGCTGCCCGACAAGGCCATCGACCTGGTCGATGAGGCCGCCAGCCGCATCCGTATGGAGATCGACTCCAAGCCGGAAGAGATGGACAGGCTGGAACGCCGCCTGATCCAGCTCAAGATCGAGCGTGAGGCGCTGAAGAAGGAATCCGACGCGGCCTCGAAGAAGCGCTTGCAGACGCTGGAGGAAGAGATCGAGAACCTGGAGCGCGAGTATTCGGATCTCGAGGAGATCTGGAAGGCCGAGAAGGCAGCCATGCAGGGCACCACACACATCAAGGAAGAACTGGAACGCGCCCGGCTCGAAATGGAGACCGCGCGCCGCGCCGGCGATCTGGCACGCATGTCCGAACTGCAGTACGGACGCATACCCGAACTGGAACGCCAGCTCGACATGGCCAGCCAGGCCGAGATGATCGAGACACGGCTGTTGCGCAACAAGGTCACTGACGAGGAGATCGCCGAGATCGTCTCCAAGTGGACCGGTATCCCGGTATCCAAGATGCTCGAGGGAGAGAAGGAAAAACTGCTGCGCATGGAAGAGGAGATCGGACGCCGTGTGATCGGCCAGGACGAGGCCGTCAGGGCGGTCAGCGATGCCATTCGCCGCTCGCGCGCCGGGCTGTCCGACCCCAACCGGCCGAACGGTTCGTTCCTGTTCCTCGGCCCTACCGGGGTCGGCAAGACCGAGTTGACCAAGGCACTGGCCGAGTACCTGTTCGATACTGAAGAAGCCATGGTGCGCATCGACATGTCCGAGTTCATGGAGAAGCATTCCGTGGCCCGCCTGATCGGCGCGCCGCCCGGCTATGTCGGCTACGAGGAAGGCGGGTATCTGACCGAGGCCGTACGCCGCAAGCCGTATTCGGTGATCCTGCTCGATGAGGTCGAAAAGGCGCACCCGGAAGTCTTCAATATTCTGTTGCAGGTGCTCGACGACGGGCGCCTGACCGATGGCCAGGGCCGGACGGTGGACTTCCGCAACACCGTCATCGTCATGACCTCGAACCTGGGATCACAGTTGATCCAGGAGATGGCGCGGACCGGTGACTACGACGCGATGAAGACCGCGGTCATGGAGGTCGTCGGCCAGCAGTTCCGGCCCGAGTTCATCAATCGTATCGACGAGGTGGTCGTGTTCCATCCGCTGGAGAAGGAACAGATTCGCAAGATCTGCGACATCCAGATCGCGCATCTTCGCCAGCGCCTGGCGGAACGCGACATCGGGCTGGAAGTCACCGACGCGGCCCTCGACCTGCTCGGCGAGGCCGGTTTCGACCCGGTCTATGGCGCCCGGCCACTCAAACGGGCCATCCAGCACCAGCTGGAGAACCCGTTGGCACAGGAGATACTCGCCGGTCGCTATGCGCCCAACGACATCATCGTCGTGGATGCCGCCGGCGATGGCCTGACCTTTGGCAAACGCGCGGCCGAGAGCGCAGAGAACGCGGCCTGACAACGAACCCTCCCTCCCCTCCGCGGGAATCTGACCCTGCCACGCCTTGCGGCAGGGTGTTTTTTTTGTACTGTGGCCGCGAGTTCAATTCAATCAAGCGGTTTCACGGATGAAACGGATCATGCAAAGGGTTGTCGCTTTGCTGCTGCTGTCGGCTTTTGCGCCGGCGGCGGACGCGTTGACCGAAAAGGACCTGCCAGACCCTCCCATTGGCGCGTGGATGCGCGTACAGCCTGTTGACGTACCCTGGCCGCAGGGCGGCTTCCCCACAGGTATCAGGGCCGATATCGGGGGGTTCGGCATGCTGTTGCCGGTACCCGAGCGTGTGCTGCTTCTGGGCGACAGTCTCACCCTGTATGGCAAGCAAATCAGCCTCCAGCTAAGTCGAGTAATGGCCCGTCATGTCACGGGCGGCGCGCCAGGACTGAGGCGTGTTTTTTCGCGTTCGCGTTACCCGGTTGCAGATTATCCACGTCTGGTATTCCAGGTCACGGATCATCTGCCCGCGGGCATGTCACAGGAAGATCGCTGGGTGCTGCGCTCGGCCACGGCGGAAAAATCACTGCTTGTACGTTCAGGCCAGAGACTGTATCGCACGCAAAAGGCCTGCCTTACGGCATTCTTTTCAACATTGCCCGGCAAGGAGCGCAACTGGCTGGTGATGGTGAGCGACAAGCGTGATAAGGATGCCTATCTGGCGGTTTATCTTTTCAAGGCGGGAAGGAAGGTGGTCGATCGGCTTCTCGCCGGCATGCAAACAGGGAGATGCAAAAATGGCACTGAATGAGGCGCAGACCAGGGCACTGAGAAGTATCGTGCTCGATCTTTACGGGCCGGATGTGGTTGGCAGCCCTTAGCCCGAGCAGCGCGAAGCAGAGCCCGGGTGGCCTGTCGGTATCAGACAGCGGTATTCGACACGGAGCACACGGAGGCACGGCGCCACGGAGGGAGATGGTTGTGAGGCCTGGTCGTAGAGACAAAAAAGTATGAACAGCCCCTCTCTCGTTGGTGAGGGAAGCCAAAAAGCATGAACAGCCCATCTCCCGCTGGCGGGAGAGGGTTGGGGCTGCCCCCCCATCAAAACCGGTAACCCTCACTTTTTCAACCGTGAAGTGTCAGATCGGGTACTGAACTAGTACACATATACGTCTTGGCGTTCTTTGCGTTCATCCACTGCCTCCGTGCCTCCGTGGCTCTGTGATCTCCGTGTTTCATTCATACCGCCCGCCAGCGTCACCCCGGATGCCGATCTTCGGCCTGTATCCGGGCTATGCGTCACAATATCGGATGCCATATGATTCGACCATTATCTTCTTTGCGTCCTTCGCGCCTCCGCGTTCTTTGCGTTCCATCATGCCCGTTGTGTACTTCGTATGGCCCGCGTTAGTCACCGCCAAACTCGATCCGTCCGGGCCGCAGGGCCTTGTAGTTGCGCACCATGACCAGTGTCTTGAGGATGGCGGCGCGGTCGATGCGGGGCAGGGCGAGAACGATGTCGATGGTGGTGCCGTGTTCGCTCTCGTCACCGATCAGTATCAGTTGCCGCCGGCATGGGTTGTCAGGGTGCAGGCGGTTGTAGTGCTCCCGGGTCATGATACGCGCGTCCCACGCAAACGCCGGTTCGCCGCGGCGACCACAAAAGCGCACGTGCGCGCATGTCTCGTCGCTGTCCGGCAGCAGTTCGTAGCCGTCGATCATACCTTGCGGACGAGCCAGTCCAGCGCCCGGGTGGAGAGCAGGCGTTTGAGGGTGCCAAACAGGTAGGTCGGGAAGGTGACGTAATAGCGCGGACGGGCGCGGCGCGCCTCGATGGCGTGCACGACGCGTTTCAGCACCGCCTCGGGCGGCAGCGTGAACGGCATCACCGGGCCTTTCGCGGCCAGGCGTTGGCGCATGGCGGTATAGGCGTCGGCGTGCGGGCTGCGTTCGGTATCCACGTATTTTTCGAACCAGACGATCGCGTTTTCGCGAAAACGGCTCTCTATCGGTCCGGGCTCGATCAGTGACAGCTGGATGCCGCTGCCGTGCAGCTCCAGACGCAGGGTATCGACCAGGCCCTCGAGCGCATACTTGCTGGCGATATAGGCTCCACGGTAGGGCATGGCAATGAAGCCGAGGATGGAGCTGTTGTAGAGGATGCGGCCATATCCCTGGGCGCGCATGACCGGTATCACGAGATTGGTCAGTTCGTGCCAGCCGAACAGGTTGGTCTCGAACTGCGCGCGCAGGGCGTCGCGTCCCAGATCCTCGACCGCGCCGGGCTGACCGTAGGCACCGTTGTTGAACAGGGCATCCAGACGGCCACCGGTAAGTTCCAGCACCTGTGTCACACAGTGATGGATGGAGTCACTGCTGTCGAGATCGAGGCGCAGGGACTCCAGTCCCTCGGACTGCAGGCGTTCGACATCCTTTTGCCGGCGGCAGGTGGCGAACACGCGGTGCCCGCGTCGCGCCAGCCCATGGGCCACGCAGTGGCCGATTCCGCTGGAACAGCCGGTGATGAGCACCGATTTGGCGGTTTTTGCCCGATCTGGCATGCTGAATCCCGATTTTTTGCTTGCAAGATGACGATTTGCCCACATAATAAGGGCTGAGCGTCCTGGAATACAGCCCATCCACCGAACGGCCGTTCAGGCCTCAGACCGCCACTGCGGCGGACATCGTACTTTTATCTATCAGGAGACCCCATGGAAATTGCAGACCAGAAGGTCGTGTCCATCGACTACACCTTGAAGGACGACGACGGCAACATCATCGATCAATCACAGGCAGGCCAACCGATGGCCTATCTGCACGGCAGCCAGAACATCATTCCCGGCCTCGAGAACGCCCTGACCGGCAAGAAGGCTGGTGACGAGGTCAGTGTGCGTGTCAGCCCCGAAGAGGGTTATGGCGAACGTCTCGAAGCCATGACCCAGACGGTACCCATCGACCTGTTCGAGGACCGAGACAGCGTCAGGGAGGGCATGCAGTTCCACGCCCAGACCGATGCCGGCGTACAGGTCGTCACCGTGACCAAGGTGGAAGGCGATCAGGTCACCGTCGATGGCAACCATCCGCTGGCCGGCATGTACCTGAACTTCGATGTCAGGATCGCCGATGTGCGCGATGCCACCCCCGAGGAACTCGAGCACGGTCATGTGCACGGGCCCGGTGGACATGATCACTGACAGCAGTAGTTGAAAAACGCCCTTCGGGGCGTTTTTTTTGCTTGCGAACACCCGTTCGCCAACCGTTTCATTCCACCGCCGGAGGCCGGCTTACAGTCCCAGTTCGCCGATCTCGTCCTCGCCGCCTTCGCCGGCCTCGGCACGGCGGGCGGCCTCGATGGCACGCAACAAGTCCCGGTGTTCGCGTTCTTCCTGGCCGAACTTGAGATAGATCTCGGCCGCGCGCAGTACGCGCTCGAGTTTTTCATGACGGTAATGCAGGTTGAGCAGCGCCTTGGCGATGAAGTGCGGGTCATCGTGCGCCTCGCGCATGCGCGCCGCCTCTCTCAAGGCCTCCTGCAGTTCCTCGTTGGTGGGCTTCCCCATAGCCGGCTCCTCGCTTGTTTTTTTGTTTTGCTGTTCCAGCAAAAATTATAGTCGATATCCGGCATGGTTTTTTCCCGTGCCGGCATTTGCGACAATGAGCCTGAATATGGCACCAGCCGAACCATAATGTTGACATAAGCAACCGAGACAACACCCAGGAAGGACATGAACAGCAAGTTATTGCCTGATACCGTTTGTTCGCCGTATGGTGCTATCCCGATACCGGCGGTTTCTCGCTCGCTGTGGCTGAGTGTGGCTGCAAATGCCGCCATCATCCCTGGCCCCGGTACCACAAGCGGGCATGACGCACCCCATAGCGGCGGCTATGGGCTTTGTTCCATACCGGCGCCACAGCGGCTGCGGATTCCGCCAGCTCTCTGGATGCTGATGCCATATTCGGGCTAGTCATGCACCGCAACCACGATACCCTGCCAAGCGAACAGCGTAACGATCTGAAAACGATCCGCAGTCTGCTGCCGTTCCTCTGGTACTACAGGGGGCGGGTGCTGATCGCCCTGCTGGCGTTGGTGCTGGCCAAGGTCGCGACTGTTGGGGTGCCGGTGGTCATGAAGCAGATCGTCGATGCGCTGGATGGTTCGCGTCATCAGGCCGTGACCCTGCCGGTATTGTTTCTGGTCGCCTACGGCCTGTTGCGTGTGACCGGTTCACTGTTCAGCGAGATTCGTGACTCGGTGTTCGCGCGCGTGCGCCACGGCGCCATGCGTCAGATGTCCAACAAGGTCTTGCAACATCTGCACCGCCTTTCACTGCGTTTTCATCTGGAACGCAAGACCGGCGCCATCACGCGCGAGCTGGAGCGCGGCACCGCCAGCGTCAGCGCCATGCTCAACTACATGGTGTTCAGCATCATTCCCATCCTGGTCGAGGTCTCGCTGATCGCGCTGATCCTGTTCACCCAGTACGATCCATGGTTTGCCGTGGTTACCTTCGTCACCGTGGCTGTGTATATCGTGTTTACGATGAAGATCACCGAATGGCGGATGAAATACCGCGTGACCATGAACCAGATGGATTCGAAGGCCAGCAGCCAGGCGGTGGACAGCCTGCTCAACTACGAGACCGTCAAGTATTTCAACAACGAGGACTTCGAACTGCGGCGCTACGACGAATCGCGCAGGGCCTGGGAGGACGCCGCGGTCAAGAGTCAGACCTCCATGTCCGCGCTGAACGTCGGTCAGGGAGCCATCATCGCGGCCGGTGTCACGGTGATCATGTTCATGGCGGCCAGTGAGGTGGTGGACGGCAGCATGACGCTGGGTGACCTGGTGCTGGTCAACGCGCTGATGATACAGATGTTCATCCCGCTCAATTTTCTCGGCATCGTCTATAGCCAGCTCAAGCATGCCCTGTCGGACATGGACCGCATGTTCGCGCTGCTCGATGAGGTGCCCGAGATCCGTGACGACCCGCACGCGAAGGATCTGGATGTCGGTGACGGCGAGGTGCGTTTCGAACACGTCGATTTTCACTACGACCCCAAACGTCCGATCCTCAGGGATGTGGACTTCAGTATCCCGCCCGGCGCGCGTTATGCGGTGGTCGGGCCGAGCGGCGCGGGCAAGTCAACGCTGGCGCGTCTGCTGTTTCGTTTCTACGATGTGACCGGCGGGCGCATCCTCATCAACGGTCAGGACATCCGTCATGTCACCCAGGCCAGCCTGCGCAGCGCCATTGGCGTGGTGCCGCAGGACACGGTGCTGTTCAACGAGAGCATCTACTACAACATCGCCTATGCGCGTCCCGACGCCAGCCGCGAGGAGGTTCTCAGGGCCGCGCGCCTGGCGCACATCCACGACTTCATCGAATCGCTGCCGGATGGCTACGACACCCTCGTCGGCGAACGCGGTCTCAAGCTCTCGGGTGGCGAGAAACAGCGTGTGGCCATAGCGCGCGCGATTCTCAAGAATCCGCGCATCCTGATTTTCGACGAGGCCACTTCCTCGCTGGACTCGATGTCGGAACAGGCCATCCTCGAGGCCATGCGCGAGGTGGCCGCCGAACATACCAGCCTGGTCATCGCGCACCGGCTGTCAACCATCGTCGATGCCGACCGGATCCTGGTCATGGAGCAGGGGCGTATCATCGAGCGAGGCACCCATCAGGAACTGCTGCAACTACAGGGAGTCTATGCCCGCTTGTGGGAGCTGCAGCAGCAGGAAGATGCGGAGCTCGAGGCCTTGCCCGTGTAGCCTGGCAAGGCGTTCGGGACCGTTTTCAACACGAAGCACACGCAGGAAGGCAATGGTCTTACCACGGGGGTTGACCATCGGCAGGCTGCAATCCACCCTCACCCCAAACCCTTTCCCGTCAGTACCGCTGATGCCTGCGCGGGCCGGAAAAATCGTGTAGAATGGCGCGTTTCCCAACAGTCTAATTTCAGCAACCAGAACCCCGGAAAAAAACCATGCGTAGTCATTATTGCGGTCATATTGACGAATCCCTGCTCGATCAGGAGGTTGACGTCTGCGGCTGGGTGCACCGTCGCCGTGACCACGGGGGCGTCATCTTCATCGATCTGCGTGACCGCGAGGGTCTGGTGCAGATCGTCGTCGATCCGGATACCCCGCAGGTGTTCGCGCTGGCCGAGCGCGTGCGCAGTGAATACGTGCTCAGGATCCACGGCCGCGTGCGCCGGCGCCCGGAAGGTACTGTCAACGAGGATCTGGCCACCGGCCGGGTCGAGATCCTGGCGCTGGATCTGGCGGTGCTCAACACCTCCGAGACGCCACCGTTCCAGCTTGACGAATACGATGCCGCCAAGGTTTCCGAGGATCACCGCCTGCGCTACCGCTATCTCGACCTGCGCCGCCCGGAGATGTTACAGCGTCTGCGTATCCGCTCCGAGATCACCCGGGTGCTGCGCGAGTACCTGGATCAGCATGGCTTCCTCGACATAGAGACCCCGATGCTCACGCGCGCCACGCCGGAAGGCGCGCGCGACTACCTGGTGCCCAGCCGTACCCATCAGGGCAGCTTCTTCGCACTGCCGCAGTCGCCCCAGTTGTTCAAGCAGTTGCTGATGATGTCCGGTATGGACCGTTACTACCAGATTGTGCGCTGCTTCCGCGACGAGGATCTGCGCGCCGATCGCCAGCCCGAGTTCACCCAGCTCGACATCGAGACCTCGTTCCTCGACGAGGAACAGATCATGTCGATGATGGAAGAGATGATGCGCGAGGTGTTCGCCAGGGTGCTCGAGATTCCGCTGCATGTGCCGTTCCCGCGCATGAGTTATGCCGAGGCCATGTCCAGATTCGGTTCCGACAAGCCGGACCTGCGCATTCCACTGGAACTGGTGGATCTGGGCGATGTCATGAAGGATGTCGAATTCAAGGTCTTCAGCGGCCCCGCCAATGACGAACACGGCCGCGTGGCGGCTCTGCGCCTGCCCGGCGGCTGTGAGTTGTCGCGCAAGGAGATCGATGACTACACGAAATTCGTTGGCATCTACGGCGCCAAGGGCCTGGCCTATATCAAGGTCAACGACCGGGCTGCCGGCCGCGAGGGCTTGCAGTCGCCAATCCTCAAGTTCCTGCCGGATGATGTCATCGAGGCCATCATGCAGCGCACCGGTGCAGAGGATGGCGACCTGGTGTTCTTCGGCGCCGACAAGGCCGGTATCGTCAATGAATCACTGGGTGCCCTGCGTGTCAGGCTCGGTCACGACCGGGGGCTGGTCGAACGCGGCTGGCAGCCATTGTGGATAGTGGACTTCCCGATGTTCGAATGGGACGACAAGGCCAACCGCTGGCAGGCCCTGCATCATCCCTTCACCTCGCCGCGCGAGGAACACATCGATATGCTCGAGAGCGATCCGGGCCAGTGTCTGTCGCGCGCCTACGATATGGTGCTCAACGGCACCGAGATCGGTGGCGGCTCGATGCGTATCCACCGTGCCGACGTGCAGGAGAGCGTGTTGCGCCAGCTCGGTATCGACGAACAGGAGGCACGGGACAAGTTCGGCTTCCTGCTCGATGCGCTCAAGTACGGCTGTCCGCCGCATGGCGGTATCGCCTTCGGGCTCGACCGCCTGGTGATGCTGCTGACGGGGGCGCAGTCGATCCGCGAGGTCATGGCCTTCCCGAAGACCCAGACTGCAAGTTGCTTGCTCACTCAGGCGCCATCCGAGGTCAGCCCTGCGCAGTTGCGCGAGCTGGGTATCAAGCTGCGCAAGCCCGCCGCCGAGTAGCATGGGCATGGCGCGCTGGAAGCGCCCCGAATCGGTGCTGGTAGTGGTGTACAACGATGCCGGCGAGGTATTGTTGCTGCGCCGCCGCGATCCCGGCGATTTCTGGCAGTCGGTCACCGGCAGTCTCGAGCAGGGCGAAGCGCCGATCGAGACGGCACGCCGCGAACTGCGCGAGGAGACCGGCCTCGAGGCCGCGGACGAACTGTGTGATACCGGCGTGGTCAACCGTTTCCCGATTCACCCGGCCTGGCGGGCGCGGTATGCGCCGGAGGTGAGCGAGAACACCGAATACGTCTTCTTGCTGCCAGTACACGGCCGCCCGGCCGTGAGGCTGAATCCGGCCGAGCACGTGGAATATGTCTGGTTGCCAAGGGACGCAGCGGCCGGACTGGCGAGCTCGGAGACCAATCGTGAGGCGATCAGGCACCTGAATGATTTCGGGCCAACGGGCGGAAATGCGCTATGATCCGTTCCATGGAGCATGTCGTCGTCCTGCATGGCATCTGGCTGGGCCGCTGGGCCATGTGGCCACTGGCCCGCCGTCTGCGGCGTTGTGGCTATCGTGTATCGCTGTTCGGCTATCCAAGCCTGTGGCGTACGCCGGAGCAAAACGCCGCGACCCTGCGGCGATTCATACAGTCACTGGGCGCCGATACCGTGCACCTGGTCGGTCACAGTCTTGGCGG
>WFUO01000040.1 GCA_015484945.1 Gammaproteobacteria bacterium | reverse complement strand
GAACTGCATGGCGCAAAAGCGCGGTCTGCCGTGCCTGCCCGGGCAACGCGTGAAGCAGACCTTCGGCCCGTTGGGCAGTGGCTGGAAGGTTTGTTATCAGGTGCGTGGAGAAAGTGTGCGATATCGCAACCGGGCGAAAAACGCCTGCCGCCGTCTGAAGGCGAACAACCCGCGAGTGAACTGCATGGCGCAAAAGCGCGGTCTGCCGTGCCTGCCCGGGCAACGCGTGAAGCAGACCTTCGGCCCGTTGGGCAGTGGCTGGAAGGTTTGTTATCAGGTGCGTGGAGAAGGCGTGCAATATCGCAACCAGGCGAAAAACGCCTGCCGCCGTCTGAAGGCAAGGAGAGGGTCTATAAGGTGCGTGGCGCTCAAGCGTGGATTGCCCTGTCCGCCCGGGATGCGTGTGAAACAGACATTTGGTTCAACCAGCAGCGGCTGGAAGATCTGTGTTCGTTTGCGGTAACTGATCGCATGTTTGCATGTCATGTGCGGGGCACGAGGATAACCCGTGCCTGTTGGGGGTTATATGCCGTGTCAGGCGATGGGCTTGCCGGGCAGGGGCGATTTTCGTCGTCATTTCAGTATGCGCGGAACCGTGGGACAGATTTGTTGTCAATTGCCGGGATAGTTGCCATAATGAACCGGTATGCGCAAGATTGTCTCACTGTTGCTGATCATCTCACTGATGCTGACCCCAACCCTGTTGTTGGCGGCCAGCGCCTGTACGTTTGTCGATCAACAGACCGTTCAGGCACAGGACGATACACCACAGATCCCGAGTGATCAGCATGCGGGTCATGCTTGCTCGCATGTGTGTCACGGCAGCGCGCATTTCATGGGGCTGCCATCGCACCAGCAATATCTGCCGTTGATTTCAACGGCCGCGCCGGGTCATCACGGGTCTTGTTGCCGTAGTCCGGTTTTTCCTTCCAGTTTGTATCGCCCTCCCATCGCCTGAGTTGTCTTGCCTATCGGATGTCATGGCATAAGCTGTGACAACAGGTCATTTCAACAATACAGGTCGAATTCATGAACAGAGTGTTACCGCGACTGGCTGTGTTATCAGTCTGTCTGATGTCGTCAGCACAGGTAATGGGGGCTGGCTGTCAGGCTGGCACGCCATCACTGAAACGTTTCATCACCGAGCGTCTGGCAGAGATGCCGGCCATACGCGCACTGGATGCCCGTATCGAGGCGGCCAGGGCGAGATTGCGTGCAGCCCGGCAGCCACGTTACAACCCGGAGATCAGCGTGGATTCCGAGCGTACCGATGTTACGAGCAAAAGCATCGGGATCACGCAGACCATCGATTGGTCGGGGCAACGCCGTTGGCAGACAGAAATCGCACGCCATCAGTTGCGCGCCGCCGAATACGAAAGAATTCGGGAACGGCAGCGCCTGATCGCCGACTGGTTGCTGCGTCTAGGCGAGGTGCGTTACCGGAAGTCGTTGCTGCAAATCGCCGAATCACGGCTGAAGATGCTCAAGGTAATCCATCGTCTGTCACTACGGCGCCGGCAGGCGGGTGATATCAACCGCTCTGATCTGAATCAGGCCTTTCTTGCCATGCAGCAGGCATCGTTTGCAGTCTCTCGCGCACGCGCAGACTATTTTGCGGCCACCCAGTCCTTGCAGGCCCTGGCGCCTGTGAACCTGGCCTGTCTTCCCGGTCTGCCTGACAGGCTGGATCAGGGCAAACCCGCTCCGGGCGGGGTGATCATCGAGCATTTGCCGGTCATGCAGGCATTACGCAGCCGTATCGATGCCGCGCGTGCAACATTGCGCATCCAGGTGGCAAGGAAATCATCCGATCCAAGTATCGGTGTCAGATTGGGGCGTGAAGGCAGGGACAATCTGGTTGCTATCGAGCTTTCAGTACCATGGAAGATCCGCAACACAGGACAAGCGGAGGTTGATGAGGCCAATGCCGAACTGGTTCGTCTCCAGCGCGAGTATCTACAACAGCAGCGCGCGCGGCGATCCAGGCTCGTCGCACTCGCGCAGCAGTATTCGGTGGCGCTTCAGGCCTGGGCTGCCTGGCGCAAGCGTGTCTGGCCGACGCTGGTTGGGCAGACCAACCTGTTGCAGAAGCGATGGAAGACTGGTGACGTGGGCGTGACGGAACTGTTGTTGCAGTTGCAACAGGTTGTCGATGCGCGCGAGGCGGGTGTGGGCCTTGAACGACAGGCCTGGCGTGAAGGTGTTGCATGGTTGCGCGCCACGAGCAGGCTGGATAAATGGCGGAACGAAAAATGATGAACAGGGGCAAAATGATGTTTTTGAGAAATATTCTGGTTGCCGGCCTGATGGCTGTCGCCATGGCGGGTGTGGCTGTTGCGGAGCAGGCTGGTCACGAACATGGGAAGCAAGCGGACGCAACCACTCATGACGAGAAGGGACATGACGAGAAGGGGCATGACGAGAAGGGGCATGACGAGAAGGGGCATGACGAGAAGGGGCATGACGAGAAGGGGCATGGTCACGGCGAGAGTGAGCCTGGTGTCGTCAAGCTCACACCGGCCCAGATTCGCATGGGTGGCATCAAGGTCGATGTGCTGCGCCTGCGTTCGGTGCCGGCCGAGGTTCGTGTGCCGGGTGAGGTGCGCCTGAATGCCTACCGAACAAGCCGCATTACTCCGAGAATCCAGGCTCAGATCATTGCCCGGCATGTGGTCCAGGGCCAGCACGTGAGCAAGGGGCAGGCATTGGTGACCTTGTCCAGTGTCGAGATGGCCAGGGTGCAGGGACGATTGATCACCACCGAACAGGAATGGCAGCGGGTCCGCCGTCTGGGGCGCTCGGTGGTCAGTGGCAAGCGTTATGTGCGCGCCCGTGTCGAGCGTCAGCTGGCGCGCGCACGCGCGCGCGCCTTCGGTATGACCCGCGCCCAGATCGATGCCTTCATTGCGCGTGGCAGCGTGCTGGCTGCGGATGGCCGTTTCCAGCTGCTGGCACCCATGGATGGCACGGTGATCTCGGACGATTTTGTGCTGGGCGAGGTCGTCGAGCCCGGCAAGGTATTGCTCGTTGTCAGTGATGAGTCGCGACCCTGGGTCGATGTGCGGATATCGCCGGTCCGCGCACGCGATATTCGCATCGGTGCGGCGGCGCGTGTCATGCTTGGCAAGCATTCACTGCCTGGCAAGGTCGTGCAGATGTCTCACACGCTTGATCCCGAAACCCGTACCCGAACGATTCGGGTGGAGGCGGACAACCGCCAGGACAAATTGCATCCTGGCCAGTTCGTTGATGTGGCCATTACGTTGTCCCGCACAGGACGTTACCTGGCGGTACCTCGTAATGCATTGATGCGTGGCGGTGACGGTGACTGGCAGATCTTTATTCAGCGTGCCGACGGCAGCTTCAAGGCTGTCGAGGTGCAGCGTCAGCGGGTGGTTGGCGACCGGGTCGTGATCACCGGCGTCAAGCCAGGTGTGCGTTATGTCACCCACGGCGCATTCTTCCTGCAGTCCGAAATCGCCAAGAGCGGCTTCGATATCCACAACCACTAGGAGCCGAACCATGTTGAATCGTCTGATCGATTTTGCCGTTCGTAACCGGCTGCTGGTGGTGCTGGGCCTGATCGGCCTGCTGGTGGCCGCTGTCATGCTGTTGCCACGTTTGAATCTGGATGCCTTCCCGGATGTGACCAATGTTCAGGTCACGGTGAATACCGAGGCGCGCGGGCTGGCGGCCGAGGAGGTTGAGCAACTCATTACCTATCCGATCGAGGCGGTGATGTATTCGCTGCCAGATGTCGAGCAGGTGCGCTCCATCTCCAAGACCGGTCTGTCGGTCGTGACTGTGGTGTTCAAGGAAGGAACGGATATCTATTTCGCCCGTCAGCTTGTTTTTGAACGTCTGCAGGTGGCGCGCGAGCAGATCCCGGAAGGCGTGGGCACGCCCGAGATGGGCCCAAACACGTCAGGTCTTGGGCAGGTCTTCCAGTATGTCATCCGTTCCACGGTGCCCGGCAAGTATGACGCCCTGACCCTGCGCAGTTTCAATGACTGGGTCGCCAAACTGTTGCTGATGCCGGTCGGTGGTGTTACCGATGTGCTGTCATTTGGTGGCCAGGTACGCCAGTACCAGGTGCATGTCGATCCGAAGCGCATGCTGGCCTATCAACTGAAAATCTCTGATATCGTCGAGGCCATCGAGGCCAACAACCGTAACGCAGGCGGCTGGTATCTGGACCGGGGGGCCGAGCAGCTCGTGATTCGCGGAGTGGGATGGGTGCGCAGCGGGCGTGACGGTTTGCGCGACATCGGCAACATTCCACTCAAGACCGAGGATGGCACCGTGGTGCGGATCCGTGATGTGGCCAGGGTCGCCTATGGCGGCGAGATTCGCCAGGGCGCCGTTACCATGACCCGGCGTGGCAAGGATGGCAAGGTCGAGTCGCTGGGCGAGGTCGTGGTCGGTATCGTGCTCAAACGTCTGGGTTCGAACACCAAGGCGACCATTGATGGCATCAAGGAACGCCTGCCGATCATCCAGGCGGCCCTGCCGGATGGTGTCGTGATCGAGCCTTTCTATGATCAGTCTTCATTGGTTTCCCAGGCCGTGAACACCGTGGTCAAGGCCCTGGTGGAGGCCTTCGTGCTGATCGTGATCGTGCTGTTGCTGTTTCTGATGAACGTGCGCGCGACACTGCTGGTATTGCTGTCGGTACCCTTGTCGATCGGCTTGGCATTGATGATCATGGCCTGGTGGGGTGTTTCGGCCAACCTGATGTCATTGGGCGGGCTGGCAATCGCCATCGGCATGATGGTGGATGGTTCGGTAGTGATGATGGAACACATCTTCAGCAAGCTCAGCGATCACGAGCGCAAGGACAAGGAGGGTATCGCGCTGCTGATCCAGGAGTCCGCCCGCGAGGTCGGGCGGCCGGTATTCTACGCGGTGCTGATCATCATTATTGTGTTCGCGCCGTTGTTTACGCTCGAAGGGGTTGAGGGCAAGCTGTTCCAGCCCATGGCCATCAGTATCGTACTGGCCATGCTGGCTTCCCTGATGGTGGCATTGGTCGTAGTGCCGGCGCTGGCCACCTACGTCTATCGTGGCAATGTCAAGCACAAGGTCAGCCCCGTATTGCGTGTGCTTGAAAAGGCCTATCGGCCGGCCCTGAACAAGGCCATGCGCATGCGCCGCCGGGTCGTGGCGCTGGCGGTGGGCCTGTTCATCGGCGCCATGGCCATGGTGCCGTTTTTGGGTACCGAATTCGTGCCTGAACTCGAAGAGGGCACGCTCAACATCCGTGTCACGCTGGCGCCATCGTCCAGCCTGGATACCGCGCTCAAGGTCGCCGCGAAGCTGGAGAAGCAGTTGATGAGCTTCCCGGAAGTGACTTACGCATCCAGCCGTGTCGGGCGAGCAGAGATTGGCGGTGATCCCGAACCGGTATCCAATGTGGAGATCTTCGTTGGGCTCAAACCGGTGAGACAGTGGACCTCGGCCAGGGATCGCAAGACCTTGCAGAAATTGATGGAGAAACGCATGGCCGTGCATCCCGGTCTGTTGTTCACGTTCTCGCAACCCATTGCCACACGTGTCGATGAGCTGTTGTCCGGGGTGCGGGCGCAACTGGCGATCAAGCTGTTCGGGCCGGATCTCAAGGTGCTGGTCAACAAGGGGCAGGCCATCGAGCGCCTGGTCAAGCGTGTGCGCGGCACCACCGGTGTGGCGCTGGAACAAACCGAGGGCGAGGCGCAACTGGTGGTACGCCCGGACCGCGACAAGCTGGCCCGCTATGGTATTCCGGTAGCTGACGTTATGTCGTTGGTGTCGGATGCCATTGGTGGCAGGTCGGCAGGTCAGGTGATCCGTGGCAACGAGCGCTATGACATCTATGTGCGCCTGGATCGGCGATTCCGCAACAGTGCCGAGGCGATCCGCAACCTGATCCTGCGTTCACCGGCCGGTGAATGGGTGCGACTGGGAGATGTTGCCTCGGTGCGTATCGAGTCCGGGCCACCGCAGATTCGGCGTGATGATGTGCAGCGGCGGGTCGTGATCCAGGCCAATGTCAGCGGACGTGATATGGGCGGTCTGGTTCAGGAGTTGCGGCAACGGATCGCAAAAGAGATCAAGCTGCCGCCAGGTTATTCCGTGGTGTTCGGCGGGCAGTTCGAGAACCAGCAGCGTGCCCAGGCGCGTCTGATGATCGTGGTGCCGGTGTCGTTGGCGCTGATCTTCCTGCTGCTTTACTTTGCCTTCACGTCGGTAGGGCAGGCATTGTTGATAATGGTCAACGTCCCGCTGGCCCTGATCGGCGGTATAGCGTCGTTGTTTATCAGTGGCCAGTACCTGTCCGTGCCGGGCTCGGTTGGCTTCATTGCCCTGTTTGGTGTGGCCGTTCTCAATGGCGTTGTCATGGTCAGTGCGATCAACCGGCGCATCGAGGATGGACTGCAAATGGATGAAGCCATCGTCAAGGGTGCCATGTCACGTCTGCGGCCGGTGATGATGACGGCAACGATTGCGGCACTGGGATTGATCCCGATGTTGCTGGCAACCGGCGTGGGATCCGAGGTGCAGCGGCCACTGGCGACCGTGGTGGTCGGTGGATTGTTCACATCCACCCTGCTGACACTGTTCATCCTGCCCGTGCTGTATCGGAGCTTCTCGATGCGCAAGATCCTGGCCGAGAATCCGCATATTCGCGCCGAAGATCTCTGACCATGGAAAAGTGAGAGTTTTTCACCATGCGAAACACTGTGGGATGGCTGCTGCCGAGTGTGTGAGGTAACGCAAAGGCACAGAGGACGCAAAGGTGAATTGTTGATGATGTTCAATGCCATACCGGCATGACATCATCCGATTCCGGGTGCGTATCCTGAAAACCCACCACGTAGCCCGGGAGCAGCGAAGCGGATCCCGGGTGACCTGGCGGCGCATGTTACGTCAGCAGGCATCACACCGGTCAGCTTGGTCGGTTTTCCCTGTGCGCCCCGTGTGACGTGGTCAAAACGCTTTTTCAAGGCCATGCCGGCGGCTTGCCGGTTGGGCGTGCGCGTGTCTCCCTCACCGGGGCCGTCATGCGGCTGCCGCGGCCAACGCCCCGTCCGTGGGGCGGTGTCCGCTGCGCGTCATCCGTGACGCGCCACGCCGCCTGCCGGGCCCCGTCTCGGGCGCGCCCGCAAGCAACCGTCAATGCCGCCGTCATGGCCCGTTGAGAGGGCGCCCATACCGGCCTCTTTGTAGCGTGTAGCCCGGGAGCAGCGAAGCGGATCCCGGGGTGACCTGGCGGCGCATGTTACGTCAGCAGGCATCACACCGGTCAGCTTGGTCGGTTTTCCCTGTGCGCCCCGTGTTCCGTGGTCAAAACGCTTTTTCAAGGCCATGCCGGCGGCTTGCCGGTTGGGCGTGCGCATGTCTCCCTCGCCGGGACCGTCATGCGGCTGCCGCGGCCAACGCCCCGTCCGTGGGGCGGTGTCCGCTGCGTGTCATCCGTGACGCGCCACGCCGCCTGCCAGGCCCCGTCTCGGGCGCGCCCGCAAGCAACCGTCAATGCCGCCGTCATGGCCCGTTGAGAAGGCGCCCATACCGGGCCTCTTTGTAGCCATGCCGG
>WFUO01000039.1 GCA_015484945.1 Gammaproteobacteria bacterium | reverse complement strand
GTATTCCATCGCTCCGCCCATGATATGCCCGTCCGGACGCACCACGCGGTACATCTGCGCCAACGTGGCCTCGGTAAACTTGGTGGACATGCCCAGCAAGCCGGCCACGATCATCCAGAAGGTCGCCCCCGGGCCGCCAAGGCTCACCGCAATCGCCACCCCGGCGATGTTGCCCAGCCCCACCGTTGCCGACAGTGCCGTGGTCAGCGCCTGGAAAGGTGAGACCTCACCCGCGTCGTCGGGCCGGCTGTAGCGCCCGCGGATTACCTGGATCGCGTGCCTGAATGCTCGCACGTTGACAAAACCCATGCGCAGCGTCAGATAGATCGCCCCGGCCACCAACCAGGCCACCACCAGCGGCATCTCGCCCTTGCCAGGCCAGACATCAACAAAAAAGATTTTCGCCAGATAGCCGTTGAGCGTGCCAAACCACTCGTTGAGCGCGGTCGAGGTATTGTCGGGACTGGCCGCGGCAAGCAGTTCGGGACTGAAAAGCGCCAAAATCAGGCAGACGGGCAGAAAAAAACGGTGTCTGTATCGCATTATTGTTCTCCATCCGGCCGGGGTCCATCCGGTTTCTTTTCTTCCGATTATCCGCGATGCACCACCATAGCTCAACCGATATAGAGAAAAATACCCGTATTTTTCCGCAACTTGCTGGCCGCGACAGGTGCCAGGCAGATATAATCGCGCGCATGGCAAAAAAACATAAAAACAGGCAGAAAGGCGCTTCCAGCACCATCGCGCTGAACAAGAAGGCCCGGCACGACTATTTTATTGAAGACCGCCTCGAGGCCGGGCTCGAATTACAGGGTTGGGAGGTCAAAAGCCTGCGTGCAGGCAAGGTCAATCTCGCCGAAAGTTATGTCTTCATCAAGGAAAACGAGGCCTGGATCTCGGGCATGAACATCACCCCGCTGCCCACCACCGCTGCCTATACCCGGCCGGAACCGACGCGGGTCCGCAAGCTGCTGCTGCACCGGCACGAAATCGACCGGCTGCAGGGTGCCGTCGAGCGCAAGGGCTACACCCTCGTTGCCACCGCCCTGTACTGGAAAAAAGGCCGCGCCAAGCTCGAAATCGCCCTGGCGCGCGGCAAGAAGGCCCATGACAAGCGCAGCGCCAGCAAGGAACGCGACTGGCAGCGGGAAAAGGCCCGGATCATGAAAAACCGCTGATTCCTTTGGTGTCACAATATCGAAAAGATCACATCCGTGACACGGTCTGACACCCTGCCTGCCGCATCCACGAATCTGCCACCCGCAGCCGGTACGATACCGAACCACCATCTATTCGGTATAAGACAACAAGCATTGAATCCATCCCGAATGCCCCTATATCCGGTTGAGGACGATGTGCTAGAATCGTTATGTGCCAAGATTTTGGGGGGCGACCTGGCTTCGACGTAGGTTGCGAAACCTGAGGTGCATGCCGAGGGACAGATGACCTCGTAAATCCAGCTGTAACACCTATAGTTGCCAACGACGACAACTACGCACTCGCTGCCTAAACACCAGTAGAGTGCCCTCCGCCCGGTGCTCGCCTGCAGGCGCCGGATCCCGGGGGTCATCCCATGCAGGCTCGCGAGGAAGCTCGTCCGGGGCGGAATCGTTAAAACCCTACCGGACCCGCTGTCTGTGATCCCTGTCCGTCGGGTAGCAGGCAGTCAGATCAATCGACGGAATAAGCATGTAGAGCCGAAGGCGGAGAGCTTGCGGACGCGGGTTCGATTCCCGCCGCCTCCACCAAAAATAAAGCCCCTGACCATCCGGTCAGGGGCTTCTTTATCTCCAGAAAGCGCTGATCATTCACGCATGATCGCTTTGGCTATTTCCTGCGTATATCAACCCCCATCTCCGTCAACCTGTCACGCAAATCGTTTCTGTCTTCAAGTTTGAGAATGATTGACCAGACGGTGACCGGTTTCCTGTCATCCTTGAAATGAATCCTGAAATAATTATGGGCATCAGGAAATTCCATATAATCAACATCATCAAGCATGATACTGCCTGCATTCGAGGCGCCAAACTGGAGCCGGTCGGGATAGAGCACCGCCCTGAACGACAAGGCGGTGACGAACCTGATGACCAGCAGGCCCAGCAACAACCAGGCAACCCCGCTCTTGCCAATCAGGGGTATCAACAACAACCCCAATACAGCGGCAAACACATACTGAACCGGGTTGATACGGTACTCGGCAAGCCGTTCATCACTGGTTGATACAGTTTTGACCGGGGGTTCATCGGTTTTTTCCGCTATATCTCTGGTGCTATCCGTGGTCTGATCCATGTTTGTCGTCATTGGGGGGCTCCTTGAAGCAGCTTACTCAACGTGTGCAGCATTATTGTACACATGAACCGACACGATCCATGGTTCATAACGATGCAATCCATTCCGGCGGCAAGGATACTGAAAGGCATGCTCGAAGGATGGGCTGGTTTCAGGCGCTCCTTGCCAGGCTGGTTCCTTTGCATGAAATTCTAGCATGAAAATTTTCAGCCACAATGACCATTTGTCACCCCCCAAACCAGAACGCCATGCTCTTGTCGAGGAATTCGCGGTAGTCCATGTAGTGCGAACCGTCACAGGAAAAATTGAGCCCCACCATGCCGTTGACGACATTCAGTGAACCGGCGCGCAGGTAGATGGTTTCGTCGGCGAATCGCAGGCTCTTGAATTGCCGGAACACCTTGCCGATGGCCTCGGGCTCGACGATGGCCTTGTCGAAGTATTCGCGGTGCGGGAAGGCCAGCATGATGTCCGGGTCGGTCAATTCGTCGATGTTGAGTATCTGGTAACTGTAGGGATTGTCCACCCGCCACAGGGTGGCGCGACTGCTGGAAAAATGCAGCTTGGCATGAAACACGCCACGCGCCAGGATCAGTTCCTCAACCAGGCTGAGGATGTCGTCGATACGGGCGTCCATGGCGCTTTCGATACGCTGCTGGGTGAACAGGCTGCTGCGGATAGCCGGATCGCCCTTCACCTGTAGCCAGTTCTTGTCCTCGATGTACTGATCGGCAGTGTGCGGCAGTTCACGTAGATCAAAGTCGGCACCCAGGTAACCGGTGATGTTGCCGTCTTTGTCACGAATACACTTGACCGCGGTCAATGAAGGACGCTTGCGGTTGCGGCTGATGTAGGCCTCTGAAAGATAATAATCCTCACCCTTCAGGGCCGGTTGCATGTACGGCCTGGCGATCCGGTCACGGCCTATCTGACCTGTCTTGGTTCCGGTGCGTGTGATCGTTTCAGTAACCTGTATTCCATGCCGGTCGAGCACCCAAAGGTACTTGCAGTACTCCGCTACACGCATCTCGTCGGCAAGGATCTTCTCCAGCGCCTTTTGATCATCCATTTTTTCCGCGCAGGCCGACGCCAGCCTCACCATGGATTCAGCCAGCATTTCCTTCAGGATCTGACGCTGCTTCTTTACTGTCTTCTGTAATCGTGTTTCTTTGACAACGTTCATGATGCCTCATTTGGATCTGTGAAAAAAACAGATTGTGTTTCCAATTTTCTTGATCGTCAGCGAACCGTAACACAATTACGGCCTGCCTCCTTGGATTGGTAGAGAGCAGCGTCGGCCTTTTCGATGATGGAATCCATACTCATACCCGGAATGGCCTGTGTCAGCCCCATACTGGCGGTTACCGGTACTTCATCACGGCCATGACTGTTTTGAATGGCCTCTCTCAGGCGACTGGCAAAGATCTCCGCATCCTCAATATCGGTTTCAGGTAACACGCAACCAAACTCCTCTCCACCAAGACGGCCCAGGATATCGTTCTTTCTGATCGAGGATTCCATAATATTGGCCACGCGTCGCAGCACGGCATCCCCTCTGGCATGCCCATGGTTATCGTTGATCTGCTTGAAATGATCAAGATCCACAATCAACACACACAGCCTGTGCCCGGTACGATTCATGCGCGACAGTTCGAGTGAAAACCTGTCAAAAAAGCAACGCCGGTTCGGCAAGCCCGTCAAACCATCGGTATTTGCAAGCTCACGCAGCTCGGTATTGGCTCGCTGCAAATCTTGCGTGGCTTGCTCAAGGTTGTTCTGCACGCTTTTCAATTCGGTAATATCCCTGAATACGATGAGATAGCCGTCAACCCTGCTCGGGGTCACGGAAACACTGGCGTTCAGGGCCTGGAAATCCTTACCTTGTATGTTAAGCTCGGTGCACCTGCCCTCGACGAGGCATCTTGTCTTACCCGCGTCACCGAGCAGATCTGAAAACCGCTCACCGATAATGTCACGTTTATATGTACCGAAAAGATCCATTGCCGCCGGATTGGCATCGACAATGCGATATTCGCCGTTCAATACCACGACCGAATCCGGCATATTTTCGATCAGCATGGCTCTGGCCATGGGTACCAGCTGCAGGTAATGCGCCTTGAATACAACCCACAAAAACAGCAACAAGGACCCGGAAAAGGCGATCGAGACTGTATCCGGTGTACCGAAATCGACCCACTTCACGAGATTGTTGAAGTTGGCGAACAATGTCATCAATGGCGCCAGGATGATAGCGATCAGTTCAGGCTTGTAGGCGGGATGCCTGAAATACTCGATGGCGGCAAGTGCAGTAGCCCCAAGAATCAACAGATAAGACCAGGCAATGTGCACGGCAAACCACAGACCATTTTCAGCAATCACCCTGCCCTTGGAAAACATGAGACTTTTCCAGATTAGCTGGTGATGCTCATTGGTCCAGGCCAGCAAGACCGTTAGCATAGGCAACAACGACAACAAAAGAATGCGATTCCGGCCAAGAGAATGTCCATTTCCGGTTGCCGTCAAAGAAAACACCAGCCACGCAACGGGCAAAAACGCCATGCCGATATACTGAAATTTGGAAACCAGCACCCGCGTTTCCTGATCATCAAACAACATGACGATAAAACGGGATATACTCCAGATAAACACGAACAGCAGCACCCAGTAGAATGTGCGTGCCACGGGCAGTCTGCGCCGCTTCCAGATAATGGCCGATATCACGATACACAGCAGCGAAACAAACGCCGAGGGAAACAGCCATGAAAGATTCACCGGGACCCCCCCGATGATGAAAGGCATACGCAAGACATGTACCTGTCAATTGCAGATACTCCTGTTGATTGCTGCCTTTCAACAACTTTTGAAATATACATTGGCATCTAGACGGGCTGTTCGCTTGACCATCTCCATAAAGGTCATGATGACGACATCTCCTTGGGAAGTATATCACCCCGGCCCGTAACCGGGGCATTGTCCCGGCAAATTGCTAGCAGCCTATCCGACCGTATCGATAGTGTTCGCCAACGCCTGCTTTACAATGCTGGCCAGCACCCGATCGCCGATATGATGCCGTTCAAGCAAATGACGAGCGCGTTTTGAAAGACGCTGCACACCCCATTCACAGCGACGTAGCGTCTCTTCCCAGCCTTCACGCTGATAATAATGTGGCAGGTTGGTATCGAAATACGACAGACTGTCGGCGTCACGCAACAGATCCGCGCGCGCGTCCCCGCCGGTCTCGTGCAGCTTCACAAGACGGCAAACCTCGACCCGCAATTGGTCATCAACCGCACATTCACGCAACAGGTGATCGAGTATAAACGCGCTGTGATCAGCATGAGCCGCCTTGAAACGATCGTAGTCCTGAAAATCTTCTCGCCGTACCTTGTCCGGCGCCGCGCGATCGATATCATGCCCCAGTGCCGCCAGGCGCAGGGCCATATCGGCGTCCGGCCACAGCCGCAGCAGCCACTGGACGGTATTCTCGGCATGCGCCGGGTCCTCAGGCACTTGCGATTTTGCGATGAATGCCCGAATACGGTCCTCGGCGCATGATAACGGTTCAGGCATGCCGGCACACCACCATGCGGCGCAAGGTCTCGACATTCATGAGTATTGCGATCAGCGCCAACACGGCCAAAGGTTGATGCACGATGGCCCCGATAGCGATCAACAGCACGCGCACATCACGCCCCATGCGAAAACGCGCACCGCCACGCTCGCGCATCAGTCCATCGTACTTGTCGGCCGTGTAACTGAGCATGAAGGCGCCGGTAATGGCCAAAAAACCAATGACAAGTACTACTTGGTCCTGGCTCTCCAGCCAGGCGTGCCAGGTCAGGCCGAACAACAACAACGCATCGGCGTAACGATCCAGCACCGCATCGAGCCAGCCACCGTAGTCGCTGCCAAGAAAACGCAGCCTGGCAACCTCGCCATCACAGCCATCGATGACCGAGGCCAGCTGAGCCAGCAAACCGCCGGCTACAAGTGCGGGATAGCCACCAAGCATGAACAGCCCGGCCGCCAGTACCGACAATACAAAGGCAGACAACGAGATCTGATTGGGCGTGATCGCTGTATTCACAAGATGACGGCTCAGACGTATCGACAATGGTCTGTTGAGCCAGCGTGATACCGGCCCGTCACCCGTCTTGCCTCTCAGTCGCGTCAGCAGTGCATCCTCGGCGCGCCGCAGCGCGGGTTCGTCGTCCACGTCACACCAGAAACGTCCGCTGACATCGACGGCGTCAGCACGACCCCGTTGTGCGAGCAGGGCCACAGCGGCACTCAAGCTGGTGTCACCCTGCCCACCAGCCTCGTGCAAGGCGTCGAACAGGGCCGGCGTGCAATGAAACACGCCGGTATCGTAGCCGTCGAACGGCTGCAGACCCTTGCCGATGGCGCCGATACGGCCATCATGGGTGTGCACGCGGGTCACATCGTCCGGATCCACCAGTGGATTGTCCAGACGATGGTCCACGGCAAGCGCCAGGCCATTGTCAGGCAACGGAGCCTTGAGCAGATCCCGCACCAGACCGGCATCACACAGGTGATCGGCCATGGTCAGCAGAAAGGGCTCTGTCAGCAGCCCTTCTGCCGCCAGAATCGAGCGGCCGTTCTCGGTGTGCTCCCAGTCGGGGTTCTCGACCGTTTCGATGACAACATCCAGACGCTGTGCCAGTGTGGCGAGAAACGCGCGTACGCGCTCGCCCCGATAGCCGGTAACGACAATGAACTCACCGATACCGGCTGCTTGCAGCGTGCGTATCACGCGCTCGATCAACGCCACACCAAGCAGCGGCAACAGGGGCTTGCTGTCAGCCCGTTGCCGCAGCCGGCTGCCTTTCCCTGCCGCGAGTATCAGGCACTTCATGCAATTTCGCCTTGTTGCCGTGAATAAAGGCTTCCATCATGCGCCAGGCCTCGTCGTCGGTGTACTGGCGCGGTGGATGCTTGCAGAAATAGCTGCATGGCGCTTCGATGACGCCACTCAGCCCACGATCCAGTGCAAGTCTGGCACAGCGGATACTGTCGATGGCCACTCCAGCGGAGTTGGGCGAGTCTTCGACCGACAGGCGCAGCTCCAGGTTCATGGGCACATCGCCAAACAGCTTGCCCTCCATACGGATGAAGCACAGCTTGTTGTCGTTCTGCCACGGCACATAGTCACTGGGACCCACATGGATGTTCTCGTCATCCAGGCGCCTGGCAGTCACCGACTGCACGGCCTCTGTCTTGGATTCCTTCTTCGATGCCAAACGCGAACGGTTGAGCATGTTGAGGAAGTCGGTGTTACCCCCGGTGTTGAGCTGATAGGTACGCTCCAGCTTCACACCACGCTTGGCGAACAGGTCAGTGAGCGCGCGATGTGTAATGGTGGCACCCAGTTGCGCCTTGATGTCGTCACCAATGATGGGAATACCGGCTTCCTCGAAGCGCCGCGCCCATTCGGGATCAGAGGCGATAAACACCGGAATGTTGTTGACAAAGGCCACGCCGGCCTCGAGCGCACATTCAGCGTAGAAGCGGGTTGCCTCCTCGGAACCGACCGGCAGATAGTTCATCAGAACCTCGGCGCCGGACTCTTTCAATACACGCACGACATCAGCCTTGTCCGGCTGTGGCTCATCGGCGGGCACGAACGTGCGGTCTTCAGGGTAGTCGCGCATGTGTTCGGAAAAGCCGTCCAGCATGCGGCCCATGCGTACGGTGACACCGGTATCAGGAATATCGGCGCAGAATACCGTTGTACAGTTGGGTTTTTCGAAGATCGCGCGGGCCACATCCTTGCCCACCTTGCGCCGGTCAATGTCCCAGGCCGCAACGATTTCGATATCCGACGGACCATAGCCGCCAATTTCTGGATGCATCAGACCGATGGCCTCGGCTGGATCCTTGTCACGATAATAGTGGATACCCTGGATCAGGGAACTGGCGCAGTTGCCAATACCTACGATAGCCGTCTTGATCTTGCTCATCTTCATGAAACCTCTCTCGGTTGCCGGGGGACATTCCCCAAATCATTGAAGTAAAACAAGAAAAAAACACGACAACTTATTGATTCAACAGATGTTGGATGGCCGGATCTTTCACCCGCATCGTCCCCGGCACAGCAGGACACGCGACTGCCACGACACCGCCTGGGTACGCATGCCTTGACCATGGCCCGCGTGAAAAACCGGCCACGACGCGCGAAGAACCGCCGGAAACGAATGGAACCGAATGAGGGCAAGCTGCTATCGCCAGGAATCTGGCAATGCCAGTGATATCACTGAGTCATCGGACAGTTGCACCGGCTGTTCGGTTCGGCTGGTGAAATATCCGGGCTGACGCCCAATCAATATATTGCCGACGACGAAAATTTCAAGCCCTGACAAATACAGAATCAGGAGACCAGAGCCAGTACGGAGGCATCCACGGCGCCGGCGCGTATCCAGTCCTGCAGATCCTCGAAACGCATCGGACGCGCGAACAGATAACCCTGAAAGCGTCCACAGCCGAATCCGGCCAACAGGCGTGCCTGCTCTGCGGTTTCAACCCCCTCGGCCAGTACGGGAATGCCCAGGCCCTGACCGAGATGAATGATATCCCGGGTCAACTGGCGGTCATAGGTATCGGTCTCGATATCCTGAACGAAACTCTTGTCGATCTTGAGTTCTCCAATCGGCAACTTGCTCAACAGGCTGAGCGAGGAATAACCGGTACCAAAATCATCCAGCGACACCCCCACACCCTGCGCTTGCAAACGGCTGAGCAGCTCGCGAGCCCGTTCGACATCCTCGATGAACAGGCTTTCGGTGACCTCGACGACGAATTCAATGGCATGCTCACGCAGTGCATCGGCGGTCGCGGTCAGTGCAGCAATGAAGACCTCATCGAACAACTGACTGACCGAGGCATTGACGGACAGGCGCAGACCACCCCGCGAGAAATACTGTTCAAAAACACCACCTGCCAGCAAGGCTTCTGCATCCCTGCGGGCCTGGTCGATCACGAACAGCCCGAGATCACGCATGATGCCTACGGACTCCGCCACCGGTATCATTTCATCCGGTGAAACATCTCCCAGGATCGGGCTATGCCAGCGCAACAATGCCTCTAGCCCCAATACACCGTTGTCTCCGATACCAATCTGGGGCTGATAGACCAGATAGAATTCCCTTTTTTCCAGCGCGCTGGCAAGCTCATTCTCTATCTGGCTGCGCCGTTCATAACCTCGCTCCAGTTGCTCTGCATACGCCAGTATCCCACAGTGAACCCGCTTTGCCTCATACATGGCCATGTCCGCCTTGCGCAGCAGCTCATCCAGTGATGTCCCGTCAACCGGGAACTGCGCCACACCAATGCTGGCACGAATGGAGAACGCATGTCCGTCTCCGGCAATCGGTTCGCGCAACATATCGATGAACTGGCGGCAGGATTCCTCGATCACCTCGCCATACTGACCAGAAACCAGGACGATGAATTCGTCACCTCCCTGACGTATTGTCAATGCGCCTGAAAAACTACGGCGGATACGCCGGGCCACCTCACGCAGGATCACATCCCCGATAGAGTGTCCATGCAGGTCATTTATCGCCTTGAAGTTGTCCAGATCCACGAACAACACGCAAAACCTTTGCCGCCCGTTGCTCTTCCAGTGCGCGAATTCACGTGTCAGAAACCAGCGATTGGGCAATCCGGTCAGCTGGTCATGGGTAGCCAGGTGCTGGAGCTGCCGTGTTGCCTGTCGCTGAATGCGAACAGTGATCCGGAACACCACGTACAAAACCAGATTGAAGACCACCAGCAGTGCCAGCACCCAGAATACCGGCAAACGCATGCGCCCGAACAGAACCTGACGGGGTATCGCGGCGAGCACGAAATAGTCGTAACGCGGCTCAAACCTGAGTGATGTGAGCAATACTCTTCCCTTTGTATCTGTAACAAAGAAAATGGCCAACCGAGATGGATCGCGTAGATCCCTGTCTTGCAAACCGGTCTGCTGATACAGTTGGCGCCGGAAATAGGCCAGATACTCCGGAGTGACTGGTTTCCCGTAATATTTCGCGTAATCCTTGCGCCGGACATAGGAACCAAACTGGCGATACATGTCCTTGCGGATGACGAGAAAAAGCATATGACGTGGCAAGGCCTTCTTTGACCAGATCCCCTCGGTGCGATCCATCTTCAGACCCGTGGTCATGACCGCGACAACCCGTCCCTGATCGTCACGCAGGCTGTAACGCAACGGAATGACCCACTGACGCAACGCCGGCATGTAATAACTGCGGCCAATGACCATGTGATGACTGCGCAGCGCCTGTTTGAAACTGGCCGAGGTTGACGCGGACGTTCTCAAATTTGGCAGACGCGAACGATCTATATTGCTGCTGGTAAGTACAAGGTGACCATCCGGAGTCGCAAGACCGAAGCCAGCCAGTTCCTGATTCCGTTCCAGCAGACGGTCAACAAGCCTGCGTGCCGCCCTGTTTTTGCCTTTCAGCGCGCCAACCTCAAGCAAACGCTCGCCCAGCACCTCAAGCATGGCCTCGTATTTGTGCAACAGCACATCCAGCGAGTTGGCAACCAGGCCATTGGCATAACGCAGTTCGGTCTTGGCCTGCGCCTTGACATTTTCCCATTGCAGGACAAGCACACCAATGCCGATCACGAATGAGAGCGCGCTGATGAACAAATACAAACGCCACAGCGATCCAGGACGGCCCAGTTCCGGCGCAACCTCCTCCCGTGCCACTGTCGAATCCGCCTGCGAAGACGCAGAACCGTTGGTTGTTTTCATCGCCTGATCCTGGCTATGGAATACAAATTCCCTCCTCCCAACCCAAAACTAGCAGAGAAACAGCAAATTGCCATGCATGAGCCCGGCGACATTGCAAACAATGCTTGCACATGCAAAGGTCTGGAAAACGATAAAACCGCTCTCACTGAGGAGTGATGCCAGCTAACGGCTGGCTGGCGTGTAGCCGGATGGAATTTCGAACAATTTATCGTTCAGTGGTCCTATACGAATATCCTTCACCAGGATTTCCTGTGTCTGTGAAAAACCGGTCATTTTCAGGGTGACAATGGATCTGACCATAATGCCCTTTTCATTTTTCCAGACCTTGCCATACTGCTCACTAGCCTTCTTTCTGACACGATAACTGTAGCGTTTCAATCGCATGCCATTGACGTTTTCTTCACCTTCATACACCAGCTCGCGTGGCGGGGAAGTCAGTCGCGTCTCGGTATAAGTGTGTGTATATGGGTGCAAGGTCCAACCTAGCCCCAGATCCTCGCGGAGAATGGTTATAAATTTAGCGCGATGACCATATCCTTTGGGCATGAGTATCTCCATACGCCGTCGGCCAGGCATTTCGGCAATACGATAGCGTATCGTTTGGCGCGTCCCTCTGACCCGGATGATCATGATTGCCTGGTATGGCGGTCCCTGATAACTGAAACGCTTGCCCGGCTTTCCGGTTTTTTGGCTGTAGGCGGCGGACTTCTTTACAGGCCTTGACTGCCAGTCGGGGCGCAATGGCCGCGCCTCGCCGCCCACGGCCTGGCGGATCCTGTCTGGTAATTGCTGTAACACAAAACCGCTTTGCCGCAGAGTGCCGGCACGCTGATTCAGATGAACAAGTCCACGGGCATCGCTGGCCGTGGTCTGACTGATGAGCTTGCCGCTTCGCCAGTTGATGTGCCACAGCACATCCGGGGTCGCCGGTCCTTTCGCCAGCGACACCGGATAGCGGGTGCGGGTCAGCGTGGCCGTCTGCCCGTCACTCTCGAAACGGGTCTCGATGACCGACAGATCAGGCAGCGAACGCCCAGCGGCCCGCCTTGCATCGAGCTGATAGACGCGCCAGCGCGTGACCGGCCCGGGAGACGGCTCACGGCCCGTACCGGAAACCCGCACACTCAGCGAAGCGCCGCCCGCGCGCTTGCGGTATGCCGGGTCATAGTTGAACGATATCCCGCCCAGCCCCAGACGCCGGCGCAGTTCCTTGCTGGCGACCACGCGCAAGGTACCGGTTCGCATACCCTGCGCCAGGCTGGCGCGCATGGGTTGTTCCGGCCCTTCAAATATGCCGGTGTCCGGTCCTGTTTCCTTCAGCTTCACCTTCACCGGCTTGAACTCGCCAGGCGGATAGACATCGACGGATACCCACTCACGAATACCGGGACAATGCGAAGTGCCTGTGGCGCGAATCCGGTATGAAGTACCGCCCGCGACATCCCGGCTGATGATCTGGCCTCTGTCATCGAGCAGTTGCAGCCGCTGTACGCGTGCGCCGCGTTCGACCAGCATGGGAATAAAGAATGTTTGCAGATGCCTGATGCGCAACTGGCTCCGATCCGCCCCACGTATATTACCCAGGACGGCACCGCCCAGGGACCGCCTGATTACGTTGAGGTTTTCCCGGTTAGCGACACTTGCCAATGGAGAAAATCCCTCCCTGGTTTTCAGATAATCCGAAAAGCGGATTCTGTCGAATTTGCGTGCACGATTCTGCACCGAATGACCCAAACGCTGCTGGCCCAGTGTCCAGCGCAGATACGAACCCCGGATACTGATGTAATCGCGATGCTTCTCAGGCCCACCACATTCGAAGAACGGCCGGCTCTTCATGTAGAAGTTGCATGCGGCCATATTGGGTTTCCTGTACCAACCTGTCCACTTGCCATGATAGCGCTGATAGAACCAGCGGAAGGTTTCTGGTGTCAGATCATGCCGCAGTATCAGCTCACCCTTGGGTGACACATCGGCTCGCATCGGATAGCGCTGCTTGCGGTCATCGAGCAAGACCAGCGCCTGGCCATTCGGCAATACCTGCAAGGCAGCATGATCATCAGCCGGATTATGGTAACAGCCGACATAAGCGGACGATATACGCGCACCACCGACCCGGAAGCGATGGCGGGTATCCGGCTGGTTACCCGGCAACTTTGGCTCGGCATCGACCGACCTGCCCGCCGACGACTGCGCCATGATCGAGAGCTGGTATCTGCCCTGATAACCAGTGGAGACACGGCCCTTGTCTCCCGGTATCTCGAGCCAGGCCTCCCACCGGCGGGCCGAGAGCCACTGCCTTCGTATCAGCTTCAATCGGGCCGGTCCCTTGATGAAGACCTCCATCTGTGCCAGTTGCTCCATGGGCTGGTCGAACTCGATCTCGAGCCGGTAGGATCCGGCACCAAGCGGCTTGTCGATATTGCCGGGCTGCTGGTAGAGGATCTCTTCACGGTTGCTGATGGTTACCCGGATCACCTGCGGGTTGCCAGGCCTGAGCAACAGCCGGTAGGGGCCAATCGCCGCCACACCATCGGCCCGTTGCAGACACAATGAATGCACACCCCTGTACAGGCGTGGCGGAATACGCACGACAATCTGGTCCGAACGCCATTGACGTACGATCAGGGGCCTTTTGTCTTCACCGGCCTCACACGATACCCAAACCTTGCCACGCGCAGAACCAAGGTCGGCTCCTTTCAGCACCACGTCCTGAAGCGGGTTGGTGACCTCGGCCACGATGTCACGGTCGCGCCATTCCGGTTTCTTTGCCAGATACAAAACCGGCACGCGCGCGCACCAGGCCTGTACGGAACGATAAGCCAGGCCATTACGGCTCCGGGCCTGCGGCTCGGCGACATAGCCAGGCGGCAAATGAACCGGCAGGCGCGCCGGGTCCAGTTGTATGCCCAGCGCGGAAAAATAGGAAGGAACAACAGGGCTGCCGGCCCGGTGATCGAGTGTGCGCTGTTCCCTGCGCTTGCCCATGTAGCCGGGCGTGGTGCCGTTGTAGGCCATGTCGGCCAGGTAACCGCACAGGGCCTGCTTCCACGGTTCCTTGGCGCCACGCAATGGCGCCAGTAGTTTTGGCAGCCGCCTGGCCCAGTAATAGGCTGTGGCCCGGCTGAAGAAACCATAGACGGACTGTTTGTCACGCCCGGTCAGCCGGTCACGCTCTGGCAGGCCGGCCAGATCGTCCTTCGGGAAGTAGCCGGCCGCTCCGTAACGGTTACCCGGTTCGATCACATCGCTGTTGTCTATCGACGGCCCCTTGCGTCCGGAAAAATCCAGCGCACCGAGCCCGCCCCGAGCCAGATCGATGCCGCCCGGTTGCTGCCGGCCATAACGCCAGGCCAGATAACTCAAGCGAACCATGTTGCGCGCGGCGCGGCGACCGGTCTCGAGTTGCCTGCCATAGGCCCTCTTCAGGGCATCCAGTAACTGGCCGGCGATCGGCCTGCGCGCAACCATGGCCTCGAGAACCTTCAGGGTTCGCTTGTCCGAAAAGACGGTCAGTGTCGCGCGTCCCACCTGGGACCAGAACGTTGGCTGTGAGAACGGCCAGGCCAGCATCATCGAACGGTTGGTGACGTAGATATCGAAGCACTGCTTGCCCATCGTCTTGATAGACGGCGCATCGGCACGTAACGGAATGGCAAGGATCCCGTAACCCTTTTCGCCATTACGGCCCAGCGCGCGGATGACATCGGCCCAGCCACCCTTGACGCAATCCAGCATGGTCCGCTTCTGCGCAGGGAGGTTCAGCGCAACATCGTTGACGAAACCATACTTCCGTCCGCCGAAGCGCCCCCTGAGCATGTCCGTAAAGCCATAATCCCCTATGCCCTGTCGGCCCGGGCCGCCACCGGCATGACGGTAGATCATTGGATAGATCGCCCTGAGACGAATCCGTGGAGATTCACCATGCACAAAATAGTTCCAGCTGCGCGTGATGACGCCATCGAGACGCTGCACCTCGACCACGGGGCTGGACAGTGGATCCGGCCACAGGTGATGGACCAGGCCACGACCGAGGATGATCTTGCCATGCAGCGCCGACTGAATGCCATGGAACAGACCCGCGATGATACCGGTCAATGTGTTGGCAAGCAGGTTTTTCGAGCCCAGTTGACGGTAGTCTCCGCCATTCCAGCGTTCCCACATATGCCCGGTGGACCAGCGGTCGGCCAGGAAATGCTGAGCGATGCCCTCATAGGCCAGCGCCATCCATTCGGCCTCGACCAGCCAGGCACGGTACGCCTGTGCCGCATGCGGTGTCTGCTCAAGCTTTCTGCGCAACCGGGCGGCGCGACTGGCCAGCCACAAGGCCACCCGATGCAGGCGCTGGTAGTTCAACGCCGCCTGGGTGCCGAAATGAGAGCTGTTCAGCGCAGCGCCGATCCAGACACTGTAGTCATGACACTTGTTACGTTGCGGTGCCTGTTTCGGCAACGGGCACAGGACATTCTTGTTGATCCAGTCGAACATCGCATAGCTGAAATCCGGCAACCCGGAAAACTGCGCCAGCGGCGGCAGGACGCGCCGTTCGAGGCCGTCTTTCGGGGCATCGGCCGGTTGCCAGGGCTGCCTGCCAAACAACAACGAACGGCGAAACAGACTGGCATTCAGGTCGATGACGACCGGCAGATCCTTCGTATCCAGCAGCTTGCCGGCGCCAATGGCCAGCAGCGCATGGGCCGATATCTCGGCATGTTCATTGCCGTTCAGGCCCAGGCGGCCATTCTTCACACCCGGGATCTTCTCGTAAATCGAACGCCAGTCAGCCACCGACAATCCGCCGCCCCGGCCCTTGGTGTCCCAGCCCTGCGCCGGCCAGGGCAGAATCAGGAACAGCAGACACAGCCATACTGTCAGCCACCGGGCACGCATATCCCTCCCCTGTGCACAAATTGTTGTTCAAAAAGCTGCCAGACGGCCTTAGCATCGTCTGCCTTTGCGGCTATGGTGGCAAAGCGCTGGCGGCAAGCGGACGGACACTGGCTCTTGCTGACACAGCGGCGCAGGACACCCGGATCATCGAACCGTCCCGCGGTATCGACGCATTGTGTGACAGAGGCCAGGCAGTCGGCCCATTGTGCGGTCTCGTCATTCACGGCAGGATCGACGATCAGGGCGAAACGATCGCCCGGCTGCGGTGTCTGAAACAGGACCTTGCACTTGCCCCGGGCACATCGTAATGGATCGAACCGATGGGTCACCGGTTGCCAGACCCTGGCAGGGCCAGTGGACTGATGTGGCCAAAACCACAAGGCGACAATCACCACGACCAGAAAAACAACCGAAAATCCGATGGCCTTTTTATGATTCATATGATCACCGCTTGCGCCGTCGCTGATGACGCGCTCTTGCCAACCGGGCGCTGGCCAGCCTGGCTCGATGCAGGCTGGTACGAATCCTGACAACCGTTCGCTGAAAGCGCCTGGCAAAACCACGGTGGGTGATCGTAAGCGGCCGGCGTGAATCACCAGTCAGCTGCCAGTGCTGTGGATACGAAGCCAGTTGACGATAACCGTCGATCACCGCCCGTATCCAGGTACGCTCTGCTCGCAGCCAGGCGCTCAACGCGGGCTCTCCCATGTCGAACAGCGAATCAGCCAGCTCAAGACTCAGGGCGTGACGGCGCGCCTTGTTCATATTGTTCCTTGCCGCCACTCGTGCAATCCGCCTCGGGGCAGTGTCGATCTGATCGAGCGCGTTTTTCAATCGCTGTGAATAGCGTTCCAGTGTATCAATGCGTGTTTTCAGTTGTGCATGAGACGAAAGGCTCGATAGCCTGGCCGCAGTCTGTGACTGACGGCGTATCGCCATGACATCGTCAACCGCCTGTTTCACTGCCTTCATTATCCGCGATACGATACGATTGATCTCGGGATCAGCAGGCTGCCTGTGAGCACCCTTGCCGGACAGTCCCGCTGAACTTCCGGACTTCCTGGGCGTGATGGCATCGCCGGCAGACCCCGTACCGCGACCTTGTTTCTCACCGAACAACGCAAGAATGACCTTGTCGCGGGAGGCAAGCTGGATGGCCGTGGCCTTGCCAAATAGGCCACGCGAATCATGTCGGGCGCCACGTTCGAGCAATGCCTTTATCAACTCGAGCTGCAGCTTCGACCGCCCACGCGTCAACGCCGTCATGACAGCGGCCGACAATGGGCTGCCCAGCAGTTTGTCATAGCCATTGACCGGCACCCCGGCGCGCACCATAGCCAGCGCATGCCGGATACGGTTGTCATTGATAAGCTGCGTCAGCAGTCCCGTACCGGATACCCGTGCACCGTGTTTCAGCAATACCGTTACGACCTCAGGATCCGGATTGAATGATGCGGCTCTTTGCAGATAACTTCGACCCGAGTGATCGATACGGTTGGGATCGGCACCTGCCTCAAGCAGCATTCCGACCACGGCAGCAGGTGCCGATTCAATCATGCGATCGAGCGGAGTGCGTCCCAGCTTGTCCTTCAGTTTGGGGTTTGCGCCCCTGCCCAGCAGAACCCTGGCTGTGGCAGGCAGATCAGTAGCGATACGCCGACGATCCGATGCGCTTGCAAAGCGGCTGCGCAAATAGCCTGATGCAACCGACAACTCATGCAAGGGTGTTTCATTGGATTTGTTGCGGGCATTGGGATCGGCGCCATGCTCGAGCAACAATTGCGCGAATCTTGGAGCCAATAGCCTGGCAGCACGGTGCAACGGGGTATTGCCCTTCTCATCCCGGCCATCGACCCGGGCACCGGCCTTGAGCAGCAGTTTCGCGGCCTGTAGATGATCAGGCGTATCGCCAATGACAGCATGGAGGGGACGAATCTTGTAGAAACGGGCCTTGAACAGCTTGTTGGGATCGCCACCACGCGCCAGGGTGCTGCGCACCGAATCGGTGATCTTGCCCGCGCTGGCCACATGAACGGCCAGTATGCCTGTAAAGAGCAGACACCAACAGCCGAAGATGTAACGCCTCATACCTGCCTCCCGTCACCCAGGAACCGGCCAGTCAAGGCTATATTAGCGCCTTCACAGTCTGAATCAAACACCATGTTGAATAATGTCAATGTGGTGAGGAACCATGGCATCGACAGACAGGGCATCCATCACAGGACAACATGCGAATCATTCAGGCTTGAACATGATATGCGATACCGGACACGGGTTGCCATTGCCTTTCCAGATACGGTCACGCCCCATCGTAATCCGGTATTCCCTGGCAATGGCCGTGCGTACGGTTGCATGGTCTGTGCCATACGGGTGTCGGGGCAAGACTTTGCGATTGAACATGAAGATGCGGACCGCGCCCATACTCATGAAATTGCTGAAAAGGGCCTTGTAATTCCTATATACATGGTATGTCTTTCTGCTTGCCGGAACCCGAATCGTGTAGTCCACTGTCGCCTGTTGGGATTTCAACCTCGTCAGATCGATACGGGCCTTTACCTGCACCTTGCCTGATGGTGATGGACACGACCATGAGGCAGATAGCGAGTTGGGCGGAATACGGCGTGACCTGTATTCCACCAGGTCAGAAGCCGGTGGCTTGCCAATTTTTCCGACCGGACTCAGAGGCTGCCCTCGATTGGGACAAACACCTGGCTGAACATGCCAGACCCCCTCCTGATAAAACAGGGACAGGCTGCCTGTGACAGCCGTGATATAAAAGGGTTGCCTAAAGCGGCTGACATCATGACTGGCCATCAAGAACAGTCTGTAAGCCGTTCCGCGTGGTGTTCGAACCTTGACAAGTTGTGGTGAAAAATAGCGAATCAACTCGAGCTGTCGTCCAGTCTTTGGATAATGAATGCGATAACTCACTCGCACCTTGTCATAGGTCTTGCCACTCAGATCGATGGTTGCCAACACATCAGCGGTTCCCTCGGCATAGGCATTGCAAGTAAAACGTCCCTGCCACTTTCCGGCACGCGGAAACGATGACCCATACTGGCCAGCCATCCCGCGTTCTGGCGGCGGTGCCTCGCGCAGATAGACAAGTTGCAACATGAAAAAACGTGGATAGCTGTTGAACACCCGCCTTCCACCCTGCCTCACAACCAGCGGACGCCGCACATTTACAACACCCAACAGCATCCCGCCTGTGGATACATGCGGAAAAAACATCCTGAAATCATCACCCGGGAGAGGCAGTGTCCGTGCAGCGCCAAAACGTTTCTCCAACCTGGCCAACAACAGTGAGGGGACCTTTTTCAGGTTGTGCTTGCTGAAGACTATACCTTCCAGTTGCTGTCCACCCAGCGTGTGTACCAGATAAAAGTACTCATAGTCGCCACGCACGAAGTTTTGACAACGTTTGGTCTGCTTTCTGGTAAACCCGACATTGCAATACCCACTGGTACGAAACACGAAACCCAGCCGCTTGAGCTTTTCGCGCGCACTGTTCACGGTATCTGTTCTGACATCGATTCCAAACAACACCGTTCGGTTGCCCACTCTGGTCACATCATCCGGTCCGAAAGGCTTGTGCAACCAGCGCCGATAGGTCCCTGCCGAGGCAAGGCGGCGCCTCTCCTTCTCCTTGTCACGGAACACCGCGGTCCTGCCCGGTTGTACCGGACACTGATCGGCAACATCGAACAACACATATTGATACAGGTCAGAAGAGCGGCCGAAGGGTGTGGGAGGCGTGCGATACCAGTAATAGGCAACCTTGCGCGGATAATGACACACCAGCACCTGGCGGCTGGCTATCGACAAGTGCCAGTTTCTGGCCCTTGGCCTGCGGTTCTCCTGGTAATAGAACGGCCAGTCGAGACCATTCGTTTTCAGATCCTTCCAGTTATAGGCAGACTTGTTCAACAACAATGACATCGGGTCATCACTGGCACGCTTGACGATGGTCTCATGGTGCAACACCGGCAAGACATAGGCCACACCCGGCGTCATCGGAAGCCGGTACGAATAGATACCCTGGGCAACCCGTTCCGCCAGCAAGCGATCGGCCCTGGCCTCCAGCCGCCGGAAATCGGCGTCATCTGTCTCCTTCACCAGTTGCCGTAAAATCGGCTCGCCGTATTTGATCTTCCAGAGCATCACGAGATAGGTGCCGATACCACGCTCACGTAACGCGCGCATGGCCGGGCTGGCCAGTGCGTCAAACATGGGCCGCCAGTAACGCCCCTCGGTATCGACGATACTGATCTCACGCCAGTAAAGGCCGCGCTCCCTTTTGGTCAGCGTGACAGGCGAACCCTCCCGGCAACCGCGATAGACCTTGAACGATACCTTGCAGAACGGCAGGGCCTTGACGATCTCGCGCTCCTGCAACATCAGCATCCGTAACGGATTCCTGTTCAGGTAGCGATAATACAAACATCCTGCCCAACGCTTGAACACCATGCGGCACTGGCCGGGCACACCGTCTGCAACGGGACCAACCAGCTTGTTGTAGTTTCTGTAAAGCCGCAGATAGACATTCAGCATTCCCGGACGCACCGGGCTACCGGTCGCCCTGCGGGCGATGGCGCTAACCTTGTTGCGCATCACTTTTGCTAACAGATGCTCACGGAACGCGATCTTGATATCCGCGAGCAGGCGCAGCTGTTCATAGCGTGCCCGCAGGCGGGCCTGTTCAGGGCAGCCATTACAAGCTTTTAGTGCACGCTTGGCCTCGAAATAGCGTTTGTTGAAATCGGCAAGCTGCTGACGATGGCGCTGCAGGCTCAGAAGATCAGACTGTGACGTTTCACCGATCGCATGCACGCTGGAAGGCCATGAAAACGACATCCCCAACCAGGCAGAGGCCAGAACACGTGCCAGCATGACCAGTTTTTTCATCATCTCCCCCCCTTCCTCTGGATTGAAAAATTCCACAGCTGGCCACAATAACGCAGGTGTCACGAAAAAGGGCTAGTCCGTTTGGCCTTGCTCATCCAGCAACGCCATGACCTTGCGCCAGCCTTTCTCTGCCTGACGACCAGCCTGGGCAAATACGGCCGCAAGCCGGTCACGCTGATTGCCCGTCAGACTGTCTTCCAGGTATTTTCCTGCGGTGCTCAGACGCAAGCGCTTCACACGCCGGTCGTACCGGTCTTGACGCGAAAGCACATAGCCATCACCGATCAGCCGGCGCAGAGGCCGGTTCAGGTACTGCTTGCTGACTCGCATGACGGTCAGCAGCTCATTGACACTGCAATCGGGATTGCGGCCGATGAAATACAGGATGCGGTGATGTACACGGGAATAACCCAGTGCTGCCAACTCCTCGTCCGGATGCGCGGTAATTGCCCGGAACCCGTGATACAAGGCCTCGAGAGCCTTGTTCAGCGATGCCTCGTCATATCGTCTTTTTTGGTCAACCATATTGACATTATAGTCCGTTGTAACGCATAGTCATAATGGTCAACATTATTGACTAAAAAGGAGATGGTCATGACCAGCGCATTTTGCCTGCTCGATGACAGTATCGTGCCGCTCGCCGAGGCACGCATACCGGTCACCGACCATGGTCTGCTGTACGGTGACGGTGTGTTCGAAGGCATTCGCTTCTACCATGGACAGCCATTCCTGCTCGATGAACATCTGCGCAGGTTGCGTGATTCGGCGCAAGCAATTTCATTATCACTTCCCTGGTCAGACAGTGCACTCAGGGATTCTATCACCCGCCTGATCGAGGTATTTGGGCATGGCGAGGGGTATATTCGCCTGATCGTAACCCGTGGTGACGGCCCGCTGGGTATCGACCCGGCAGCCTGTCCAAAACCGCGCCTGATCACCATCGTCGATGAATTGAATATGATCGCAGAGGAGAAACGGCGAACCGGTATCGATATCGTCATTGCCTCGACACGACGCATGCCACCCGACAGTCTCGATCCACGCATCAAGAGCCTCAATTATCTGAACGCCATTCTCGCACGGATCGAGGCCAACCGGTGTGGCGCGGACGAGGCGGTAATGCTCAATCACCAGGGCCTGATTGCCGAGGGCACGGCTGACAACGTGTTCATCGTCAGCCAGGACCGCCTGCTGACACCACCGGTCTCTGCCGGCGCGCTGGCGGGGATCACCCGCCGCCTGATCATGGGCCTGGCCAAAGATGTCGGCATACCCTGTCTGGAAACGGATCTCGCGGTATGCGATCTCCATTCCGCCGACGAATGCTTTCTTACCGGTACCGGCGCGGAACTGATCCCGGTGCGTCATGTCGATGGCCGTGCTGTCAGGCGCTGTCCCGGCCCGGTATTCACCCGTCTGCAGTCGGCCTTCCGTGACTACATCACGAAACATTGTCAGGAGGACAACACATGAACAACAAAGCAAACCGTCAGCACGTCATGAATATCGACGAGGCGCCATTGCAGGACTGGTCGCACGGACAACACTTCCAGGCACGCCTGTGTCAGATCGGCAAATCCATTGGCGCGCGCAAGCTCGGTTGCCGGCTGGTCGCACTGCCGCCCGGCAAGGCCGCATGGCCGTTGCATGCCCATTTCGTCAACGAGGAACTGTTCGTCATCATCGAAGGACAGGGGTGCCTGCGTCTGGGTAACGATCGGCAAGCCGTCAGGGCCGGTGATGTGATATCCATTCCACCGGGGCCGGATACTCCTCACCAGATCATCAATGACAGCGATACCCAGTTACGTTACCTGTGCATCAGCACCATGGAAGAACCGGATATCGTCAGCATGCCGGAATCGGAAAAGATTGGCATCATCGCCGGCAGCCCGCCGGGTGGTGCGCGTGATAAACGTACGCTGACAGCCTGGTTCCGCCTTGAGGACCAGTGTGATTACTGGGTGGGGGAGCCCGACTGACGGCTCGCAGGCCGCTGACCATCGGGCCTGATCACAACCGGACCACAACGAATCCTGCCGTGCCTGCCGGTATCCAACAGGGCATACAGGCTGCGCGTTCCCGCTGGTACGATCAAACGGGTGGTATATCGCATGCGCTTGCCTGGCGGGAGCATGACCATCGATGATCCCCGTCCGGGCCTGGCAATGCCGATCAGTCTGTCGTCGGCATACCAGGCTGTCGTATCGGCAGCTGGCCTGGCAAGCCCTGCTACGGTCCGCCCCTGATTTTCGACAATGATGGCCGCATCCATCATGCCCCTGGCGATTCGCCGTACTTCAAGCCGGCAGGCCAGTGACGTATCGGGAGAAAACAGGAAACCCGCGGAGAACGCCGATGATCCGGTACCGCGATATCGCAACACGATATCCACGGTTTCAGCCGAGTTGATACTGGCACCGCCGGTGCCAAGCAGGCGTCCATGGCTGTCACGTATCTCGATGTCGATACTGCCAGGACCATGATCACTGTGGTATTCAACCACCAGCAGACCCGCCTGTGGTGTTTGCAGTCGATATCTGCGCACATCGCCAGGCCCCGTAAAGGCACCCGAAACACTGTTGTCGATACGCGTCATGACAGGCCGTACCACTGGAAGTTTGAAATAGACCTCCAAAGTGCCGTAGTTGTGTACGACGACAAAGCTGTCACCTTTCGCAGGCTCGCGGACATGCTTGCCCGGCGCAAGACGGATATTCGTCTTGTCCCCAAGCAGGACAAGTACGCCATCACTGAAACGCCAGCCCGCAAACGGCCGCAGCCCCGCCGGCAAGCTGATCGGTGATCGCAGAAACAGTGCCCGGCAACGTTTGGGTTTACGAAGCATGATCAGATAACGGGCATCCTCGATACGGTCAGTGCCAGATTCACCGGTATCGATCCGGCCACGCCGTTTACGCAAACGCGCCTGCCATGACGCATCCACGCCAACAGAACGCCGTCCCACACGGATACCCTTGCACAAAGCGGGCGGAATACCATCATAAAAGGCGATATCGACGACATGCAGAACCGGAACCCGCGCATGCGCCTGAATCACCGACAAACCCAGAATCAAAAACAACACACGCCACATACAACCCCCCTGTGTAAAACGCATCCGGTGTCGTTCACACTATTACAGACAACAATAATATCAGCCTCACCTGTCAGAAATACACGCGCACCGGCAACGATTCGCGAATCGTATTGGCGACCGCCTCGAAGGCCTGCTGGCGATGGCTGTTCTTGCGCCACACCATGGCGACCCGGCGGGTTGGTTTGGGTTCCACGAAAGGCACGTATCGAATGAGTTCATTCCGCCGTACTTTTTCCGGAACGGCCAGTTCCGGCATCAGGGTCATACCCATCCCCTCTCCCACCATGTGCCGCAGGGTTTCCAGACTTGAGGCATGAAAATCCGTTTTTCTGCCGGCGCCGGCAGCCAGACAGACATCCAGTACATGGTCGCGCAGACAATGGCCTTCCTCCAGCAACAGCAAATTGGCATCCTGGATGTCACCCAGCGTCACAGCAGCCTGCCGTGAGAGCGGATCGTTACGTTCCACGGCCAACCGGAACGGCTCACGATAGAGATCATGCACGACAAGATCACCGGTTTCCACGGGCAAGGCCAGCACCAACACATCGAGCTCACCCTGGCGCAGGCGCTCGAGCAACACGGCTGTCTGGTACTCATGCAGCCAGATTTTTAGCTCCGGCAGCGCCCTGCGAAGGGCGGCCATCACATGTGGCAACAGGTAGGGACCGATGGTTGGAATCAGCCCGATATGCAACGAACCAGCCAACGGGTTGGCATGTTGCTGGGCTATCTCCTTGAGCATCTTCACTTCGGCAAGTATTAGCCGTGCCTGGTCGGCCACCTCTCGGCCAGCCGCAGACATCACGACCTGACGGGTGTTGCGCTCGACGAGTTGCACACCAAGCTCCTGCTCGAGTTTTTTCAGTTGCCCGCTCAACGTGGGCTGGCTGACGAAACACGCTGCCGCGGCCTTGTGAAAATGACGGTGTTCATCCACCGCCACCAGATACTGCAGTTCGCGCAGGTTCATGGCATTCCTCCAAATGATAGATATTATCTATCAGTATAATTGTAATAAACGATTTTATCTATTTTTTGATTTCTCCGACAATCTCCCCCGTACCTGAGACAACATGGGCCACAAGGCCCGGAACCAGAGAGGAAATAATTATGTTCGAAAACAGAGAAGGTCAGAAAGTACCGCAGGTTGTGTTCCGTACCCGCCGTGATCACGAGTGGGTGGATGTCAGCAGCGACGAAGTGTTCAAGGGCCGCACGGTGGTCGTGTTTGCGCTGCCAGGCGCATTCACACCCACCTGTTCATCGACCCATGTACCGCGTTACAACCAGCTCGCGCCGGTTTTGCAGGCGCATGGTGTCGATGAGATCGTCTGCGTATCGGTTAACGACGCCTTTGTCATGAACGAATGGCAAACCGCCCAGCAGGCAGACAACATCACCTTCCTGCCTGATGGCAATGGTGACTTTACGCGTGGCATGGGCATGCTGGTGGAAAAGAATGACCTGGGCTTCGGTAATCGCTCATGGCGCTATTCGATGCTGGTGCGCGACGGTGTTATCGAAAAGATGTTCATCGAGCCAGATGTTCCAGGCGATCCGTTCGAGGTATCGGATGCCGATACCATGCTTCGCTACATCGCTCCGGACGCGGTCATCCCGCCCAGTGTGACGGTCTTCAGCCGCCCTGGTTGCCCGTATTGCGCCGAGGCAAAGTCCATGCTCGACGAGGCCGGTATCGCCTACGAAGAAATGGTGCTGAATCGCGACTACAGCGAGGCAACGCTGCGCGCCGTATCCGGTGAGGCAACCGTGCCCCAGGTATTCGTGAACGGGGTGCGTATTGGCGGCAGTGAGCATCTCGCCCAATGGCTGAACGAAAGCAGTGATCAAGCTGCATGACCACCCTGCCCCGCCCTAGGGCGGGGCACCCATTACCGGAGACAGGAACATGAACGCAAAAACCTTCGATCTCATCGTCATCGGTGCCGGCAGCGGGGGATTGGCCGTGGCCGAAACTGCCGCAAAACTGGGCCGAGACGTGGCTCTGGTTGCCGAGGGCCCGGTCGGTGGCACCTGTGTCAACAATGGCTGCGTACCAAAGAAGATCATGTGGTATGCGTCCAACACAATGCAGGCCATCGATGAGGCTGGCGCTTTCGGCATCCATACCGGTCATGCCGAACCGGACTGGTTACGGCTCGTATCCGCGCGCGAGGCCTACATCGACGGTATCCGTGACTACTGGAACAGCTATGTCAAAAACATGGGCATTACCCTCGTCAGGGGTCGTGGCAGACTGGTGGATGCGCAGACCGTCAAGGTTGGCGAACAGACATTGACAGCGCCAAACATCGTCCTGTCCACCGGCAGCGAGCCCATCGTGCCGCCCGTGCCCGGCGCGGAACTGGGTATCACGTCGGACGATTTTTTCCGACTCGATGAACGGCCGCAGCGGGTCGCCATTGTCGGCGGCGGATATATCGGTGTCGAGCTGGCCGGTGTATTGAATGCCCTGGGCAGCCATGTCTCACTGGTGGCGCTCGAGGATCGCCTGCTCGAACGCTTTGATCCAATGATTGGTGAAATACTGCATGAATCCATGCGCAACCAGGGTATCGATATCCATTTGTCAACGATTGTGGAACGCCTGTCGAACAGTGCCGAGGGAATCGTTGTCGGCACCGGGGACGGTATATTGCCCGGCGGTTTCGATCGCGTGATCTGGGCCGTGGGAAGACGACCGCGCACGGAGGATCTCGGACTCGACAGTGTGGGCATTCAGACGAACCGGAATGGAACGATCGTCGTCGATGCCTGGCAGAATACCTCGGTGCCGGGCATTCATGCCATCGGCGATATCACCGGCCAGCCGGCACTGACGCCTGTCGCCATTGCCGCCGGACGCAAACTGGCGCAACGTCTGTTCGGCAAGCAGCCTTTGGCGCGCCTGGATACCACGGCCGTGCCGAGTGTCGTATTCTCGCACCCGCCAGTGGCGAGCGCAGGCCTGAGTGAGCCCGAGGCGCGTGATATCCATGGCGAGGCCGTAACTATCTACCAGACCCGTTTCACACCCATGCGGCATGCCCTGGGAAACCATTCACAGGAAACCGGCATGAAGCTGGTCTGCGCCGGAGACGATGAACGCGTGGTCGGGATACACATCATTGGCGATGGTGCCGATGAGATGTTACAGGGCTTTGCCGTGGCAATGAACATGGGCGCAACCAAGGCCGACTTCGATAACACCATCGCCATTCACCCGACCAGCGCCGAGGAACTGGTGACCATGAACGACAGCCACAGGGTCGATATCAACAGTGAAAGGGTATGGCGTAAAACGGCATAGGTTCAGAAGCGATAAAACGATCAGCGGCTCTGGTGCGGTATCCGGGCCAGGAAGGCCAGGATCAGTTCAGGATTGAATGATGAACAAGAGAAACAGCAGGACTCAAGCTGGTATCTTGTCCGATCTGTAACCATGGATGAGTTATTCATAAGGCTCACAGGCATAACGCTGCACCAGGCGGTAATAATGCTGGCCACGCTTTGTCCTGATTAACGCCAGTAACACCATATTCAGCGGGCAGGCTCCCTTGACATAATAGGGCCTGATGCACGGTGCCTGCCTGATCGCGCGGATTCGCCTGTCCTTTGGCTTCGGCCAGCCCTGAATCAACAACAGCCTGTATGCCTTGCTCATGTCATATTTACAGTGGGTTTCAAACAATGGGTCCAGCAACACCACCTTGTCCACATCGCCAATCCCGGACCAACTGACCTCCAGGGCTATGCGATTACGGTTTTCAAAGATATACCAGTAATCAGGATGATTCCTTTCGCCAGTCCTGTTACCCATATAAGGGCGAAGAAAGATATTGATCCGTTCGTTTTTACGAAACACCGGAATGCGCCTGCGTACTGTACGGCCGCCCTGCTTTTCCGGAATGCCGAACTCATGGTAGATCGCATCGTAGAGGCTGCGTATCACGGAATTGGCCGGGCCATGCCCGAATCTGGCACCGGCCCCATCGAATTTTGTGTTATCGGATTTCGTGTCACAGACCAGAAAAT
>WFUO01000038.1 GCA_015484945.1 Gammaproteobacteria bacterium | reverse complement strand
CACATACAGCATCGGCACGGCTTCGAAGGGATCGCGAAGCAGGCGCCGGCCATCAATCGCAAGGCCATGGTGGCCCAGCAACAGGACTGGGTCGAAAAACTGCGCCATGCCAAGTATGAGCGCATCCTCGAGTCGAACCCCGACATCAACCTCGTGCGGGGTATGGCTCGCTTTCGTGATGCCAATACCCTGGTGGTGACATACAGGGACGGCAGTGAGCAGGCGATAACGGCGGACCGGTTTCTGCTTGCCGTCGGTGCCCGGCCGGCCATTCCTGACATTAACGGGCTGGCGGATACACCTTACTGGACCTCAACCGAGGCCCTGGTTGCCGAACAGTTGCCGGAACACCTGGTCGTGCTCGGCGGTTCGGTGGTGGCGCTGGAGCTGGCGCAGGCCTTCCTGCACCTGGGGGTCAAGGTCACATTGCTGGCACGCAGCACATTGTTGTCAAGGGAAGACCCCGATATAGGGGAAAGCCTGAAAACGATACTGGAGCAGGAGGGCATGTCGATCCGGTTGCATACCGTCCCATCGAAGGTATCTCATGATGGCAAACGGTTTACGCTGACGACCGATGATGGCGAGATCCAGTGTGACAGGTTGCTGGTGGCCACCGGCCGCCGTTCGAATGCCGACACGCTGGCGCTCGACAAGGCCGGCGTGAAGCTGTTGAAGAATGGCGCTATCGAGGTCGATGAGCACCTGCGCACCTCGGTGGGAGATATCTACGCCGTGGGCGATTGCACGAGCATGCCGCAGTTCGTCTATGTCGCCGCGGCAGGCGGCACGCGCGCGGCCATCAACATGACCGGTGGCGATGCGGCCCTCGACCTGACAGTCATGCCGGCGGTCGTATTTACCGAGCCGTCGGTGGCCACGGTTGGTCTGTCGGAACGGCAGGCAAAAGCACAGGGTATCGAAGCCGACAGTCGTATGCTGGATCTCGAAAACGTGCCGCGCGCACTGGCCAACATGGACACGCGCGGGTTCATCAAGCTGGTCGCCGAAAAGGACAGTGGCCGTATCATTGGCTGCCAGGTGCTGGCCGCCGAGGCCGGCGAGATCATACAGACTGCCGTACTGGCCATACGTCACCGGATGACGGTGCAGCAATTGGCCGATGAGTTGTATCCCTACCTGACGATGGTCGAAGGTTTGAAGCTGTGCGCGCAGACTTTCAGCAAGGATGTTTCGGAACTGTCGTGTTGCGCGGGATAGAGGCAGAGAAAAGAGAAAAGTGATTACTGAAGACCTGTCCCTGAGCCCATGAAGGACCGAAGATGAGGGAAGGCGTCGGATTCTTTATTTATACCGGCCGGACGATGGCGGTCATCGCGGCGCTGGAATTGGTGAAGCTGCGCACCTTGTTCATCTGGTCGCCGATGTCGGCGAAGACCTTCGGCAACTGGCGTTTCTCGTAGCGGTGGTTCCAGGCCAGCAGGCGCAGCAGGTCCGTGAAGGTCTCACGCTTGCCGGTGTAGGACCTGCGCCGGTGGGCGAGATAGCGTCTGATCAGACGCCAGTGTCTTATCCAGACATTGGTTCTGAGCACGATGATGACATCGGCCTGCTCGAAACAGGGTCGTGTCCACGAATGGTAGATGCCTTCCATGATCCAGGCCGGTTCGGCAAGGATGTCGTTGAGCATGCGCGTGCGGCGCACCTCGTCGGTGGGTATGCCGTAGCGGTCGGCGTCCGGATCCCAGTAGAGATCGTCGAGTTCGTACGCCGACACGTTGAGCGACAGGGACAACAGGCGCGCGATGTGTGACTTGCCGCTGCCGGGCGCGCCGATGATGTAGATCTTGCGGTACATTGGGGTGCAAAGATACTGAACCGTCATCATGTTGTCCAGGTCATTGCATTGCGGCTTGACACGATGGAAACTTGTGGACAGGTTTTGTTTCAGTCTGGACTTCAAGGAGGAAAAGTCACATGGCATGGAAGCGGTCATTGGTCGTCTTTCGAAGATGCTTCTCGTACAGGCTGCTCGTTGCCTGTCTTGCGGTTGTTCCGTTTTCCGGCATGGCCGGCACTGGTGAGCCCGGGGTTTGCGACATCACGGCACGTTCTCATGCCTGGCCGAAAACAGCAGGTACGCCACGTGACTCAGTCGTTTTGCACACGGGGCCACGATTGTTGATGAACGTACCGGCCGGTATGCGCAAGATCACGCACAGTGGTTATGAGATCCATGTTCGCTACCCGGATGGACGCTTGCTGGTATTTCAGGAACACCGAATCGGCGACTATGTGCCGGCGCGTGGCAGGGTGAAAGTCGTTCAAATTCCTTTCTTGCTGTTCGACCAAACCTGCCGTCAATGGCGCAGCTATGGCCAGGGTATGTTGTTTCGGCGTTTTGTCAATGAGAAACAGGCTTACCTTGCTGATAGAAAGCATGTCTATCGAGCCATGCGTGATGGCTTGATCACCTGGTATTCACCTGAGCCCAACAAACGGGGAGAACGCTTTGCAGTCATTGTCAATCGCAAGTACCGGTGGTCTTTTCTGGTGTTTACTGTCACAGGCGTTTCAAAACAGGCGTTCTTCGATATCCTGGGTAGTGTGAAAAACTTCTGAACGTGATGGATGCAAACCGGAAGGAAAGTATTTTTACATGGAATACAGGGAGGTTCTGAATGGAGCCAACGGAATCGGAACAGCATGATCTCAGAATGGTACTCACTGCTATTTACGGACCACAAAACGTGGATAAATGGAAAATGAAGTATGAGATGCTGGAGGTGCTGGCCGGGCTTGTGTCCAAGAGCAGGGATTGCAGTAAATTGATCGATATGGTGCCCAGGCCTGCTGGATGGATGCCGGGAGTATCATATATACGTCGTCAGCTTCGGGAAATGGCTCGCAGGGCACTGACACATAGAGGTGTTTATGAGTTGTGTGCCAATACTTCGGCATTGGCGCTGAGAAGCCGGTTCAGCACCATCGGCCAGGGCGGGTGAATCCGGAAACCGTCAATCCGGGAATTTGTCTTCGTATATCCTGCGCAGTGTGATGACCTTGAGTTCGTGTTCGTCGGCGATGGCCAGTGCGCGTTGCAGGCGGGCCGGGGCGCTGCGGCCCATGCACTTGTGATCCGGGTCGCCGTCGAAGGCCTCGACCATGCCATGGATCAGGGTTTCGCGATCGAAGGTCCGGCCGGTGAGTACCTCCTGGATGTCGATCACATCGTTGGCCACGTCGCGTGCCAGTGTCTGGTGTTGCGACCACAGCTCGCCGACCGTGCCACCGACCTCGAGGCCGGCGATGTTGGTGGTAAGGATATAGACGTTCTTCAGCACCAGTTCGCGCAGCAGCGCCGATTCATCGTCGAGCATGCGGGCCGGGATGTCGATGGAGGCCAGGGCGTCACTGACCAGCTGTGCATGCGGGCCGAACACTGGCGAGGGAATGATCGGTTTCGCGTCCATGCCCTTCTTCTTCTCGAACCAGACCGAGATCACGGTCGGGTCGATGATGTCGTGCTGTTGCCAGTCGCGCGGTAGCAGTTCGTTCTGCAGCAGGCACAGGCGATCCTTCCATTGCGGCGGCATCCGCTCCAGCACTGGATGCAGATCAGCCTCGGCCACGGCCACGACCGCCAGTTGCGGTTGCGGATATTCAGCGGCTGCATCGGCGAGTGTCTGTTCGCGCGTGACCGGAAACACCGGGTGGCCCGTGCGCAGGAAACCGCGCGCGAACACGCTGCCCATTTGGCCAATACCAATCAAGACCACGGGGGATTTCATGGGGTGATTCCTGTGCCTGTAGGTTGCAGGCGGTGAATCTTAACGCAGAGGACGTACAGGCGCAAAGAGCGCGGAGATGTTGCCGGAACTACTACACATCAACTGTAGTAGTTCAGGCTTGGTCTGACAGCACCTGTCTCAGACCTTGCAGGTCAGCGGCCGATTGGCCCGCGCCCTTGTGTCACGCCCGCGTGCGTCCGGGACGGCGGCGTGGCGCGCCACGGATGGCGCGTGCCGCACGCCGACCCACGGATGGGGCGTCGAGCGGCGTCAGCCGACGCCCCGGGATGCGCACACGGGATTCACGTGACACCGGGCCGGGACGATTGGCCGCTGGCCTGATACCGT
>WFUO01000037.1 GCA_015484945.1 Gammaproteobacteria bacterium | reverse complement strand
GGCTGGTTGGGCTTGCCGCGCAGTGGTACCGGCGCAAGCCATGGCGAGTCGGTTTCGACCAGCATGCGGTCAAGCGGCATCTTTCTGGCCACTTCCTGCAGTTCCCTGGCATTATTGAAGGTGACGATACCCGAAAAGGAGATGTAGAAATCCATATCCATGGCGCGTTTGGCGGTGTCCCAGTCCTCGGCAAAGCAGTGCATCACGCCGCGCGCCTCGCTCGCGTGTTCATCGCGCATGATCTCCAGGGTGTCGTCGCGCGCCTCACGGGTGTGAATGATGAGCGGTTTGCCGCACTGCCTGGCCGCGGCAATATGCGTACGAAACCGCTCGCGCTGCCATTCGAGATCGTCATTCCTGCTGTTGCGGAAATAGTCCAGTCCGGTTTCGCCAATGGCGACCACCTTTTCGTGGGCGGCCAGTTCAACCAGCTCATCCACGTCGGGATCATGCCCTTCCCGCTCGTTGGGGTGCACGCCGACCGAGATCGATACCTCATCCCGATCCGCCACGGCATCGCGCATGGCCGGCCATTGTTCAAGGTTGATGGACACGCACAACATGTGCCCCACGCCACGTTCGCGCGCATGGGCGAGGGCCTCGGCGATCGGGTCGCTGCCCGGTTCGCCCCTGAGCCTGTCGAGATGGCAGTGGGAATCCACCAGGAATCCTGATGCGATCGTCATGGGTGAGAAACTATCCTGGTTTCGCGGGAATTACATCGTATGGGTCTGGCGTTCGGCCTTGAGCGCACCGGCCAGATAGGTTTCGATCTTGTTGCGGGTGTTGCCGCCGTCCTGGTCGCTGAACTGCACGCCGATACCGGCTGCTCGGTTGCCCTGCGCGCCCTTGGGTGTTATCCAGACGATCTTGCCGGCCACCGGCAGCTTTTCCGGTTCGTCCATCAGGGTCAACAGCATGAAGACTTCGTCGCCGATCATGTAGTTCTTGTTGGTGGGAATGAACAGGCCGCCATTGCGGACGAAGGGCATGTAGGCCGCGTACAGCGCGCTCTTGTCCTTGATGGTCAATGAAAGGATGCCTTGTCTCATGCTTTTTTGGTCCTGCGGTTGCGCCAGGGAATCAGCACCTCTTCGAGCGCGGTCTGGTTGGCGACAGTGCCCTGTAGCAGACGCCGCGCCGATGCAATGCGTTCGAGATGCCGGTACAACTCTTCCAAGTCTAACTGTTTCGCCAGCGGTTTCAAGTCGTTACACAGATCCGGGTTGGCCAGCGCGGGCGGATTGGAGCCCGAACGCAGGCGTATCATGTCCATCAGCACGGTCTCCAGCCAGTCGATGGCCAGATCGGGATCGTCACCCGCCCAGCGTTCGGCCAGTGTGAGCGGATCGCTGTGGCCAGTGGCCAGGGCGAGGAAATCGTCCATCAGGCCCTGGCGCCAGGCGGCGATGTCACGATCACCGAATGCCAGCGCCGCGAGCGGCGCGCCACGCGCCATGGCCAGTGCCGGTAGCGGGTTGTCGATGCCCTGTGCCTGCAGCCACTGGCAGGCCTGCTCCGGTGTGGGCGCAACGATGTCGTGCCGCTGGCAGCGCGAGCGTACGGTGGCAGCGAGAAAACCGGGTCTTGCGGTAACCAGGATGATGAGTGTATCGGCTCCTGGTTCCTCGAGAATCTTGAGCAGGCTGTTTTGCGCCTCGCGTGTCATCGCATCGGCCGGTTCGATGACAGCGATGCGGTGCCCATGGCCACTGGTCAGCATCAGGCGCTGGATGAGATCACGGACCTGCTCGATGAGAATGCGGGTCTTGTCTTCGGGGATGCGCACTTCGCTGTAGTCGGGATGCGCGCCGGCCGCATACTGCTGACAGGCGTCGCACTCGTCACAGGCATCGCCATCGGGACCTGGCTGGCGGCACAACAATGCCTGCGACAGGCGGCGCGCGAAGGCAAGCTTGCCCAGTCCCTGTTGACCCGTCAGCAGTAGTCCGTGTGGCAGGCGCTCGCGCATGGTGATCAGGCGTTCCCAGACACGCTGATGCCAGGGCAGGCGCATCACCAATCTACCCCCGGCAGCGAGCGCAGCACCTTGTCTATGTCATCACGCACCTGTTCCAGTGGACGGCTGGCGTCGATGACGTGATAGCGTTCGGGATGCGCGTGCGCGCGCTCAAGGTAGGCCTTGCGGACGCGTTCGAAGAAGTCCAGGGCCTGCTTTTCGAAGCGGTCGCTCTGGCCGCGTTCACGCACCCGCTGCATGCCCAGTTCGACCGGCACATCGAGAATGAAGGTCAGGTCGGGACGCAGCTCGCCCTGTACCCATTGTTCGAGCCGGGCGATACGTTGCATGGGTATCCCGCGCGCTCCGCCCTGGTAGGCATAGGTCGCGTCGGTGAAGCGGTCGCACAGCACCCAGTCGCCCCGTTCCAGGGCCGGGCGGATCACCTTGGCCAGGTGTTCGGCGCGGGCGGCGAACATCAACAGCAGCTCGGTATCATCGGCCATTCCATCGTGACGGTGACCTAGCAGCAGTTCACGGATCGCTTCACCGATTTCGGTGCCGCCCGGTTCACGCGTCTGCACCACCTGCTTGCCGGCCTGCTCCAGGCGCTGGCGTATCCACGCCATGTTGGTGGATTTGCCGGCGCCTTCGGTGCCTTCGACAGTGATGAACATGGCCTGGGTCATGGTTTGCGTTTTTCCTTGCGCGCGGGCATGGAAGAGAACGGACGCCGTTTGCCGCCAAGCTGGTACTTGATGACCGCGCGGTTGTGTTCCTCCAGCGTGGCGGAGAAATGGTGCGTGCCATCACCTCTGGCAACGAAGTAAAGGCTTTTGCCGGGCGCCGGGTGCAAAACGGCATCGATGGCCGCCTTGCCAGGCATGGCTATCGGTGTTGGCGGCAGACCGTGCCGGGTATAGGTATTGTACGGCGTGTCGTGAGTCAGATCGCGCCGCCGCAGGTTGCCGTCGAAGCGCTTGCCCATGCCGTAGATCACGGTCGGATCGGTCTGCAGGCGCATGCCCTTGCGCAGGCGGCGAATGAAAACGCCGGCGATCTGTCGGCGTTCAGCGGGCACGGCGGTCTCGCGCTCGACGATCGAAGCCAGAATCAGGGCCTCGTAAGGATTTTTAAGGGGCAGGTCCGGTGCGCGCCTGGCCCAGGCCCTGGCAAGGTATTCGCGCATCGCGGCCGATGCGCGCCGTAGAAATTCGATATCGGTCGTCCCGCGCGGAAAACGGTAGGTCTCGGGCAGGAAACGGCCTTCGGGATGTTGGCCGGGCATGCCCAGACGGCGCATCAGGCTGGCCTGGTCGAGATCGTCGATGGTATGACGCAACACCGAGCTGCGACGCAGTTCGTCACGCAGGCGCCGCCATGTCCAGCCCTCGACTATAGTGAAAGACAACAGGCGCACCTTGCCACGCACGAAGCGTATGAGCAGCTGTTCAGGCAGCATGCCGGGCTCGATTTCGTATTCACCGGCCTTGATCCGGGCCTGCCAGCCCTTCCAGCGGCCGAGAAAATGGAAATACGCCGGGTGCTCGACAATGCCATGGGCGGCAAGACGCCGGCTGACCGTGGTGAGACTTTCACCGGGCTGGATGACGAAAACCACCGGTTGTTTCTCGGGCACGGTCAGTGGTGTATTGAGAAAATCCCGGTAATCCAGAATCAGCCAGCCGGTTGTGAAGCTGCCCAGCAACAAGATCAGCCCCAGCAGCCTGGCCATCATGTTACGCAAAGATGATGCTCCTCTTGCTTGCGATGCGCGTTCCAGGCATCGGTCAGCGCCCTGCTCCATGAACCCGGCGACAGTTGCCGTTCGCCGATTCGTGCAACCGGAACCAGGCCAAGGACACTGTTGCAGATCAGCATTTCGTCGATCAGCCCGGTCTCATCGGTCGTGACGGTGCTCGCCTCCGGTGGCGTGCCCCATGCATGGAGAATATCCAGTATCACCGATCTTGTCACGCCGGCGATCCCGCAGTCATCCACCGGTGGGCACAACACCCGCTCGCCGATACGCAGGAACAGATTGCTCATGGTACCGCTGACCAGACGTCCCCGGGTGTCGTACATCAGGCCTTCGAGAATCCCGGCATCGTTCCATTCGCGCCGGGCCAGCACCTGTTCCAGCCGGTTGAGGTGTTTGATACCGGCGAGTACCGGATTGATGGACAACCGCGTGACGCATGGGCGCACGGTGACGGGTGACGGTGGTTGCTCAGGCAGTGGATGCAGACCCAGGATGCGCGTGGTTTGTGTCTCTGGTTCCGGGCGATAGCCGCGCCCACCCGGCCCCCGGGTCAGCACGAGCTTGACGACAGCGTGGCGCGTATTGGCGACCAGTTGCCGGATCTCGTCCTCTATCTTCGCCACCGATGGACAGGCGATGCCGAGCCGTTCGCAACCCTGTTGCAGCCGCCGCCAGTGACGGCTGGCATATTCCAGCCTCCCGTTTGCGAGGCGCAGGGTCTCGAACAGGCCATCACCGTACTGCAGGCCGCGGTCATTGACATGCACCTGTTCGGCGGGCTTGCCATTGATCAACCAACTGCTCATTCAGTCTCCATTGAATCCAATCGCGCGTAGCATACCACGCGCCTTGGCACGGGTTTCCTGGAGCTCTCGTTCCGGGTCGGAATCCGCGACGATGCCGGCGCCCGCACGAATATGCAGCTGGTCATGATGGCGGGTGATCGTGCGAATGAGGATATTGAGGTCCAGATCGCCACTGCGGTCTAGATAGCCCAGTGAACCGGTATAGGCACTGCGCGGTTGTCCTTCCAGTTCGGCGATGATCTCCATGCAGCGCACCTTGGGACAACCGGTTATGGTGCCGCCGGGGAATACCGCGCGTATCACATCGCCCGGACTCACGTCATCACGCAGCTGCCCGCGTACGTTGGAGACGATGTGATGCACATGGGCGTAGGTCTCGGGCACCATCAGTTCATCGACCTCTATGCTGCCCGGGATGCAGATACGGCCGAGGTCGTTGCGTTCCAGGTCGATGAGCATGATATGTTCTGCGCGTTCCTTGGGATGCGCGAGCAGTGCCGCGGTGATGGCGTCGTCGTTATCTCCGTTGCGGCGTGGACGCGTACCGGCAATGGGACGGGTCTGGACATCCCGGCCACGGCATGCGACCAGGCGTTCGGGTGAGGAACTGAATATCCGCACATCACCGAGATCGTACCAGGCCGCGAATGGCGCCGGATTGGTCTCGCACAGACGCCGGTAGAGGCTGGCGTCGTCGATGGCGGCTGTGCCGCTGGCGATCCATTCACGCGAGAGGTTGACCTGAAACACGTCACCCTCGCGTATGTAGCGCCGGATACGCGCCACAGCCCGCAGGTAACGGTCGGGTTCTTCCTCTTCGATGGTGGCCTGTACCGGTGTCATATCGCCGGCTGGCTTGCTGGTATCGTGACCACCACGAATGTCGGCCAGCATGTCGTCAAGTCTTTGCTGATGACCATGTTCGGCTACCAGTGACGTGACCCCGCGTTCGTGATCGACGATGATCGCGGCCGGACAGCGCACCGCGGATGCGGCGGGCAGGTCATCATTGGCTCTGGGCAGTTTCAGCGCGGGTTCGACCTCCATGGCCAGCTCATACCCAAGATACAGCGCCCAGCCGCCACGAAACGGCACGCCATCTATGGCCGGGCTCGTCGTTCGGTGTTGCCGCCACCATTGATCCAGCTCCGCAAGAAACGCGCCCGTACCGATACCGTTGGCGTCCAGGATCAGGCTGCCGGATGGAAAACCGAGCAGCAGATCGTGGCGCGATTGCGGAGTACCGGTGGCCACGCTTTGCAACAGAAAGGGATAACGCGCCGGATGCGCTGCCTTGAGACGGGTCAGATCGATGCAGCCAGGCAGCTCCCAAACCTCGCAGTCTGGATGGCGATGGATGTGGATGCCTGTATCGCCGCTGTCCATGTCAATGTACCGGGTCTTGTGCCCGGCGCTCAGTCCGGATTGCTCTCCCGCATCGTTTCAATGCGATTGTTGGTCATGTCTGGCGGTTGCGTTTGGCAAATGGATTGCCGGATGGGTCGCGCCCTTCATTCGGGTTTGCGAAACAGCAGTGTGCCGTTGGTGCCCCCAAAACCGAACGAGTTGGACAAACAGACATTGATCTTCATTTCACGCGCCTGGTTGGGAACGTAGTCGAGATCGCATTCCGGATCCGGGTTGTCCAGATTGATGGTTGGCGGCGCCACCTGGTCACGGATGGCGAGAATGGAAAATACCGCCTCGATCCCGCCGGCCGCGCCAAGCAGGTGCCCGGTCATGGACTTGGTGCTACTGATCGCCATGTTGCGGGCCGCGTCACCGCACGCAAGCTTGATGGCCTGTGTCTCGGCCACGTCGCCTGCCGGGGTGGAAGTCCCGTGCGCGTTGATGTAGTCGATCTCGCTGGCATCGATGCCCGCGTCCCGCAGGGCGTTCTTCATGCAGCGCGCCGCGCCCTCACCGCCCTCGGATGGCTGGGTCATGTGATAGGCGTCGCCGCTCATGCCAAAACCGGCCAGTTCGGCGTAGATCTTCGCGCCGCGCCGCTTGGCATGTTCGTATTCTTCCAGTACCACGACACCGGCACCGTCACCGAGCACGAAGCCGTCACGTTCCTTGTCGAAGGGACGGCTGGCGCCCTGCGGGTCGTCGTTGCGCGTGGACAGTGCGCGGGCCGAGGCGAAACCGCCCAGGCCGCATTCGGTGCTGGCCATCTCGGCGCCACCGGCGATCATCACATCTGCATCGCCGTAGATGATGTGGCGTGCCGCATCACCGATATTGTGGGTACCCGTGGTGCAGGCCGTGACGATGGCAAAGTTGGGCCCCTTGAGTCCCTTCATGATCGAAAAGTTGCCGGAAATCATGTTGATGATGCTCTGCGGCACGAAGAACGGGGAGATCCTGCGTGGTCCACCCTTGAGAAAATTACGGTCCCCGACCTCAATCGAATGGATACCGCCGATACCCGATCCGATCGCCACGCCGATACGTTCGGCGTTTTCGTCGGTGACCTCCAGACCCGCGTCGTCGAAGGCCTGGCAGGCCGCAGCAATACCATAATGGATGAAGGGATCCATCTTCTTGAGGTCTTTCTTGGGTATGTAGGCCGTGGCGTCGAAATCCTCGACGGTGCCGGCGAACTTGACCGAAAAGTCCGAGACATCGAACTTGGTGATCGGTCTGATCCCGCTCCTGCCATTGAGGATGTTCTCCCAGGCCTCGGATACGCTATTGCCGACCGGTGAAACGATACCAAGGCCGGTGACTACGACACGCCTTCTGGACAAGACAGGATCCTCCGGGATTCAGGGGTGAAGTGATTCAGTTGACGGATCTACGGGCCCGGCCGCATGCGGCCAGGCCCTGGCGTTCAGCTGCCTATGTGGGCATTGACGTAATCGATGGCTTCCTGGACATTGGTGATCTTGGCGGAATCCTCGTCCGGAATCTCGCATTCGAACTCCTCTTCCAGCGCCATGACCAGTTCAACGGTATCGAGGGAGTCGGCTCCCAGATCGTCGACGAAGGATGCATTGTTGACCACTTCCTCTTCCTTGACGCCCAGCTGTTCAACGATGATCTTCTTGACGCGTTCCTCGACTGTGCTCATTTTTTTATCCTCTGCGATTTCATGTTGGCAACAGAATCTGCCGTTGCGGCCGGTATTGTAGTGAAATCATCACTATCAATCCACCCTTTGTCCTGGTTCAATACATTTGAGACACCGAGACGTCAGGGGTCTCATAGCCGGCATCACGAAGATACTCGGCGGGTGTCCTCTGTTTCAACCCCTGATGGGGTCGCAGCAGGTTGTAGATTTGCTCCCACCACCGGACCAGGGGACGAAGTTCCCGAATTGTCGTCGGCAGCGGATAACTGGCATAGAACTCGTAGCGCCAGATGCCGTTGGCCCGTTCCACCCCACCATTGCGCTGTGGACGTTTTGGTGGCAGCACATAGAGGGCGATCCCTGCCTGCTGGCAGGCCTGCTCGAATGCGCCCTTGAACTCCGAGCCGCCATCGATCTGGATTGCCCTAATCGGAAACGGACAACGTATCTGGAGATGGCCGAGAAAATCTGCCGCACAGCGGCTGCTCACCCGGCTGTAGACCTGTCCCACGCTCCAGCGCGAAGCGCTATCCCAGGCCGTGAAGTGGTACACCGTCACGCCGGGCAGTAAATGCACATGTAAAACATCCACCTGCACCAGATCTCCGGGTTGTTTACCCTTCAGCCCATAGGGCGCTCGGCGCGCCCAAGGGCGCCGCCAGGCACGGCCATGCCGTCGACCACCACCATGCGCCGGAACATTGGGTAAACGTTCGCGCGCCTTCAGCCAACCGAGTATGCGCCCAACCGTACTGTCGGAGATCGCAAATCCCTGATTTCTCAACAGTGGTCCCAGCTTCGTTTTGCCCCAAGCTGGAAAACTCATCCGCAGCCGCCTGACCGCCTCACACACCCGCATGTCCCATTGCCGTTGCCGAACACGACGGGGGCGTCGAGAGCGGGGGCGCAAACCCGAAATTCCACTCTCGGCAAAACGCTGTTGCCAACGGTACAGGGTGGCACGGCTTACCCCCAGAATATCCGCCGCTTGGGCTGCTGTCAGGCCATGCACCGTTCGCAGCCGCTCGAATCGCTCCAGCTGCTGAAGACGAAAAATGACCTCCGGATCGTCAAAAACCTTGTCTGACAGCCGGGCAGACCGCATGATATCGCCTTGAAGGCCAAAAACCTTCATCTTGGGGCCTCCTCTTTCGGTTGCTTAACTACTCCCGGAGATGAGGCCCCTTCTTCATGTCCTCAACGTCTCAAATGTGTCTGAACCTGGTCACCCTTTAACCGGCAAATTTCGATAATCTATAAAACACTGATTTCATTTTAAATACAATATTATATGAAAAATACTTCATGTAAATTATCAAGTATTGCGCTCAATTCATGTACATGCCGCCGTTGACATGCAGTGTCTCGCCGGTGATGTAACGCGCCCTGTCGGATGCCAGGAAGGCAACCATATAGGCGATATCCTCGGGGCTGCCCAATTCACCGAGCGGGATCTGTGTCAGCAAGGCCTCGCGCTGCTGTTCAGGCAGGGCGCGGGTCATGTCGGTATCGATGAACCCCGGTGCGACGACGTTGACCGTGATCCCGCGCGAGCCGATTTCACGCGCCAGTGATTTGCTGAAACCAACGATACCGGCCTTGGCGGCTGCGTAGTTGGCCTGACCGGGGTTGCCGGTAGCGCCAACCACCGAGGAAATGCTGATGATGCGGCCTCGGCGGGCCTTGATCATGCCGCGCAGGCATGCCCGGGTAAGACGAAACACCGAGGTCAGGTTGGTTTCGATGATGGCATCCCACTCCTCCTGTTTCATGCGCATCATCAGGTTGTCACGTGTGATACCAGCATTGTTGACCAGGATTTCAGGTGCATCGATGGCCGCCATGAGCGCATCCACGCTGTTCTGGTCGGTGACATCGAGTACGTGACCGGCGCCATCGATGCCGGCTTCCGCAAGATACCCGCCGATGGCGTCGGCGCCTGCCTGACTGGTGGCGGTACCGTACACCCGCGCGCCCTGCCTGCCCAGTTCCAGGGCAATGGCCTTGCCGATACCACGGCTGGCGCCGGTAACCAGCGCGATACGGTTCTCCAGTGTCATGCCTGTTCTCCTGCTGCTGCCTGCAGCGCCTGCTGCAGGGATTCCGGATCCTGTACGGTGATACTCGTCAGTCCCTTGTCGATACGCTTGTTGAGCCCCGCAAGCACCTTGCCCGGGCCGCATTCGACCACCAAGTTCACGCCTGCGGCCTGCATGGCCCGGATCGTCTCGACCCAACGCACCGGGCTGTAGAGCTGCGCCTCCAGGGCCTGGCGAATCTGCGCGGGATCATCGTGGCTTTGTACATCGAAGTTGTGCAATACGGGAATCCCGGGGCGGCTTATGTCGATACCGTCCAGTGCGGCGGCCAGGCGGCTGGCCGCCGGTTGCATCAGCGCGCAGTGCGATGGCACGCTGACCGGTAGCGGAACCGCGCGCCGTGCACCGGCTTCACGCGCCAGTGCGATGGCACGCTCCACGGCGTGCTTGTCACCGGCGATGACGACCTGTCCCGGTGAGTTGAAGTTGACTGCCTCGACCACCTGTTCCTCTGCCGCGGTCGCACACACCTCGCGCACGCGGTCGTCGTCAAGCCCGAGAATCGCGGCCATGGCGCCGACACCGGCCGGTACGGCCTCCTGCATGTACTGCGCGCGCAGCGAAACGAGATGGACCGCGTCGCTGAAAGCCATGGCGCCAGCCGCCACCAGGGCCGTGTATTCGCCCAGGCTGTGGCCGGCCATGATGGCGGGTGCCGCTCCGCCCCCGGCCTGCCAGACCCGCCAGGTGGCGATGCCGGCCGCTAGCATGGCGGGCTGGGTGATGCGGGTGTCGTTGAGGCGTTCTTCGGGGCCCTCCGCGACGATCTGCCACAGGTCGAGGCCCAGCACCTCACCGGCTTCAGCGAAAGTCTCGCCAACAAGTGGACTGGCCTGCGCCAGCGACGCCAGCATGCCCACCGACTGCGAGCCCTGTCCCGGAAATACCATGCCCAATGTCATGCGGCTGTACTCCTGATTCAGTATTTCATCAATACGGAGCCCCAGGTGAAACCGCCACCAAAGGCTTCCATCAACAAGGTTTCACCGCGCCGGATACGGCCGTCGCGCACGGCCACGTCAAGCGCCAACGGCACCGAGGCGGCCGAGGTGTTGCCATGCTCGGCCACTGTCATGACCACGTGGTCCATGGGCAGCTTGAGCTTGCGTGCGGTGGCTTCGATGATACGGGTATTGGCCTGGTGCGGTATCAGCCAGTCCACTTCCGATTTGTCGAGGTCGTTGGCTTCCAGTGTTTCGTCCACGATACGGCCCAGTGTATTGACCGCCACTTTGAACACCTCGTTGCCCTTCATTTCGACGTAGGCCTTGCCCGCCATGAGCGCATCAGGGTGGATGGAGACCCCGGCGTTGACCGTGAGCAAATTTTCGTAACTACCATCGGCATGCAGATGGGTGGACAGGATACCGGGCTCGTCACTGGCCTCGAGGATCACCGCCCCGGCGCCATCGCCGAACAACACGCAGGTACTGCGGTCATTCCAGTCAACGATGCGCGACATGGTTTCTGCGCCCACCACCAGCGCTCGACCGGCCGAGCCTGTACGGATGAACTTGTCGGCCACGCCCAGTGCGTAAATGAACCCGGTGCAAACCGCCTGCACATCGAAGGCTGCGCAGCCATGGATGTCGAGACGCTGCTGCAACAGGCAGGCAGTACTGGGAAACACGCGGTCGGGCGTGGTCGTGGCGACGATGATCAGATCCACATCGTCGGCTGTTATGCCTGCGGCGTCGATGGCCTGCAGCGCCGCCTGCTCGGCCAGATCACAGGTGCTCTGGTCGTCGGCGGCGATATGACGTTCACGGATGCCGGTTCGGGATACAATCCATTCGTCACTGGTATCGACCATCTGTTCGAGATCGTGATTGGTCAGGATCCTGTCGGGCAGGTAGCCGCCTGTACCGCTGATGCGTGAATATTTCAAACCTCGTGTCCTTCGGAAAGCATGGTTTCGATCTGTGAGGATATACGTTCGGGAACCGCCTTGTCGATTTCCATCATTGCGACATGGATGGCGTTGGCGAACGCCAGTTCATCGGCGCCGCCATGGCTCTTGACCACGGTCTTGCGCAGCCCCAGCAGGCTGGCGCCATTGTAGCGGCGAGGGTCGATCTTCTTCCTGAAGGCGCGCAGCACGGGCATGCTCAACAGCCCGACCATGCGCGTGACAATATTGCGCGAGAATTCCTCTTTCATGTAATGACCGATCATCTTGGCCACACCCTCGCTGGTCTTGAGCGCCACGTTGCCGACAAAACCGTCACAGACGATGACATCGGCACCCCCCTTGTAGATGTCATCGCCCTCGACGAAACCGATGTAGTTGAGATTGCTGTTCGCCAGCAGTTGAGCGGCCACCTTGACCTTTTCGTTGCCCTTGATCTCTTCTTCGCCAATATTGAGCAGGCCAACGCGTGGGTGTTCGATGTTGTCAATGGCCTGAGCCAGCACCGAGCCCATGATCGCGAACTGCAACAGGTGTTCGGCACTGCAATCGACATTGGCACCCAGATCGAGCATGTGCGAATGCCCCTGAATGCTGGGCAGGGCTGAGATGATCGCTGGCCGGTCGATACCGGGCAGGGTCTTGAGCACGAAGCGCCCGGTGGCCATCAGTGCGCCGGTGTTGCCGGCACTGACGCAGGCATCCGCCCTGCCCTCCTTGACCAGGTTGATGGCCACACGCATGGACGAGTCCTTTTTGTTGCGCAGCGCATGCGAGGGCAATTCGTCCATCTCCACCGTTTGCGAGGCATGCTGGATCTCGAGCCGTTCGCCAGCGGTGGCGCCACGCGATGCCAGCCCTTGTTCGATGATGCTTTCATCGCCGACGAGGATCAGGCGCACATCCTGATGGCGCTTGACGAAACCGATTGCGGCAGGCAGTACGACATCGGGGCCTACATCGCCCCCCATGACATCGAGCGCAATCTTGTATCGGGGATTCATATGGCGGTGATCACCAATGACTGGGTTGTTTTTTTGGACGCCGGCATGAGAGAACCCGCGCACGCGGGTTCATTTCAGACCGGCACTGCATGTACCGGTAGATCTGCGGATTTATTTGCGATCCGCAGTGATCTTGCGGCCACGGTAATAGCCGTCAGGACTGACATGGTGGCGCAGATGGGTTTCGCCGGTTTCCGGCTCCACTGACAATGCCGGGGCATCGAGACTGTCGTGCGAGCGGCGCATCCCGCGTTTTGACGGGGTTTTGCGATTCTGTTGTACGGCCATTTTGGATAACTCCTGGTCTGTGTTTCAGTTCTGGTCTTTCAATTGTTTCAGCACCGCAAACGGGTTTTCCTTTCCTGGTGCCTGCTGTTCGGTTTCCTTCATTCGGGCAGCCAGTGCCTGCATGATGTCGGCAGAGGCGCAGGACTGCTCGTCATGCATGGGCACCTGTGGCAGCGCGAGCAGTAATTCATCCTCGATCACATCGGCCAGGCTGATCTCGCCTTCTTCCATCAGCAACGCCTCGTAGGGTTCGGGCAACGCCTCACCCTGAGACTCGCTGTGGACCAGGCCCAGCCTGAATCCGGCCTCGACATCGATGGCCATGGGTTCCATGCAACGCTGGCACAGTACCCGCAGTGTGGCGCTGGCGCTGCCCGCAACATGCGCGATGCCATCCTCGCCGATGCCCAGACCGATGTTCACGTCGATCTCGCCCTGGTTGTCATTCAACAGGGGCGCGAGCCTGCGCATGTCCTGCAACGGCAGACGGGCCCGATATTGCCGCCCCTCGCGGGCCTGACGCATGGCATCCACTTTGTCGGGCAACCGCTTCAACATAAGCCGCACATAATATCGCCTTTCCCACCTTGCTGTCAAAGCGCCCCTGCCCCGCTCTCTGGTTAAAACCTGTTGTTTTTTCAGAGATATCTGGGTATATAGAGACACGTCCGTGGCGGTCGTGTCCGGGGCGGGCTAATATTTCACAAGGCAACAGCACATGGCTGCGGCCGGCAGGCACGGCCACACAACGGGGAGCGCCATTTGATCAACAAGATTCTGATCGCCAACCGGGGTGAAATCGCCGTCCGTATCGTCAGGGCATGCGCTGAATCCGGCATCACATCGGTGGCCGTCTATACCGAGCCGGATCGTCATTCGCTGCATGTCAAGAAGGCCGACCACGCCTATAATCTCGGCCCCGACAGCATTGCCGGCTATCTGAATGTGCATCGTATCGTCAACCTGGCCGTGGCCACCGGTTGCGATGCCCTGCACCCCGGCTATGGTTTCCTGTCCGAGAATCCGGACCTGGCTGCGGCCTGTGAGCGGCGCGGTATCCGATTCATCGGTCCGTCGTCGGACGTGATTCGCAAAATGGGCAACAAGATAGAAGCACGCCAGGCGATGATCGAGGCCGGGGTTCCGGTGGTACCGGGCAGCGACGGCAACCTGGCGAATGTCGATGAGGCCCTGGCGCTGGCTCGGAAGATCGGTTATCCGGTCATGCTCAAGGCCACCTCGGGCGGTGGCGGGCGCGGCATTCGCCGATGCGATGATCCAGAACAATTGCGCCGTAACTATGACCGTGTGCTGTCAGAGGCCACAAAGGCGTTTGGCAGCGCCGACGTGTTCATGGAGAAATGCGTCGTCGATCCGCGCCACATCGAGGTCCAGGTACTGGGTGACGCGCACGGCAATGTCATACACCTGTTCGAGCGCGACTGCTCTATCCAGCGCCGTCACCAGAAGCTGATCGAGATAGCCCCATCACCGCAACTGAGCGATGAACAACGGCAAGAGGTCGGTGAACTTGCGGTACGCGCCGCGCGCGCGGTGGGCTATCAGAATGCAGGTACGGTGGAGTTCCTGTTGGATGGCGACGACAATTTCTACTTCATGGAAATGAACACGCGTCTGCAGGTGGAGCATACCATCAGCGAAGAGATTACCGGAGTCGATATCGTCAAGGAACAGATCCGCATCGCCGCCGGGGAGCCATTGCGATATCGCCAGGACGACATCCAGATGCGTGGTTACGCAATGCAGTTTCGCATCAACGCCGAGGATCCGAAGAACGATTTTTTGCCCAGTTTCGGCAAGATCACGCGTTACTTTGCAGCAGGCGGTCCCGGTGTGCGCACCGATGGCGCCATCTATACCGGTTATGTGATTCCACCCTACTACGATTCCATGTGTGCCAAGCTCATCGTCTGGTCGCTGGATTGGGAGGATCTGATCATGCGCGGGTTGCGTGCGCTGGACGACATCGTTGTCAATGGGGTCAAGACCACCATCCCGTATCACCAGCAAATACTCCGATCGCAAGATTTCCGGTGCGGGCGGTTCACCACCGGTTTTGTCGAGCAGCATCCGGAGCTGTTGGAGTATTCGGCGCGCAGGCCGCGCCGCGAACTGGCCGCCGTCATCGCCGCCGCCCTCGTTACTCACCTGGGACTGTAAAGGAACAAGCCGCATGTCGAAAGTCTATATTACCGATACCATCCTGCGTGATGCCCACCAGTGCCTGATCGCCACACGCATGCGCACCGAGGACATGCTCCCCGTGTGCGACAAGCTCGATCGCGTGGGCTTCTGGTCGCTGGAGGTCTGGGGCGGTGCCACCTTCGATGCCTGTCTGCGCTTTTTGAAGGAAGACCCCTGGGAACGCCTGCGCCGGCTGCGCGAAGCCTTGCCAAATACCCGATTGCAGATGCTGCTGCGCGGCCAGAACCTGCTTGGCTACCGGCATTACGCCGACGATGTCGTGCGTGCGTTCGTCGAACGAAGCGCAGCCAACGGTATCGATGTATTTCGTATCTTTGATGCCATGAACGACCTGCGCAACCTGCGGGTGTCAATCGAGGCCGTCAAGGCTGCCGGCAAGCACGCACAGGGCACCATCTCGTACACCACCAGCCCGGTGCACACCGTGGATCAGTTCGTGAATCAGGCGCGGGAATTGCAGGCGATGGGCTGCGATTCGCTGTGCATCAAGGACATGGCCGGACTGCTCACGCCTGCTGTCACCAGTGAACTGGTGGCGCGCCTGGTCGAGGCGCTCGATATTCCCGTGCACCTGCATTCACATGCGACCGCGGGTCTGGCAGACATGTGTCAACTCAAGGCTGTCGAACAGGGATGCCGGCATATCGATACGGCCATATCGGCATTCGCCAACGGCGCCAGCCATCCACCCACTGAGTCCATGGTCGCGGCTTTCCGTGATACCGAATACGACACCGGCCTCGATCTCGAACTGCTGCAGGAGATCGGCTTCTATTTTCACGAGGTGCGCAAGAAGTACCACCAGTTCGAAAGTGAGTTCGCCGGGCTGGATACCCGCGTGCAGGTCAACCAGGTGCCCGGCGGGATGATCTCCAATCTCTATTCACAGCTCAAGGATCAAGGTGCGCTGGAGCGCATGAACGAGGTGCTGGCCGAGATCCCGCGTGTGCGCGAAGACCTCGGTTATCCACCTCTGGTCACGCCCACGTCGCAGATCGTTGGCACCCAGGCGGTACTCAATGTGCTCACAGGCGAACGTTACAAGACCATCACCAACGAGGTGAAGCTTTATCTCCAGGGGCGCTATGGCAAGGCACCGGGCAAGATCAACCCGCTGGTGCGGCAGAAGGCGATTGGCAACGAGGATGTCATCGACTGCCGACCGGCCGATCTGCTCGACGACGAGATGGATCAGTTGCGCGAACAGGTCGGCGACCTTGCGCAAACCGAGGAGGATGTGCTGATCTATGCCATGTTCCCCGAAGTCGGCGGCGAGTTCCTGCGTCAGCGCCGTGATGGCAACCTGATGCCGGAGCCCCTGGTACCACCACCGGGGCGCAACGAGGGCGGCATTCCGGCGCCGGTCGAATTCAATGTCACCATGCATGGCGAGACCTACCACATCAAGGTCACCGGCAGTGGCCACAAGACAGAGGCCCAGCGCCCTTTCTACATGACCGTCGATGGCGTGCCCGAGGAGATCCTTGTCGAAACCCTGGACGAGGTGCTGCCTGACGGACAACCTGTCCAGGGCGCCGGGCATGCGCGTTCGGGGCGTCCGAAGGCGACCGCGCCCGGCGATGTCACGACTTCGATGCCGGGCACCATCATCGACGTGCTGGTGGCCGAGGGTGACCATGTCGAGGCCGGTGATCCGGTGTTGATTACCGAGGCCATGAAGATGGAAACCGAGATCCAGGCACCAGTCAGTGGTATCATCTCGGCCATACATGTCGCCAAGGGCGATGCCGTCAACCCCGACGAGACCCTGATCGAGATCAAAGCCGACTGAGAAATCCGCATGCCGCAACCCCCGCTCCGCCTGATCCTGGGTTCCACTTCGCCCTATCGCCGCCTTTTGCTGGAAAGACTGACCGGAGACTTCGATACCGTCGCGCCCCGGGTGGACGAGACCCGGCGTGATGGTGAAAGCGCAGAAGAGCTGGTCATGCGTCTGGCCGAGTCCAAGGCGCGTGCAGCGAGCGCCGGACAGGCGCATGCGCTGGTGATCGGATCCGACCAGGTAGCGGTGCTGGATGACCGTATTCTCGGCAAGCCCGGCGCCCACGAACCGGCCATGCAACAGTTGCGCCAGTGTTCAGGCAGGCGCGTGACCTTCCTCACCGGCCTGTGTCTGTACGACACCGACAGTGACATGGCACAGGTTGAACTGGTGCCCTATGCGGTGGTGTTCCGCAAACTGGACGACGACCTGATCGACGCCTATTTGCGTGCGGAAAGGCCCTACGATTGTGCAGGCAGCTTCAAGTCGGAAGGACTGGGTTGCGTACTGTTTGAACGTCTCGAGGGTGATGATCCCACGGCACTGATCGGATTGCCGTTGATCCGTCTCGTTCGCATGCTGGAAAACGCCGGCTACCCGGTGCCACCCCGGAAACACGACGCATGACCTCGCCAGCGGACACCATGCCGGATATCACCGGGGTGCTGCTCGTCAACCTGGGGACGCCCGATGCCCCGACCACAGCTGCCGTGCGCCGCTACCTGGCCGAGTTCCTGTCTGACCGCCGCGTGGTGTCTTTGCACCCGCTGTTGTGGAAGCCCATCCTGCACGGCCTGATCCTGCGCACCCGGCCAGCCAGGGTCGCGCGCGCCTACGCCAGCATCTGGATGCAGGAGAGCGGTGAATCCCCGTTGCGCCACTACACGCGCCGCCAGGCCGAACGCCTGCAGGAAAGGTTTCAGGGCTATCCGTCGGTGCAGATCGAATGGGCCATGCGCTATGGACGGCCATCGATAGAAACCCGGCTGAGGTCACTGCATGAAAGTGGTTGCCGGCGCATCCTCATCGCCCCGCTCTACCCGCAATACAGCCTCACGACCACGGCCAGCGTCGATGACGCCGTGAAACTGGCGGCGAAACGAATCGGCAATCTGCCCGAGATACAGACGTTACCCCCCTACTATGCCCATCCGGCCTATATCGACGCCATAGCACGCGGTATCGAATCAGAACGGGGACACTCCACACACGTTTTGTTGTCATACCATGGCCTGCCGGCCGACAGTCGCGAGCAGGGAGACCCCTACTATGACCAGTGCGTGGAGACCACGCGCCTGTTGCGTGAACGCCTGGGAATGGACGCCGCACACCTGCCGATGAGCTTCCAGTCCCGTTTCGGTCCCAAACGCTGGCTGCAGCCCTACACCAGCGACACCCTGCGCGCGCTGGCGGAATCCGGCGTGCGTGACATCGCCGTGGTGTCACCTGGCTTCGCCGCCGACTGTCTTGAAACACTGGAGGAGATGGGGGTTGAGAACCGCAAACTGTTCCTGGACGCTGGCGGTGAATCCTACACGCTGATCCCGTGCCTGAACGATTCCGATACCGGTATCGACATGCTCGAGTGCCTGGTGCGCGAGACCCTGGGATTTTCAGACTAACAGCCTGTCGGACTTAGGGGATCGTTGCGAGCATGGTGGGAACGTGAGGACAAATCTTCCCGGTTTCGAGGTGCATGGTGACTACGCAACGAGAAAGCGGGAAGATTCGCACCGTGTTCCCAGCAACGCAGTAGATTCTTCCTAAGTCCGGCAGGCTGTTAGCACGGATGGCACTTCACGGATGTCGCCGATCACCGCCACCGGCGCATGCCGCAGGAGACGTTCGTGCTCGTGAACACCATAGGCCGCGGCGATGGCTGGCATGCCGGCATTGCCGGCCATGACCAGATCGTACTCGGTGTCGCCGATCATTACGGCGCGTTGCGGGGGGATATCCAGTTCATCGAGGATCTCGTACAGCATCTGCGGATGCGGCTTGGACTGTGTCTCGTCTGCGCAGCGGCTGGCATGAAAGCAATGACCGATGGCCAGTTCATCGAACACCCTGTCGAGACCGCGCCGGCTCTTGCCGGTGGCCACGGCCAGGCGGTAACCCTGTGCCAGTAGCGCCTCGACGGTTTCGCGCGCACCCTCGAACAGATCCTGCGGCGCGTCTGGATCGAAAAACAGTTCGCGGTAGGCCCCGGTGTAGGCCTGTACGAAATCCTCGCACATGCGTTCGGGATACAACGCACGAATGGCTTCGCGCATGCCCAGGCCGATGATATTGCGGTAGTCGCTGTCGGACAGCACCTCGATACCAAGCCGCTCGCTGGCGCCGCGCAATGAAGCGACGATGTGGCGTTCGGAATCCATCAACGTGCCATCCCAGTCAAAGATCACCAATTCGATGTTCATGCCTTGTCCATTTGCAGTTTGTCCAGTACCTGGCGCAGGTCACTGGCCATAGGCGCGCTGAAGTGCATCGGTTGGCCGCTGCGCGGATGGGTAAACGCCAGTGAATGGGCGTGCAGGAACAGGCGCCGCAAGCCCAGTGATTTGATGCGCCGGTTGAAATCGCGTTCACCGTATCTGGCGTCACCCGCCAGCGGATGACCGATATGAGCGCAATGGACGCGAATCTGGTGGGTACGGCCGGTTTCGATACGCGCTTCGACCAGGGTCGCGTCCGCCAGGCGATCGACCGGATGCAAATGTGTCACAGCCGGCTTGCCCGCAGGATCGACCACCATCAAACGCTCGCCACCACGCTGGATGCGCCGCAACGGGGCATCCACGGTGATATCGCCATCGTTGTGCCAGCCGCCGGCGACCAGTGCCAGGTACCGCTTGTCAAAGTCCTGCTCGCGGATCTGCGCGTGCAGGGCCGTCAGGGCGGACCGGCTGCGTGCCAGCAACAGACAGCCGCTGGTCTCGCGGTCGAGACGGTGCACCAGTTCCAGGAAGCTCATCTCGGGTCGCATGGCGCGCAACATCTCGATGATCCCGGCGCGAATGCCGCTGCCGGCGTGCACCGCCAGCCCGGATGGCTTGTCCAGAACGAGCAGTTCCTCATCCTCGTAAAGAACCGCCTTCTCCAGCTGGGCGCGCAGCGCCTCGCCTGGCGCGGCCGGTGTCTCTGAGACGTCCAGGCGTATCGGCGGGATACGCACACTGTCACCCTCGCGCAGCCGATAGACAGCCTTGATACGGCCCTTGTTGACGCGCACCTCACCCTTGCGCAGGATGCGATAGATCATGCTGCGCGGAACGCCCTTGAGCTCGCGCAGAAGAAAATTGTCGATGCGCTGTCCGGCCTGATCGGGGCCGATAGTGACGAATCGCGCCCTGTTCGGGCCGGATGCTGGCTGTTTCATGGGCGCATGATACCAGCAGCGGGCCCGGAAGGCATTTGCCGGACCCCGACAACACTGTTATAGTTGTCATAGGGCACGACTTTGGTGCAAATACGCAGCCAGTCAGGCCACTTTTTACAAGGTTTTTTGCATCGTCACGACAGCCGTGATGATGCAGGCCGGCCGGGTCATGACATCGCTCGACCCCAAGGTCTGAATATTTTTGCGGAGCGATACTGTTGACGCTCCTGCGACCCGATACGCTGTCGCTGACGATTTCCCAATGGATCTCAGGACACACCAATTGAGCGCCTGCCCGAAGGCGGGACAGACCAGCTACAGGTCCAGACCGTTCGAGTCGCAGTTCGAGCGCGAGAGAACTGCATACAATGAAAAGAATGCTTGTGAACGCAACTCAGCAGGAAGAGTTGCGTGTGGCCATGGTGGACGGCCAGAAACTCTACGACTTCGATATCGAGACACCCGGCCGGGAACGCAAGAAGGCCAATATCTACAAGGGCAAGATCACCCGTATCGAACCCAGTCTCGAGGCCTGTTTCATCGATTACGGTTCTGATCGCCATGGCTTCCTGCCGCTCAAGGAAGTCTCGCGCAGCTATTTCCGGCCAGAGTCCACCCAGGGCGGCGGACGCGTAAACATCAAGGATGCCCTGCGCGTCGGTCAGGAGCTGGTCGTGCAGGTGGACAAGGAGGAACGTGGCAACAAGGGTGCTGCGCTGACCACCTTCATCAGCCTGGCCGGCCGTTTCCTCGTGCTGATGCCCAACAATCCGCGTGCCGGCGGCGTCTCGCGCCGTATCGAGGGAGAGGATCGCAACGAGATCCGTGAGGCCCTGAATGCGTTGGACATTCCACAGGGCATGGGCGTGATCGTACGCACCGCGGGCGTGGGACGCAGCATCGAGGAATTGCAGTGGGATCTTGACTACCTGTTGCACCTGTGGGAGGCGATCGAAAAGGCCTCGCAGGACCGTTCCGCGCCATTTCTGATCTACCAGGAAAGCAACCTCATCATCCGCGCGCTGCGCGACTATGTGCGTCAGGACATAGGCGAAATTCTCATCGACGACACCGAACTGTACGGCCAGGCGCACGATTTCATGAGCCAGGTGATGCCGCACAACCTGCACAAGCTCAAGCATTACCAGGACACTACCCCGCTGTTCACGCGCTACCAGATCGAAAGCCAGATAGAATCGGCCTTCCAGCGCGAGGTACGCCTGCCGGCCGGCGGTTCCATCGTCATCGACCATACCGAGGCGCTGGTATCCATCGACATCAACTCGGCGCGTGCCACCAAGGGTACCGACATCGAGGATACCGCCTTCAACACCAACCTGGAGGCCGCCGACGAGATCGCCCGCCAGCTGCGCCTGCGCGACCTCGGTGGCCTGATCGTCATCGACTTCATTGACATGTCAAGCACCCGCAACCAGCGCGAGGTCGAAAACCGTCTGCGCGAGGCGTTGAAGATGGATCGTGCGCGCGTGCAGGTCGGACGCATCTCCCGATTTGGCCTGCTGGAAATGTCGCGCCAGCGCCTGCGTTCGTCCCTGGGCGAATCCAGCCAGATCGTTTGCCCGCGCTGTTCCGGTCAGGGCTCCATTCGTGGGGTCGAATCGTTGGGATTGTCGGTCCTGCGCCTGATCGAGGAAGAGGCGATGAAGGAAAAGACCGGACGGATCGTCGCCCAGGTGCCGGTCAACGTGGCCACCTTCCTGCTCAACGAGAAACGCGCGATGATACTGGCGATCGAGGATCGTCACCACCTGTCGGTGGTTCTGGTGCCCAACCCGGCCATGGAGACGCCGCAATTCGAGGTTACCCGTGAACGCGTCGGCGAGACCCGGGACAACATCAGCAGCTACGACCTGGCCGAGGAACCGGAAACCGTGGTCGAGACCATTGCCAGTCATGAACGCCCGGCACGCGCCGATCGCGCTGCCGTGCAACGTGTCGCCCCACCAGCCCCTGCCCCCGCGCCGGCACCTGTCAACCGTCAGTCCGGTGGTGGTGAAAACAAGGGGCTGATCCGCAAACTTTGGGTCAGCCTGTTCGGTTCACGTGAAGAATCCCAGGAGACGGCCACCGAGAGCAGGCCTGCCCAATCACAACGACAGTCACGCAATGGCGGACGTGGCCAGCAGCGCCGTGGCAATGGCGGCGGACGCGGGCGCCGTTCACAGGGTCAGCAGGGCCGTCAGCAGCAACAGGCGCGTCAGCAGTCCAATGGCGGAAAACAGCAATCCACACGTGGACAGCAAAAACCCGAGGAACAAAAAGCCAAGGAAAACGCCGCTCAGACACGGGGTGAAACGGCTTCGACAACGCACGAACAGGCACCGCAAAAACAGTCATCCGGCAGTGGCAGCCGCCGTGGCCGTCGTGGCGGACGCCGCCGCCGGGGTGGTGGCGCCAACCGTGAGGCTGCAGGTGAGAACCGCAATCAGCAACAAAACGGCAATACCCGACAGCCCCGCAACGACTCAGGCAGCACCAAACCGGCCGCTGAAGCCCAGGCAAGCGGCCAGAGCCCAAAACCGGTACAGGACACCCGGCCCGCGGATACAGGCGACAGAAATAATACCCGTGACAAGGGTGACAGAAAAACGGATACCGGCGGACAGGCGGCGCGATCCGTGCCCGCCGCTGCCAGCGATAAAAAACCCGAATCGGGCCCTGTAGCCGAAAAACCGGTTGCAAGCGACAAGCCGGACGCGACCAGAAGGCCACGTCAGCAAACTGCCGGCAAGCCGGACACGAACTCGCCGTCCAGCCAGCCGTCAGCCGCCGGTACGCCAACGCCGGCCAACCAGGAAACCGCGCTGCCTCGCAAGTCTGCCAGCAAAACGGCCACCCCCGCCGCAGGCGCCACAGGCACTGTCACACAAGACAGACCGGCCACAAAGCCGCAATCAGCAACACCGGCACCGGCCGGCGCCAGTGACAACAACGGCCTCAAGCAGGTCGAAACCCGCCATCCGGCGCCGCCAATGCAGACCCCCGCATCATCCAGGGCTGTACCGGCAGAGGCCCCCAAGCCACTCGCGGCCACACCCAAGCCGCCACCCGAGAACAGGCCGCTCAAACAGGTTGAGACGCAAAATACGGGTGGCAATGACAAGGACTGAGCACCTGAAAACCGGGGGACCAGATCAAGACGGAGGTCATGGAAACACTGAGCCACAGAGGAATCCAGTGTGCTTCAGGCATGACCTGTAAACATCGCCACATCCAAGGCTCTGACAGGTTTTACCTCGTGCCTCAGTGTTCCCGGTGACAAAAATCTCCGTGGCTCCGTGCCTCAGTGGTCTCCATGTTAAATTCGTCGATTTCGATGGCTAAAGACCGTGTTCATCCTTCAGGTGCGCGATGAGGCCACGGCAGGCCTCCTCGACCAGATCGAACACCCGCTCGAAACCCTGCGCGCCGCCATAGTAGGGATCCGGCACCTCGCGTATCATCAGCTCCTCAGGGGCAAAGTCAAGAAACAGTTGAACGCTGCAGGCGCTGTCCGGCGGACACAGGGACTCGAGAATGGCCAGATTGTCTCGATCCATGGCCAGCACATAGTCGAATTCCCTGAAGTCCGCCTCGGTGACCTTGCGTGCCCGCAGTGGCGTCAAATCGACACCCCGACGCAGCGCGGTCTCGGTGGCGCGTGGATCGGGTGGCTCGCCGACATGATAGGCATGGGTGCCCGCCGAATCGACCCTGACCTTGTCCGTCAGCCCGTGTTCCTCGAGCAGCTTCAGAAACATGCCATGTGCCGTGGGAGAGCGGCAGATATTGCCCATGCAGACAAACAGAATGCTGACCATAGAATGAAATTTCCGGTTGTTCGTTCGTATGGCTATCTTAACATGCGATCCGCTGGACAAACATGCATCCATTGACGCTTGCAAAGCGGTACGTCTATAGTGGAGAGGCGGTGACGGGCCACGGTCGGTAGGGCATGACGGACAGGATCAATATAACCCTTGAACAGTTACGCGGCATGATCGGCATCCAGGTCGAGCACAATGGACGCGCCTGTGAAGTGGTCGAGGTGTTGGAGGACGGGCCATCCATCGTGCTGCGCTGCCTTGACCAGAGCAATATACAGACCAGCCTGCATGGCAACCCCACACGTCGCGCACCCCAGACCTACACGATTCCGGTACTGACCCCGGATCAGCGCGAACTGCATGCCGAATTTCTTTCTCTGGACCTGCTGAAGTAACGCACGCCCGATTTCAACACAGAACTCACAGCGGCAGGAGGCCTTTAGCAGGCTGTTGAAAAACTGCTGCGAAACCCGCCTGCTGCGTTGCGCGCTGCTCGCTTCCTCGCCTATCTGCTTGATATGTCTCGGTCGCTGTGCTGCGTGCGCCTTGCATCCGGGCTTCTCGCGACGTTTTTCAACAGCCTGTTAGAGGCGTTTAGCTCTGTGGATGCGACTCAGACCTGCCCGGTCATCAGTCCGGCGGCCAGACGGATCTGGTTCTTGCCAGCGCGTTTGGCTTCGTAACAGGCGATGTCGGCTTCCTTGAGCGCCTGCTGATAATCCTTGGTGCTGCGGTCGATCATGGAAAGACCGATACTGGCCGACATTGACATCACCTTGCCGTCATGCTCGATGGTCTGATCGTTGATTTCGTCGAGAATCTTTTGCGCGATCTGTTTTCCCTGCGCAAGAGGACAATAGAAGAAGATCAACACGAATTCGTCACCACCTATCCTGGCTGCGCAGTCACGGCTGCGGATGTGGCGTCGAATGCAGTCGGCCACATGGCGAATCACATTGTCACCGGTCATGTGTCCGGCATTGTCATTGATTGCCTTGAGGTCATCGAGATCGATGAATATCAGGCAGTGCTCGGCATGGTGAGCATGCGCGGTACGTATGGCGTCACTGGCATTCTGGTAAAAGCCCTTGCGGTTGAGCAGGCCGGTAAGACCATCGTGACTGGCCTCATAGGCGAGTCTGTCATTATGCTGGCGCTCTTCGTAGGCCGCGGCCACGAACAAGCCCATCAATGACGAGAAGGCGATGAAGAGCAGCTGTGCATAATAGAGCTTGTCGATCGTGGCTGGCAGGCTTGCCTGCGGCAGCCACAGGGCCGAGATGATGAACATGAACAGGGCCGTGATGCTGATGGAGGTTACACCCAATGCGCGGCAACGAATGCCGGTGATTACCGACAGCGGGGCAGTCAGATACATGATCAACAATGCCGTGAACTGGTTCTGGCGGGTAAAACTGAGCAGGCAGATCATGGCCATGACGATGACATAGCCGGTAATCTCGAATGCAACACGGACTGGCGGCAAACGGTTCTTGACCCAGGTGATGATCAGGGAGCCGACGATCAGGATACCGATTGCGTTGCCGGTCCACCACAACAGCCAGATCTGGTATTGGGGCAATACCAGTGTGGCGCCGGTCACGCGCATGCCGATGATGCCGCTGGTGGCGCTGAATAGCGGCCCGACGATGACCGCCAGCAGGGTGAAACGGATGATATGGCTCACCTGACGAAAGCGGATATCCACGCCGAGGCGATTGAGCAGCCAGACCGGCACCACCGCCTCGAGCGTCGATCCGGCGGCCGCCGGCAAGGCTACGCCATAAGAGACGCCCGTATAGGCGGCCAGGCCCAGCATGCCCAGCACAATACCGGGCCAGTAGCGCACCCCAAACAGGTAGAGTACGGCAAAAGCCACGCCCGATGCCGGCCACAGGGGTGAGACGCCGGGCTGCGACGATTGCAACACCAGACCCGCGCTACCCGCAAGAAAATACGCAATGCCCAGCAGAAGGCTTCCTCCCGCCAGTGACAGTAAAAAGGAACCTTTACGGTTTCTGGCCACCAATACGTTCATGTTATTTGTATTTATTGGGTCGAGTGATCAGCTCACATATCAGGAAGCCCCTGATAGACACATGTAAGACGGTCCAGCGGCCGGAACGGGTGGCTTCTTGTTGCGAATACTGTCATCTTTTCCTGCTCATCATTCCGGCATCAACCGCATCCAACCCTAGCGTAAAACATCCAAATAATCGATTCCACTACATTTCCGGGCATTTTCCAGCGCCAGTCTCGCTGCACAGACTCTCTGACGGCAACGGTTGTTTTTTTATTCCCTTCATCTGCTAGCGCCAAAATTTGCGTGTGCCATAGATGTTTTTCTTATGGCCAGATGTACGCACGCTGGCTAACTGTGTAGCCGTAGGCCTAATGACGTTTTTTCGGACGATCATGAGGCCATTGCAGCGACCAGGCGCCGAACCCGTTCAAGGTCCTCGGCGGTATCCACGCCGTGGCTCGGCGGATGTTGTGTAATACTGACGTGAATGGCCTCACCATGTGACAGGGCTCGGAGTTGTTCCAGGGCCTCTGCTCTTTCCAGCGCGCTGGGCGTCATGGAGGCATAGCGTTGCAGGAAGGATTCACGATAGGCATACAGGCCGATATGGCGGTAAAAAGGAGTATCCTCTGGCAGAACAGGCCTTTTTGCGTCGAATCCGTCACGCTGCCAGGGAATCGGTGCGCGGCTGAAATACAATGCATAACCTTGATCGTCCAGCACCGTCTTGACGACATGCGGATCGAACAATTCGCTGGCGTCGTGGATCGGTGTGGCGATGGTGGTCATGGCCGCCCGTTCATGAGAGGCCATGTCCATGGCCAGCTGGGTGATCAGTGATGGTTCAAGAAGCGGTTCGTCACCCTGGACATTGACGACGATGGTGTCCGCCGGCCATGCCATCAGGCGTGCGGCCTCCGCAATACGGTCGGTCCCGGTTGCGTGATCCGCGGAGGTCATGACTGCTTCGGCGCCAAAATCCCTGGCTGCCTGCGCGATGCGCTCATCATCGGTGGCGATGATCACCTGCTCGGCGCCACTGTCAATGGCCCGCTGCCAGACATGCGCCACCATCGGCTGGCCACCGATATCGAGCAAGGGCTTGCCCGGCAACCGGCTCGAGGCATGACGCGCCGGAATGACAACCTTGAATGAGAGGCTCATGCCCTATTCCACTTCCTCGTCGGGCGCAAGCTCACGGGCCTCATCTTCCAGCATCACCGGAATACCGTCACGCACCGGATAGGCCAGCCTGTCACCCTTGCAGATCAGTTCACTGCTATCCTTGCGGTAAACGAGCGGCCCCTTGCATACCGGGCAAGCGAGAATCTCCAGTAGTTTCATGTCCATTATGTTCACCTGTCAGTGATATGCTGCAACCGCCGCAACAGTGCTGATTGCAGATGTTCATCGATTTCGGCACTCACGGGCACCGACCACATGCGCGCATCGGCGAAACGATGGCACTTCACGGCATCCTTGGCGGTCATCAGCACCGGCAAATCGTCACCAAACGCGAGATCGCCGGCCTCAAACGCGTAGTGATCCGCAAACGGGTGACGCAGAATCTCCAGACCCGCCTTTTCCAGCATCGAAAAAAAACGTTCCGGATGTCCGATGCCGGCGACCGCGTGAACCGGTTTTCCCGCAAAGTCCCGCAGGGGGCGCGTTTCTCCCTGCAACAACGCGATGGCCGAGTCTCCGCGCAGGCGCATGGCGTATTCTCCCCGTGAAGGGATGCCATTGCAAACGATGAAATCCACCGATTGCAGGCGCGAGCGTGGTTCACGCAACGGCCCGGCAGGCAGGCACCAGCCATTGCCAAAACGACGAATGCCGTCGATCACGGCAAGTTCGATATCCCGTGCCAGTGCATAGTGCTGTAGTCCGTCATCGCTGACAATGATGTCGCAGCCGCTGTATTCGAGCAGAGCCGAGGCGGTCTGCACACGATCGGGGCCGGCGGCGACTGGACACTCGCAGATCTGTGCCAGCATGACCGCCTCGTCGCCAACCGTGCGTGGGTCGCTGTCCGGGCGCACCTGCTGTGGCCAGGTGGATGCCCGCCCCCGATAACCCCGGCTGACGATACCGGGCCGCCACCCCTGCCCGCGCAACAGTTTCACCAGCCATGCCACCAATGGTGTCTTGCCGGTACCACCGACACTGATGTTTCCCACTACGATGACAGGTACCGCCAGGGTTGAGGATTTCTTCAGACCCAGCCGGTAGCAAAGTCGGCGAACCGTTGTCAGGGCACAGAACATCCAGCCAATAGGCAGCAGCAGCCAGGACACCGCATCCTTGCGATACCAATGGCGTTCAAGCCCCATTGCCTTCACCTGCCTGCATCACCGCGCCGAACTGCATCCGGTACAGTGCCGCATAATGGCCATTGAGGTCCAGCAACTCGGCATGGTTGCCGGTCTCGACGATACGCCCCTCGTGCAATACCACGATACGATCGGCGTTCTCGACTGTCGAAAGACGATGCGCGATGACCAGTACGGTACGATTCTGCATCAACCGCTCCAGACCGGCCTGAACATGTTTTTCGGATTCGGTATCCAGCGCCGAGGTGGCTTCGTCGAGAATCAGCACAGGCGCGTCCTTGAGAAATGCGCGTGCGATGGCGATTCGTTGACGCTGACCTCCCGACAGTCGCAGACCGTGCTCACCGACCAGGGTCTCGAAACCCTGATCCAGTCCCTCTATGAATTCCGTCGCATGTGCGGCATCCGCGGCTGCACGGATCTGGTCCATGTCGGCATGATCGAGACTGCCATAGGCAATGTTGCGCGCGATCGTGTCATTGAAAAGGATGACATGCTGGTTGACCAACGCGATCTGGTCGCGCAGGGATGCCAGGCTGTAGTCCCTGATGTCCACGCCATCGAGCAGGATCAGCCCGTGTTCCGGTTCGTAGAAACGTGGCAGCAGGTTCACCAGAGTGGATTTGCCGCTTCCGGACTGGCCGACGAAGGCCACGGTCTCACCCGGCTCGATGCGCAAGTCTATGCCATCCAATACCCTGCCCTTGCCATCGTAGCTGAAACCAACATCACGATATTCGATGCGCCCCTGGCAGCGTTGGGCGACATGGGTTCCGGTATCAGTTTCGGACGGGGTATCGAGCAGCTCGAAAACACTCTCGGCCCCGGCGATACCGCGCTGCAATATAGGGTTGATGGTGGTGAGCCGCTTGATCGAAGGCATCAGCAGCAGCATGGCGGTAATGAAGGAGATGAAGGTGCCCGGGGTTGTGATATTGCCTACCGATTCCAGCGTGGCCAGAAACACGATCGCGGCCAGCGCGCAGGCGGCCAGAAACTGGATCACCGCCACGCTCAACGCATTGGCCACCACCATCTTCATGTGCTGGTGACGGTTGTATTCATTGATCTTCTCGAAGCGTTTGCGTTCATAGTCCTGTCCACCGAAAGTCTTGACCACACTGTGACCCTCGATGGTCTCCTGCGCCACCTGGGTGATATCGCCCATGGAGTCCTGAATCCGGCGGCTGATTCGGCGAAACCGCTTGCTGATGACGACGATGATGGCGGTGATCAGTGGACCAATGATCAGAAAGGCCAGCGACAAGACGCCACTGAGCCAGAACATCCATGCCAGCAGGCAGACGATGGTGATGGTGTCGCGTATGATGATGGTGACCGCCGAGGTAGCCGCTTGCGACACCTGTTCCACATGATAGGTCAGGCGGGCCAGCATCTGACCGGAACTGGTGGCGTCAAAATGGCTGGCTGGCAGGCTCAGCAGCTTGTCGAACATCTGGCTGCGAAAGGTATTGATGATCCGCCGGCCTATCCATGTCATACAGTAGGTGGATACGAAACTGGCCAGCCCGCGCACCAGGAACAGGGCGATGATCAGCAGCGGTATGATCTTCATTGCCGCTTCCTTGCGCGCCACAAAGGCCTCGTCAGTCATCTCCTTGACAAGGATGGCGAACAGCGTCTCGGTAGTAGCGAATACCACCATGCCGATGATCGCGGCAATGAAGACAGTCCAGTAACGCCGGGCATGGGCGAGCAGGCGCAAATAAACGGCCATGCCTGCCTTGCCCTGGGTAGATGTGTTCATTTTCTGTCCGGCGCGCTGACGGGTATCGAGATCTTCCTGAATCCGAGTTGGCGAACCGCATCCATGGCACGGATGAACGCCTCGTGCGTGGCCTTGCGGTCGGTACGGATGATTACCCGCCGTTCCTTGCTGTAACCGCGCGCCAGTTTTTTTATCACGCGCTTGAGGGTGTCCAGTCGCCGGTTGATGACCTCCTTGCCATTGACGAAGTAACGCCCATCGGAGGTCACCCGGATTTCAAGCGGTTTTTCCTTGCGCTGCACTGCCTTGGCCGTTGCCTTGGGCAGATCAACCTTGATCTCGTGATTGTCCTTGAAAGTGGTCGAGACCATGAAGAAGATCAGCAACAGGAACACCACATCGATCAACGGTGTCAGATTGACGTCCGGAGTTTCGCTACGATGCCGTTGCAGGTTCATCAGGCCTCGTCCTTCACGGCATTGGCGTCACGCTGACCATGCATGACCTCGACCAGTTTGATCGCCTCCTGTTCGATGGCGACGATGTGCTCGTCTATGCGTCCACGGAAATAGCGGTAGAACATCAGGCTGGGAATGGCCACCAGCAGGCCGGCCGCGGTGGTGATCAAGGCTGTGGAGATCCCGCCCGCCAGCGAACCGGGATCACCGATCGTCTTCGAGGTCAGATCGGCAAACACCTGGATCATGCCAAATACGGTGCCTAGCAACCCCAGCAATGGCGTGATTGCGGCAATGGTGCCCAGGGTGTTGAGATAGCGTTCCATTTCGTGCACCACGTGGCGACCATTTTCCTCGATGGCCTCCTTCATGACCTCACGGTCACGGTCACGATAGGCCAGGCCTACGGCAAGAATACGGCCCAGTGCTGACCCCTCGCGCAATGCCTTGATGCGCGTCTGATCCAGCTCACCGTTCTTTTCCCAATGCCAGACCTGCGCTACCAGGTGCGGAGGCCGGATACGGCGCTTTTGCAGCGCCCAGATACGCTCGATGATGATCGCCAGTGCGATGACCGAACACAGGATGATCGGCACCATCAGCCAGCCACCCGAAGCAACTATTGTCCACACGATGAGTCCGTCCTTCTGATCGTTATTGTATTGTCCGCTGTCCAGCCCGTCCGGCCGGGCCTGGCCCTCCTCCGGGCCAGATAATCGTTTCATGACAATGATAACCGATTTTGACCCCAATGTTTTACCGTCATGAAGGCAGTCAGAAAACCGTTGGCCGACCGAAACCCTCACTCTCCCGTGTATGACGAACCCACACCGTTTGGCATGCGATGATGCCACCAGGCGGCGTGCTCGATACGGAAACGCCTCACCAAAATGGCGCCGGTGTAAGGGGGAACCGTGACCGTTATCGCACCACTGTCCATGGTATCCAGCCAGATGATCCCGCGTGCGAGATAGCGTTGACGAATATCCGGCTTCGGATGACCGAACCGGTTTTGATAGCCGGTCGTCACGATTGCCAGGCGTGGCTGGACGGTGTCGATGAAACGCGCCGATGACGAGGTCCGGCTGCCATGATGCGGCACCAGAAGGATATCGGCGCGCAGCGGCATGCCGGCCTGAATCAGCCGGTTTTCCACATGGCGGCCAATATCCCCGCTCAGCAGCACACTGCCGCCACCTGCGCTGCTGACACGCAGCACGCAGGAGCGGTCGTTACGCCGATACCGTCTGCCGGCATCGGGATGCAGGAAGCTGAACCGCACCCCGTCCCAGACCCATGTCTGCCCGGCCCGGCAGGGCCGGGCGGGTACAGGCAGCGCAGCCGGCATGCCGGATACGACATCACCGACCGGCATCATGCGCATGATGCTGCCCAACCCGCCGCGATGATCACGGTCGGCATGGCTCACCACCAGCCGGTCGATACGGCCGATGCCGCGCTGACGCAGAAACGGCACGATCACCGTACGGCCCACATCGAAACGCGCCCCAAACGCCGGCCCGGTATCATACAGCAGCACATGCCGGGCGGTTTGCACGACCACCGCCAGACCCTGGCCAACGTCGAGCACGTCCATCCTGTAGCCGCCAGGCGCGGGTACATTGTGCCGGGGCAGCAGAATCGGCAACAGCAAGACCAGGCCGGCGCTGCGGGCCGGAAATCCACGCGGTGCGAGCAGCAGTACAACACCCAGGCCGGCCACGGCCAGAACCGGCAGTGATGGTGCCGGCGCCTGCCAGCTGGCCTGCGGCAGACGTGCCAGCGTCTCCAGCCATGCCCACAGAGGCTGCATCAGCAGGTCGGCCACACCAAACAACCACATACCGACGGTGTCAGACAATTGACCCACCAGACCGCCTGCCAGCACCAGAGGCACGACCAGCAAGCTGATCCAGGGTACGGCCAGCAGGTTGGCCAGTGGCGAGACCAGCGAGGCCTGGCCGAACAGGAACAGTCCCAACGGTGCCAGCCCCAGCGCCACCACCCACTGGATACGCCACGCCTCACGCCATCTGCTGCGCCGCCCGATACGCCCGGTGACGGTGAACAGGATCACCGCCACAGCCGTGAACGACAGCCAGAAGCCAGGCGCCATGGTTGCGAATGGATCAGTCAGCACCACGGCGAACAAGGCCAACACGAGCACCCGCGACGGCAGAATCACACGCTGGCGCCAAAGCGCCAGCATGACGACGCAAAGCATGATCAGCGCACGCACGGTGGGAATGCTGAAACCGGCCATGGCCGCATAGACAAATGCCGAGGACATCGCGGCCAGGGCCGCGGCGCGTGGTGCCGCACACCGGTTGGTGAGCCACTGCCAGCGGCGCCACAACCAGCGCCAGAGCATGAATACCAGTCCGGCAACGATGCCGATGTGCAGGCCCGAGATGGCCACCAGATGGCTTGTGCCGGTAAGACGCAATGTTTCCCAACGATCCGGCATGATACCGTCACGCAGGCCGATCGTCAGGGCCATCAACAGACCGGCATGTGCATGACCGGCTGTCCAGCGGCGTATCTTTTCACGCATTGATTGCCGCAGAACATGGATGTTCCAGCGGCGCCCCGGCAATTGCGTGGCCATATTGCGGCGGACGTAACCGCTCGCCCGCAGGCCCTGACGCAGCATCCAGGCCTCGAGATCGAAACCGCCGGGATTGCGAAAACCATGCGGGGCACGCAGGCGCACGCGCAGACGCCACCGTTCACCGGCCCGGAGTGGCTGCACGCGCCGGTACCAGCTGATTCGCACGTCGCCTTGCCAGGCCAGCCCGGCTGGCTGCAGGATGCGTTCGATCCGGAACACGAAACGCACGCCGCGTGTGGTATGTAGCGGCACCGAGACCACATACCCTTCCACGAGCAGATCACGGCCTTCCAAAGCATGCGGCAGGGACGACTGCACTGCCAGGCTCGCGTGCAACAGCCCCCACGCCACGCCGGCCGCGAAGGCCGTCGGCACACGCAGGCATGGCTGTGTCCACAGCGCCGGCAGCAAAACCGACAACCACAGCCAGGTCGGGGCAGGCAATTCAGGCCACAGCGCGAGCGAGGCCGTCCCTGTGACAAAGGCGAGCAGGTGGATACGCATCCTTGCAGTTTGCTACGGTTACGGACACGGATGAGGCCCAATCAGATGCATTACGCCGGGCATTCCCGTATCCTATGGCTTTTCATACCAGTGTTCAGTGCATCCATGCCCAAGAAGTTCATCAAGCGTATTATGCCCGATCATGAGACGATTCGTCACCACAAGTCTCTCAAGATCTTTGGCACCTTGCTGCATGATCCCAACCTGTGGCACCTCAACCGCCGATCGGTAGCCGGCGCCTTTGCCGTAGGGTTGTTCATGGCCTGGGTGCCGGTACCATTCCAGATGCTGTTGGCGGCAGCGGCGGCCATCCCGCTACGGGTCAACCTGCCTCTGTCTGTGGCGCTGGTGTGGTTCAGCAACCCCGTGACCATGCCATTCCTGTACCCGGGCGCCTATTTCCTCGGCAAGTGGATACTGGGCACGCCTGACGTGCCCTTTACGTTCGAATTGTCATTCGAATGGCTGGCCAATGGATTTCTCGCCATATGGCAGCCTTTCTTGTTTGGCTGCTTCGTATTAGGTGTATTCAGCGCCTTCGTTGGCTATTTCGGTATTCGCATCCTTTGGCGCATTCATGTGATCCGCAGCTGGAAGGAGCGCGCTCGCAGGATCAAGGCACGGGCCGATGCCCGTATCGCGTTTCGCAAGCTGAACGGGAACTCAGACGAAAAGACAGGTGCTGACGAAAAATCAAACGACTGATCAGGCAGCCCCCCGGGGGATATCCTCCAGACGCGCCAGATGACCATCCTCAATGTGCCAGACGGTATCCATCCTGCGCGCCAATCCCATGTCGTGGGTCACCACCACGAAACTGGTATTGAGTTGCTGGTTGAGATCCAGCATCAGATTGTAGATCTTCTCCGCCGTATGGGTGTCCAGATTGCCGGTCGGTTCATCCGCCAACACACAGCGCGGCCGGGTGACCAGCGCGCGCGCGATGGCCGCCCGCTGCCGCTCACCACCCGACATCTCGCCGGGACGGTGTTCGAGCCGGTCAGCCAAACCAACCCGCTCAAGCATCGCGCCAGCCTGTGTGGCGGCCTCATGAGGCCCGAGGCCGCGTATCAGTAACGGCATGGCCACGTTCTCCAATGCGGTAAATTCGGGCAGCAGATGATGGAACTGATAGATGAACCCCAGTGCCTGGTTGCGTAAACGTCCACGCTCGGCATCGTCGAGCAGGTTCATGTTGCGCCCATCAACCAGCACCTCGCCACTGGTCGGCAAATCCAGGCCGCCAAGCAGATGCAGCAACGTGCTCTTCCCGGAACCGGACGGGCCGACGATAGCGACCCGTTCGCCCGGCGCCACGCTGAAAGTTACGTCCCTGAGCACATCGACGAGCAGATTGCCGTCGGAAAAGGTACGTGAGAGATTGCGACAGGCCACCACGCCATGCATGGCAATATCACTCATAACGCAATGCCTCCGCCGGCTGGGTACGCGCCGCCCGCCACGCCGGATACAGCGTCGCCAGCACACTCAACAGGAGTGATACCAGGCAAATGACGATGACGTCCTCCCAGTGCATGTCACCCTTGATCTTGCTGATATAGAACACGTCGGAAGGCAGAAATGTCGAGCCCAGCCATTTTTCGATCGTGGAGACGATGGCCTCGACATTGAGCGCGGTCGGCACCCCGGTCAACAAGCCGATCAGGGTACCAATGACACCGATGATGGAGCCCTGCATGATGAACACGCCCATGATTGTACGCGGCGTGGCGCCCAGAGTACGCAAGATGGCAATATCGGCCTGCTTGTCGGTAACCATCATCACCAGAGTCGAAACAATGTTGAAGGCAGCCACCGCCACGATCAGAAACAGGATGATGAACATCACCTTCTTCTCGAGATCCATGGCGTAGAACAGGTTGCTGTGCTTCTGCTGCCAGGTTTCCAGTTCATAACTGCCCTTGAGTTGCTGAATGACCTGACGGCCGATGAGTGCGGCCTGGAACATGTCATCGACCTTGAGGCGCACCCCGGTCACCTTGCCGGGCATACGGTACAGGCGCGCGGCATCATCCATGTGAATGATAACCAGGCCACTGTCGTATTCACGTACCCCGGCCTCGAACACGCCAACCACGGTAAAGCGGCGAAAACGCGGGATGACACCCGCCGGGGTGATCGTCGTTTTGGGGATGATGAGCGTGATCTTGCGGTCCTTGAGCGGGATTCTGGAGATATCCTTGCGCCCCAGCAACTGCTCGGCCAGTTCGGCGCCGATGACGATACCATAACGATGCGCCCTGAGATCCGATAGCTTGCCATGGATCATCAGACCGGAAACACGCGACACCTTGCCTTCCAGGCGCGGCAGAATACCACGTACATAGACGCCGCTACTGACATCGGCCCGGTTGACCAGTGCCTGACCGCGGATATAAGGCGCGGCGCCCAGCACCCGGGGATGCCTGAGAGCCACCTTGACCACATGCTGCCAGTCATCCATCGGAGACATGAACCCCACGATACTGGCATGCGGGGTCATGTCCAGAATGCGCGATTTGAGTTCCTTCTCAAAACCGTTCATGACCGACAGCACCGTGATCAGCGCCCAGATGCCGATCGCGATACCAAGCATCGAGAACATCGATATCACGGAAATGAAATGGCTGCGGCGCTTGGCGTGGACATAGCGCAGGCCAATGAATACGGACAATGGTCTGAACATGGAACGGCATTAAATCACATTTGCGTCATTGATTGCATCATTCAGGCCGATTTCGGCTTTTGCAAGCGGCCGCCAGGTGCTATAGTCAGAATACAGAAAAAAACCCGAAGACATAAGGAGTTGCAACATGAAGCTCATGCAGGTGATCGCCTTGGCGCTGGCGCTCGTGGTCACGGGTATGGCCACCCGGGCAGAGACACTGACAGTCCACTCGGTTGCCGATGCACCGCCCAACAGCCCTGCCGGCGTGCTGCGACCCAAGTCGGGCATGTCGATGAAGACCGTGCTGAGGCAATTTGGTGAACCCAGGCAAAAGATCCCGGCCGTCGGCGAACCGCCCATCAGTCGCTGGGTATATGACAAGTTCACGGTGTATTTCGAAAACCAGTATGTCATCTGGTCGGTCGTCAACCACAAGCATTGATCATCGTCTTGAAAAATCATACTGGCAGGCGCGTCCGGCACCCCGTGTGCGTGGGCGAGATTTCCTGACTGTCAGGTACACCCCATGATCCTGATCCTCAGCCCCGATGTTGACAAACATAGCGCCGACTACCGGCAACTGCTCGAACACCTCGCACAATTGCCGGGCATCCAGTACCGTATCCACGAGGAACACGGTGCACGGCAGGTCTTGACCGAAGTGTACCTGATCGGCGAGACCGCCGCGCTTTCCACCGAAGAGATGCGCAGCCTTCCCTGTGTCGAGCGCGTGGTCAGGGTATCCGAGGAATACCGCATTCTTGGCCGCCACAAGGATGACTCCCGCCCCACTGAATTCGAATACAATGGCGTGCGCTTCGGACAGGATACCCTGCACGTGTTTGCCGGCCTGTGCGCCGTGGATACGCCCGAACATGTCGAACAGATGATGCGCGCCCTGCGCGACAATGGACAAGTCTGCACACGCATGGGCGCCTACAAGCCGCGCACCAATCCATATTCTTTCCAGGGCCATGGAAAGACCTGCCTGCCATGGGTATTCGAACTGGCCGGTAAATACGGCATCAAGGTGATCGCCATGGAGGTCACACACGAGTCACACATAGACGAGATCAACCAGGCTCTGCACGTTACCGGCAATCCGACCGGCGTGATGCTGCAGATCGGCACGCGCAATACCCAGAATTTCGAGCTGCTCAAGAGTGTGGGGCGCCAAAAAACCTTTCCCGCACTGCTCAAGCGCGGATTCGGTATTACCCTGGAAGAGTCACTCAACGCCGCCGAGTATCTGGCCAGTGAAGGCAACCGAAAGGTTGTCTTCGCGTTGCGCGGCATGAAGACCAACATGGGCGACCCGCACAGAAACTTTGTCGATTTCGCCCACGTACCGGTCGTCAAGCGACTGACCCGGATGCCGGTATGCATCGATCCTTCCCATTCGGTCGGCAGCCGCGCCCAGGCGCCTGACGGCCTGCTCGACATCTTCCATGTCACGGCACAGGCAGTGATTGCGGGCGCCAACATGGTACTGGTCGATTTCCATCCTGATCCGCCGACTGCACTGGTGGACGGACCACAGGCACTCAGGCTGGATGAACTGGCATGGTTCCTGGAGGACGTACGGATAGCGCGCCAGGCATACGAACAGCGGTCACTGTTGGCACGTGAATATCAGCGGACGGATACCGGTACGAAATCATCCGCTCAGTCATCCTGAAGCCGTTTTCCGAATTCATTCCGAATACGGGGCCGGTTCTCTCTCAGCCACATCAGGGCGATCACTGGTGTGGCGGAGTCGATGCGCCCATCGTCGAGCATGGCCGACACCTCATCCCATGGCCACACATGCACGCGAATATCTTCGCCTTCATTAGGCAGTCCGTGAATGCCATGCACGGAACGACTGTCAACCGGCGCCCAGAACAGATGCATCATCTCGGATGACACACCCGGTGTCACGTAGTAGCTGCGAATCGGATACAGCCTGTCTATCACGCAACCGGCCTCTTCCAGACATTCCCGCCGCGCTACGTCTTCCGGTCTTTCATCGCCTTCCAGATACCCCGCCACCAGCTCGACCATCCATGGCTGCTGTGGCTCGTGCGGAATCTTGCCGACCCGAAACTGTTCCACCATGACCACAGTATCAGCCACCGGATCATACAGCAAAACCGCAGCGACATGCCCCTGCCGCAGCAGTTCACGACGCAACTCAGGGCTGTCTCCGCCCGCGAACAACGAGTGTTTCAGCCTCAACGCCTCGATGGTAAGAAAACCACTGTAAAGGATGGATGATTCGAGTATGAG
>WFUO01000036.1 GCA_015484945.1 Gammaproteobacteria bacterium | reverse complement strand
CGAAGTACTTGTCGGTCAGCATCATCGTGACCGCGCCAGCCAGTACCGGCATTACGGCAATTAGCAGGAATGCCGTAATCAGCCAGCTCCAGACGAACATCGGCATTTTCAGCAATGTCATGCCGGGTGCGCGCATGTTCAGAATGGTAGCGATGATGTTGATCGCTCCCATAATCGACGAGATGCCGAGCAGATGCACGGCAAACACGAAGAACGCCAGCTTGTCGTATTTGTCGGACAGCGGCTCATAGAACGTCCAGCCGAAGGCCGGTCCCTGACCGGAGCCGAAATCTCCACCTATGAACATCGGGGCCAGCAGCAGGATGCCGGCGAACGGCAGAATCCAGAAGCTCCAGTTGTTCATGCGCGGCAGCGCCATGTCCGGTGCGCCGATCATCATTGGAATCTGCCAGTTGGCCAGGCCGACGAAGGCCGGCATGATCGCCCCGAACACCATGACCAGGCCATGCAATGTGGTCATCATGTTGAAGAAGTTCGGATCGACGATCTGCATGCCGGGCTGGAACAGCTCGGCGCGGATCACCAGCGCGAACAGCCCGCCAATGAGCAGCATGATGAAGGAGAACCACAGGTACAGGGTTCCGATGTCCTTGTGGTTGGTGGTAAACAGCCAACGCTTGATGCCCGTTGGGTGTTCCTCGTGATGTGCGTCATGTGACACTGCTGTAGTCATTGTCTTGTCCTCCTAAACGCCGTATCAGCGGGCATTGCCGGATTTGCTGTTGAGGGTCTTGCGTATCTTTCTGACATCAGCCGGCTGTACGATGTCGCCAGTACTGTTGCCCAGCGCGTTACGCTCGTAGGTCACGATCGCGGCCAGATCGAGATCGCTCATGGCTTTGAACGAGGGCATGGCGTTTTTGCCCGTGAGCACCAGCCTGATATGGCCGGCTGCCGGCCCATTGACAACCTTGCTGCCCGTCAAGGCCGGGAACGGGCCACCCCCCTTGCCGGTAGCGCCATGACAACCGGCACAGGCAGCGTACTTCTGCTTGCCACGTGCCATCAGCTCGGCCTTGCTCCATGTCTTGTTGCTGGCCGCCATTGCTTTTTCGCGTTCTATCTCGGCCTTTCGTGCCAGCATCCATTTTTTGAAGTCTTCCTTGCTTACAACCTTGACGACAATCGGCATGAAGGCATGACCCTTGCCGCACAGCTCGGCGCATTCACCACGGAAGGTTCTGCCGATGGCCTTCTTGTCGATCTTCATCCACGAAGCGTTGACGACCCCGGGAATGGCATCACGCTTGACGCCGAAAGCCGGCACCCACCAAGAATGAATGACCTGCTTGGCGGTGGTCAGAATACGGATCCGGGTTTCGGCCGGCACCACCAGCGGGTTATCGACCTCTTGCAGGTAATTGGCGATCTTGCTGACATCCTTGCGATTGGGCGCCAGGCGGTCAGCCTTCTCGTAACCCGCGGCCTTCTTGTGCTCGGCACTCAGCACACTCGAAAACTTGACACCAGATCCCTGGTATTCGTAATCCCAATACCACTGGTTGCCGGTGACCTTGATAGTCATTTCGGCATTCTTGGTATCCTCGATTTTTATCAGGGTTTTGGTGGCCGGAATCGCAATGGCGATCAGGATGCCCAACGGGATGATGGTCCAGATGATCTCGACGACGGTGTTCTCGTGAAAATCGGCGGCCACGGCACCCTTCGACTTGCGATGCTTGATCAGCGAAATGAATATCGCGCCAAACACCAGCACCGCGATACCCACACAGATCCAGAAGATCGTCATGTGCAGGTCATAGATCTCTCGCGCCACCGGCGTCACCGGCTCCTGGAAATTGTAGCTGTAGTCTGCCAGCGCCAGGCCGCTGCCGAACAGCAGCACGAGCATCAACAGACCGCGCAGCATTTTATTGTTTTTTACCGACATGCCGTCTTTACTCCTCACTTTGAGATGGATTTGGGAAGAATGATTCGATCATCACGATATTGTTCTTGTTTTTTGGTCTGACCTTGTTGTTATGTTTGTTGTTGCGCCTTTCTAGATGCGCATGGCGCTGTTCAGCGCCCGTCCCAGTGACCGCGCCAGGTCATTGCGTTCGTCCTCCACGAGGCAGGCGCCGATCTCGATCATTCTGCCATGCGCGCCGATCAGCAACCGCTGCCGCCGTCCCCTGCCGCCGGCCTCGAGCCGGATTCGCGCCCAGGCGCGGATGAACTCAAAACGGGCCTGCGGCCGGTAGCGCCCCCTTTCGACGATCACCCGGTCGGCATCGATATCGATGACCTCTTTCTCGACTGCCCGGCGTGCGCAGAGGTACAACACCAGGCCAAGCACACCAATCTCCAGGCCGGCGAATGGCCAGATCAGCCACAGCCCCTTGCTCGAGAACATCAAGGCCACGGTCACGATCACGACACTGATGACCAGGAACACCCGGACATTGCCTTTCCAGCTCAGCGAGCTGTTCGGGCGGATCACGAAGCGGGATCTGTCGTCTGCCGGATACCGCTGGGTCGCTACCATCGTCAGGCCTCCAACCGGCCGTTCATCGAAACGGGCTTTTCCAGTAGTCCGGATATTACCCAAGCGCACACAAGCCGCGCCAATTAAAAAACGCGCTCAAGCCATAATGCCAAGTTATGAAAAAATAAGGGAATATAGTAATTTAGTAATATACTATTTTGCTAAATTACTGGCTTTTTCGACCATATTTTAGTGACTTATTGACCGCTTTAATTCCGACTATATTCCTGAGTTATAAACCCAGTTCATGAATGATATCCGAATATATCAAGATGCTAATCTTATGGTCTGCACGATCGCGCCCAGTTATTGATTTTTGTCATGCTTTTCTCATCATTTAGGCGCATTTCTTGTAAATTACGCCAAAATATCATGATATTGCCGACAACTTGTGCGAACATACATGAAATGCGCTTTTATTCATACCATCCATCCACTATTCCGCTGATTCCATGAATCAGTTGTTCGACATCACCACCTCGATGATGCGGAACAGTCATTAGTGGCGGCGCCCAACGCGCCGACAAGGTCTCGATCACGCCTTCCAGCATCGGCAGGTTTGGATCAAGGATATTGGCGATCCAGCCCTGAACCTTCATCCCGTCCTGCGCCAGCGCGCGGCGTGTGAGCAGGGCGTGATTGATGCAACCCAGGCGTATCCCGACAACGACGATCACCGGCAGGTCCAGCGCCCGCGCCAGATCCGCCACCCTGGTTTTCGCCGACAGCGGCACCTCCCAGCCTCCCACGCCCTCAACCACGAGACGGTCACAGCGCCGTTGCAGCTCGCGCGCGCGTTCAGCAATGTCCTCGATGTCGATCTCCTTGCCACCACTGGCCAGGTGTGGCGACGCCGGCGTCTCGAAGGCATACGGATTGACGCTGGCGTAGTCCTGCGCGAGTGACGAGACGGCCTGCAGGGCCAGCGCATCGGCATTGCGCCATGCGCCATCCCGCCATTCACAGCCCGTAGCGACCGGCTTCATGACCGCCACGCACTGACCCCGTTGCTGCAACAACCGCACCAGCAGCCGGGCGACCACGGTCTTTCCGCACCCGGTGTCGGTACCCGTGATGAACCATCCCGCACTCATTGAGTTACCTTGGCGTGTGTATCCAGTTTCACGCTCATGCCCTCCGGCGCCCAGGCATGACCATAGACGACCTCCCAGGTGGCCGGCAGCCATCCGTCGCACCGCAGCGTTTCGTATGCCTCGATCATGCGCCGCATGGCGCCCGGCGCGGTCAATCCGGCCCGGCGGTCACAGCGGGCGTTACTGGCGCCGATACCCTTGAGATCGCTCATCAGGGCCTGTACGTCACGGTATTTCATGGTGATATGTTCCATATCCATGACCGGATTGACAAAACCGGCCTGCAACAGCAGATCGCCGACATCGTGCATGTCCGTAAATTCGCTCACATGCGCGCCATCATCCACCCGCGCCCAGCTCGCACGCAGCTCACGCAGCGTATCGGGCCCGAAGGTCGTGAACAACAGGCAGGCGCCGGGCCGCATGACCCGGCGCAGACCAGTGAACGTGGCCGCGAGATCGTTGCACCATTGCAGCGTCATGTTGGAGAACACCAGGTCGAAGCTGTGCGCGGCATAGGGCAGCTGTTCGGCATCGGCGGTCACGCTATAGACCTTGCGCATCCAGCCCGATCGCCGACGGTTCAGTCGGCTCATCGCATGCGCGATATCAACAGCATGGATGCGCGCCTTGCGGTAGCGCCGCATCAGTGCCGGTAATGCCTGCCCGGTGCCGGCGCCAAGGTCGAGCACATCCGCCGGTGCCACACGGATATAATCGAGCCGCTCCAGCAGCCGCTCGCAGACCTCACGCTGCAGCTGCGCATGCCGGTCGTAACTGTTGGCTGCTCTTTCGAACGCGCGCCGCACACGGCATTTGTCGAGCATGGCGCTGTTCATATCGCCTCTTCCGCCAGTTCACACAGGTTGAGCAGACCTTCACCACACCGACACGCATCACTGAGCAGAGGCGCATGCCCGGCACCCGGCACGACGACGACATCGAGACCCGGGTTCAACTTTCCCATGTCCTTACCGGCAGCAGCCGGCACCAGGGTGTCACGCGCGCCGAGCACGGCCATGACCGGCATACGCAATCCGGCCAGTTCGTCGCGCAGGTCCAGCCGGCCGAGCATCTCCAGCCCCCAGGACAGGCCTGCCGGCGTGGGCGGGGCCTGCTCGATGCCGCTGCGCAACGCGCACAGGGTCTTGCCCGCGGCCGCGCCGCCGCGGGTCTGCAGAACCAGGAAACGCCCCAGCGTGCGGCGGTAATCGGCCGCGAGATCCCGGCCAAACTGCTCGAACACCGGCAACGGGGTCGCGTGTGGCCAGTCGGCATCCACCGTGAAACGCGGCGAGGCCGCGATCATCATCAATGCGCCCACGCGCGCCGGCGCACGCGCCGCGACCGCCAGCGCCAGCATGCCACCCAGCGACCAACCCGCCCATACAGCCCGCGTCGGCGCCGCGTGCAACAGGTCGCCAATCACCGTTTCCAGGTCCACGCATCGCGGTTCGGGACTGGCGCCATGCCCCGGCAGGTCGATGCGATGCAAACGCACGCGTCCGTCCACGCACGCACCCATGGCGTCCCAGACCGTGCTGTTGAAGCCCCAGCCATGCAGCAGAACGACATCGGGCCCGCAACCGCTGACTTGCACATGCAGGCCGCTCATCCCAGCATCTCCAGCAGCCGGTCGATGTGTTCGTCACGGTGTTCGGCGCTGAGCGTGATGCGCAGGCGCGCGGTACCTTCGGGCACCGTTGGAGGACGAATCGGCGTGACGAGGATGCCGTTCTCGTACAGCGCCCGGGCACGCGCCACGGCATCGGCATCATCACCGACCAGCAGGGGCTGTATCGGGCTGTCCGATGGCATCAGTGACAGCCCCAACTGCCGGGCTCCGTTACGAAAACGGCGGATATTGGCACGCAACCGATCGCGCCGCCACGCTTCGGCATCGATCAGCCTCAATGCCGCTCGCGCCGCGGCGGCCACCGCCGGGGGCGGTGCCGTGGTATAGACGTAGCTGCGCGCCTGTTGGATGAGAGTCTCGATCAACACCTCGTCACCCGCGACGAAGGCGCCAAAACAACCCAGCGCCTTGCCCAGTGTGCCCATCAACACCGGCACGGCATCCGTGTCCAGCCCGGCTGCCTCCAGCGATCCGCGCCCGCGCGCGCCGAGCACCCCGATGCCGTGCGCATCGTCGATCATCAGCCACGCATCGTGCCGTGCCGCAAGCGCGGCCAGTTCGCGCAAGGGCGCGACGTCACCGTCCATGCTGAACACCCCGTCGCTGACCACCAGCCTGCGCCGTGCCCGGCTGGCGGTCAGGCGGCGTTCAAGATCGTCACTGTCGGCATGCGCGTAACGCTGCAGGCGTGCCCCCGACAGTAGCCCGCCATCGAGCAGCGAGGCATGGTTGTACCGATCCTCGAACACCGTGTCGCCTCGCCCAAGCAGCGCGCCGATGACACCGAGATTGGCCATGTAACCGGTCGAAAACAGCAGCGCGCGCGGGCGGCCGGTGAATTCGGCCAGGGCCTCCTCCAGCAACTGATGCTCCCGCAGGTGCCCGCTGACCAGGTGCGCCGCGCCACTGCCCGCACCATAGCGGTCGATCGCCGCGTGCATGGCCTGACGCAGCTGCGGATGCCTGGCGAGCCCGAGATAGTCGTTGCTGCAGAACGACAACAGGCGCCGCCCGTCGATTACCACTTCCACACCCTGCGGCGAATCCACGGTCAGGCGCGTGCGATAGCGGTGCTGCTCACGTCGCTGGCGCAGACTGCGCTGGAGATCTTCTCGCATCACCCGTTTCCGGTCATGCTCACTGCAGGGCATCGATACCGAGACGCGCAAACAGTGCGCGATCATGGTCGGCATCCGGATTGTCGGTGGTCAGCAGGCGTTCGCCATAGAAGATGGAATTTGCGCCGGCAAGAAAACACAGGGCCTGCAGTTCATCGCTCATGTCGGTGCGTCCGGCCGACAACCGCACCCATGAGGCCGGCATCATGATCCGCGCGGCGGCGATGGTACGTACGAAGTCGAGCGGATCGAGCGGTTCCACGCCATGCAGCGGTGTGCCCTCTACCTGCACCAGCAGATTGATCGGCACGCTCTCCGGGTGCGCGGGCAGATTGGCGAGTTGCTGAAGCAACGAGGCGCGGTCTGCCTCACTCTCACCCATGCCCAGGATACCGCCGCAACAGACCTTTATGCCCGCGTCACGCACATACGACAGGGTATCGAGCCGGTCCTGGTAGGTGCGTGTGGTCACGACTTCGCCATAGTATTCCGGCGAGGTGTCGAGATTGTGGTTGTAGTAGTCCAGCCCGGCCGCCTTCAGCCTGTGCGCCTGTTCCGGCCTGAGCATGCCCAGGGTCATGCAGGTCTCCATACCCAGTGCCTTGACCTCGCGCACCATGGTTTCGATGTGCTCGAAATCGCGGTCGTGCGGCGAACGCCAGGCGGCACCCATACAGAAGCGGCTGGCGCCCTTGTCTCTGGCCGCCTGCGCGGCACGCACCACTTCGTCGATCTCCAGCAGGCGTTCGCGTTCCAGATCGGTGCGGTGATGAGCGCTTTGCGAACAGTAGCCGCAGTCTTCCGGGCAACCCCCGGTCTTGATGCTCAACAGGGTGCTGACCTGTACGCGGTTGGGGTCGAAGTGTTGCCGGTGAATGCGTTGCGCCTCGAACAGCAGGTCGTTGAACGGCCGTTCGAGCAGCGCCAGCACCTCCTCGCGTGTCCAGTCATGGCGAATATCGGTCATGATGGCTGTTCCTCGTCAATGGTCACGTCCTCCCAGGTCTCGCGCCGGATCCGTGCCAGGTCGATCAGCGACCACGGAACCAGGATCGCGGCGGCGCCAGCCCAGGCCAACGCGTACAATTGCCAGTCACCACGCGGGATGAAGGCCCCGGCGGCAACGAAGAAACCGGTGATCCCGTAGAAGCGGTAGGCCGCCTGCTGGGTGTAATGGCCGACCCGGGGGTTGGGATGATGACGGTTCATCGCATAGACCACCATCGAGATGCCGAGCCACAACAAACCAAGCGGCACTGGCACCGCGATACCAATGATGTTGCCGATGTTGAACATCGCCGCGGCCTTGCGTGCCGACGCGCCGCTAACGACCATGGGGATGACTCCGGTCCGGGGTGATGCAGAAATGAGTGGGCATGCTGGACTCCGGCAGGCTTGCGTGACAACATCCCGAACCGGTCGCCAGCGTGCGCGCCTGTCACGGCACCCGGTCGGGGCTACCGCGCATGATAGCGGGAACCGGCCATCAGTCAACCGGAAAGGAATTCCGATGGTTAACATATGGACATATTTTAAGCAATTCTGCCGCCCCCGTGCTGTCTGTGCCCTCTGTCATGGACCGGCTCCCGCTGATCTGGACCTGTGCCCGGACTGCGCCACCACCCTGCCCGCCAACCATCCCGCCTGCGCGGGCTGCGCCGAACCCATGCCCGCCGATGGTCTGGTGTGCGGCCGCTGCCAGGCCACGCCGCCACGGCATGCGCGAATCGTCGTGCCCTGGCGCTACGAGGGTGTCATGGCGCACCTGGTGCGCCAGCTCAAGTTTCACGATCATATCGCCAGCGCGCGCCTGCTGGGCGGGCTGCTTGGCCGTCACGTGATGCGGCAGCCCGACGGAGCACTGCCTGATGTTCTGATCCCCGTGCCGCTGCACCCCGCGCGTCAACGCGTGCGCGGTTTCAACCAGGCCACCGAGATCGCCCGTCATGTCGCGCGCGTAACCGGCATTCCGCTTCACACCGGCGCCTGCCGCCGCGTGCGGGCCACCTCCAGCCAGGCCACACTCGACCGGCAGGCGCGCCGGCGCAACCTGCGCAATGCGTTCGTCGTCACTGCACCTCTGCCGGCGCATGTGGCGATCATCGATGATGTGGTAACGACCGGCAGCACCAGTCACGAACTGTGCAGTACGCTGTTGCGCGATGGCGCGAAACGGGTTGAAGTCTGGGCTGTGGCGCGCGCGGCCCGCGCCAGATGAGTGAATGCCGCTCAACCGGCCTCGAGCATGGGCCGCCAGTTGTCGATATCGAGCTCGAACAATGTCTCGCGCGGCACCGGCTTGCTGAACAGATACCCCTGGATGTTGCGGCAACCCAGGGCGTTCAGAAAAGTCAGCTGCTCCATCAGCTCCACGCCCTCGGCCACCACGTCCATGCGCAGATTGTGTGACAGGCCCATGATGGTGGTGACGATGGCTGCGCTGTCCTTGTTGACATGCAGATCCCTGACAAACGCCCGGTCGATCTTGAGGGTATCGACCGGAAACCGCTGCAGGTAACTGAGCGACGAATACCCGGTGCCGAAATCGTCGATGGCCAGCCTGAAGCCCGCACCCTTGAGCTGTCGCAGGATCCCGATGCTCTCGTTCACGTCATCGATCAGACTGCCCTCGGTGATCTCGAGCTCGAAGTCGGCCGGCTCGCAACCTTGCTCGGCGACAATGTGTACGAACCGGCCGACGAAATCCGGATCCTGGAACTGTCTCGGCGAAACATTGACAGCGATCGTCAATGGCGATTCACTGCGCTGTTTCCATTCGCGCATCGTCCGGCAGGCCTCGCGCAACACCCATTCGCCAACCTCGATGATCAGATTGCTCTGTTCGATGACCGGAATGAACTCGACCGGGCTGATCATGCCCTCTTGCGGGTGTTCCCAGCGCAACAGTGCCTCGGCGCCCTTCATCTGCCAGCTCGCCAGGTTGATCTTGGGCTGGTAGTGCAGGCTCAGCTCGCCGCTGCGCATGGCAGCCTCCATGCCCGAACTCACGAACAGACGCCGTGCGACCTCGGTCTGCATGGCATCGGAGAAATAGCGATAGCCACTCTTGCTCTCCTCGGCGGCACGATTCATGGCCATGCGCGCCTCACCGATGAGCCCCTCGGCATCGACATCCGAGAACGGATAGCAACTGATGCCGATGTGCATGCCCAGCTTGTAGTCACGCTTGCCAAACCGTACCGGTTCGATACACAGCTCGAACAGACGCTCGACCACGGCCGTGGCCTGATCGACATGGCGGATTCCATCCAGCAACAACAGGAATTCGTTGCCACAGTAACGGCACAGTGCGTCCTGCTGGCGCAGCACACCGCTCATACGCTGTGCAAGCTCCCTGAGCACCTGCTCGCTACCCTGCAGGCCGGCCTGTTCACCAGCCTCCCGCACACCCGTCACGGCGATACACAAGACCGCCGCGAGATGGTCCTCGCGCCGCGCGCGTGACATGGCCTTGCCAAGTGATTCGATGAACAGGGAATGTGTGGGCAGGCCGGTCAGCTCGTCGTGACTGGCGCGAAACAGCAACTGCTCGGTCCGCTCGATGAAGGTTTCACGATCTGCCAGATATCGCTGCCTGATCCGCAGGATCTGAATGTAAACAAATGTGGCAAGCAAACCGGCCAGTACCATTGCCAGTCCCGCCAGACGCCACTGACCGGCGCTGATCTCGCGCATGATGACGGTGACATCGGTCACCATCGTATCGGCGCCCGTATGACGGCGTGACACAAGATAGATCCGGCCACCCTGTTCGATCAAGGTCCTGCCTTGACGCACAGATGCCTGCACGCGCGCGCGCGTCAATCCAACGGATTCGGGCGTTCTCTCAACGGACGGCGAGGCCAGCACGGTGGTCAGATTGCGCATCGCGACCACGCGATACGTCCATGCCGTCAACAGGGCGAAGCCCACGACACCGGCGAGCATGAGCCACAGCAGCCTGCGCATCCCGCCCCTTTCCAGCACACGCGGGAGTACCGCCAGACTCGACAGGGGGGACGACCGGCTCATGGACAGGACCTGGGCAAACACACGGACATGCTATATATAGCGTCGTGACCGGATGACTCTTTAACAGGCCGGCGATAAACGACCCTGTCCGGCAGACGGCCGATTTTGGACTATAATGATGAAGAACCGGGAAGCCTTTGATTTGAATACGATAAATTCGTCATCCGGTACAGCTTTTTCATGATCACAGGAGCGGGCGCAAGACATGCCTGACAGCAGCACGAATCCCTCAGGCAATGTCGATCAATCCCGGCCACGACGACTTGGCAGCTTGCGCCGGCGCTATCTGCTGGTCACCTTGCTGTCCACGCTGACGATCATGCTGCTCGCGGGACTGGCGCAACACTACCTGGAGAACACACGCACCGAAAACAGCGCCCGCATACTCCAGCGCCTGCAGGTCAGCACCATCCTCAACACCACCCTCCAGCTGCTTGGCGATCTCAACGACGCGGTTGACAACTACCTGCTGGCGCCACGCAACAAGACCATACTCGAATGGGAATCCAGTTACCGGCAGATGCAGGCGCTGATCCGCGAGATCGGCAACACCGGCTGGGTACGGAACAACGGGCTGAGCGGCAAGATCGTGAAAATAGAACAGAACCTCGAACATTATCGAAACGAGGTGCGCAAGCTGTTCGCGTTACGACGCAACCCCATACGCCAGTTGCCGGCCTTTCACTATGCGCGCGATATCATGCTGCCACTCGTGCGCAATTTCGACAGCGCGGTATCGATCGCCTTACAGGAAACCGGTGAGGCGTTGTCACGTCCCGCACAACGGGAGATCTACCGCCAACTGGTGCTGGTGAGCCGTTCGTGGCGCCTGTTGATCAACGAGTTCCGCATGTACCTGATCAACCGCATGGGGTCGTTCTCACTCGATGCACTGAACAGGCAAGCCGGTGGCCTGCTTACACTCAACCGCGAGATCGTCCGTCAGATCGATGTCCTGCTGAAAAGAGAGGATCTGGGATTCGAAACCGAAGACGCCCTGCAGATGATGAAAAGGAACGCACTGGCCTGGCGGCGCAACCTGCTCAAGGTGCTCGAGATCAACAGGGGTACGGGCTGGCGTATGGACCTGGTACGCAAGGCCGCGCGCGTCATGCCGGCCTATAACCGCCTGCACGCGCGTCTGATGCAACTGGAACAACAGTTGCGCGACACGGCCAATCAGGACATCGACAACATGACCACGATGGCCAACAATACCATCCGTATCCTGTGGCTGCTGTCGGGCATCATCTTTCTGCTGTTTTTCGCCGCCTTCCTGTATCTGGATCGCACGATCTTCCGCTCGGTCAGGCAGATGTCACAGACCCTGCGCCAGGCCAGCCATGGCAATGATCTGATCAGCCTGCCTGACACGCGCCTGGAAGAAACCCACGACCTGGTGGCCGCGTTCAACGAAATGCGCCGCCAGATCCGCAGCCGCCAGTCGGCGCTGGAACACCAGGCGTTGCATGACGCCCTGACCGGGTTGCCCAACCGCACGCTGCTACAGGACCGTCTGCAGCAAGCCATCTTCACGGCCCGGCGCAAGGGTGGCAATCTGGCCCTGCTGATCATGGATCTGGATCACTTCAAGGAGATAAACGACACCCTCGGCCACCAGGTCGGCGACCAGATACTCGAACGCATCGGCCTGCGCCTGCTGACCACGCTGCGTCAGAGCGATACCATCGCCAGACTCGGCGGGGACGAGTTCGCCATCCTGCTGCCGGCCACCGGATGTGACGAGGCCATACGCATTGCCGAAAAGATCCACCAACAGCTGGAGAAAAATTTCATCATCGAGGGCCACAGCCTGTATGTCGGCGCGAGCATCGGCATCGCCCTGTACCCGGATCATGGCGACAATGGCGACCTGCTGATCCAGCACGCCGATATCGCCATGTACAACGCCAAGCGCGGCAACTCCCAATACGCCGTCTATGACCCGGAACAGGATTCACACAGCCCCGGCAAACTGAGCCTGATCGGCGACCTGCGCATGGCGTTGCGCAATGGCGACGTACAATTGCACTACCAGCCACAGATGAATCTCGCCAGTGGGGCGATCACCGGTGTCGAGGCCCTGCTGCGCTGGACTCACCCACAACATGGCAACATCCCCCCGGACCAGATCATCCCGCTGGCCGAGAACACCGGCCTGATCCGCCAGCTCACCTTGCACGTGCTCGACAGCGCCATCTCGCAATGCTGTCAATGGCGTGCGCGCGGCATCGACATCAATGTCAGCGTCAACCTGTCGGCACTCAACCTGCAGGATCTCGAACTGTGCAGTGACATCATCGCCATGATCCGCCACTACGACCTGCCCTGGGACGCGCTGACGCTGGAAATCACTGAAACCGCCTTCATGAGCAACATCGACAAGGCGCTGACGATCCTCAATGAACTGCATGCCCACGGGATCCTGATCTCGGTGGACGACTACGGGACCGGTTTTTCGTCCCTGGCCTATCTCAAGCGCCTGCCAGTGACCGAACTCAAGATCGACCGCTCGTTCATCATGAACATGGAAACCAATGACAACGACGCGGTCATCGTCCGCTCGACCATCGACCTGGCCCACAACCTGTCGCTCAGGGTGGTTGCCGAAGGTGTGGAGGATGCCGAAACCCTGATCACACTGAACGTGCTGGGCTGTGATGCCGTACAGGGCTACCACATCGGCAAGCCGATGCCGGCCGATGCGTTCGAACAGTGGCTCGGCGAGCATGAGAAACGCGCCAACTGACGCTTCAAAAGCATCTGCCGGCACCCGCGCCTGGCGCTATAATAACCTCACCCGACGCAACAAGGCATGACAAGGCATGAAAGACAGTGAAAGAGAAGCTCTGGAAGAACGCCTGCATGCATTACAGGTCGAACACCGTGATCTGGACGAAGTCATCATGCGCCTGAGTGACGATCCAGGCGCCGATCAGCTCATGATGCGGCGCCTGAAGAAACGCAAGCTGATGCTCAAGGACATGATACGCGTCATCGAAAGCCGTCTGATACCGGACCTCAATGCCTGAGGCCACGCAGACCTGGCATGTCTATTTGCTGCGCTGCAGCGACGGCAGCCTGTACACCGGCATCACCACCAACCTCGAACGCCGCCTGTACGAACACAACCACACGGCGCGCGGGGCACGCTACACGCGCAGCCGGCGCCCGGTCGAACTGGTCTTCAGCCAGACCTGCCAGACCCGGAGCGAGGCGCTCAGATACGAACACCGCCTGCGCCGTCTGCCACGCCACGTCAAACTGGAACTGTGCGCTCAGTAATGGGGAGGCGGCGGTTCGTCGGCCGCATCGCCCGCCTCGGGCGGCGCCAGCTGTTGCAGGCGCTCGTGCAGGATCTTCAACGCCCGTTGCAGGGCGTCGATTTCGCTGGCCTGGCGCGCCAGCGCGCGGCTCATGTCGTCGATCGCGGCCTCCTGAAAGGCCAGCCGGGACTCCAGCTCGGCAAAGCGTTGTTCGCTGTTCATGCATCACCCTTTCGTGCTTGCGCGCCCGCAGGCTGTATCGTGGCGCGGGATGCGCAATAATAGCAATTTCAGCCAGCCACCGGAGCATGCCCATGCCATCAGTCCGCAACGAACTCGAAGCCCGGCTTCAGGCCCTGCACGACGGAGAGATCAGCGACCAGTCGTTCATGGAAGCGCTGCTCGAATCACAGGTGTTCATGCCGGTCAGGGACGATGCGCCGGTTGGCGGCTTCCAGACAAGCGACAAGGCCATACCGCTGACCCTGGAGACCGAGGATGGCATGACCGTGCTGATCCTGTTCACCAGCCCGGACCGGGCACAACCCTTCCTGGCCGATTTCCCCGACTTTCGCGGCGGCATCCTGGTCGATATGCAGTGGCTGTTGCGGCGCATCGGCGCCGGTTGCGGGATATCGATCAACCCCGGCCAGGAACCGGGCCTCGACCTCGAGCCGGACCTGGTCGAAGGACTGATCCACGTGGCCCTGCAAAAACAGCAATAAGCCTTTCCATCGTCGCTGCGTCTCCGGTTTCGGGCTTGTACCGCCAGACTGCAGATACGCCTGAAAACAGCTATATTCAGGCTAGAGACATGCGCAGCTACATACGCCATCCCGCAGACATCCCCATCGCCATCCGCCAGACGCGTGGCGAAGCCACCCCGCTGCAGCTCGCCAATATCAGCCAGGGCGGCCTGTCGCTGGTGTCGCAACGGCCCTGGCCGCAGGGCACGGTACTCAATGTTTGCATCGATCTGGTCGAACCCACCTTCTGCGCCGATGTTTGCGTGGCCTGGTGCCGGCATCATGGCGACCACTATCGCATCGGCGTGCGCTTTCTCGATCCGGACGATGTATTCACGGCGCGCATGGTCGAACAAGTCTGCCACATTGAACAGTACAAGCGGGAAGTACAGCGCCGCACCGGCAGGCGCATCAGCAGCAACCAGGCCGCGCGCGAATGGATCAGCCGGCATGCCGCCGACTTTCCGGCCCTGGCCGACAAAACACCACACGCCTCGTCAGACGAATAGGGAATGACGCATACGCACAGCACAGATCTGCCATGCCCCAGGTGCGGACACACCGGCCGCGAACGACGGCACGATGACCGCAGACAGTGCCCTGTCTGCGGCCTGAACCCGGGCGAATCCATGACACCGCGCTTTCGACCACCCGATGCGATCGTCGAGATGCGGCAAACGAAAGGCAATCTGGCGCAACGCGTGTTTGCCCGTTTGAGACACGCCTTCGGCAGGGGAAAAAACCAATCCGAACGCGCTTGACGCTGAATCAGCGTCGCCAGAACGATGGCGACAACACCACCAGCAGGGTGAAGATCTCCAGCCGCCCGAGCACCATCGCAAACGTCAGGATACCCTTGGCGGTATCGCTGATCTTCTCGTAGTTGGCCCCCACGTCGCCAAGACCCGGACCAAGATTGTTGAGACAGGCGGCCACGGCCGAGAAAGCGGTGCGCTGGTCGAGTCCGGTCATCATCAGCAACAGCATCAGTACACTGAAAATGGCAACATACACCGAGAAAAACCCCCATACCGATTCGACCACCTGATAGGACATGGCCTTGCCGCCGATCTTGATCGGGATCTCGGCATTCGGATGGATCAGGCGGCGGATCTCACGCTTGCCCTGGCGAAACAGCAGCAGGAAGCGGATCACCTTCATACCGCCGCCGGTGGAACCGGCGCAGCCGCCGATGAAACTGATAAAGATCAGCATCACCGGCAAAAATCCCGGCCAGTTGAAATACTCGGCGGTGGTGAAGCCGGTGGTGGTGCCGATGGAGATGGTCTGGAACACGCCATGTTTGAGGGCTGTCATCAGGTCCGGTGAGACGCCGGACAGATACAGATACACCACGGCGATCACCGTGGCCACGGTGAGCACCAGCACATAGGCGCGAAATTCGGGATCCAGCAGATAGGGTTTGGCACTGAGATTGCGCCAGGCCAGAAAATGCAAAGCGAAGTTGACCCCGGCCACAAGCATGAATACCACGGCGACGAATTCGATGGTGGTGCTGTTGAAATACCCCATGCTGGCATCGTGGGTGGAAAAGCCGCCGATGGCGATGGTGGAGAAACTGTGGGTGATGGCGTCGAAGCCGGACATGCCCGAGGCCCAGTAGGCCAGCGCGCACAGCACCGTCAGGCTCAGGTAGATGTACCACAGCGCCTTGGCCGTCTCGGTGATGCGCGGTGTGAGCTTGCTGTCCTTCATCGGCCCCGGGGTCTCGGCGCGGTACAATTGCATGCCGCCCACGCCCAGCATGGGCAGGATGGCCACCGCCAGCACGATGATGCCCATGCCGCCCAGCCATTGCAGTTGCTGGCGGTACCACAAAATCGCATGTGGCAGATGGTCGATGCCGGTCAGCACCGTGGCGCCGGTGGTGGTCAGGCCCGAGAACGACTCGAACAGCGCGTCCATGAACGGCATGTGCGGATGCTCCGAGGTCATGAACGGCACCGCGCCGAACAGCCCGAGCGTGAACCAGAACAGCACCACGATCAGAAAGCCGTCACGCAGGCGCAGGTCCCTTTTTACGTTGCGCACCGGCAGCCACAGCACGAAGCCGGTGGCCAGGCTCCAGGCAAAGGATTTGAGAAACGGCATCATGTCGCCGTCACCATAGATCCACGCGACGATGGCGGGCGGCAGCATGGTGATGCTGAACAGCATCAGCAGCAGGCCGATGATGCGTTGTATGGTCGTCAGTTGCATGAATGGGGCTTGTGCCTTTTCTCCCGCATGGCAGTCAGATGAAGGTGACGCCGACCTGGAACAGCCGTTCCACGTCACTGATCTTCTTCTTGTCGGTGAGGAACAGAATCACATGGTCCTCGGATTCGATCACCGTGTCATGATGGGCGATGATGACCTCGTCACCGCGCACGATGGCGCCGATGGTGGTGCCCCTGGGCAGATCGATCTGATCCACCTGACGGCCAACCACCTTTGACGTACGCTCATCGCCATGGGCGATGGCCTCGATCGCCTCGGCCGCGCCACGCCGCAGTGAATGCACCATGACCACGTCGCCGCGACGGATGTGGGTCAGCAATGATCCGATGGTGGCCTGCTGCGGCGAAATGGCAATGTCGATACTGCTGCTTTCCACCAGGTCCACATAGGACGGCCGGTTGATCAGGGTCATGACCTTGGCCGCGCCCAGCCGCTTGGCCAGCATGGAAGACAGGATATTGGCCTCGTCGTCGTTGGTCAGTGCGCAGAACACGTCGGTAGCCTCGATGTTCTCCTCCAGCAACAGTTCCTCGTCAGCCACATCGCCAAGCAGTACGGTGGTCTTGTCCAGTTCCTCGGAGATCTGGCGTGCGCGCTCGGGATCGCGCTCGATGACCTTGACCTGGTACTTGTCCTCGAGCACCTGTGCCAGACGTTTGCCGATGTTGCCGCCGCCGGCGAGCATGATGCGCTTGACGCGCTTGTCGAGACGGCGCAGCTCGCTCATGACCGCGCGGATGTTCTCGCGCGCGGCAATGAAGAACACCTCGTCATCGGCCTCGATCACCGTGTGCCCCTCGGGAATGATGGCCCGGCCACGGCGGAAGATGGCGGCCACCCGCGCCTGGTTGTTGGGAATGTGTTCGCGCAGCGTGCGCAGTTCATGACCGACCAGCGGACCGCCATAGTAGGCGCGCATGGCCACCAGGCGCACGCGCCCGCCGGCGAAGTCGAGCACCTGCAACGCCCCGGTGTGTTCGATCAGACGCTGGATATAGGTGGTCACCAGTTCCTCGGGGCTGATGATGACGTCGATCGGCAGGGCCTCCTGACTGAACAGCTTTCTGTGCTTGAGGTATTCGGCCTCGCGCACGCGCGCGATCTTCATCGGCGTGTGATACAGGGTATAGGCCACCTGGCAGGCGATCATGTTGGTCTCGTCGCTGTTGGTCACGGCGATGACCATGTCGGCATCATCGATACCGGCGCGATCAAGCACGTCCGGGTACGAGGCCATGCCGACCACGGTACGGATGTCGAGTCGGTTCTGCAGTTCGCGCAGCAGACGCGAGTTGGTATCCACCACGGTGATGTCATTGGCCTCGTTGGCCAGCGATGCGGCCACCGACGAACCCACTTGTCCGGCGCCGAGAATGATGATCTTCATCGTATGTCCTGTTGATGGTTGTTCATTCTGTTTTTGGTTGTAGATGACGGAAACCCGAATATTGCACACACCAACCAGGATGCTGATGCAATACCCGGACTACCCCCCCTTGCCCCCCTGTTTCACGTCGATGCCCAACGCACGCAGCTTGCGGTACAGGTTGGTGCGTTCCATGCCCACGCGCTTGGCCAGCTTTCCGACACTGCCTTCGCTGATGGCCAGCTGATGCCGCAGATACTCACGCTCGAACTGCTCGCGCGCCTCGCGCAAGGGCAGGTCATACAGCGACGCGAGCCCCCCGGCAGCCGACTCCTGTGAGGTATTCAGCCAGGTCTCGACCTCGCCGAGTTCCACCTCGTCACCGGAACCGAGGATCAGCAGCCGCTGAACCAGGTTCTTCAGCTCGCGGATGTTGCCAGGCCACGGATAGTTGCGCAGGCGGTTTTGTACCGGCACCGGAAAATGCCGGTAGCCCAGCCCCTCGTGCATGACAAAGTAATCCACATAGTAGTTGATCAGTTCCAGAACGTCTTCCTTGTGCTCGCGCAGGGCCGGCACGTGCAATGGCACGACGTTGAGCTGGTAGAACAGGTCTTCGCGGAACCTGCCGGTCTGTACCAGTTGCTCCAGCGGCTGGTGGGTCGAGGCGACGATGCGCACGTCCACGCTGACCGGCTCGCTCCCGCCAACGCGCAAAAAGCTCTTCGCCTGCATGGCGCTGCCAAGGCGCGCCTGGGTCTCGGGATCCATGTCGGCCACCTCTTCGAGAAACAGCGTGCCGCCGTTGGCCTGTTCGAGCAGGCCGTAGTGGATGCTGTCACCTTCCTCGCTGCCGAACAGCTCCTTGGCCGAATTGCCGGCCGCCACCGTGGCCACCGCCATCTCCACGAAAGGGCCGTCGGCCCGGCTGCTGAGCGAATGCAGATAGCGCGCACAGGTCTTCTTGCCCGATCCGGCCTCGCCGGTGATCAGGACCGGGGTTTCGTGCCCGGCGATACGCCGGATCTGCTCGCGCAGATCCTGCATGACACGGCTCTTGCCGGCTGGCTCCTGCAGCGGTTGCGCCTGCGCCATCAAATCGACGTTCTCGCGCTTGAGGCGCTCGGCCTCAAGCGCATGCTGCACGGTCAGCAACAGCTTGGCCAGCGACAAGGGTTTCTCGATGAAATCATAGGCGCCCAGGCGGGTGGCCTCGACCGCGGTCTCGACCGTACCGTGGCCCGACATCATGATCACCGGAAACGGCAGGCGGCCATCGTCGGACCACTCCTTGAGCAGGCTGATGCCGTCGATGTCGGGCATCCAGATGTCCAGCAGCACCAGGTCAGGACGGCGCTCGCGCACCGAACGCCGCGCCGCCTCGCCACCCTCGGCGACACCGACCTCGTAGCCCTCGTCCTCGAGGATCTCCATCACCAGATTGCGGATCTCGGGCTCGTCATCGACCACCAGGATGTGTGGCATGCTCATGGCTGTTCAATCTCCTTCCGCGCCGCGGACAATACCGGCATGCGTATCGTGAAACAGGCCCCCCCGCCCTGCTCGGGCGGCACGTTCTCGGCCCAGATCATACCACCATGTTCCTCGACAATCTTTTTGACGATCGCCAGCCCAAGGCCGGTGCCTTTCGGCTTGGTGGTCACATAGGGCTCGAAAAAGGCCTCCTCGCCGATATCGGCCAGGCCTGGCCCGTGATCGCGAATGCGCAGCTCGACGTAACGGCAGCCAGCCTCCTCCATGCAGCGGGTGGTGATGCCGATACGCCGGTTGCTCATCCCCTCCATGGCTTCGAGCGCGTTCTTGACCAGGTTCAGCAACAACTGCCGCAGCCGCCCCTCGTCACCCTCCACCATGGGGGTGCGCGGATCGAGATCTGTCTCGAACACCACGCCGCTGTCACTGCCCTTGTACAGTTCCAGCACACCGCGCACGACATCGTTGAGCGACAGAGCCTGCATGCGGATCTGCGGTGCGCGCGCGTATTCCGCAAACGCGTTGACCATCTCCTTCATCGATTCCACCTGCTGGATGATGGTGCGCGTGGACTTGTCGAGTATGCCGGCCGCCTGCTCGTCCATGCCTGACAGGAACTTGTGACGCAGACGCTCGGCCGAAAGCTGGATTGGCGTCAGCGGATTCTTGATCTCGTGCGCCAGGCGCCGCGCCACCTCGCCCCAGGCGGCGTCGCGCTGGGCCTGCACCAGGGTGGTGATGTCGTCGAATACGATTACATGGTCGCCCTCGCGTCCCTGTAACGTGGTGCCGTGGCAGGCGAGGATCTGGCGCCCGGTGCGCCCGAACAGCACCACCTCCTCGCGCCACTGGCGATCGTGGTGTTGCAGATGAGGCATCAGGGTCTCGACCAGCCTTGCCAGACGTCCATGCTGTTGCGCCAGATCGACGAACGGCCGCCCCAGGCTCTGGTCGATGTCCAGGCGCAGGATCTCGGCCGCGGCCTGATTGATGGTGCGCACCACCAGACCGGTATCCAGGGTGATGACGCCGGAACTGAGATTGGCCAGCACAGCCTCGAGATAGGCGCGCTGTTCCTCAACCTGCTGCTGGCTGCGCCGCGCCTCGTCGCTGGCCTCGGCCAGACGCCGGGTCATGACGTTGAACGATTCGACCAGGAAGCCCAACTCGTCCCGGCTGCTGACCGGCAACTGCTTGCTGTAGTCACCCTCGGCCACCGCGCGCGTACCCTCGGCCAGCTCACGCACCGGGGCGACGATGCGGCGCGCCGAGAAGAATGCCGCCCAGATGGCCGCGAACAGGCTCAGCAGCAGCACCAGCGACAGCGCCAGCGAGAAACTGTACTTGAGCGGCTCGCGCTGGATCGCGCGCTTGCGGTAATCGGCATACGAACGCTGTACGCTCTCGGCCAGCCGGTCGAGCCGCTTGTGGATCAGGAAACGCGCCTGCAGCAAGCGCTGGCGGTCGCTCCCCGGCACCACCACCAACACACGCACGTTGACGCCTTCGCGGCTGGGCTCCAGGCCCACGTAGGGACTGCCGTTGCGCACCTGCAGCAACACGTCCTCACCCGGCACCCGCGGCACGACGAGACTGGCATCCGCGCTGCTGAAGGCGATGATCCGGCTACCTTTGCCGTATAGCACCAGTTCCTGTGCATGGGTGGTGGTGCGCAACTCGTTGAGCGCACCGGCGGCGTTGCCGTCGGTGATATCCACCAGCCTGGCGGCCGCCTGCGTGGTGGTATCCAGTGCCTCGCGCTTGCGCAGATCCAGCGAGGCCTGGCTGAGCTTGAGCGCATTGGCCAGCGGCTGTTCGAGCTTGACGTTGAACCAGGCGTCGATGCCGTTTTGCAGGAACTGCAACGAGAAATAATAGACGATGGTCACCGGTGCCACCGCCAGCAGCACGAACATCATCACCATGCGCAGGGTCAGGCGCGAACCCGGCACATCGGCGCGGTGCTGGCGCAGCAGGCGCAGCACATTGACGACGATCAACACCGTCAGCACCAGTACGCCGGCGGCGTTGATGGCCAGAACCCACAGGTACAGGCTGTCGAACACACTGGATGGACTGGTGGCCGCGGTCAGCAGATGCTCGGTGGCGTAGCCGAGCAGGTACATCGATACCAGCAGCAGCGCGACGAGAATGAACAGTGCCGCCGGACCACCACCCGATCGCTGTTTTACGGGAGCTTCCATCGGAACCACTCGCTGCTGATGCGCCAGGCCGACGTGGAGTAGGCGTACAGGCGCAGCGGCATGGGCAGATCGCCCAGATACAGGCGCGCGCGCACGCGCCCGTAGTATGTCTCGCCGACCTCGAGAATACCACGGTCGAGAATCGGTATGTCACGCACATTGCCAATACTGGCCAACGCCGCCTCGCGGCTGGTATGACTGCTGCGCACGTTGCTGTTGAGATTGGTGACCAGGTACTGGCGGGTGAGCGCGTGATAGACGATACGGTAACGCTGGCTGAGCGAATAGACGACCTCGTCCCAGATGAACCGGCGCGGGCGCAGCACCTCGATCTGCAACTCGATGGTGATCGGCACGCCGCTGTCCAGCGCCTCCAGCGGCTTGCCGGCGAACCGGTAGCGTACCCGCGCGCTGAAGTGATAGACCTCCTTCTTGAGTGTGGCGCGGGCGGCCAGCACCTCGAAATGCGAACGCGCATCATCGGCGGCCGTGGCGGCAAAACCGGCGAACAGCAATACCAGCAGCCTGAAATATCGGTTGTGCGCGATCCGCTTCATCCTCGTCCCGGGGCGCAGGCAGGCCATAGGCTGCCGGTTTTCCCCTTGTTGTCATGACTTGCGCAACAGCGCGTAGTAGAACCCGTCCGCCTGCATCTCGCCAGGCAGTATCTGCCAGCCCGGGGCCACGTCCCTGCCCCAGCTCACCGGCGCGTCATGCAGGCCGGCATCCCCGTGTCGCTGCAGAAAAGCCGCCACCGGGTCGCGGTTCTCCTGCGGCAGGATCGAACAGGTCGCATACAGAAGCATACCGCCTGGGGCGAGCAAGGGCCATAGCGCATCCAGCATCCGCGCCTGGGTCGCGGCCAGGCGTTCGATATCCGCATCGCGGCGCAGCAGACGGATATCGGGGTGGCGACGGATCACACCGGTGGCCGAGCACGGCGCATCGAGCAGGATGCGATCGAACGCCCTGCCATCCCACCAGTCAACCGGCCGGGCCGCGTCGGCACACAGCGTGTGCGCTGTCAGCCCGAGGCGTTGCAGGGTCTCGCCGACGCGCTGCAGGCGGTGTTCGTCCACATCCAGCGCCATGACCTCACAGTCGGCATGTTCGAGCAGATGCGCGGTCTTGCCGCCCGGCGCGGCGCAGGCGTCCAGCACCCGCTCACCGGGCTGCGGATCGAGCAGCAAGGCGGCCTGCTGGGCGGCGATGTCCTGTACCGAGACATCGCCCGCGGCGAAACCCGGCAGGGCCTCGACATCGGCCGGCGCATCGAGCACGACGCCCGCCGGCGACACCGGGCTGGGCCGGGCAGGAATACCCGCCGCCGTCAGGCGGGCCAGGTAGTCGTCGCGCGAGCCGTGGCGCAGGTTCACGCGCAGGCTCATCGGCGCGCGTTCGTTGCTGGCCGCGACCACGGCCTCGAAATCCGCCGGCCAGGCCGCGCGCAGCCGCCGCCACAACCAGTCAGGAAAACCGTGCCGCGCCGCGTCACTGCCCGCGTCCGCCAGTTCCTCGCGCCGGCGCTGGAAGCTGCGCAATACGCCATTGACCATGCCGGCCGCCCACGACTTGCCGAGAGAGCGCGCGGCCTCGACCGTCTCGGTCACCACGGCGTGTTCCGGCACCCGCAGGTACTGCAACTGGTACAGGCCGATCACGAGCAGCGCATCGACATCCGCATCCTTGCCACGCAGGGGTTTCTTCACCAGCGCATCGACCTGCGCGCGCAGGCGTGCATGCCAGCGCAGCGCGCCATAGGCCAGTTCCCGCATCAGCGGCCGCTGGGCTGCGGGGATTGCCTGTGAAAGACGCGGCATCACGTCGGCCAGCGAGCGGCCGCGCACGACCGCGGCCACCGCGCGCGCGGCCTGGGTACGGGCGTTCGCGCGGCGACCCATCTCAGTCACCGCCGAGCACGGCGCCGGCCAGCGAATGGGCGTTGAGGAACGCGGCCACATCCATGGGCCGGCCGCCCGGCAGCTGGATGCGGGTCAGACGCAGCCGGCCATCGCCGGTGGCCACGTCGATACCCGCGCGCGACTCGGCCACCACCTCGCCTGGTTCACCGCCCGAACCGGCAACCGGCTCGGCCAGCCATACCCGCAGGCGCTGGCCCCGCCAGACGGTCTCGGCCACCGGCCACGGATTGAAGGCGCGCACCTTGCGCCACAGCGCCACGGCCGGCGCGTGCCAGTCGAGCACCGCCTCGGCCTTGTCGATCTTGTCGGCGTAGCAGGCCAGGCTGTCATCCTGCGGCTGCGGGGTCAGCGTGCCGTCACCGAGATGGTCGAGCGCCTCGATCAGCGCATCGGCACCCAGGATGGCGAGCCGGTCGTGCAGGCTGCCGCCGGTGTCGTCGTCAGTGATGGCGGTGCGCCGCATCAACAGGATGTCGCCGGTGTCCAGACCCTCATCCATCTGCATGATGGTCACGCCGGTCTCGCGGTCACCGGCCAGAATGGCGCGCTGGATCGGCGCCGCGCCGCGCCAGCGCGGCAACAGCGAGGCATGGATGTTGATGCAGCCCAGGCGCGGTATCGCCAGTACCCCGGGCGGCAGGATCAGGCCATAGGCGACGACCACCATCACATCGGCATCCAGGCCGGCCAGGCGCTGCTGCTCGTTGGCATCGCGCAGGCTGGCAGGCTGACATACCGGCAGGCCGTGTTCCAGCGCGCGCTGCTTGACAGGCCCGGGGCGCAGCTTGCGCCCGCGCCCGGCCGGGCGGTCCGGCTGGGTATAGACCGCCACCACCTCGTGCCGCGAGGCCAGCAGGGCGTCCAGCGCAGCGACCGAGAAATCCGGCGTGCCGGCGAACACGATGCGCAGGGGTTTCGACGTCATGGGTGATGGGAGTCCGGTTGTACATATCTATAAGTGATAACGGACCGACAAGATACCGCAAACGGGGGAAAACTTCAGGTTTCGCGAATTTTAGTTGTACTAGTTCAGACCAGATCTGACAAAGTAAGAATAAAACCCGACTCGAATGCCAGTCCGATACGGTATCAGGCCATGTGTGTTGCCAACATCATCACGGGCCCGATGAGTCCCTGCTCGATACCAAACAGGGTATTGCGCATCTTTTCCTTACTTCCACGCATCGCCAGCTGTGGTGCCTGGCATGTTCCGGTAATCTGCGTGTCTTCGCCCAACACCTTGTAAAAAAAACGGATCGCCATCGTTGTATGATCCTCGCTCTCGATGACCCGCAGGCCGGCCTGTGCCAACAGTTTATGCATTTCTTCCGGTGTCACCAGATAACTGGTATCGGACGACTCAGCCCAGGGAACGGGAAAAAGCAATTCGCCCTCTTTCTTCTTCATGATGTCATAGATCACCGCTGGCCTGCCCGGCTTGAGCACGCGGGCCATTTCCCTGTACAGGGCGGCACGGTTGGCAATGTTCATCGCAACGTGCAGGCTGATCACGGCATCGAACTGGTTGTCCTCGTACGGCATGTCCAGCGCGCTGCCAACATCGAAACTCACCAGGTCATCGAGACCAACCATTGCAGTCAGTGTTTCCGCTGCACGAATGAACGACGGCGTCAGGTCGAGCCCGGTCACGCGGCAACCATAATAATCGGCAATGTAGCGCGCCGCGCCACCGATGCCACAACCCACATCCAGCACCCGATGCCCTGCTTCCAGGTTGAGCTTGCCTGCCAGGTGCGCAGTGGCCTCGCGCCCACCGATGTGCAGTTCCTCGAAAGGCGCAAGATCCGCAGGCTTCAGTTCGGCAATATCAACACCTGATGCCGTCAGCGCATCCAGAATCCTGGCGGCCATGTTCGTCACGCTGTAGTGCCGCGCAACTTCGTGCTCGATCTCCTGCACCCGTGTTTCCATGCGTTTCATTTCAGGCTGCCCAGCATCGATTCGTCATAGGGCAACAATGTCTTGCCACTACGCACCCTGGCCACCAGATCGGGGTTGGCGATAAAACTGCGGCCGAAGGCAACCAGGTCCATGCGTTTTTCTGCCAGTGCCGAATCGGCGCGTGCGGGCGTAAAACCGCCGCAACCGATCACCGTCCCCGGGTAGCGCCGGCGCACATAATCCACTGGTCTGCCACCCAGGTAATCGTAGCGCTGGTCGGCATCGAAGGCCGCGACATGCACATAGGCCAGCTCGCGGCGGCCAAGCTCGGGCAGCAGCCAGTCGAAGGCAGCCTCGTCGCCCGGCGTGTAGTCGAGATTGACATAGGCTTGTGGCGACAGCCGAATGGCGGTGCGCTGCGACCCCACGGCCGCGACCACGGCATCGACCACCTGCAACGGGAAACGGGCCCGGTTCTCCGGCGTGCCGCCATAGTCGTCCTCGCGCCGGTTGGTCTGCTGGTGCAGGAACTGATCGATGAGATAGCCATTGGCGCCATGGATCTCCACGCCATCGAAGCCTGCCCGCAGCGCATGGCGTGCGGCAGTGGCAAAACACTCCGCCAGTTCCGCCATTTCACTGACTGTCAGGGCTCGTGGCATCTCGTATTCCAGTTCCGGCGCCCGCGGCAACGGACCCCTCATGGCTACAGCACTCGGCGCAACAGGCTGGCAGCCGGTGTAATGGCTGTGGGCCATGCGCCCGGTATGCCAGAGCTGGCAGAAAATACGGCCACCGTGTGTATGTACCCCGTCTGTTACCCGGTGCCAGGCATCCACCTGGCTTGCGGCGAAGATCCCCGGCGTTCGAGGGTAACCCTGTGCGCGCGGATCGACGAGGGTCGCCTCGGTAACGATCAGGCCGGCATCCGCCCTGACGCCATAGTAGTTTTTCATATCTTCTGTTGGCACCAGACCCTCACCGGCAAAACAACGTGTCATAGGGGCCATGACGATCCGGTTTCCGAGTGCCAGTCCGCCGGGAAGGCTGAAATCCGAGAACAGTTGATGACAGTCCATGACCGGCCCGTTTTATTTCAGTCCTTGCCGAAGATCTTCTGCGCCATGATCAATCCAGGACAGATCCCGGCCGCCGCCGCGAACAGGAAAAAAGCCGGAACCACATACAGGAACCAGTGCACCTTGTCGAAACCGGTCAGCCAGATACCGATCAAAATGAGGGTTGCGGCGTTGAAGAAGAAAAACCGCATCGCTTTGCTCGCCTTGGTCATGATTTGTCCTCCTGCTGCGATGGTCTTGAATCCTGCCGCTTGATCAGCAGGTCGGTTCAAAGCATAAAGCCGGCTATAATCCATAACAATGAGCAAATATTTGATATTATTGGTAACAAAAATGCTACCAATAAACAGGCCGTGATGGACAATCTACGACGCATGATCGCCTTCGCCCATGTGGTCGAGGCAGGCAGCTTCTCTGGCGCCGCACGCCGGCTCGGCATTGCGCGTTCGGCCGTCAGTCGTCATATCGCGTTACTCGAAAAATCCTTTGGGGTGCGTCTGCTCAACCGCACCACCCGGCGCCTGAGCCTCACCGAAGCGGGCAGGATCTATTACCAAAGCTGCGCCAGCATCGTGGCAGAAGCCGAATCGGCAGAACAACGTATCCGCAAGCTGCGCGACCAGCCAGTGGGCACACTGAAGGTTGCGGGACCAACCAGTTTCGGCACTCAGCTGGCCACGCTGGTGCACACCTTCATGCAGCAGTACCCGGCGCTACGCATCGAGCTGCAACTGGATGACCGGGTGGTGGATATGGTCGAGGAAGGCATCGATGTCAGTATCCGTATCGGTTGGCTGCCAGATTCCACCCTGGTTGCACGCCGGTTGTGTGACTCTCCACGTATTTTATGCGCCTCTCCAGCCTACCTGGAGCGCATGGGTCGTCCCACCACGCCGGCACAACTGGCGCAACACGAGTGCATCGTTTTCAATCTGCTACCAACACCCCATCAATGGACCTTCAACTCAAAACGACGCAGTGAAACCGTGCAAATCAATGGCCGCCTGAGCACCAACAGCACCATCGCCCTGCGCGCCCTGGTACTGGACGGTGCCGGCATCGCACCCCTGTCACGCTTCCTGGTGGGTGAGGATATCGAAAAAGGTCGGCTGGTACCGTTGCTATCCGACTACGACTGTGGCAGCGCCGGGGTGTACGCCGTTAGCCAGGAACGCCACTACCGGCAAGCCGGGACGCGACTTCTGGTGGACTTTCTGACCGAACGGCTCGAACGGCTGGTATGACTTTGCAGGGTGGTTCCGACATGAACCACCTCTTCCCCGTCCTTCACACGATCTGACCCCATGTCATCTTGCAAGGCCGGTTTAGAAACCCGTTGTTTCACAGCGACAACAACCGCCTCGCTACGAATCACAACCCCCTGTACCGGCTGGAACTACAGGGCCTGGTGAAATATTCCACCGCTGGACTTGACAATTGTTCGTATACGTACTACATTTGCGTAAACTGCGATAACGGACAAACCCATGTACACGGTCGAGAATGCACTTTCTGAACCCTGGCTGCCCCTGATGAGGGAACTGGTCCGTGTCAATCAGGCCTTCTCGCAGTATTCAGACCGGCATATAAAACGCCTTGGCCTGACCCCGGCACAGTTCGATGTCCTGGCAACCCTGGGTAATACCGCCGGCATGACTTTCAAGGAGCTGGGAATAAAAACACTACTCACCAAGGGCTCGCTGACCGGTATCATCGACCGGATGGAAGATAAGGGTTTGGTCAGGCGGCTCAGCTCGACCGAAGACCGGCGCTCTGTGCTCGTACGTCTCACACCGACCGGACAGCGCCTGTTCGAGGAGGTCTTCCCGGCACACCTCAAGCATTTGGCGTCTGCGTTCGGACGGATCAGCGAACGAGACCAGAAAGCGCTGGCAAGGTTGTTGAGAAAATTGGGCGAGGCCTTCTAAAAATTTGCCTAATTAGTACGTATATGAACAATTTGTGTGCATACAGTAAGACAAGGAGATCATCATGCAAACCGACGAACCCTGCACCATCACCCTTGAACCTGGCACGCATTACATCTGCCAGTGTGGCCAGTCGATGAACCGGCCTTTCTGTGACGGCTCTCATGCAGGCACCGGCAAACAACCCCACGCGCTGGAAATCACCGAGCCCGGCGACGTCACCCTGTGTGGTTGCCTTCAATCACAAAACCCGCCTTATTGCGATGGCAGCCACTTGAAAACCCGCTAAAACCTTCCACCAACAAGGAGACAAAAGACATGAAGACACTTGTCAAACATTCACTCGCTCTGTTCACCCTGATCACCACGCTGGGTTCCATGCCATCGTCGGCAGAAACAGCCCAAGCTGGAAAATACAGGATCGATCCGGCACACACTTCGGTGCTCTTTACCGTCAGTCATCTTGGCTTCAGTCATTTGACAGGCCGCTTCAACACAACCGAAGGCAAGCTTGTATTGGATCCCCGTGGCAAATCCAGCGTCGAGGTAATGATCAAAACCTCCAGCATCGACACCAACCACAAAAAACGTGACAGGCATTTGCGCAGCCCGGATTTCCTCAATGCCAGGCTTTATCCGGTCATCCGGTTTACTTCCACAAAGGTCACGTACAACGACAAGGGTGAACCGATAAAGGTGCTGGGCGATCTCACTCTACATGGTGTCACCCGCCAGGTCACCCTGGATGTGACTCCCGTCGGCGCAGGCAAAGATCCATGGGGAGGGTACCGTGCCGGATACAAGGCGCACACTGTCATCAAACGATCCGATTACGGCATGAATTTCATGCAGGGCGGAATCGGCAACGATATCCGTATCGACCTGAATATCGAAGCCATCAAACAATAAAAATGGGATATGGCGCACCTGGCCTTCTGCCAGGTGCGCCTTTTGAACGGCAATGCTATGAAAACCCTGCTACAACTCATGATGCCTGCCGTTGTGCTCCCGGTACTCTTGTCGTTTGGCGCACACCGCCTCGGCCAACGCCATCGAAATGCGTTGTGGACCCTGCCCGCCATATGGCTGCCGTCCTATGTCTGGCTGAATGGCTGGCCGCAACTTCCCTCGCGCGAGGCCAACGACTGGCTGTGGCTGGTTGCGCTGGTTTCGACGCTCACCGCCTCTCTATTACGGCAACGAAAATATGTAATGGCTGCACAGATCGTGTTACTGGTTACCGCCCTGTCGGCAATGGTCTGGCCCCTACGGCACCTGATTGACGCCACCATGGCCGCTGAATTACTGGCCACCCTGACCGCGGGCAGCCTGTCATTCTACAGGCCAGCAGTGCGCACCACCGTGCCCGCCCTGGGGCTGGCAGTCAGCGCCTCGGGTTTGGGCCTGGTGGCCTCGCTGGGTGGCAGTTTACTGATCGGCCAACTGGCAGTCGCATTGGCTGCGGTGCTGAGTGCCTTCGCTCTGTCCGAGCTGTCGTCCCGCGGCGGGGGACGAGGAATGGATGCTGTTTTTCTGATGCCGCTGCTCCAGCTCTATTTCCTGTTGCTGATGATTGCCCGAATCTACGCAGACCTGGCAGTTGGCCCTGCTTTCTTGCTGTTGTCCGCACCACTCGTCGGGTTGCTCACGCCCCATCGTTATGGTGCGCTTGGCAGCGCAGCCAGCGCTTCTGCCGCATTTGCCTGGTTGTTGATTACCGCTGACTCATCCAGCTATTACTGAACCGGGACTTCGAAGCCATGCGCCTGCCCACACTTTTTCTCAGCCACGGCGCTCCCGACATGGCATTGTCGGATCTTCCTGTCACACGGTACCTGAGACAAATGGGTGAAGGGTTTGACAGGGTAAAGACCATCCTGGTCGCCTCCGCACATTGGCCAAGCCGCGCTCCCAGGGTATCTGCGACAGCAAGGCCGGAGACGCTGCATGACTATTACTGTGGGACATATCCGGAATTGTATGCGCTGAATTATCCGTCGAGCGGCAATCCCGTAGTCGCGGAAAGAACGCTGCAGTTGCTGCAATCTACTGGCCTGAATCCCTCGCCGGATCCCGAGCGGGGTCTGGACCACGGCGTATGGGTGCCGCTCATGCATCTGAGACCGGCCGGAGACATTCCGGTGGTATCGCTCTCCATCCAGCCGCACCTGGACGCCAGGCATCATTTCGAGGTCGGTCGCGCCCTGGCACCGCTACGCGAGGAAGGCGTGCTCATTATCGCCAGCGGGGCCATCACCCACGACCTTTTCGGCATCCGGAAATTCGCCCACAAGCACCCCGTACCCTCCTATGCGCAACAGTACGCCGACTGGGTCAAAGAGAATGTGGAAATCAAATCACTGCGCAAGCTGATGAATTTTTACCAAGAAGCGCCTCATGCAAGACGCAATCATACCACCCCCGAGCATTTCCTCCCCCTGTTCATTGCCCTGGGTGCGGCCAGCAGGGAATCGTGGCGACGGATCCACAGCAGTTGGACCCACGGTGTACTGGCCATGGATATATACCGCTGCGGATAACCCGTCTTGGGGGTCTTGGGGGGTGGTACTGCCAGCAGCCCTTGTTTTATCCCCCAGGCCTGCAAAATTGTGACGCACATCCGGTGCACACCCAAAATATTGGGGTACGGCGACAGGGAACCCGGTGAGAATCCGGGGCTGTCGCACAGCGGTGTGGGGGAACGAAGGTCGCCAGGCGCGAAGCGCCAGGCACTGTTCACGACCGAACGGGAAGCCGCGACTTCAGGCCGGAACCGCCCGGTACCTTGCCCCGAGCCCGAATACCTTCCGGAGATGGCGCCCCTGCCGAGGCTTACAACACCCGGGTCTCGCATCAAGGCCTGTGGGTGGCAGTCCGGCATCCGACCGGCCCCGCCCGCTCGGCAGCCGTCGGCAAGTAGATCGTCGCTTCTTCCAGCTGCACCTGCTTGAGCGCCAGGAAACCGGCAAGGTACGCGCCGTCGGCCAGGTGGACGGCCTTCTCGAGGTGTTCGAGGGCCTTCTCTTCGTTGCCAAGGACCAACTCCCGGCAACCGTCCACCAGGGTCTCCTCGTCGTCCGGCGTGATGAGCCATTTGAAGAAGCCCAGGGTCAGGCGGTCTTCCGGGCGGACCGTTGGGACGGCCGGAGCGGAGTAGGTCGCGCTTCTCCTGCCGCTTGATCTCCGGCCCGGAAGCGTCGTCGTGTAGAAGAGCCCCGTTCCCGGAATACCCACCGTGGCCCGTTTGCCCCTGGAACCAATAGTAAACTTCGCCCCGCGTGGCCCAAAAGTAAGTGATCCGCCCGACTTGCTCAAATTCAGCGTCACGCCAGGGGCGATCCTTATGCGGCGCCAGAAACGACACGCCATCGGCTGTATCCGTTTGAATACCGGCCTCTTGAAAACATCCCCTGCCTACAATGCAACATCGATGGACTTAGCCCGCACATGCACGCTCAGGCCTGCCTCTGCCTGCTTGTACGAGTCTGCCTGGAGCCCTGCCTTGAACCCCGCCGTCGACTGCTCCGCCACGAAAGCGCCTTCAAACACCTTCACTCCGAGACCAATATCCCACACATAATCACCGAAACGAACGAACCGGTCGTGATGGAGCTGGCCGAAATCAGCATTGGGCAACATAACGATTTTGACGCGCCTCACATGACCTTTCGGCAGGTGATCGAGGATTCCTCGCAGCTCTGCCTGTACATCCTCAATCGTTACCTTTGGTTGATTAAGTTCCGATGTCCATGCCGAGTACAGCGTCACGTATCGCTTCCCGGTCGCGTCCGTGTCCAGAAGGCGGAGAAACCGTTCCAGGCCGGAAAGCTTGTCCTGCGGGCATTCGTAGTGCTGGGACACGGCATAGCGGTCAACGATAGCGATTTGCTTGATCGGCGCTCGCGCGAGAACGGCAAACCGCGACTCCCACAGATCGGTATAAGTCTGCTTGGCGGGAATGTGTCGGCCAGAAAACCGCATGGCATCTTCAAAAAATCGCGCTTGGGGCGCCGCCAGCAGGCGGCAGAATTCCAGTCGTGGATGTGACGGCAGAACCCGGCTCAGTTCGGCCTCATCCAGGCCAAACTCCACCTCTGCCTTGACATCGTCGAGCAGGGCGACATTGGCCGATGCCGCCAGGGCATCAAGCGTCCCGTTACTGTTGCGGGCAATGCCATCCCATTGCGGATCTGCCGGGAGCATTGGGAGCCGCCCAACCAATTCCTGCCACAAGGGCCGGAGCTTTTGCGGAAGGGCGTCAATGGCCTTTTTGATGCGTGACCCGCTAAAATCCTCGCCGTCATGCACCAGGATCCCGACACGCTGCCATGTGTCGAGGAGATTTCTGTGGCAAGCCACCATCTGCGCCGGAGTCCAGCCGCCGTCGGGTTCCAGGCTTTCGGTGTCGATCGCGAACGGCACCAGCATCCCTACCTCCCGGCAAATTTCTCACGATAGGATTCCTCGAAGAACCCGCCCGGCCAATCGTCGATAAAATCGCCCTCCTCATCCACGCGCAACTCAACGACCCGGCTGCCCCGACCTGCAAGCGGCTCGACGAACAGCACCGCGATGTCGTCCGGGTGCAAACGCCCCTCGCGTATCCGCCGGAGGATGCGCAGGATCAGATGCTCGCTGTGCGTCTCGAGGATGAACCGGTTCCCCCGCTCTCCGGTGGCGGCTTCGATGAACACATCCCCCAGCTCGGCCTGAAGGGCCGGATGCAGGTGAATCTCCGGCTGCTCCATGGCGATGATCTTGTCTTTCGATGCGTAGGCCGTCACCAGCACGGGCAGGACCTGGGTGATGCCTATCCCCACATCCCGATGCGTGACCACGGTGTTGGCGCGCTGGTCGACCAGGACCAGCTCACGAATCCGGTCGACATCGGACGCATCGATCCCGGCCACGAGGTTGCCTGCCTCCACCTCGATGTCCTTGATGATCGGATAGACGCCCGTTGGCTGGGGCGTGTCGTCGTAGTCGGGCTCGATGTCGAGCCCCTCGTCCTGCATCTGTTCCAGACCCTGCTCCAGCGGGCCGTGCAATTGATCCAGGGCGACAAGCGAGCGAACGGCGAGTTCGTACGGTGTCTGGAGCTTGTCGGAGCCGAGCCAGGCATTCACGGCCTCGCGCACACGATCATTCCGCCGGACCACGTCCCAGGCATAGCCGCCGCCGGCGTACCAGTTCGCGTCTTCGTGCTCGGAGAAGGCCTGATGCCGCGGCGGGAAGGATCGCAGCGGGCCGAGGTACTGCAATTTTTTTAGTTCCCCCGCGATGGCCTGGCTGGTCCCCTCGAT
>WFUO01000035.1 GCA_015484945.1 Gammaproteobacteria bacterium | reverse complement strand
GAATATCGATGTTCAGGCGCGCATCGGCGACGGCGCCAGCGTGCGCGCGCGCGAAAACCTGCTGTTGCACGCGGCGGACGATGAATTCGGGGTGTTCATCGGCGGGTCGGTGGCCGGCGGCAAGACGGCCGGTTTTGGCGCCGCGGCTGCGGTCAACAAGATCAACCGCCTGGTTTCGGCCAGGATCGGCGCCAACGCCACTGTCACGGCCGAGGCCGCGTCCGGTGCCGCGGCGGCGCTGCTGCTCGGCAGCGAAACCATCCAGGGGGTTCGGCTGGATGCGCGCAAGACCGACAATCTCTATCTGATCGCCGGCGCGGGCGCGGTATCACAGAAGACCGTGGCCGGGGCGTTCAGCCTGGCGCTCAATCTGCAGAACAGCACCGTCGAGGCGGCGGTTGCCGCTGGCGCGCTGGTCACGCAGACCGGCGCCGGCGGGGTTCGGCTGACCGCCTCGGGCACCAACAACGTGTTGACCGTGGCCGGCAGTCTGGCCGCCTCGGGCGGCACCGCCGCGTTTGGCGCCGCCTCGGCCAGCAATGATATCGACGACAACATCCTCGCCTATGTCAGCGGTACTGTGAACGCCAGCGGCGATGTCGATATCGACGCCCAGGCCAATGGCGCGATCCTGGCAATCGCGGCCGGGGGCGCCGGCGCCAAGACGGTGGGCGTTGCCGCCACGGCCACCGTTAACCTGATCAAGAACGACATCAAGGCCTATCTCGGCAACGGCAGTATCACAAGTGGCGGCGATGTGACCCTGTCGGCCGCCGATGCCACCACTATCAGTTCTCTGGCCGGTGCGGTGGCGGGCGGCGGCAAGGTCTCGATCGGGGCCTCGGCCGCGGTCAACGATCTGACGGTCACAGTCGGCGCCTATGTGGCAGCCTCCAATCTGGCGGCCAGCAGTGGCCAGGTACGCATCAAGAGCCGCGGGGGCTCGACGATCCGCACTGCGGCCGCCGGGGGCAGCGGTGCCGGTGACGTTTCACTGGCCGGCGCGGCGACGACCAACTTCATCGACAACGACATCGGCAGTTATGTGAACGGTAACAGCACAATCACCGGCGGTAATGGCGTCAATCTGGAGGTTGTGGATGCGTCCACGATCGAGTCGCTGGCCGGGGTGGTCACCGGTGCCGGCACGGCGTCGATCGGCGCCTCGGTGGCGTACAACAAGATCGGCACCCGGGGCGGCAACCTGATTCGCGCCGCAGTGGAGAACGCCAGTGTCACGTCGGCGCGGGGTTCGGTCGATGTCACGGCCAGCGAGACCGCGACCATCCGCTCGCTGGCGGCCGGCGGCAGCGGGGCCGGCACCTTCTCGGGCGGCGGCGCGGTCACGATCAACGACATCGGCTCCAGCATACTGGCACGCGTTACCGGCGCCAGCGTCACGGCCGATGCCGGCAGCAAGGTCGAGGCAACGGACAATTCCACGATCCAGTCACTGGCCGGGCAGATCAACGCGGCCGGTACCGCGGCGGTCGGCGCGGCCGTGGCGACCAACAAGATCGGCACCAATGTCGAGTCGCTGGTACTGAACAGCACGGTCGATGCCGGCAACGGCGGATTGCTGATCCGCGCCGCGTCCACGGGCACGATCGAATCCCTCTCGGCCGGGGCCTCGGTCAGCGGTCAGGTCTCGCTGACCGGCTCGGTGTCCACCAACATCATCAACGGCGGTACCCGGGCCAGGCTCGACAACAGCACCGCCAGTGCGGGCAGCTATCTCTCGCTCGGTGCCATCGATACCTCCACGATCCGTTCGCTCGCCGGACAGATCTCGGTCGGCCTGGGCGCGGCGGGCATCGGCGGCGCGGCGGCCTACAATGAAATCAGCCGTTCGGTCATCACCGCTGTTTCCGGTTCCAATGCGCAGGTTGGCAATGGCGATGCCTCGGTGGTCGCACAGTCCGCGGCTACGATCGAAACCATCGCCGCCGGCGGCTCGGTGGGTCTGTATGTGGGCGTGGCCGGCTCGGTGGCCGTCAACCTGATGGCCAATACGGTATCGGCCAGCATTACGGGTTCGATCATGGGCACGCCGGGCAATCTGACCCAGCTGGCCGAGTCGGCCAATATTGTCAGGACCTATGGTGGTTCACTCGGCGGCGGGGCGGTCGGCATCGGCGGCACGGTGACGGTGACCACACTGGACAACCGGGTGCAGGCCTGGATCGAAGGCTCGACCGTCAGCGCCAGCGGTCTCGGAGCGGCCACGACGATACGCCGCTGGAACGGTGATACAGGTGCCCTGGCGCCTGAGAACATCCGTGGCATGTCGGTGATTGCCTCATCCACCGATGCGGTCGAGGTGATCACGGTCACGGCCGGTCTGGGTCTGGGTGGCGTGTCCGCCAATATCTCGGTCGTCTCAACGCGCGAGCTGACCGAGGCCTGGATCGTCGGTTCGAACATCAACAGCGCGGCCGATTACGGTCAGGCCGTCAAGGTGCGCGCGCACCAGGATACCCGTATCGACAACAAGGGCGGCGCGCTGTCGGGCGGCGCGCTGGCTGTTGCTTCGGCCATCGATACCGTGGTGCTGGAAAACACCACCCGCGCCTACATTGCCGACCAGAACGCCGCCGGCAGCTATCCGACGTCCGTCGCCTCCAATGTCTATGGCCGTGATGTCGAGGTCAGCACCCAGACCTATGAAAGCGTCATCCAGGCCACCGGCGGTGCCGCCGTGGCCGGTGTGGCGATCGGCGGTTCGGTCAATGTCGTCAACCTGGCCAACACCAACGCGGCTTACATCCAGGGCAGCAATGTCTGGTCGCTGGGCGACCTGAGCGTACGCGCCGACGATATTGCGCGCATCGACAGCGACACCGGCATGGTGGCCGGCTCGCTGGGCGTCAGTGCAGGCGCCTCGATTGCCGTCAACACGATCAGCAACACCACCCGCGCCACGCTGCGCGGCGCCTGGGTCAACGCCATTGGCGCAACCACGATCAGCGCCGATACCGATGAGAGCATCGTCACCGAGGTGGCCACCGGCGCCATCGGTCTCACCGGTGGCGGCGTCGGTGCGGCGATCACCGTCAATGCGATCAACACCACCACCGAGGCCATCGTGGAAAGCGGCGCCAGCCGGGCCTCGATGATCAACAATTTCGCGCCTTTCCGTGCCGGCGGCGCGCTGTCTCCCGGCGCGGGCCAGCGTGTGACCATCAGCGCGGACGACAACGCCAGCATCAGGAACTGGGGCGGCACCGTGGCCGGCGGTACACTTGGCGGCGTCGGCGCCACAATCGATGTGGGCACGATCAAGAACCGTACCGTGGCACGGGTCGGGCAGCAATCGTCGATTGATGCCGCGGGCAGCTTCTCGCTCACGGCGCGTTCCGCGCGTCTGATGGAATCGACCGTGAAGGCCTATGGCGGGGCCACAGTGGCGCTGAATGGCGCGATCTCGGTGCTCAGCATGGGTTCGCCGCTGGATACCGCCGGTGCGGGGCAATTCGACGCCGGCCTGCAGGGTCAGGTCAACAACAATATCGCCCTGAATCCGCTTCCGCTCAGTGGCAGCAACAGCAGCGCGCAGAATGCCGCCAGCCGCACCGGGAGCATAGCGCAACCGAGCATCAATCCGGCCCTTGCCACCGGCAGCGGTGCCGGTGACCGCGTGACAGCGGCCTATGTCGAAGATGCCGGCAACATCATCAATCGCGCTTCCATCCGTGCCGGTGGCGACCTGACCATCAGCGCCTCGAACCGTTATGCCGTCAATGTCACTGGCGGCTCCGGGGCCGGCGGCGGTCTCAGTGTGGGGGTTTCGATCGCCAATGTGCGGATCGACAACGCCGTCCGCGCGTTCGCCGGCCGCTTCAGCCGTCTTACGGCCGGCGGCGGGATCACCATTGACGCCAGCGACCGTCCGAATGCGCGGAGCACGATCGCGCTTACCGCTGGATCGGGCGGCTTGCTCGCCGGTGCCGGCGCCGACGGCAAACTGATCGTGAACGCAATGGCCGAGGCCGGGCTCGGGGATGATGCCGTCATCGATGGCGGTGCCCGGGTGATGATCAACGCCTATCAGGACGCCGATGCGGACGTGCGCAATGCCGGCGGCACGGGCGGTCTGATCGCCGGCGCCGACATGCGCAGTACAATCGTGGCGAATACCAGCGCCAACGCGTTTACCGGCAACCGCTCGCAGATCGGCAGTTCCGCGCAGCGGGTCGGCAATATCAGCGTACAGGCCACATCCGACAACCGGCTGGTGACCTACTCGCAAGCCGTTGCCGGGGGAGGCGTGGCCGGGGTCGGCACCTATGCCTATACCACCCTCGTGCCTGTCGTCGATGCGCGCATTGGTGCCGGTTCGTCGCTGTGGAGCAGTGGCGTGACGACCATAGGCGCCGAAGCGAATGACTACGTCGATGCACAGGTCAAGGGCGATTTCGGCGGCGTGGCCGCGTTCGGCGTCCTGCGTACCGGCGCCTACGTTCGCGGCGCCAATACCCAGGCGGCGATCGCCGACGGGGCCCTGGTCAACAGCGTGGGCGATGTCAGTGTCACGGCCAGAACCAGCAACCGGGTCAACGCGGCCGCGACCGGTGGCGGTGGCGGCCTGATCAGCGGCGCGGGCCAGGAAGCCGAGGCAATCGCTGATGGTGTGTTGACGCGTGCCGCGGTGGGCGTCAACGCCACGATTCGCACCGGTGGCCTGATGCGCATGAACGCCTTCGGTAGCGCGGACATCGATGCGACCACGTCGATCTCCAGCGGCGGCGGCATCACGGTACTCGAGGTCACTTCACGCGCGCAGCTGCTCAACGCCAACACCGAGGCGCGGATCGGGGATGGCGCGAACATTCTCGCCAATGCATTCTCGGCGCTTGCGCGCGACATTGCGCTCGATGTCAATGCCGATGCCAGTTCGGTGAACTATTCCGCCGGCAACAGCTCCAAGGCAACCGCGGACGCCGATCTCAAGGCCGCGGCGCTTGTGTTCCTGGGTCAGGGCGCGTCCATCGAGGCACCGGTCAGCATCAGCATGGTGGCCCGGCAGGACAGCCTGATCTCGCGTGCGCGCGCCAAGACCGATACCACCGGCGTGCAGGGCGCACTGACATCGACGGCCGACAACGAGCAGCAGGCGACATCGACCGTGCGCACGATGACGGGCAGCCAGTTGACGACCCGGGATCTATACGTGCTGGCCGATTCGCCGAAATACCAGACCAATGGCTATATCAAGCGCGCCGAGGCCGATGCCGAAACACTGACCTATTATGTCAAGGAAATCGTTGGTTACGCCTGCCGTACGATCTTCGGCTGGCTGGGTCTGGACAAGGTTATCTGCGATCCGATCGAGGAACTGGTCGAGTACGTGACCGCCAGTCCGGTGGACACCTATACGCCGGGCAACAAGGTCGTTGACAACCTGATCGATTTCAATTCCACGGTCACAATCGACGGTGCGGAATCGCCGGAACTGGTCGTCGATGCCAGTGGCAATGTGATCCGCGCGGTCGGGGTCACATACCAGAACCTGGCCGACCGGATCATCGTCGATGACATCGTTAATACCGCGGTTGGAAGGATCTTCATTCGCTCGGTGTACGACGCCGTGATCGGCAACGCCATCTTCAATGTCAACAATGCGTTCGATTCGGTCACGATCACGAACAACTCGGCCAAGGACCTGATCATCAACGACATCATCGTGATCAACAAGAACCAGTCCACGCCGATCATCAGCATTGGTGACGAGACCAGCAATTTCAACTATACGGTCAATACCAACGCCACCGGATCGCTGGTGGACATCCGCAACAACAATGCGGCCAATGCCTATATCAACCTCAACGGCCGGATCGAGAATGATCTCGGTATTACGCGCATCTACAATGCCGGAGGCGATATCACCTCGTCCGGCCCCGGTGTGTACATCGACACCCGCGATCTCAGTCTGCGCGCCGACCGTGGCATGGTCGGCACCGCGCGCGACCGTATCCAGGCGCGCCTGCGGGCCTCGGCGCTGACCGGCCTGCCGACACTGCTGCGCGATGCCAGCGGCTGGCAGGGCGTATGGCTGGACATGGCCGCGGTGAGCCGCGATGCCTCCGCGCTCGACGTGCGCGTACTGAATGCAACCTCCGGCGCGGGCCAGGTGGACATCCGCATCAACGACGGTCAGCGCGAGCAGTACGCTACCCTGATACAGGTTACGCTGAGGGACGGCACGGTGGTTACCGGCAGCCTGTTCCAGAACGATGTCTTCGATCCGGCCACCGGTGTCGATATCGTCAACGACATCATCGATCTCGGTTACGCACACGGGTTGCAGGATGGTGATCTGGTCCGTTACGACAGCAACGGCGGCGCGCCGATCGGTGGTCTGGTCAGCGGCAAGAGCTACGCGGTCAAGGTCATCGACAGCACGCGCATCCAGCTGGCGCGGGTGTTCGCTCCCGCCGCGGTCAACGGCAACCGCGAAACCATCAACCTGGGTGGCAATCATGGTTACGCCAATGGCGACCGGGTGATCTACCACAGTGGCGGTGGTCAGGCCATCGGCGGCCTGGTGGATGGGCAGGCCTACTATGTGCGCGTGATCGATGCGACGACCATCCGTTTGGTAAACAACCTGGCCGATACGACGGCTGTCCCGGATATGCGCGCGTTTGCCACCACCGCAGTCAGCGGTTCGGACATCGATCTCGGTGTCGCACACGGCTACGTCACCGGCCAGCCCGTGACCTATCGCGCCTCCGGCACGCCCATTGGCGGCCTGGTGGATGGCCAGACCTATTACGCCGTAGTCGTCGATGCGACCACGATCCAGCTGGCTGCCACCCGGGCCGATGCGCTGGCCGCGACGCCGACGGTGCTGGCGCTCGATACCTCGGTCGCCACCGGTGATCACGGCATCGCCGCGCTGATCGGCGTGGACCTGGATCCGTCCGCCGCCAGCGGCGCCGCGCACAGTCTGGTGCGCGACCTGACGGCCGGGGCCACCGGCGCCGCGCACAGCCTGCGCGGCAGCGGTTACTACCTGCGCGACGCGGGCGGCAGCCTGATACGGATCGATCTGGCCGACATCCAGTCCACGGGCCTTGTCAACGATGTGGCCAGTACGCCGGACAACGGTGTCATCACGCTCGATACGCTCAGCGGGCGTGACGGTGTTACGGTCACTGCCGGCAGCACGAGCACGGTGACAACCGACCTGCTGCTGACCGGCCTGATCGAGAGCAGCAACGGCACCGCCGCGCTGTCGTCTGTGGCCGGCGATATCCTGCGCAACGGCAATGCCCAGCTCATTCGGGCACAGGACATTCGGCTGGTGGCCGGCAATGGCGTGATCGGGCAGGCCGGTTCGGCGTTGCGGACCGATGTCGGTGCCGGCCGCATCGATGCCACGGCGCTGGGCGACATTCACATCGACGAGATCAATGGCGACATGCGCGTCGGCAGTATCATCTCGACCACCGGCAACGTGTTCCTGAGCGCGGCGTCCGGCATCGTCGATGCCGATGGCGACGCAGCGGCCGATGTCGTTGGTGCGGCGCTGAACCTGCTGGCCCGGACGGGCCGGATCGGCACCATGGGCAAGGATCTGGACATCGATTCCGACAACCTGACCGCCACGGCGGCTGGCGGCATCGCGATCACCGAAACGGCCGGGGATCTGAACATCATTCGCGCCCAGACCACCACCGGTGACGCCGCGTTCACGGCCGCCGCCGGCGATATCCGCATCGACCGCATCCTGGCCGCTGCCGGCAGCACCATGCTGGATGCCGCCGGCTCGCTGATCGACAGCCGCAACGACGACGCCAGCAATATTGACAGCGGCGGGTTCACGTTCACGGCCCGCGGCGGCAGTGTCGGCGGCGGCAGCAACGCGCTCGATGTCCAGGTCACCGCCGCCGGGCTGGCATTGTTCAGTGCCACCGCCGCGCAGGGTATTCATGTTCGTGCCATGAACGGCGGGCTGGATACCCGGCGCGTGCTCAGCAGCAACGGCGATATCCGCCTGACGATCGTGGATCAGGCCGGCGCGGGCAACGACCTGCGCCTGGGCACGGGCAGCATCGTCCGCGCCGACAACGGCGCGGTGATACTGCGTGTCGGTGACAATGTCACCATCGAGCAGGGCGGCGAGGTCCGCGCCAGCGGCACCGTGACGCTGATTGGCGATGCCGGCGACGCCGATGCCGGCACCGGCGTCGTGATCGACATTCGGGGGCGGATCTTCGGCGCTTCGGCAAGCATCAGCGGCGGTGACGACGACGACCGCATCACACTCACCAATGTCACGGCCGGCACCCAAACGACCATCCTGGGGGGCGTCGGCAGTGACATCATCACCACCGGCATCGACGATGCGCCCGGCAGCCCGATCGCGGACCGCCTGATACTCGATGGCGGAGAAGGGTCTGATACCTATAACGTCCGCCTGGCGCGTAGCGGTGCGGCGCGCATCGATGTGCGCGATACCGGCGCCTCGGGCACCAACGACCTCAATATCCGGGGCACCGCGGCTGCCGATCAGTTGCTGCTGCGTCGCAACTTCGTCGCCAGCCTGCACGGCGCGGATGTCGAGCGGGTCAACTATGACGCCAACATCAACGGCACGCTGACCATCGACACCCTTGACGGTGACGACCGTATCGCCCTGGACGACAACAATGCCGTGACCGTCATCAACCTGGGCGCGGGTAACGACAGCGCCCAGGTCGGACAGATGTTCAAGAGCCCGCGCGAGGTACCGAACGTCGCGCCCGGCGACGAGATCGACACCATCCAGACCACGCGTGGCTATCTGAGCAAGGGCATCAGCCGCGCCACGACCATCAATGGCGGCGATGGTGACGATGCCTTCCAGGTCTATCGCAACGGGGCGGCGCTGGCCCTGAACGGCGACGCCGGCAGCGACAGCTTCGTCGTGCGCGCGTTTGCGACCACCAATACCACGGCCATCGCCGGTGGCAGCGGTTCGGACTATATAGAATATGTCGTCAACGCGCCGGTCGATGTCGATGGCGGCGCGGGCGACGACACCCTGGTTGTGGTTGGCACCGAGTTCGCCGACCGATTCGTCATTACCGACCGTGGCGTGTTCGGCGCCGGTCTGAGTATCAACTATACCAATATCGAGTCCGTCGATATCGACGGCATGGAAGGCGACGACGAGTTCTATGTCCAGAGCACGCGGGCCGGGTCGGTCACCCGGATCTTCGGCGGCTATGGCAGCGATACCGTCTCGGTCGGCGCCGACGTGCCGGCCGGTGTCGTGGCCTATGACGCCGCGGGCAATCCGATTACCTTCCCGGATATCGCGCAGACGGTGGACAACATCGCCGGGCCGCTGTACGTGTTCGGCGGGCTGGATCCGAATGCGGACCGCAGCCTCGTCGATGCCGTAATCCTGCCGACCGAGACCGATACCGGCGCGTTCCCGACCATCGTGCCGCCCGATCCGTCCCGCGACCGGGATACGCTGAATGTGTTCGACCAGGACAGCACCGCTGATGACACCGGTACGCTGAGCGGCACACGTCTGACCGGCCTCGGCATGGGCGGTGACCAGATCATTGGCGGCAAGACCTACAATGGCGGCATCACCTACCAGGACTTCGAGTCCATGAACGTCCTGCTCGGCAGCGGCAACGACCGCCTCACCGTGACGGCCACCCATGCCGGTACCACCACCATCGACCTTGGCGCGGGCAACGACAATGCCGATATCCGCGGCGTCGATGGCGATACGGTCATTCGCGGCAACGACGGCGACGATCGCTTCATCGTTTCCGACCGGGCGCCGCTCACGACCGGCGGACTGACCACATCGATCAACCGCAATCTCGCCCTCTACGGCGAGGCCGGCAACGATCGCATGATCGTGGACGATTCCGGCGAGACCCGCGATACCCGTCTCGATCTCACCGCCAGCACGCTCGATATCGAATACATGGCCGGTACGATCAGCTATGGCACAATGGAGGACATCCTGATCCGTTCCGGCGCCGGCAACGACATCTTCAATGTCAGCGGCACCGATGGCGGCGCGCGTACCCGGATCATGACCCTGGGTGGCAACGACATCGTCAACGTGGCCGGCAACGCGCCGGCCCTGACCGGCACGCTGGACGCCCTTGCCGGTGATCTCGACATCGACGCCGGCAGCGGCGACAACACCCTGAATGTCAGCGATGCCGGCAGCAACGCGGGTGACGGCACGGCAGTGAATCCGGTACGTATCGACCGTGCCAGCATCACCGGCCTGGCGCCCGGACGCATCGGTTATACCGCCAGCGGCGGCAGCTATGCCGGTGGCGTGAACATCCGCAGCGGTCAGGGCGCGGACACGGTCAGGATAGGCAGCACCCGTGCCGGCGACGTGACCAGTGTCTGGTTCAACGATGGCGACGACGCGATCATCGTGGCCGATGACGGCAGTGGCGCCGACGGCTTGCTGGTGCTGTTTGGCGAGAGCGGCAACGACAGCATCGATGCCAGCGCCTGGAACGATGGCCTGGTCGCCTTTGGCGACTTTGGCCAGATCGATTACAGCGGCCGTATCGCGGTCTATCAGGGCGGCAGCGTGGAACGCAAGTCCAACGCCGGTATCACCCGGCTGGCCACGGCCCGCGGTGGCGAGGGGGGCGATGACCGCGTCACCACCGGCGCGGGCGACGACCGGGTGTTCGGCGGGTATGGCGCCGATACCCTGTCCACCGGCGCGGGCGAGGACCGCATCGTGGGCGACAATGGCGAGTTCCGTTACCTGAACGGCCGGCCGGAACACTTGCATGCCACCGATACCGATGCCGGTACGGGCGGCGGCGACACCATCGACGCCGGTGATGGCCGCGACCTGGTCATCGGTGGGGTCGGCAGTGATGTCATCAACGGCCAGGGTGGCAACGATTACATCCTGGGCGACAACGGCGAGTTCTTCTTCCTTCAGAGCGGCCAGTCGGTGGTACTGAAGAACAGTGGCGACGTCTGGACCGGAGACACCGATCCCTTCAGCATGGATGTCATGTGGTCCACAGATCCGGCGCTGGGCGGTGACGATACCATCGACGGTGGCGACGGCGAGGACTACATCATTGGCGGGGCCGCCAACGACCTGTTGCTTGGGCGTGCCGGAGAGGACATGCTGTCCGGCGACGGCGGCCAGATGGTCTTCATCCACTGGCAGCCGGTGATCTTCGAGACCATCGATCCCTTCCTTGGCGGCAACGACGAGCTCAATGGCGGGAACGGCCGCGATGTCATGCTGGGCGGTTTTGGCGGCGACCTGTTCCATGGCGATCTGGGCGAGGATGTCATGGTCGGTGAATACGCCCGTGTCACGCTGGATGGCGACAAGGGCCTGTTTGTCGTACGCCTTGGTCAGGGCAATCTCGATTTGATCGGTTCGACCCAGTTTGGCCTCTATCTCCCGCAGTCGCTGCAAAGCCGTTTCTCGCTGGGCGGCATCCCGCGCCTGCCCGATGTCTCGGGACGGCAGTTGCCCGTGACCCAATTCAACCAGGTTCGTGCCAGCCAGGGCGCCAGTCACCCTGGCGAGCCCAGCGACCCGAGTATCAACATCCCCGCCCCGGCCGCCGGTCAGCCGCAGAAAGGCGATACCGGGACGCCGGAAGGTGGCTGCGCGGCGCCGGAAGCGGGCAAGCAGTCGGACGAGCAAAATGGCAAGGCGCAGAACCGGCCGGATGCACAGGATGGCAAGGCCAAAAAGCCGCTCTGCAAACCCAAACAGACACCTTCACAGGACAAGGATGACGAACAAGACGACAAGCGCAGTCAGACACTGGGCGCGGCGATTGCCGGACTGGCCGGCTGGCGCGTGACCAGCAGTCGGCGTAGCCGCGCCGAGGGTCGTCGGCCGGTTGTACGCGGTCTGCGGCGCGAACGGATCATGCGCTGGGAAGCGTTCGCCGGCAAACGGCTGTCCTGCTATCATGACAGCGGGGAAGCGCATAAGCAGTTTACGTTCATCAAGAGGAAACCCTAGCAATGGCTGAAGCAGAAAAAGAAAAAGACCCCAAGGAAGCGAGCGAGACCCGTGGCCCGGTGATCCGCTGGGACGATTCGCGCATGCAGAGTTCGTATGCGAATGTCTGCAACGTATCCAGCACCCGGGAAGAAGTGACCCTGCTGTTCGGTACCAACCAGAACTGGCATACCGGTCAGTCCGAACTGGTGGTGCAGTTGACCGACCGGATCATGATGAACCCCTACGCGGCCAAGCGCCTGTCATTGCTGCTCAACAACGTCATCGACGAATACGAGAAACGCTTTGGCGAACTGAAGATCGACCAGTAACAAACCGTCATGCCGGCGGGATAGAAGCAAACGGAGAACGAGCGGTCTCCAGGTGGCGGCTGGCCGATATCCGCCACGTTACGGGTCCTATCCGCGGTTCGGGCCATGCGTTCGGCCCGGTAGGCGCAATTTTTCCGCCTATGATGGCCGATATTCGCCCGACGGGCTTTTTTGTCCATGAAAATCAAGGACAAACAGGCTATACTGGGCGCATGTCCATGACGGGTTACGGGTATGCAAAGCGATTCTCCCTCCGGTGATCAGCCGGTTCCCGTCGATCATGCGGGGCTGGATCCTGCGGTCTGGGCACGTTTCCTTTCCTTTCATACCGGCGCTGATGACGGGGCTGGCGCGCGTTATTACCAGGACTGGCTGCGATTGCAGGTCTCGCTGCTGCCCCAGGTCGGGCGCGCCGTGCTGCTTTTGGGTGAACCGGGCAGCGGCCAGTATCCTCCGCGCGCGGTATGGCCGAACGTTGATACCCCGGTGAGCGATCTGGCCGAGCTGGCCGAGGATGCCTGCGAGCAGCAAACCGGGCTGGTGACCGATGTGGAACCGGCCGACGGCATCGTGCCTCTGACCGCCAGTTACCTGATCGCGTGGCCGCTGCTGATCGACGGCAAGGTGTTCGGCGCCGTGGCGGTCGAGGTGGAGTCGGCCGACGAGAAACGGCTGCAGTCGGTGATGAGCCAGCTGCAGTGGGGCACGGCCTGGCTCGAACTGGAGATCCGTCGTCAGCAGATGCGCCAGGACCGGCGCATCATCGAGCGTTTGCAAACCGCCATCGAACTGCTCGCCGGCGTGCATGCCGAGGGCGGCTTCCAGCCCGCGGCGATGGCGCTGGTCACGGCCATGGCTGGACAACTGGGCTGCGAGCGGGTCTCGCTCGGGCTGATCGACAACAAGGGTCACTGCCGGGTCGAGGCGATTTCCCATAGCGCCGAGTTCGGCAAGCAGATGAACCTGGTGCGCCTGCTCGGCAACGCGATGGACGAGGCAGTCGAGCAGCGTCGTGAAATCGTCTGGCCGGTTCCCGAGGGGCAGGCCCTGGTGGTGTGCCGTGAACATCGTGAGCTTGCCGCGCGTCAGGAACTCGACGCGGTGATGACTCTGCCGCTGATCAGCAACGGCCGCATCCGGGGCGCCGTGTGTCTCGAACGCAGTGGCGGGCCGTTTGGCGAGGATGAAATCCTGCTGGCACAGAGCATCCTCGGGCTTACCGGCCCGGCATTGATCGACAAGCGCGAGAACGACCGGCATATCCTGAAAAAAATCAACGATGCCTTCTGGCGCCAGTGCCGGCGTCTGTTCGGTAAGGGTTATCCAGGCCGCAAGCTGGCCGCCTTGTCACTGATACTGGCGGTCGTGGCGCTCAGTGTGGTCAGCGGACAATACCGGCTTTCAGCCGATACCCTGCTCGAAGGCCGCGTGCAGCGGATCGTCACCGCGCCGTTTCAGGGCTATCTGCGCGAGGCCGGTTTCCGCGCCGGTGACATTGTCAGGAAGGGCCAGGTACTGGCGCGCCTCGACGATCGTGACCTGCGCCTGGAACGGCTCAGGCAGCTCAGCGAACTGACCAAACTGCAACGTCAGAAACAGGAAGCGCTTGCCACACGCAACCGGGCCGAACTGAATATCATCGATGCACAGATCGCGCGCGTGACGGCCGAGCTGCAACTCACCGACAGCCGTATCGGGCGGACCCGGATCAGGGCGCCGATCGACGGATTGATCGTCCGGGGCGACCTGAGTCAGCGGCTCGGCGTGGCCGTGAAGGAGGGCGAGGAACTGTTCACGATCGCGCCGCTGAAAGACTACCGGGTCATCATCCAGGTCGATGAACGGCGCATCGCCGATGTACGTGAAGGACAACGGGGCAGTTTGATACTCACGGCCCTGCCGAACCGGGAGTTTCCGTTTCGGGTCGTACGCATCACGCCGGTATCCGTGGCCAGGGACGGACGCAACTTCTTCCGTGTCGAGGCCCGGCTGCTGAGGTCCTCGTCTGCGCTAAGACCCGGCATGGAGGGCGTGGCCAAAATCGATATCGACCGGCGCAAGCTGATCGATATCTGGACACGCGACCTGCGCGAGTGGTTCACGCTCTGGTGGTGGTCCTGGTAGGCCGTCATGCAGAGCCTGTTCAGCCAGACCTGGTACCGGGTCAAGGATCTGCGTCCCGCCCTGCATGCGCATGTCGAGGTGCACCGGCACCGTTACCGTAACCAGACCTGGTATGTGATCCAGGATCACGCCAAGGGCAGCTTTCATCGTTTTACACCCGAGGCCAATTACATCATCGGCCTGTTCGACGGCAAGACCACGCTGGACGAGATCTGGAAACGCGCCTGCGAGGTACTGGGTGACGATATGCCCACCCAGGACGAGGTCATCTCGCTGCTGGCGCGTCTGCACGAGGCCGATGCGCTGAAAACGGATCTGCCGCCAGACATGCGGCAGATGGTAGAGCGCGCCGGTGAGTCGAGGCGCAAAAAGCTGTTGCAGAAACTCAAATCACCGCTGGCGATCAAGATCCCGCTGTTCGATCCCGACCGTTTTCTCAATGCGACGATGCCGTTTGTGCGGCCATTCTTTAGCAAGTGGGGTCTGCTGGGCTGGTGCCTGCTGATCGGCTATGCGCTGATGCTGGCCGTGCTGCATTTCGATGAACTCACGAACAATGTCGGAGACCGGGTGTTCTCCACCGGAAACGTGATTCTCATCGGCCTGTTGTATCCGGTCATCAAGCTGATCCACGAGTTCGGGCATGCCTGGTCGGTCAAACGGTGGGGGGGTGAAGTGCATGAAATGGGCGTCATGCTGCTGGTGTTCATGCCACTGCCGTATGTCGATGCCTCCTCATCGGCGGCGTTTCGCGACAGGAAGAAACGCATGTTGGTGGCCGCGGCCGGCATGGTTGTCGAACTGGTGCTTGCCTCACTGGCGATGATCGTATGGGTGAACGTGGAGCCAGGCCTCGTACGTTCCGCGGCCTTCAATGTAATGTTGATCGCCGGTGTTTCGACACTGTTGTTCAACGGCAATCCGTTGTTGCGCTTCGATGCCTATTACATTCTTGCCGATCTGCTCGAGATACCGAACTTCGCCACCCGCGCCAACCAGTACATCGGTTACCTGATCAAACGTTACCTGTTGAGACTCAAGGACCTCGAGTCACCGGCAGAGCGTACCGGCGGCGAGGTTTGGCTGTTCGTGTATGCGATCGCCTCATTTATTTACCGTCTGTTCCTGATGTTGTTCATTGCCATCTTCGTTGCCGGCAAGTTCTTTTTCATTGGCGTGCTGTTGGCCCTGTATGCGGTGTACAGCATGCTGGTGGCGCCGGTATTCCGGATCCTGGGTCAGATCCATCGTGATCCCGTATTGCGTCGTCATCGTGGGCGTATCGTCACACTTTCGACAGCCGTTCTGGCAATCATCCTGGTGGTGACCGTGGCAATTCCGTTCCCGCTCGTGACCGCGGCAGAGGGTGTGGTCTGGGTGCCCGAGCGTTCGCGGATCCGGGCCGCGACGCCCGGCTTCATTCGCGAAGTCGTTGCACGCAGCGGGCAGCAGGTGCGCAAGGGGCAGTTGCTGCTTCGTTGCGAGGACCCCGAGATCACCGTGCGGATCCGCAAGCTCGAGGCCGAGCTGCGCGAGTTCCAGGCCCGTTATCGCGCGGTCTATGAGGAACGCGTGCAGGCCCGGGTGCTGCGTGAGGAGATCACACGGGTTCAGGCCGAGCTGCGCCAGGCCCGCGAGCGGCAGGCCGAATTGCTGGTGCGCAGCCCGGCCAGTGGACGGCTGGTATTGCCCGAGAGCGGCGACCTGCCGGGCCGGTATGTGACCCGTGGCACCATGCTCGGGTACGTGATTCCGCGTGATCGGGGCACTGTCCGGGTCGTCATCCGACAGGACGAGATCGGCAACGTGCGTCAGGGTATCCGCCGGGTACAGGTCAGGCTGGCCAGCCAGCTGCGTCGGATATTGCCGGCACGGGTTCTGCGTGAGGTACCCAGTGTCGGGCGCGAGCTGCCCAGCCCGGTACTGGGGCAGTCCGGCGGCGGCCGGATCGTGCTCGATCCCGCCGATCGCGAGGGCCAGCGCGCATTCGAGCGCATATACCAATTCGAGCTCGGTATCGGTGTTCCGGTCAGCCGGATCGGCGAGCGGGTATTCGTCCGCTTCGAGCATGTGCCGCGCTCCCTGGCCTGGCGCTGGTATCGTGGACTGCGGCGACTGTTTCTGAGGGAATTCGATGTTTGAACCGGGCATCGCTTCCTATACCGTGCGCCCGGAACGCAGCGACCGTTATCCCGGTTGGCTGGACCGCACGGCGCGCATGTTGTGGGGAAGGCTGGCAAGGCAGACCTATTCCGGTGCGCGCCGCTACCGGCGCATTCTGCCGCGCATCCATGCCGCAGCGGGGGATTTTTCACAACTTGACGAGGACCAGATCATCCCGACGGCCGCCACGCTGCGCACACGTCTGTTGCGTGAAGGGCTGGCCGGGCAGGCCGCCATGACGCTGTTCGCACTGGTGCGCGAAGTGGCAGGCCGGCGGATCGGCATGCGGCATTTCGATACCCAGTTGCTGGGTGGCTGGGCCATTCTTCAAGGGCGCATTGCCGAGATGGAGACCGGCGAGGGCAAGACCCTGACCGCCACGCTGCCGGCCAGCGTGGCGGCAATCTACGGGATGCCGGTGCATGTCGTCAGCGTCAACGATTATCTCACCCGGCGTGACTGCGAGGCCATGCGCCCGGTGTATGAAGCACTCGGGTTACGGGTTGGCTATGTCGTTCACGACATGACCCCGGAGGAGAAGCGCCGTGCCTATGCCTGCGATATCACCTATTGCACGAACAAGGATCTCGCCTTCGACTATCTGCGCGATGTACTCAACCTTGGTCAGTCCGGTTCCTGTCAGCTCGATGCCGAGGTGCTGACACGCCTGCATTCACGCCAGCAGCGCCTGTTGCTGCGCGGGCTGCATTTCGCCATCGTGGACGAGGCCGACAGTATCCTGATCGATGAGGCGCGCACGCCCCTGATCATTTCGAAGGAGGCGCACAACCAGGACGAGGAACGCCTGCTGCGCGAGGCCATGCAGCTTTCCTACCAGTTCGAAGAGGGCAGTGACTACCAGGTCGATCAACGTGAACAACGGGTAACGCTGACCGATTACGGACGTGAAAAACTCCGCCAGATCACGGCCGGCATGGGGCCGATGTGGCGTGGCCAGGTGCGCCGCGAGGAACTGCTCACCCGTTCGCTCAGCGCGCGCTGGCTGTTCCGGCGTGACGAGCACTACCTGATACGGGACGGCAAGATCCAGATCATCGACCCCTATACCGGCCGGGTCATGGCCGACCGGAGCTGGGAGCGCGGCTTGCACCAGCTGATAGAGATCAAGGAGGGCTGTGAAGTGACCAGCCCCAAGGAGACCCTGGCGCGGATCAGTTATCAGCGCTTCTTTCGCCGTTATCTGCGCCTGGCCGGCATGACCGGCACCGCGCGCGAGGTGGCCAATGAGCTGTGGTCGGTTTACGGGCTTGGGGTAGTGCGCATTCCCACGCACAAGCCATCCCGGCGGATCTACCGGCGGCCACACATCCATCCCACCGATGAACGAAAGTGGCAGCATGTCGTGCAGCGCGTCAGGACCTTGCACGAACAGGGCGTGCCGGTGCTGATCGGCACCCGTTCACTGAAAAGCTCGGAAGAGATCGGCGCGGCCCTGAACCAGGCCGGGCTGGATCACCAGATCCTCAATGCGCGTCAGGACGCCGACGAGGCCGAGATCGTCGCGCGTGCCGGTGAACCGGGACGGATCACCGTGGCCACCAACATGGCCGGCCGTGGCACCGACATCAAACTGCATCCCGATTGCCATGAAAGCGGTCTGCATGTACTGATCGTCGAACGGCACGAGGCGGGACGGGTCGATCGCCAGCTCGCCGGCCGATGCGCAAGGCAGGGCGATCCCGGCTGCGTGGAGACCATCCTGTCGTTCGAGGACGGCCTGTTGCGCCATGTCGAGCGGCACCCCCTCCACCGTTATCTGATGCGGCATGTGATGCGTCTGGGGGCGCCGGGCCGGTGGCTGGCCCTGCGCTATCTTGGCCGGGTGCAGCGGCGTCTGGAGAAATATCACGCCCGGGTACGGCGTGATATGCTGCGGCATGACTATCAATATGGCAAGCAGCTTTCGTTTACCGGAAAACAGGAATAGGAGTTTGAACATGTACAAATGGCTCGCAGGATTGCTGATCTTCCTGCCGGGGCTGGTCATGGCCTCGCAAGGGCACGAATGTCTGATTGCACCGAGCAAGGTCGTCAAGGTCAGTTCGCCAGTGCCGGGCGTGCTGGCGAGCGTACGCGTCAAACTGGGTGACCGGGTGCGCAAGGGTCAGGTCATCGCCACGCTGAAATCCGGTGTGGAACGCGCGGCCGTGGCCCTGGCAAAGGCCAAGACCGCGTTCAATGAACGCAAGGTGGAACGCAACCGCGAGCTGTATCGCAAGAACCTGCTGTCGATTCACGAAAAAGACGAGATGGAGACCGAGGCCCTGCTCGCCAGGCTGGAGCTGCGTCAGGCCCAGGCGCGTCTGGCGCAGCGCACGATTCGCAGCCCGGTTTCGGGTATTGTGACCGAGAAACTGCTCTCGGCCGGCGAGTATGTCTCGAATGCGCCGATCCTGACCATCTCGGCCATCGACCCGTTGCACATCGATGTGATTCTGCCGGTTCAGTTTCTTGGCAAGGTGCGCAAGGGCATGATTGGCGAGGTCTCCATCCGCTACCCGAAACCGCAAACGATCAGGGCGCGGGTCATGATCGTCGAACAGGTCGTGGATGCCGCCAGTGGTACCTTCAGGGTGCGGCTGGAGGTACGCAACCCGCGCCACCGGATACCGGCCGGCATCAAGTGCCGGGTGCGTTTCGTGGGCAATTGATGCCGGCAGCCGTCGGTAGCGTCACGGGTCGGTCAGAGATCGATACCGGTAGCACCGATGCCCATATCATGGCAGGTGGCCTGAATATCGTCGAAATCGTATTCCGTCAACCCCAGGTATTCGAACACTGCCTCGCTGACGGCCTCCCATTCGTGGTCAACGTCCTGCCCGGCGATGATGCGATAGAAGCCTGCAATGTGCTCGGCCATCTTCAGGATGGCCAGCATGTTCTTCACCGCGCTGCTGGCCCGGCTGTTGCCCGAGAAGATGGCCGCCGCGCTATGGTGCTGTGCGATCACCTCGCAGATGGTTGCAGGCAGGTTCCATGACTTGCTGACATACAGGCCCAGTACCGCGTGGTTGGTATTGAAATGGCGGTTTTCGGCATCCACGACCCGCTCATAGCCGCCTGCATAACCCTCCCTGAGTACGTCGATGTAGTTGTCGAAGCGGCTCATCAATAACGGGATGCCCGCATTGTGAAACAGCCCCAGTGTATAGGCCTCGTCCGGGGACTGAAACCCGACCTGTTTGGCCAGATAGGCCGATGTGGTGGCGATGTCCGTGGCTGTGTCCCAGAAATGATTGAGCAATCTGAACCGTTCTTCATCGAGCTGTTGTTCAACCGAGACCTCGTTGCGGATGCTGATGGCATTGACGATATTGACCACACTATTGATTCCCAGCAGGTGCACGGCCTGGTCGATGGAACTGATCTTGTTGCGCAGGCCGAACACCGGCGAATTGACGGTGCGCAGTATGCTGCCAGAGATGCCTACGTCCTTGCTGATCAGGCGTGAGATCTCGTTGATGTCCGGATCCGGCATGGCCTGCTCCATCTGCAGATCGACGAGAATCTGGGGTTGTGGCGGGATGGAAATGCCTTTCAGCAGCTTGGCGATCTGCTCCTCGGTCAGTTCGGTACGGCTCATGTCGTGAATACTTCCACTTTGTGAATCACACATGCTAGATCGGCCGATATGGGTTATTCTTTACCCTGGCGGGTAAATGCAATCGCCATGCAAACTATTGAATATCAAATACTTGAGGCAGGATCATGCGCGGATTTTCGATCGACAGCCTGAAACTGGGCCCGATGGAGAACTTCATCTACCTGATCCACGATCACGACAGCCAGCGAACCGCGGTGGTCGATCCGGCATGGGAGCCACAACGAATCGTCGAACGGGCCCGGGAACTCGGGGTGACGATTACCGACATACTGCTCACCCACAGTCACCACGACCACATCAATGGCATCGAGGCGGTGCTGGACCAGTACGATGCGCCCATCCACCTGCTGAAGGAAGAGGCGCGCTTCTGGGGTGCCGATATCGGTCGGCCGGTTCTGCATCACGGTGGCGACACGCTGATGCTGGGCAGCACGCCGATACGAATCCTGCACACACCCGGTCATACGCCGGGATCGGCCTGTTTTCATGTCGGCGACCGGCTGATTGCCGGTGATACGCTGTTCGTGTACGGCTGCGGGCGCTGCGACCTGCGCGGGGGCGACCCCAACCAGATGTTCGATACCCTGCGCAAGCTGCGCGCCGACCTGCCACCCGATACGGTAATCCTTCCCGGTCATGACTATGCTGTCAGTCCTGTCTCATCACTGGCCGAACAGGAACAGGGCAACCCCTTCATGCTCATCGACGACCGGCAGGATTTCATCGAATACCGCATGCACCTGCATGACCGCTGCCGGCACGAGCCCTACGGTCCCGAAGACAGGGACGCGTTGATACGCATGATCCATTCGGGCAGGTGCAATTGACCAACAGCGCAAGATAGTCACGGTGTGCACGGAGACACAAAGCCACGGAGGGGGTTATTTCCGGTGATCTGGTTACTGAACCCTTTGCGCCTTGGCATTCTTTGCGTTACCGCGCGCCGCGGGCAAGTAGCCTGGGTGGTGTGAAACCCGGGTTGCCTGCAACCGGATATCAGCGGATGCTGATTTCCCTTTCGTCGCTGTTGCCCTTGTTGTCCACCCAGTGGATCTTCAGCGTATCGCCACTGGCGCCGCCCTTGAACTTGAACGAATACAGCGGGTTGGCCGAAATACCGGGGCCCAGGTCGGCCTCTATCAGTTTCTCCTCACCCAGGGATGCGGACAGCTCGGTGATATAGTGCGCCGGTATCGTCTTGCCGGTGGCCTTGTTCTTGCGCCGTCCGGTCTCCATGGGGTGGGACAGCAGGATACGGACGGTGGTGATGCCATTGGCGTGTTTTGCTCTTGCGCGAATGCTTGCCATATCATGACTCCTTGGTCAGAATGCGGTATTGATGGATGCTCAGCCGCCGCAGCCGCCCATGGTAACCTTGACCTCCCTTCGGGCCACATAGACCTTTCCACCGGACTTCACAGCTGCGATCACATTTGATGTCTTGCCCATCTTGATGCGTGTCTTCAGATATCCCTGGATATTGTTTTTTACCGCTTTCATGTGGGTGGCGAGCGGATTCGGGTTTTTCTCGACCAGGATCGCAATGCCCTCGATGTTGTCCAGTGAAGTGCTCATGGAGACATTGACCACGGCGCCATTCTCGGCGATTGGCGGGGCAAGGATGCTGATCTTGTCAGTTACCGTTGTGCCGGACGTCCCGAACAGGGATTGCAGGGCGCTATCCACCCGGGTGGATTCGAAGGCCGACTTGGGCCAGGCCGCGAGCACCGTGGAAGGCCGCAACAGGCCAGCCGCCGCGGCAACCGCCAGCATGCCGGTTGAGGCGGCACCCTTCAGGAATCTTCTCCGATCGATTGCTGTTTTCATGACCACTCCATCATCCGTTGGTGACAGGTGGTTTCTTTATCGACCATGAGCCGGAAAAGTTTAAGCAAGCTTCGCAGACATGATCGATGGCCGGCTCTGATGGGGGGATAGGGATAAGGCCAGGGCAGGTGCGTGAACTGGTCGGGGTGAGAGGATTCGAACCTCCGACCCCTGCCTCCCGAAGACAGTGCTCTACCAGGCTGAGCTACACCCCGGATCTGTTCAATACGTCCGGTCGACCGAGAAATTTGCCAGATCGATCAGCGACTGCTTGTACGGGCTATCGGGAATGGCGCCCAGTGCCGCTATGGCCTTGTCGGCCTCCTGTCTGGCAAGGCGTGCAGTGTACGCAATCGCGCCTGTCGATTCAATAGTTTCCGTGATCTCCGCGATGTGTTCGCGGCCACCGTGACGGATGGCCGCGCGGATCCGTTCGGCCTGTTCGGGGCTGCCGTGCGCCATGGCGTGGATCAGCGGCAGGGTGGGTTTGCCCTCGGCCAGGTCGTCACCGACATTCTTGCCCAGCTGATCCGATGTGGCGCTGTAATCGAGCACATCGTCGATCAGCTGGAACGCGGTGCCCAGGAACTTGCCATATTCGGCCATCGCCCGTTCGACGGTTTCATCCGAGCCGGCCAGGACCGCGCCGAGCTGGCTGCCGGCCTCGAACAGGCGCGCTGTTTTTGCATAGATAACGGAAAGATAGCGTTCCTCGGTGGTGTCCGGATCATGCACGTTGAGCAGTTGCATGACCTCGCCTTCGGCAATGGTGTTGGTGGCGTGGGCGAGGATCTCCATGACCCGCATGTCGCCGACCTCGACCATCATCTCGAACGCGCGCGAGTAGAGAAAATCGCCCACCAGCACGCTGGCCTCATTGCCCCAGATGGCGTTGGCGGTATCGCGTCCGCGCCGCAGCATGGAATCGTCAACGACGTCATCATGCAGCAGCGTGGCGGTATGAATGAATTCGATGATCGCGGCCAGGTCGATGTGCCGTTTGCCACGGTATCCGCAGGCGCCGGCCGAGAGCAGCACCAGCGCCGGGCGCAGGCGCTTGCCGCCGCTGTTGACGATGTAGTGGCCCAGTTGGCCCACCAGGGCGACTTCCGAGTGCAGCGAGCGGACGATCAGGGCGTTGACGGCTTCCATGTCGGTCCGGATCAGGGCCTGTAGTGGTGAGAGCGGGTTGTCGGAGCCGGATTCCGGCGGCGATACGGCGGACATGATCGTGGTTACGTCATATGCTGGCTGTGGAAGCCGACAGTTTACCGCCGCACGGGGCTTTTCGCCACAGATTTGTCCGTGGCGCGATTGACCCAACAGGCGGATTTTTGTAGAATTGCGGCTCTTTCGCGCAGGGGCTGCGCAAAATACCGTATTGTTTCTGGAGTTATATGACTATGTACGCCGTGATCAAAACTGGTGGCAAGCAGTACCGTGTCAGCGAGGGCGACACCCTGAAGGTGGAGACTATCGAGGCTGACGAAGGCGCAACGATCGAGATCGACGAGGTGTTGATGATCGCCGATGGTGACAACATCAAGATCGGCACGCCGCTGGTCGATGGCGGCAAGGTGACGGCCACGGTCAAGTCGCATGGCCGCGGCAAGAAGATCGAGATCATCAAGTTCCGTCGCCGCAAGCATCACGACAAGCGCACGGGGCATCGTCAGAACTACACCGAAATCCAGATCACCGGCATCGCCGGCTGAGTGTAACGCAAGCGAGGCAAGACAATGGCACATAAAAAGGCAGGTGGCAGTACCCGTAACGGCCGCGATTCGATCTCCAAGCGCCTGGGCGTCAAGCGCTTTGGCAGCGAAATGGTCAGGGCAGGTAACATCATCGTACGCCAGCGCGGCACCCGCTTCCATGCCGGCGCCAATGTCGGCTGCGGCAAGGACCACACGCTGTTTGCCAAGATCGACGGCAAGGTCGTGTTCGAGGTCAAGGGTCCGAAGAAGCGCAAGTACGTCAGCGTCGTCGCAGCGTAAGCTTTTTCCCGATCGCGCAGAAAAGCCCCGCTTCGACGGGGCTTTTTTCGTTCAGGCAGGACACAAGATCATGAAATTCATTGATGAGGCCAACATACAGGTGATCGCGGGCGATGGCGGCAACGGCATCGTCAGCTTCCGGCGCGAGAAGTACATTCCCAAAGGTGGGCCAGACGGCGGCGACGGCGGGGATGGTGGCAGCGTGTACCTGCGTGGCGCGTCCGGGATCAACACCCTGGTGGATTTTCGCAGCACTCGCACCTATACCGCAGAGCGTGGGCAGAACGGCATGGGCCGGGAGTGTACCGGCAAAAGCGGCCGCGATCTGTATGTCGATGTGCCGGTGGGCACCATCGTGCACGATGTCGATACCGGTGAACTGATCGGCGACATCACCCGCGAGGGGCAGACCCTGCTCGTGGCGCGCGGCGGGGAACATGGTCTGGGCAACGTGCGCTTCAAGAGCAGTACCAACCGCACGCCACGCCAGTGCACCCAGGGCACGCCCGGTGAGCGGCGCCGCCTGCATCTGGAACTCAAGGTGCTGGCCGACGTGGGCCTGCTGGGCATGCCCAATGCGGGCAAGTCCACCTTCATCCGCGCGGTGTCGGCGGCGCGCCCCAAGGTGGCCGACTACCCGTTCACGACCCTGCACCCCAACCTCGGCGTGGTCAATGTCGAGGCGCACCGCAGTTTCGTCGTCGCCGATATCCCCGGCGTCATCGAGGGCGCGGCCGAGGGCGCCGGACTGGGACACCGTTTTCTCAAGCACCTCGCGCGCACCCGGGTACTGCTGCATCTGGTTGATGTGGCGCCGTTCGACCCCGGCGCCGATCCTGTGGACGAGGCGCGCAAGATCGTCACCGAGCTGGAGAAATACAGCCCCGAACTGGCGGCGCGCGAGCGCTGGCTGGTACTGAACAAGATCGATCTGCTGCCGGAGGACGAGCGCGAGGCCCGCTGCCGGGAGATCGTCGAGGGACTGGACTGGCAGGGGCCCGTTTTCCGGATCTCGGCCATCCGCGCAGAAGGCACGCGCGAGCTGTGTTACCGCATCATGGAATATCTCGAGCAGCAGGCCGAGGCCCACGAAGCCGGCGACGGCCGGGACTAACCCGCATTTCTTACCAGCCGAACCGCACGGGTAACATATGCCACTAAAACAACCGTCAAAATGGACAAGCACAAGCGAGTATCATCCGGTACAGTTTGTTCATCCTGCGGTGCTATCCCGATTCCGGCGGTTTCTCGCTCGCTGTGGCTGGGGTTTCACTCAACCCATAGCGACGGCTATGGGTTTTGCTCCAAACCGGCGCCACAGCGGCTGCGAATTCCGCCGGCTCCCGGGATGCTGGTGAGAAATCCGGGCTAAGACTTGTCCGCGCCGCGCTGAGTCGGGTATCGTCACTGGACATGAGAAAACGCACTGACATCGTCACGTCGAAGCGCTGGGTGGTCAAGGTGGGCAGCGCGCTGGTCACCAACGACGGCAGGGGGCTGGACGACGCCTTCATCCGGCATCTGGTGGACCAGATCGTCACCCTGGCCGATACCGGCATCGATGTAGTGCTGGTGTCGTCCGGCGCTGTGGCCGAGGGCATGGCGCGCCTGGGCTGGTCCCGGCGACCCACGGCCCTGCACCAGTTGCAGGCCGCCGCCGCGGTCGGCCAGATGGGCGTGGTGCAGACCTATGAATCGGGTTTTCAGCGCCATGGCCGGCATACCGCCCAGGTGCTGCTGACCCATGAAGACCTTTCCGACCGTCAGCGTTATCTCAACGCCCGCAGTACCCTGCGCAGCCTCATGGCCATGGACGTGGTGCCCGTGGTCAACGAAAACGACACCGTAGCCACCGACGAGATTCGTCTCGGCGACAATGACACCCTGGCCGCGCTGGTCGCCAACCTGGTCGAGGCCGACCTGCTGGTGATCCTGACCGACCAGCAGGGGCTGTTCGAACGCGATCCGCGCCGACACCCGGATGCCGGGCTGGTCAGCGAGGGTCGGGCCGGAGATCCGGCGCTGCTGGCCATGGCGGGCGAGGCGGGCGGCGCACTGGGCAGCGGCGGCATGTACACCAAGCTGCTGGCGGCCGAACGCGCCGCGCGTTCGGGCACCGCCACCCTGATTGCCTCGGGACGTGAGCAGGACGTGCTGCAGCGCCTGCGCAAAGGCGAGAATCTGGGTACGTTTCTGATCGCCGACCGGGAGCCGCTGGCGGCGCGCAAGCAGTGGCTGGCCGGACAGCTGGGCGTGCGCGGACGGCTGCTGCTGGATAGCGGCGCGGCCGAGGTGCTGCGCCATTCCGGCCGCAGCCTGTTGCCGGTGGGCGTGACCGCGGTCGAGGGCGATTTTCGCCGTGGCGAGCTGGTGGCCTGCATCGCGCCCGATGGTGCCGAGATCGCGCGTGGACTGGTCAACTACAACGCCGACGAAGCGCGCCGCATCATCGGCCAGCCGAGTGAACGCATCGCCGAGATCCTTGGCTATGTCGATGAGGACGAACTCATCCACCGTGACGACATGGTATTGATGTCGGTGTCGAGCGTGTGAAACAACACGGCGCACGCAGGCGTGACACAAGGGCGCGGACCAATCGGCCGCTGACCTGCAAGGTCTGAGACAGGTGCTGTCAGACCAAGTCTGAACGACTACAGCTGAACTTGACCTGACAGTCGCCCCCGGAAGTTCCGGTAACTGTCAGATCAAGTCTGAACTACTACACATAAACAAAATCTCTGCGCTCTCCGCGTCTTTGCGTCCTTCGCGTTCATCCACTTCCTCCGTGCCTCCGTGGCTCTGTGATCTCCGTGTTGTGCTCATGCCGCGCCAGCGTCATCCCGGATTTCGGCATGCGGCCTGCATCCGGACGTCATGGTTCAGACAAAAAGAAAGCCGGCGCGAGGCCGGCTTTCGTCTTCCCATGCGGGCAGTGCGTGACTGCCGCTTATTACCCTTGCATGCTGCGGATGTGCGCGTTCAGGCGGCTCTTGTGGCGGGCTGCCTTGTTCATGTGGATGAGGCCCTTGCGCGCGGCCTTGTCGATGACCGGAACAGCGGCCTTGTAGGCGTTCTCTGCGGCCGACTTGTCACCGGCGTCGATAGCCTTGACGACCTTCTTGATGTAGGTGCGCATTCTCGAACGGGCGCTGGCATTGCGCTGGCGGTGTTTCTCCGCCTGGCGGGCGCGTTTTCGGGCTTGTGCTGAGTTGGCCAAAATCCTGCTCCTGAAATACGGTTTGATCCGGGTGTTTCCGAAAGACCGCAAATGATGCTGATTTTTGCCCTGTATGTCAAGTTACATGCATGGCAGACCCCGGCAGGCGGTGTCTGCCGGGGCGGGACCGTACGGTGAACGGCCGCTGCCGGGTACGGCGTTCATTTCTGATGGTTTTTCAGCCGCTTACGAAGCCAGAGCGATGCGGCTGACGGAATATTCGGGTATAGTAGCCGCTGGAACCATCCCGAGCAGCCCGGAGAGGCCCTGTGAGCCGTCAATTGCTCAAATCCACTGCTGTCGTCGGCCTGATGACCCTGCTGTCACGGGTGCTGGGCTTTGTGCGCGATATGGTGTTTGCGCGCGTGTTCGGTGCCGGCGCCGCGACCGATGCCTTCTTCGTGGCCTTTCGTATTCCCAATTTCCTGCGCCGGCTGTTTGCCGAGGGCGCTTTCTCACAGGCCTTCGTGCCGGTGCTGAGCGAGTACCGCAGCCAGCGCGGTGAAGACGAAGTACGCGAACTGGTCGATCGCGTGGCCGGCACACTGGGCCTGATCCTGCTGCTGGTCACCGTGATCGGCGTGATCGCGGCACCGGTACTGATCATGATCTTCGCGCCCGGCTTCATCGGCGATGCCGGCAAATACGACCCGGCCGTGGCCATGCTGCGGCTGACCTTTCCTTATCTGTTGTTCATATCGCTGACCGCGTTCGCCGGATCCATCCTCAACACCTGGGGGCGCTTCGCGGTGCCGGCCGTGACCCCGGTGCTGCTCAACCTGTCGCTGATCGCGGCCGCGATCTGGCTCTCGCCACACATGGCCAATCCGGTCATGGCGCTGGCGGTGGGGGTGTTCGTGGCCGGGCTGACGCAATTGCTGTTCCAGTTGCCGTTTCTTTGGCGTATCGGTCTGCTGCCGCGTCCTCGCCTGCGCCGCGGCCATGAGGGAGTACGGCGAATCATGAAGCTGATGCTGCCGGCCCTGTTCGGTTCCTCGGTGGCGCAGATCAACCTGTTGTTCGATACCCTGATCGCCTCGTTCCTGCTCACCGGCAGTGTGTCCTGGTTGTATTATTCCGACCGCCTGGTCGAGTTTCCGCTCGGGGTGTTCGGCATCGCGCTGGCTACGGTGATCCTGCCCAGCCTGTCGCGCCGGCATGCCGAGGATGACCCGAGGCGTTACAGCCAGACACTGGATTGGGCCCTGCGCTGGGTGGTGATGATTGGCCTGCCGGCGATGCTGGCGCTGATCCTGCTGGCGGCGCCGATCCTGACCAGCCTGTTCCAGTACGGGGAGTTCGGGGCCCGGGACGTACGCCAGGCCAGCCTGAGCCTGATGGCCTATGCGTTGGGATTGCCGGCCTTCATCCTCATCAAGGTGCAGGCCACCGGGTTCTTCGCCCGTCAGGATACCGCCACGCCGGTGCGCATCGGCATCCATGCCATGCTCGCCAACATGGTCATGAACGTGGTGCTGGTGGCGCCGCTGATCTGGTTCTGGTCCGACGCGCCACACACCGGGCTGGCGCTGGCCACGTCGATGAGCGCCTGGCTGCAGGCCTGGCTGCTCAACCGGCGACTGCGCAGCGCGGGCATCTACCGGCCCGGAGCCGGCTGGGCCACATTTGTGCTGCGCGTGTTGCTGGCGGTGGTGGCGATGGGTCTGGTCATCTATCATCTCGACGCCGATGCCGCCACCTGGCTGGGCTGGGACGTCTGGGCGCGCATCCGTCACCTGCTGGCACTGGTGTTGGCCGGGGTGCTGAGCTATCCGCTGTTCCTGCTGATGTTGGGCATCAGGCCATGGCGCTTGCAGGCGGCATAACGGGAGACGAAGGCTGATGAACATGGAACTGATCCGGGGTCTGCACAACCTGCGTACGCATCATCGCGGTTGCGTGGCCACGATCGGCAATTTCGATGGCGTGCATCTGGGTCATCAGTCGGTGCTCGGCCAGCTGGCCGACAAGGGCGGCGAGCGGGGATTGCCGACCACGGTCATCACATTCGAACCGCAACCGCGTGAATACTTCCGTCCCGAATCCTCTCCTCCGCGCCTGACCCGGCTGCGTGAGAAGCTGCAGGCCCTGGGCCGTCATTCAGTGGACCGGGTGCTGGTGATCCATTTCAATCGCGCCTTCGCGGCGCTCATGGCACAGCAGTTCATCGACAGGGTGCTGGTGCAGGGGCTGGGTGTCCGCTATCTCGTGGTTGGCGACGATTTTCGTTTTGGCTGCAATCGCGAGGGTGATTTCGGTCTGCTCAGACAGGCCGGGGCGCGGCACGGCTTCGAGGTCGCCAACATGCACAGTTTCTGTATCGATGGCGAGCGTGTCAGCAGCACCCGCATCCGCCGGGCCCTGTTGGCCGGCGATCTGAACGAGGCCGAAAAACTGCTCGGCCGGCCCTACCGGATGTCGGGCCGGGTTGCGCACGGTGACAAGCGCGGGCGTACCATCGGTTTTCCCACCGTCAATATCCATCTGCATCGCCGGGCCACACCGGTCGAGGGGGTGTTTGCGGTGGAGATGTTCGGCGTGCCGGGTGAGCCTGTCGCGGGGGTGGCCAATGTCGGCACCCGGCCGACCGTGGACGGCACCCGCAGTCTTCTGGAGGTACACCTGTTCGATTTCGATCATGATGTCTATGGCGCCCATGTGCATGTGGACTTCCTGCACAAGCTGCGTGACGAGGCGCGTTTCGAATCCTTCGATGCGCTGATGCGGCAAATCCGGCGTGACGCCGAGGACGCGCGTGCCTGGTTCGAGCGCCGAAGCGCATGATTTTCTGGTATGATCACGGTTTTTTCCACCTCTAAGACGGAAACCCAGACCCGTGGCTGACTACAAACACACGTTGAACCTGCCCCAGACCGGCTTTCCGATGAAGGGCAATCTGGCCCGCCGCGAGCCGGAGATGCTCGAGCGCTGGAACGGCATGGACCTGTACCGCCGCCTGCGCGAGGCCCGCGCCGGACGCCCGCGTTTTGTCCTGCACGACGGGCCACCTTACGCCAATGGCGAGATCCATATCGGTCATGCGGTCAACAAGATTCTCAAGGACATCATCGTTCGCTCGCGAACGCTGGCGGGTTTCGATGCCCCGTATGTGCCCGGCTGGGACTGTCACGGGCTGCCGATCGAACTGAACGTGGAGAAGAAGGTCGGCAAACCCGGCGTCAAGGTCGATGCCGCCGGATTTCGCCAGGCCTGCCGTGACTATGCGGCACGGCAGGTCGATCGCCAGCGCGAGGACTTCCGCCGTCTTGGCGTGCTGGGCGACTGGGACAATCCCTATCTGACCATGGATTTCCGCTATGAGGCCGACATCGTGCGGGCGCTGGGCAGGATCATCGAGAACGGTCACCTGCACAAGGGGTTCAAACCGGTGCACTGGTGCACCGATTGCGGTTCGGCGCTGGCCGAGGCCGAGGTGGAGTACGAGAACCGTCATTCGCCGGCCATCGATGTACGCTTCGGGGTGCTCGACGAGGAGGCGCTGCTGGCGCGCTGCGATCATGTCGAGGGCATGCATGGCCAGGGGCCTGTGTCGGTGGTGATCTGGACCACGACCCCATGGACACTGCCAGCCAACCAGGCCGTGGCGCTCAACGCCGAGCTCGACTATGTGGTCGTACAGTGTGACGGCGTGGCCGAACACGGACCGGAACAGCTCGTCGTGGCCGATGCCATGCTCAAGGACGTGATGTTGCGCTACGGCGTAGAAGACTACCGGGTCATCGCCTACTGCAAGGGCAGCGATCTGGAAGGGCTGAAGCTGCAACACCCGTTCTATGACCGCGAGGTGCCGGTCATCCTTGCCGGTCATGTCACCACCGACGCCGGCACCGGCGCGGTGCACATCGCGCCCGGCCACGGCCAGGAGGACTATGTCGCCGGCCTGAAGTATGGCCTGCCGGTGGACAACCCGGTCGGTGATAACGGCTGCTTCATCGAAGGCACGGCGCTGTTCGCCGGTGAGCATGTCTTCAAGGCCAACGAGCACGTCATCGAGGTGCTCAAGGCCAACGCCTGCCTGGCGCACGCAGAGATGCTGGAACACAGCTATCCGCACTGCTGGCGGCACAAGACACCGATCATCTTTCGCGCCACCCCTCAGTGGTTCATCAGCATGGAGCAGAACGGCCTGCGTGAGCAGACCCTGCGCGAGATCCGCGAGGTCAACTGGATGCCGGAATGGGGCCAGGCGCGCATCGAAGGCATGGTCGCCGGCCGCCCGGACTGGTGCATCTCGCGTCAGCGCACCTGGGGCGTGCCGATTCCGTTGCTGGTGCACCGTCAGACCGGTGAACTGCATACCGATACCCTGGATTTGATCGAGGAGGTGGCGCAGCGGATCGAGAAGCGGGGTATCGACGCCTGGTTCGAGCTGGATGCCTACGAGCTGATCGGCGACGAATCCGCCGATTATGACAAGATCGAGGATACCCTGGATGTCTGGTTCGACTCCGGCACCTCGCATTTTTGCGTGCTCGACCAGCGTGACGAACTGCAGCGGCCGGCCGAGCTGTACCTGGAAGGTTCGGACCAGCATCGCGGCTGGTTTCAGTCGTCCCTGCTGACCTCGGTGGCCATGCATGGCAAGGCCCCGTACCGGGCCGTGCTGACCCATGGCTTCACCGTGGATGCCAACGGCCACAAGATGTCCAAATCGAAGGGTAACGTGGTCGCACCGCAAAAGGTCGTCAACAGCCTGGGCGCCGACATCCTGCGCCTGTGGGTGGCGGCCACGGACTACCGTGGCGAAATGACGGTCTCGGACGAAATCCTCAAACGCGTGGCCGATTCCTACCGCCGCATCCGTAACACTGCGCGTTTCCTGCTCTCCAACCTGAACGGTTTCGACCCGGCCAGCGACAGACTGGCGCCGGAACAGATGCTGGCGCTGGACCGCTGGGCGGTCGATCGCGCCGCGCTGATCCAGGCAGAGATCACCACGGCCTATGAAGACTACCAGTTCCATGTCATCTACCAGAAACTGCACAATTTCTGTGCCGTGGACATGGGCGGCTTCTATCTGGATATCATCAAGGATCGTCAGTACACGGCCAGGGCCGGCAGCATCGCCCAGCGCTCGACCCAGACCGCCATGTACCACATCATAGAGGCCATGGCGCGCTGGCTGGCGCCCATTCTCTGTTTCACGGCCGACGAGATCTGGCAGTACATGCCTGGCGAGCGGGGCGATTCGGTACATCTGGAGACCTGGTACGAGGGCCTGTTCGAACTCGGCGAGGGAGAAGGGATGGACCGCGCATTCTGGGACCTGGTCATCGACACCCGTGAGGCGGTCAAGAAGGAGCTTGAAAATCTGCGCGTGGCCGGGGGCATCGGCAGCTCGCTGGATGCCGAGGTGGATCTGTACTGCGGGCAGGAACTCTACCAGCAACTGGACCGGTTGGGCGATGAATTGCGCTTCGTGTTCATCACCTCCGATGCGCGCATTCACCGGGATACAGCAGCGACCGATGACGCCATTCACTACACGCTCAGGTCCAACGACGAGCTGTGGGTGGCGGTCGCGCCCTCGGCGCATCCCAAGTGTGTGCGCTGCTGGCATCATCGTGCCGATGTCGGCAAAGATGACCGGCATCCGGCGCTGTGCGGGCGTTGTGTCGAAAATGTCGAGGGTGACGGTGAACAGCGCCGTTTCGCCTGATTGCGTCGTGAGGCCGCAGTCATGCTGAAATGGCTGTGGCTGACCGCCGTGGTCGTTGGTCTCGATCAGGCGACCAAACTGCTGGCTGTGCAATACCTGCCGATGCACGTGCCGCATCCGCTGCTACCGGTACTGAACCTGACCCTTTCCTACAACGAGGGAGCGGCCTTCAGTTTTCTCAGCAATGCCGGTGGCTGGCAGCGCTGGCTGTTCATTGGGCTGGCGTTGGCCGTTTCGCTCGTACTGGTAGTCTGGTTGCGCAGACTCACGCGTCGTGACCGGCTGATCGCGATCGCCCTGGCGCTGGTGCTGGGCGGGGCCATCGGCAACGTCATCGACCGCATCTGGCAGGGCAAGGTGACCGATTTCATCCAGCTCTATTATGGCCAGTGGCATTTCCCCACCTTCAATGTGGCCGACATGGCGATCAGTATCGGCGTCGTCCTGCTGCTGATCGACGGGTTGTTCGGCGGCCGCGGGGGCAAGACGACATGAACGATGAAATCACCATCCAGCCTGGCTGTGGTGTGACCATGCACTTCTCGCTGACCCTCGAGGACGGCACCGTGGTCGAAGACACCTTCCAGGGTGAACCGATCAGCTTCACGATGGGTGACGGCACCCTGATCCGGGGCATGGAGCTGGCCATCTACGGCCTGCCCGTGGGCGCCGAACAGACCATTGTCATCGGCCCGGAGGAGGGTTGGGGTGAACACGACGAGGCGGGTCTGCAGCAGATGCCCCTGAGCGATTTCCCGGCCGACATGCGGCCCGAGGTCGGGCAGATCATCGGCTTCGAGACCCCGACCGGCGAAGAGGTGCTCGGTGCGGTGATGGAGATCGACGGCGACACCGTGCAGCTCGATTTCAACCATCCGCTGGCCGGGCACGACGTCACGTTCCGCTGCAAGATCCTCGACATTCAGCCCGGGTAGCAAGTCATGGAATGACCTGCCCGGTCGTCATTTCCCGGATTCCGGCCTGCATCCAGACTATAATCATTGGCAAGCGGCATGTAACTAACACGGAGCGCACAGAGACGCAGAGTCACGGAGGCGAATTATCATGATCTTCTCCATGCCACATTCGTGTGCTTCGTGTTGAAAATTCTGCGCCTCAGCGTCCTTGGCGTTCAATCATAGGCTTCGTGTCTGCGTACCCTCATTGTCGAGTTCACGCCATCTCCCAGCGTCACCCTGGATTCCGGCCTTCGGCTCCATCCCGGCTAGGTTTGATGCCAAACGGAAAGACGTAGCCCGCATGCAGCGTAGCGGAATGCGGGGTGACCTGAAGTCAGAGCCAGGATACAAGAGAAAAGCAGGCCGTTATCTGTGGCTCCGTCGCATAGAACCCCTGCGGGGTTCATCATGCGCACCTTACCCTTCGGGTCAAGGCGTCACCTCCGTGTTCATTGCGTTTGCTATACAGCGATATCCCCGGTCCAGAAGCTCATGGGTTATTTATGTCGTTTTTCGGCGTATAATCGCGTGATGGAAGTCCTGCTCGCCAATCCCCGCGGTTTCTGCGCCGGTGTCGATCGCGCCATCGAGATCGTCGAGCGCGCCATCGAGGTATATGGCGCGCCGATCTACGTGCGCCACGAGGTGGTGCACAACACCTTCGTGGTCGGCAATCTGCGCGAGAAGGGCGCGGTATTCGTCGAGGCGCTGGACGAGGTCCCGGACGGCGCCACGGTGATCTTCAGCGCCCACGGTGTCTCACAGGCCGTGCGCAAGGAGGCCGAGGCGCGAGGCCTGAATGTGCTCGATGCGACCTGCCCGCTGGTGACCAAGGTGCACCTGGAGGTGGCGCGTTACGCGCGCGATGGTTTTGACGTGGTGCTCATCGGTCATGCCGGCCATCCAGAGGTCGAGGGCACCATGGGGCAGTACATCCGCCAGGGCGGCGAGGGGGGTATTCATCTGATCGAGCGGCCGGAAGATGTCGCCAGCCTGCAACCCGCCAATCCCGCGCGTATCGCCTATGTGACCCAAACCACCCTGTCGATGGACGATACCGCCGAGATCATCGACGCGTTGCGTGCCGCGTTCCCGGACATCACCGGGCCACGCAAGGATGACATCTGTTATGCCACCCAGAACCGGCAGGATGCCGTCAAGCAGCTGGCGGCTGCCTGTGATCTCGTGCTGGTGGTTGGCTCGGTGACCAGCTCCAACTCCAACCGGTTGCGCGAGATTGCCGAAAAACAGGGGGCCAGGGCCTATCTTATCGACCGCGCCGGGGATATCGAGCCGGCATGGTTGCAGGGTTGCTCAAGTGTCGGTGTGACGGCCGGTGCCTCGGCGCCCGAGGTGCTGGTGCAGGAGGTGGTGTCTCGCCTGCAGGCTGCGGGTGTTCACAAGTTGACCGAGATGGATGGCCGCAAGGAGAACATATCATTTACCTTGCCAAAGCAGTTGCAGGTTTGATTTTTTTTCATTTTCAGGTTTGGATGAGATACATCCCCGATTCATGCTGGCAAATCGGGGACATCGGCCTGTCATTGATATGGAAGCCGGTAGGCCTCAACGGTCCAGGCGCATCGTCACGTTGGAACAAGACGAACAATGAATAACGACCCTGCTCAAGCCACAGTTTGCGTTCTGGTCAGGGCAGTCGCTCGTCGGGTACGGGAAGAACAGAGAGTATGATCTTGTTCTCGCCTTCCACTTGATAGTCGCAACGTATGAACATGCCCTTTTTCAGGCTGGTAAGTCCTGTCTTGCCCGAGCCTGACATCATGAAGCTATGGGCAGTGTAGTGGTAGGTCACGCCTTCCACAATCAAGGTTCTGTCGGTGACATTGTGATAAGTAATCCTTCCCTGGCATTGTCTGGTCTCCCCGGCCAGGGACAGACTGCTCCCGAGCAGGATGCACATGCCCAGGATCCAGCCGATGAATGCAAGATGTCTGTTGTTTGTCATTTCAGACGCTCCGGTGTTTGGTTGATTTCAGCGGCATTATTGCCATAGCAGTTGCTCCCAGGACAGGCGTCCTGTCTGGCCTGCGCTCAACTTCTGTACCCGACGGCGGCCCACCGTGGTGCCAGAGGTCGTTTTGGTGCCCGGGGTGTACTGGTAGTCGCCCAGGATGGTCGGCGAGGCCGGCATGCCCTGGGTGAATTTCTGTCCAACCGGGACATATTTGTTGCCATCGATGGTAACCTTGTCGAGTTGATCGACGACATTGTTCATGGTGTAGTCGAATATCGGATCATCCGGTGGTCCGCCATTCACGGTGTCCAGTGACATCAGCCAGCCTGTGCCACCATATTCACACGGGTTCACTGACGGAATCGTGGTGTTGAAATAAATGATGCCTCCACGAAGTAATGGTGCCGTGACCACACGTTCTCCCGTGGTTGGCAGGTTGATGTACCAGCCAAATTTGGTCGTGTAATCCACGGGATTGTCGGTTGTGACACGGATATCCGCGGGGGTTCCGGTGATGAAGGTCTGCTGGACGAGATCGCTGGCCGTCAGCGTGGCGCCGCCGGTTCCTAGCGAACCCTTGTCCCAGACCGCATAGAAAGACTGGGTGTCAGTGGATGTTTTGTCGCCATCGACGATGTACTGACCTGTCCCGAACAATACCAGCACATTTGGCGAATTCGACGGCGCGGTCGTATTCGGCTCTGTCGGATGATTCATGATCTCCAGTTCACCGGTGATTGGCTGGTTGGCCTGGGTTGTGAACAGGGGTTTCGGGTTATTGCCCTGCTTGTAGGCCGAGCCCCATGTGTTGGGGTTGCTGCCACTGACATCGAAGACCCACAGATTGCCCTTCAAATCACCGGCGTAGATACGGTCTATCGTGCCATTGCCGTCAACATCGATCAGGGCTGGCGTGGAAAGGCCATTGCGGTCTGTCGTGGTGCCTGACTTGGTTGTGATACGCAAATAGTCGGTGCCAAGCGTCCAGTTGCCTGTGAGGGCGCCATTGGTATCGAGGAAAAGGATGAACAACTGAGCTTCGCCGCTGCCGGTATCGTTGTAGCCGTTACCAATGACAACGGCCCACTTGTTGTTGTTCATCAGGTATATCTGTGGCCGGCTGAATGAGTAGCCAAGATTGGGGTCGTCTGCATTGCTGAATTCCCACAAGGCGATATTCGCGGGCGCAGAACCCGATTCAGAGAAACTGTTGGGATCGGTGACATTCAGTGCAAAGATGCCACGGCCACCCGCGCGGCTGCCGCCAACGATGATGCTGCGCCAGGCTTCACTGCCGCTGGTGCTCGTGCGGATGAATACATCCGCCCTGGTTGGCGGCAGGTCAACATAATAGCGGTGACCATAGGCGGGATCGGTCAGGTAGTGCAACCCTTCCTTGCTGTTTGTGGAAAACAGGTACGAGGGTACGTACGCAAGCACCTCTTCACCCGTGCTTGCGTCAAACCCGTGCAAGGCCCCGTCATTGGCGCCGACATAGACGATGCCCTTGCGGTTCTTGTTGGCGGCAACATATTCGGAATACTTGCTGCCGGTTGCCGAAGGGAAGGGTGCCGTATCAGGATACCCGAAATCGGGCGCGCCTATGTAAGTCGGATCGGAGTGCACGATGTCGCCAAGGCGGCTGTCCCGCGCGCGGAAGATTTTCTTGCTAAAGGTATTGGTGCCATCTGAGTACGAACAAGCCCCTGTGTTGCCGGATTCGCAGGCACGGTCTCCACGCAGGTAGCCCAGTCTGGCCATGCCGGTGGCATCGTTTTCAGTAGTGCCGGATGGGCTTGTCTTGAGGTCGTTCTTTTGCGTGGTGGTCAGATTGTTCCACTGGAATGCCACACCGTCCGTGCCATTGTATGTCAACATCACGCGGCTGCTCGGTGTTCTGGCATCCAGCAGCGCGGCGGCCCGCCAGTCCTCGGTGGCGCTGACCTGGCCGGTGGCCGGATCGATGGCATAGGCCAGCAGGTCGCCGCTCCAGCGCGTGGAGTTGAATAGCGCAAGATAGAGCCGGGTGTTGGTGTCGAGTGTGGTGCTGTTGAACGAGACTGCTGATGCCGAGCCGACACGCTCGACAATGGATTTCAGTGTGTTTTGCAAGCTGGTGAGCAGAGCCTGCGCATTCTGGGCGTTGAAATACTGGCCACGGCCATTATAGGCGGCATGCCGCAAGTCATCGACACGGCCCAGGTTGGTCGAAATGTCGGGCCAGGCCGGCGATGCCGGCGGGGTCTCCGCCGTGCAGTTGGCCGCATAGCCGCGCTTCGGGTGCGCAGGGATGTCACTGTCCTGGAGTGACCCGGATACGCCGAATGAAACGGTGTAGGTCACCATGTGCTGGCCAGGGTTCTCGTCAACACCGCATTGCATGGGCACCTTGTTGGCCAGGGTGCTGTGGAGATCGCGTTCGTAATAGTACATCGCGATATCGGCCAGGGTATCCGTACGATTGTCGGCATAGGGCGCGCCGTCGAAACGGAAGGTCTGGGATGTGTTTGTGACGGGATTTACACCCGTATAACTGCTGCCGTCACCGTCATGGTTGGCGACATGGACGTGGCCATTGTAGTAGCCGTCGGTCATCAGCATGGTGAAGTTCTGTTGACATTCGCCCGCGGCCTGTGTCGCGGGGCTCACGATGTTCCTCTGTACCGGGCAATTTTGGGTGCCGAAGATGTTTGTGCCGGAGCAGATGTAATAATTTCCCGCGTTGATGAGGGCGGCGCGCAGCGGCGTGCCGCTGCTGGACTGGACGCGGTAGAGGCTGTTGAGCAGATTGCGTTTGTTGCCCGTGGCCGGATCGGCGTTCATTGAAGCGATTTCGCGCCGGTCATTGGACACATTGTGATTGATCGTGAACATACCCATGCGCACACCGGTCGTCGGCGCTATGATCTGCGACATCGCATGCTTCATGACATATTCACGCCGCCGGTGATATTGCCACCAATTGGCGAAGTTCTTGATCTCCTCATTGTAGCTGCGCAGCATGCAGCCATTCGTTATTTGCTCGTCAACACTGGCATTGACCCCGTTGGGACAAACCGGGGTGCTTGCCTGAATCAGGATCAGTTTTCTCGTGTCGGTCGCATCGACCTGACCGTTGGCAGGATTGTCGTCCTTGGTGACATAGTACCGGGGTATCGTATAACTGAAAGAGATATACGAATAGTAATTTGGGGCGCTTCTGGGCACGAATGTATAGTAGGTCTTGTTGGTCGTGAGGTTGATTGTGCCGTTACCCGGGTAGTACGGATTGACCAGCGCCTGTGTGGGGTTGGCGTCCGTGTAGGCATTGCCCGCGGAATCCACCCCCGCCCAGGGTGTGTAGTTGACTTTGGGGTTGTAATAGATCTTGTTGTACTTGTGGCTACGAACGCGCCATACCCCCGTGATGGCGTTTCTGGCAGTGGCATCCGACATGCCGTCAACATAGGCCTGTGTCGGCGCCACATAACTTAAGTGCGAGTATGGGAATGAATATGTATTGTCACCGATCTGGTTGATGTAGGTGTAGATCATCTGGTCCCAGTGGTTGTAGAAGAACCACCAAATACTCCCGCCTGTGGCCGGGTTCGTCGTGACTTCATAGACGCCCGAGTCGGTATTGGCCATGACCTCCCAGTCCATGCTGCCCGAGTCATCGAGCACGAACAGTATATTCGGCTCGGCCGAGGTGGTTGCGAACAGCGGGGAGTTCGACAACGTGCCCGGCGCGGCAATGGTGGCCAGCGGGCTCAGGAACAGTATCGGCAGGATGAGGGCGAGCAGCCGGCTGTTGAGGAAATTGGGTTTGCTGTCCATGATCGGCTCCTGCTGTGTATTCGGTGTCTGGCTCAAGACGCTTGAAGAAACAATCAACCTGATCAGAGTATAAAATGTGGCCGGCGGGTTTGCCGGGTCTCATGCGACAAATGCGCCTGATTTCCTGATGAATGGCGCAGCCGTGGTGATTGTATCGGCACCACGGCGCGCCGGATCAGTTCCAGCAATCCGTGCGGCCGCTGCTGCTGCCCTTGGCCCCGGTGTGGGTCAGCGTCAGGTTGGCGCAGACATCATTGGCCTGGTCGTTGAGCGCCGTGGCCGTCAGGGTGTAGGTTGTCGCAGTGCTGGCGGTCATACTGACCTGGTACCATCCTTCATCCGATGTGATCGGAAACAGCCCTGTGCATGTGGCATTCGTGTAGTCATTGGTTGTGGTATAGCAGCGCTCGAGATTTTGCGCGGCTGTCGTCAATGCCGACATACCATCCTTGCGGCGGGTTTTTCTGACCTGATCGGTATAGGCAGGGTAGGCGATGGTTATGATGAGTGCCAGTACGGCGACAACAACCATCAGCTCTGTCAGGGTAAAGCCATTCTGGTTCTTCATGGGGTTCGCCTGTGTTTCGGTTAATAACGTTTACCGTAATAGGTTCGGATCACGACCTGTGATTTGCCCGAGGCGCCAAAACCCTTGGCCGTGATACGGAAGACTTCAACGCCGGCGCTGGCGCCGCCCGAGCGCCCTGACCCCAGTCTGCGTGAGCTGTTGACCAGGGTCGTGACCGTGCCCACATGCTTGATGAAATAACGTGGCTGGTTGGTGGCCGAGAGCCCGGGAACCTGTGTGCCAATGACCCTGGAGGTGGTGTTGGATGTCCATGTGCTTTTGAGCGTGAAGTCGGGTTCGGCCGTGCCGTCCGTGTCATCGCTGTTGAACAATCCGTTGGCGTCATTGAAGGCCGTGATCGAAACAGTGCCATCGATGAAGTTCTCGGCGTCCCGGATGGCGGCCTCGGACGACTGGAAGGCGATCTCGCTGTCGCGCATGTTGCCGGCCATGCGCTCCTCTATGGTCGTGGTCTGGATGGCGCTGAGCCCGATGATGGTCAGGATCAGCAGCAGTATCAGGCTGATCACCAGGGCCGCGCCGCCTTGCCGTCGTATGCTGTGTGGAATCCTGTGCATGATGAATCTCACTCCGGGTTACAGGCTGTTTCTGACCTTGATGGTGGCGCTGAAGACATGTGTGAGCCGTTGGTTGTTCACGGTGACCCGGTCAGCCTTCGAGCGGACCGTAAGGGTGACGCGAACACTGCTGACATCGGCCCAGTTGGTATTTGGAACACTGGCGGGCGCGACATAGTAATTGGCCGTGCCATCAGCCGGGTTGTCGGTGTCGATGCCGAACACCGCGCGCATCTGTTCGACATCCTCGACCAGTTCCTCGTTCTGGAACGATCCGTTGACGAGCTGCCGCCGAAACAGTGCCGGTTCGCCGCTTGCTCCGCGACCGATGTAGAAGATCACGACATTGAGTTTGTAAACACTCGCATCCGTGCCATAGGCCTTGGTAAGCGTATTGGCGATATTGAGATTGCTGGCATGGGCGAGCGTGTCCTTGTTGGCGCCGGCGGCGTTGGGATTGTTTGTGACCCCGAACAGGTCGGCGTTCTGACAATCGGATACGATGACGAGGTCATTCTGCTGGATGCCGCATGAGGCAGCGTCCTTGATCTTGATGTTCGCCGATGTTGAGGGCATGACCTGGACAATGTTGCCGCCAGGGCAGGCGCCGCCAAACTTGATGACAAGGATCTCATTGGTGCTGCTTTCCCAGACATCGCCGGTTGCGGTTCCGCGTGTGAGACCGTAAGTGACCAGCTCGGCGGGCAATGCGCCACCACTGTACGTATAGCCCTTCACGCCAACGCCATCACCAAAGGTGTTGATGGCGTCCTGGATCGCGCCGCTGCCATACCTGGACGGGTCGGCGATGCGGTTCAGGGTGGCGCCTTTGTTGAGGTTGGCGCATCCGGTATTGCCGGCCGAGCGCAACACGGGGCGCAGGAAGGCAACCGCAAAACGGCCGTTTTCCTGTACGCGTGACGATGCCTCGACCATTCTGAAGGTTTGTTTGTTGGCGGTAAATATCTGGATGGCGGCAGCCAGCAGCAGCAGACTCAGTACGATCGAGACCATCATTTCGACCAGGGTCAGGCCACGTTGGGAATTTTGCGGGGAGTGTCTCATGTTTCCAATCCGTATCAGGGTCTGAAGCTGATCGCGAAGCGCTGCTGCTGCGTCGCGGCCTTGTCGTCCGTCCACCAGATCTTGATGGCGTAATGCGTTCCACCGTTACAGGCCGGGGCCGTCGGCGTGCCGTCATCCGGGCTGTCGTCGAGGCATGAGACGGCCTTGCCGCCCGGCAGCGCAGCCGCGACGGCCTTTTTCCACTCATCCAGATCGTTCTGCGCCATCTGGGCCGGTGTGCAGCCGGTCGTGGTGGTGCAGCCGGCCACCGGGCCGGGGGGCGTGGTGCTTGCCACGTTATAATTGCCGTTCGCGGTGCCGACGGCGTTGGCGCGCATGCGGTCGGTAATGTCATAGGCCAGCAGCGAGGCCTGGCTGCGCAGATAGGCGCTGTGATTGAACTGCATGCTCTTGACCTGCAGGCCGGCCAGGCCGAGCAGGCCGAGTGACAGGATCAGCGCGGTGACCAGTACCTCGACCATGGTTACGCCTTGTTGCTGTTTTCTTTGGCATGTACGAATCATGGGCAGTTTTCCTCATCCACACGGGCGCGGCCAACGGTATTGATTCGGATGACCCGCCGTTGGGAGCCCTGGCAATCGGTGGGCGTGATCGTTATCGTGCCCGAGCCGTTGCTGATGCCGCTGGATAGCCAGGAGAAAAAGTTGGCGCTGCCGGAAACGGTGGCGCTGCCGCCGACGGGGTCGCCGACCCGTATCAGTTCTTCGCCGCTGTCGAAACTGCCGTCGGCGTTGGTGTCGGCAAACACCAGCCAACCGGTTGACCAGTCATTGCTGCCGGCGCAGGTCTCGGGGCTGGTGGCGGGGCTCTTCCGCGAGCAGACCGAAACGGTCGTACGCCGTTTCAGCGCTTCATTGCGTGCGATCTGGAAGGCTGTCAGCAGGTCATTGGCCTGTGTCGTGACCTGGTTGGACCGTATGAGGCTGCGAAACCCCGGGACCGCCACGGTGACGAGTATTGCGGCGACGATCAGGGTCACCATCAGTTCCACCAGTGTAAACCCCCGTAGTGCGCAGAGACGAGGCGGGTTATGGTGACGAGAGAATGCCGGCATGCGTTGCAACTCCAGATTCTGTTGACAAAAATATAGCAGAACATACCCTGGCCCGGACGGCAATAGCCGATAAAACAGTGATTTTGGCGGACGAGTGGGGTAACGGCTGGAAAGCGCGGGTTCATCATGACCTGTCGTGACGTATGGTTTATAGTGGTTGTTCACGCTGCTTGTCATGGGAGAACACGTGACGGATTGCATCATTGTCGGCGGTGGCCTGATTGGCCTGCTGACCGCCAGGGAACTCGTCCTGTCCGGCTGCCGGGTGCTGGTGCTCGAACGCGGCCGCCCGGGGCGTGAGTCTTCCTGGGCCGGTGGCGGCATTCTGTCGCCTCTCTATCCGTGGCGCTACCCGGATGCGGTGTCATCGCTGGTGGCGTGGAGCCAGCAACATTATCCGCAGTTGGCCCGGGATTTGCGCGAGGCGACCGGCATCGATCCGGAATGGACCCGCAGCGGGCTGCTCATCACCGATACCGGTGAGCTGGAACAGGCCACTGACTGGGCCTGGCGGCAGGGTGTCGAGCTCGAGTCGCTCGAGGGCGAAGACATCCAGCGTTGCGAACCGGCCCTGGGGATCGCGGCCGAACGGGCGATCTGGATGCCGTCGGTTGCCCAGGTCCGCAACCCCAGCCTGCTGCGCGCCGTCTATGACGACTTGTTGATACGTGGCGTGACCGTCATGCACGATGCCGGCGTTACGGCACTGCAGATCGAGGACAGCCGGATCCATGGCGTTGTCAGTGAAAAAGGGCGTTTTCACGCCCGTCATGTCGTCATCACCAGCGGCGCCTGGAGTGCCGAGGTACTGTCCCGGGCCGGTGTCAGTCTGCCCGTGAAACCGGTGCGCGGGCAGATGCTCATGTTTCATGCCAGTCCCTTGCTGCTGCAACGCATCGTGCTGCACGAGGGGCATTATGTGATTCCGCGCCGCGACGGGCGCATTCTGGTCGGCAGCACGCTGGAAAACACCGGCTACGACAAATCCACGACCGACGCAGCGCGAGGCGAACTGGTGCGTGCGGCGACGAGGCTGGTGCCCGATCTGGCCGCGTTCCCGATCGAGCGGCACTGGGCCGGTCTGAGGCCGGGTTCGCCAGGCGGGGTTCCGTTCATTGGAAAGGTTCCTGAAATCAGTGGCTTGTATATAAACAGCGGGCATTATCGCAATGGCGTGGTCCTGGCGCCGGCTTCCAGCCGGCTGCTGGCCGACATCCTGCTTGGGCGCGATCCGATCGTCGATCCGGCCCCGTACCGGCCCGACCGGCAACCGGCTGGCAGTGACATGGGCATGGATTGCGACGATGAGGGGCGCAAAATAGACTTTGTCTAAACCGCTTTGCTATACTCGGCCTCATGGAGCAGCACAGCAAATGGCCGCTGGATCGTGAGGGTGCAATCGCCATGTTGCAGGCCCATCATATCCAGCCAACCCAGCAGCGCGTACAGATCGCCCAGATCATGTTCGCCCGTGCCCAGCATCTGTCGGCCGACCAGGTCCTGCGGCTGGTCAACGCCGAGGACGCAACGGTGTCCAAGGCCACGGTTTACAATACCCTGGGGCTGTTTTCGCGTGAGGGGCTGGTGCGCGAGGTCATCATCGACCCGAACCGGGTGTTCTATGACACCAACACCGAGCCGCACCACCATTTCTTCAATATCGATACCGGCGTGCTTAGTGATATCGATTCCGAACAGGTCATGATCAGCGCCCTGCCCGAGCTGCCCGCGGGTACCGAGGCCGTGGCCGTCGAGGTCATCGTGCGTATTCGCAACACGGCCTGATATACTGTCTCCGTCAACGCCCCAACCCTGCCGGAATAGCTCAGTCGGTAGAGCAACTGATTCGTAATCAGTAGGTCGGAGGTTCGATTCCTCTTTCCGGCACCACCTCTTCCCCTTTTCCGCAACACCGTGGCTGATGTCTTGATCCAGATCAAGCATCACTTTCATCGGACTCAAGATTTTCACCGGATTGGCGTTACAGGCGTCACGCAATAACAAGACCGCAGGTAACATCAAGTGAAAAAGAATCTTCCTATCACCGATCGCGAGGTCGTGCTGGCCGACGGCATGACCATCACGTCCGCCACGGACCTGAAGGGGGCCGTGACCTACGCCAACCAGGATTTTGTCGCCATCAGCGGTTTTTCCGAAGAGGAGCTGATCGGCCGCAACCACAACATCGTGCGCCATCCGGACATGCCGCCGGCGGCGTTCGCCGATCTGTGGGACACGCTCAAGGCCGGCAAGCCGTGGATGGGGGTCGTCAAGAACCGCTGCAAGAATGGCGACTATTACTGGGTCGATGCCTATGTGACGCCGATGTTCGAGAATGGCCGTGCCGTGGGTTATGAATCGACCCGGGTCAAGCCGGATCCGAAGGCGGTCGCGCGCGCCGAGACCATCTACCGCAAGATTCACGCCGGGCGCAAGCCGCGCGTGAGCCTGACGGGGATGGGCCTGCGCGAAAAGTTCGCGCTGGCGCTGGCCGCCCTGCAACTGCTGCTGTTCGGGTCCCTGTTCTTGATCGGGCGGCTCGACGCGCTGACCGCCATCGCCGGTTTCGTGGCCGGCACCGCGCTGGCCGGCGCGGCTGTGTCCATCATGTTGCGGCCGTTGGTGCGGGCGGCGCAGGAATCCCGTCAGGTCGTACACAATCCGATCGCGCAGCAGGTCTATACCGGACGGGCGGACGAGATCGGTCAGCTCCAGTTGGCACTCTACATGCTCAATGCGCGCGTGCGTACGGTCGTGCGACGGCTCGAGCAGGCCATCGGTGGCATGTCCGGCCAGGCCGCCGATCTGGCATCCGCCGTGGTGAACAACAATCAGGCCATCGCCCGTCAGTCACAGGAAACCGAGCAGGTGGCCACGGCCATGAACCAGATGACCACCACCGTGGCCGAGGTCGCCAATAGCGCCAGCACCGCCTCGCAAACGGCCCACGAAGCCCATCAGCTGGCCACTCACGGCAGACAGACCGTACACGAGGCCATCGCCGCGATCGACGAGCTGTCACGCAAGGTGGCCGATGCGAATGCCGCCATTCAGGCCCTGTCAGACGACACCGGCCGGATCGGCAGTGTGCTGGACGTCATCAGCGGGGTTGCCGAACAGACCAACCTGCTGGCGCTGAACGCGGCCATCGAAGCGGCCCGCGCCGGAGAGCAGGGGCGGGGGTTCGCCGTTGTCGCCGATGAGGTGCGCACGCTGGCCAGCCGCACGCAGGAATCGGCCGGCGAGATTCAGGCATTGATCGAACGCCTGCAGCAGGGCGCGCGCCATTCGGTGGGCATCATGGAGCAGGTCAGCGGCAAGGCCGGAGAAGGGGTGGGTCATGTGCGCGCATCGGTCGAGGCGCTGGAATCCATCGCCGCCGCGGTGGAGCGCATCAATGACCTCAATACCCAGATCGCCAGTGCGGCCGAGGAGCAGAGCATGGTCAGCGAGGAGATCAACCGCAATATCGTCAACATCAACGAGTTGGCAAAACAGACCCTGGACAGCGCCGAAGTCTCCGCGAATACGAGCCAGTCGCTTGGCGGGCTGACCGGTGAGCTGAAGGTCATGGTCGAACAGTTTGCCGAGTTGCGCGAGCTTCACTGAACCGGGTTGCGGTCTTGCTGACCGGATGATTTCACAGCGACTAGCAGCAACTGTGTTTCGAAACACAGTTGCTGCCAGCCTGGATGGAGTGAAGCGGAGTCCGGGGTAAGGCGTGGGGGGCCGGGTTGCGGCCTTCGGCCTTCACACGGGCTACATGAACGGTGTTTTCGTGTGCTCCGTGTCGATCCCGGTGTGCCTGAATTCAGAAATAGCGCACCAGTTCGAGTTGCAGGTAGTCGTCGTTGCGCAGGCCGTACAGGGCGTGAGTGGCCGGCACGTTGGAGAAGAAGCGCGCTTCGAGGTTGAGTTTCCAGCTGTCGCCAAGACGGCGGCTGGCCTCGATGAACAGGCCACGCTGGGAACGGTCGCTGCGATCGACGATGAGGCCGAACAGCACCTGGGTGGACTGCACGTCATTGAAGGCCAGCCGCGCGCCGAACATCAGATCGTTCTGGAATGGCGCGCTCTCACGGCTGTCATACAGGTATTCCATCAACACGCCCAGATCCAGGCGGCTGCCGCGGATACCGGTGAAGGTGTACTCGAAACCGGTTACGGAGGCATTGAACGGTTTGAGCTGGCCACTGCGATGGATGAGCTCCAGCTTCCACAGCCAGGCGCCCTTGGTGGCCTGCAGGTCAAGGCCGGTCTGCCGGATCTGGTCATAGACCGGGATCAGCACCGGCTGGCTGGCGGCATCGGTGCCGGCCACGAAGCGTGGATCGCGGCTGGTACCGGCAAAGTGCGACAGGCCGATGTCCCAGTCGCCGACGCTGTGCGACCAGCGGATCGCAAGATCGACATGCCGTTGTTCGCGGCCCGATTGATAACGGGTCTGCGTCGTATCGATACGTGGCAGCGTGCGCAACCGTCCGTTGCGTCCGGCGAAGGTCCGTTCACGGAAATAGGGCAGTACGAACAGGGTCGTTGTCCCCCAGTCGCGCTCGAACGAGAGCCGGATCATCGGCTGGCCGAGTTTGTCCTCGCCATCCGGCGCCTCGACCAGATCGGTCTGGTTGATGATATCGACCAGGTGCAGCGTCTCGGTCACGCCCCAGAACACCTTGCTGATGCCGATCTGGATCTCCCAGCGCTCCCCCGCGTGCAGCCAGTTCAGTTCGCGTATGTCGTTGTGGCTGCGGGCCGGGTCGTTCTGGTCGTGGCGTACGAAGGGTTTGAACGTGAAGGTGTCCCTGCCGTCGTTCCATTCATGGTAGAACTCGGGCTCGGCGTAGAACGACAGGTTGTAGCCAGCATGCTGCGCGGGGTCGGATGGGGAATGCAGGAAACGGCGGATCTCCACTCCCGCCGAGCCGGTCATCTTGAAGCCCGCCGCCGGGGCAGTGGCAACGCTCATCATGCCCAGCAGCGCAGCGGTCAGGCCGCGTATCGCGTGGTTCATCGTATGCGCTTGAGGCTGTTGCGGGTGAAGTCGCTCTCTTTCAGGCCGGTGCGGAAGCGGTAGCGCTTCCAGATCAGCGTGGTGCGCTTGCCGGTCTGGTGATTGACCATGTCCATCTTCGACGGACGCCAGTAACGGCCCAGGTACTGTTTGTAGCCGGAGAACGTGAGGGTCTTGAGCAGGCTGTTCTTGCGATCGTAGAACTCGATCTTGAGCGGCTGGTACATCTGCTTGTCCAGCCATACGATCTGGCGGGTATAACCCGAGTATTCATAGGTCGGGATACGCTGGATCTTGAAGACCTCGCGATCACCGAGCCTGGCGTCACCGAGATAGATGTGCCGGTACTTGGCCACTTCCTGCGAGCCGATGTCCTCGTAGGCGAATTCGCTGCCCATGAAGGGGCCCGACTTGTTGCTCGACGAGATGCGCTTGACGCGCTTGAGCGCCGGCAGGTACAGCCACTGGTCATCGGGCCGCGTGGCATGGCTGAAACTGAGAAAGGCCGTGCCCTTGACGTCGCGCGGGTGGTCGAAGACGATCAGGGTCTTGTCGCCGTCGTTCTTCATCTCCAGCACCCGGTTGCGCATTTCGCGAATGCTCTGGCTTCCGTGGCGGTTGCGCAGGATCATGCGCAGACTGGCGCGTGAATCGCCCCAGCCGCTGTCGCGGCGGTCGGCCTCGGTGGCGATGGCCAGGCCTTTTTCCTCGGCGGTTTGCGCCATTACCAGGCCAGGCGTCAGCGTGGCGATCAGCGTGAGTATCAGGGTTTTCATTTTTTGTCTCCTTCCAGTTTCATGAGCAGCGGCGGCAGCAGGAAGAAATCCGCCAGCAACGCGAAGGTGATGACAATGGCTGTGAGAATGCCCATGCCTGAGTTGAGCTTGAAGCTCGACAGGGCCAGGATCAGGAAGCCGGCCACCAGCACGATGGAGGTGATCGCCAGCGCCCGGCCGACGGTCGTAAACGCATAGCGCACGGCCTCGGCGGGCACCAGGCCCTGTTCACGCCGGGCGCGCAGATATTTGCTGAGAAAATGCACCGTATCATCGACCACGATGCCGAGCGTCATGCCCGAGACCACCGACAGCGCCAGACCCACCTCGCCGACCAGCAGTCCCCAGAGGCCAAAACCCATGGCCGCAGGGATCAGGTTGGGAACCATGCTGACCAGACCGATTTTCAGTGAACGGAAGGCCAATACCAGGATCAGCGAGATGAAGATCAGCGCCACCGTGGTGCCGCGCAGCATGCTGATGATGTTGCGTTTGCCGATATGCGCAAACATCACTGTGGCGCCGGTGCCGACGGCCTGTTTCAGGTTGGGCGCGTTGTCCTTAAGCCATGCGGCCGCGCGCCGTTCCAGGGCGATGATCTCATTGGACGACAGGATGCGCGTGGTGACCGTCATGCGCGTGGCGGACTTGTCCACGTCGATCTGGTTGTTGAGATCCAGCCCGTAGGGCAGTGACATTTCATACAGCAGCAGGTACTGCGCGGTCAGGTTGCGCCGGTCGGGCAGCCGGTACCACCTGGGGTCGTCGCCGTGCATGTTCTTGTTCAGCCGCTTGATGATGTCGGTGATGACGTTGACGTGCTGTACCTCCGGCTGTTTGCGGTACCAGTTGGCGAAGCGTTCGATGTCGCGCAACACGGCGGGCTCGTTGAGCCCGCCCGGCTTGCCGGACTCCAGCGAGTAGTCGATCAGGTAGCCGCCATTGAGGTTGGCGGCCGCATAATCGACATCGCGCCGGAATTCGATCTTCTTGTCGAAGTAGTGCACGAACACGTCATTGAGCTCGTTGCGTGGAATGAACGATATCAGTACCACCGCCAGTGTGCCCATGCCCCAGATGAGTTTGCGCCGTTGCCTGACGACGAAGTCCCCGATTTTTTGCATCAGGTGGTCATGCCCCAGTTCGGGCAGACGGGAACGGACCGGCAGCAGTGTGACCAGGGCCGGCAGGAAGGTGACGGCGAGCACGAACGAGGCCAGCACGCCGATCGAGACGATGATACCCAGGTGCCGGAAGGGCGGCACCTCGGAGAACAGCATGCTGAGAAAGCCCAGTGCCGTGGTGATGCTGGTCAGGAACACTGGCTGCAGGTTGATGCGCAGGCTCTCGGCCATGGCGTCCTGTTTGTCGGCCCCGGTACGCAGTACCTGCAGGAAGGTGACGACGATATGCACCGAGTTGGCGATTGCCACGGTCAATATGATGGTTGGCGCCGAGGAAAGGGGCGGCGAGAACGGGAAGCCGAAATACATGCCAAGACCCAGGGCAATGATGATCGAAAAGGCAATGACCAGCAGCGTGGCCAGGGTGCCGGTCACGCCGCGGATCATCAGTGCCAGAAAGATCAGCATCACCGCGAAGCTGATAGGCACCAGCGAGCGCATGTCGTTCTTCGCCGCCTCGGAAAAGGCATTGTTCATCATGATCATGCCGGCCAGACGCACCTCGATGTCCGGGAATTCCTTGCGCATCTGCGCCGCCAGCTTGCGTGCGTAGGCAACCACCTGCGGGGTTTCGGTGGCGATGTTCTTGCCCGGGAGCTGGATGGTGACATTGACCGCGGTGACATGGCCGGAGGGCGAGACCAGCCGCCGTACCAGCAGCGGCTCGTTCAGGGCGATCTCCCGGATGCGTTTGAGCTGCGCGGGCGTCAGCGTGCCGGGCTTGCGCACCAGATCGCGCACGATGAGTTCGTCGCCACGCGCCTCGGTGTACTGGAAATTGGTGATCGAATCGACCCGGATGGAGTAGGGGATCTGCCAGGCCATCTGTTTGGAGCTCAGGCGCACGACCGCTTCGAGGGTGCGGCGCGTGAACACGTTGCCGTCCTTCGGCGTCAGCAGGAACAGCACGTTGTCATTCTTGGTATAGGTATTCTCGAGCTTGTCGAAGGCGAGCAGTTGCGGATTGTCGGCACTGAAGAAGATGCGGTAGCTGTTGGAAAAACGGAAGTGCTGCATGCCCGTCATGGCCAGCGGTACCAGGATCAGCGTCAGGACGATGATCAACAGCCGGTGGGTGACCACCCATTGCGCGAATGCCCGTTCAAATCGTTTCATCTCATACCCCATGCCGGGCCGCAGCCCCTTGTCGTTTGTGAATCCTTATGTCCGTGGTGGTTGCAGTCCCTTGACCAGTAGCCGTATCACATTGCGGGCCATGACCTCGAAGCGTTCCCGCGGGTAGAGACCCATGAAGATCGGCACGCGGAACTTCACCAGCGCCGTGAGTATCGCGTCCGCGGTCGTTTCCGGATCATCGAACACGAACTCACCGCGCGCCTGGCCGTATTCCAGAATGTTCATGATCTGGTTGCCGAGCCTGTGATTGTTTTCATGCACGAGTTCACGGTGTTCGCTGGCCACCATCTCCACCAGTTCGTTCAGATGCGGGCTGTCCTCGCACTGCTGACGGGTATGCGCCAGCATTTCCAGCGCATAGCGTTCCAGCTTGTCGGCCGCGCTGGGGGCCGGATCATCGACCACTGCCTGCAGACGTTCGATCAGCGAGCCCATGCAACGCCTGGCACAGGCCGCGGCGATGGCCTGCTTGTTGCGGAAGAAGCGGTACAGGTTGGCGGCCGACATGTCCACATCGGCGGCGATCTCGGCCATCGTGGTCTTGCCGTAGCCGTAGTGACGGAAACGCTGTTCGGCGGCATCGAGAATATGCGTGCGCTTGTCTTCGGCTGGGTTGTCGTTGGCGGCGGGTGTGGTCATGAGGGAGAGTCTAGCCGCTGAATAATGAATAATCAATAAAATATTTACTATTTACATCCATTTCTGTTCCGCTACGCCGGGACCAGCCTGGGAAATCGACACGGAGCCACAGAGAAAAACAATTGTGGGTGTCCAGATAGTGCAGTGATCGTGTGGTCTCGGTGTGCTCCGTGTTTAATTCACGCAGTTTGATGGTGCCATTGGCCGCACATCATCGGTTTCCCGTACTACACTGTCATGAAGCAGGGCCATGACGGGAAAAGGCCATGAGCAAGCCACAAGTCCGGACCATCAGTTGCCAGCAGGCCTGGGAATTGCTGCAAAGCGATCCGCGCGCGGTGCTGATCGATGTGCGCAGCAACATGGAGTACCTGTTCATCGGTCACCCGGTCGGCGCGATCAGCGTACCGTGGATCGATGAACCGGACTGGGTGGTCAATCCGCATTTTGCCGCCGAGGTGCGCAAGGTGCTGCTCGGCGGCATCGTCTGTGACGGTTCGCGCCATTGCGCGCCGGTGATCCTGATCTGCCGCAGCGGCCGGCGTTCACTCGAGGCCGGCGAGGCGCTGATCCAGGGTGGTTTCACCGAGGTTTACAACATCGACGAGGGTTTCGAGGGCGAGCTGGACGAGCATCACCATCGTAGTACGCTGGGTGGCTGGCGTTTTCATGGGCTGCCGTGGGAGCAGTGTTGAAAGTGCAGAGAAAAGATACAAGAAATAAAGATACAAGATGAAAGCCCATGGACCGGGCCGTTCGTGATCGAGCCGCGGGGAACATCGGGACACAGGGATGGCTGCTGCTCAGTGCATGAGATAACGCAAAGAACGCCAAGGCACTGAGGACGTAAAGAAGATGGTGGTTGCATTACACGAAATTGGCGCTTGAGCCGTGCCCGCAGTCTGGATGCAGGCCCGGTAACCGGGAGATCAGCCATGTAGCGACCAGGTCATCACCCGATACAAGACCACGGATTCCGCTACGCTCCATCCGGGCTGCGCTGCTGTGTACTCTGTGTTGAATTTATCCTGCCAGCGGATGTCGCCTGTGAGCAGGATCAGCGATGGAATCGGCCGGCGGCGACCAGCCGTTCTCGCCAGTAAGGGTTGTCAAGTCTTGCGTATGTGACCCGCTTGCCGCTCGATGGTGCGTGGATGAAACGTCCATTGCCTACGTAGATGCCGACATGCGAGATCTTGCGCGTGCCGAGATCGAAGAACAGCAGGTCGCCCGGACGGATGCGTGACAGGCGCACCGGGCGGGCGGCCTGTAGTTGACGGTGCGAGTTGCGCGGCACGGTGATGCCGTTCTGTCTGTGGGTGTACCAGACCAGCCCACTGCAATCAAAGCCCTGTAACGGTGTCTTGCCGCCAAAGTGGTAGCGAACGCCGATCTGTCGGCGTGCCACACGCACGATGGCGAGACCGACGCGCCCGCCGGCCGTCTCCCAACCGCGTGCCGGGCGGGTTTTACGCCGCCTGGGTGCGAAGGCGGTGTTTCCGCGCACGGCTTCTTCATACACCTCGACACTGTCGTCGTCGCTATCAGCATGATAACCGCCGTATGGGCCGGCGCTGGCGATTGCGCCGGCGCACATGGCGAGCAGGGCGGCAATTTTTCGTACAGGGTCCATACTGTAAGTCATAGCAGGTTTTTCCGGCGCCGCTGTGCCGGAGGTCACGATTTCCGGTGAACCGCCCGGTAATAAACCTGCGCATGGAAGTGCCGATACAGTGAGCAGGGCGGCCGAAGGAGGTGGTCATGCGAATACGTGTACTGGTGACATTTCTGCTGGTTTCGTGCGCCCAGGCATGGGCGCAGCCGCTGGTTGGCAATCTTCGTCACAGCGCTTCCCCCATGACGCCGGACATTCTGCGTCATCTGGCGCGAAAGGGCAGCGCGGCAGCGCAATACAAGCTGGCGATTCGTTATACCAATGGTCTGGGTGTACCGATGGATTTCGACATGGCCGTTTACTGGTTGAGGAAATCCGCTGCCGGCGGCTGGCCTGCGGCCATGCTGCGTCTGGGCCGCATGTATGAATACGGTCTCGGGGTGACGGTGGATTTCGGGGCCGCCCGCCAATGGTACCGGCGCGCCTGCCGGGCGGGCCTGCGCGAGGCGCGCATCCGCCTGCGGCGCATGAACGTGCGCCTTGGCATCCGTGACCACAGCCTGACCACGCGCATGTTGCGCGCTGCGCGTGACAATCGTGTGGATGCGGTGATACGCCTCGTGCGACGTGGCGCTGATGTCAACGCCAGCGACAGCCGCGGTGTGTCGGCGCTGATGTACGCGGCCTGGGGAGGCAGCCGGCGTCTGGTCGAGTTCCTGATCTGGCGCGGCGCGTCTATCGGTCACAGCGGCAAGCGCGGTTACACGGCCCTGCATACCGCGGCCCTGCGCGGGCATGGACACATCGTCAGGTTGCTGCTCGATCATGGCGCCGACATCGATGCGCGTACCCGGCTGGGTATGACGCCACTGTTCGCTGCCGCGACCATGGGGCATGAGGATGTGGTGGCGGTGTTGTTGCGCCACGGTGCCAATCGCAGCATTGCCTACAAGGGGCACTTCACGCCGTTGATGGGCGCGCGTGCCAGCGGTCATCAGCATATCGTGCAGATGCTGCGTCAGGGGGTACGGGGGATCTGAGGCCGCTGATCCGGCCGTTGTCTCAGATGTCGCTCTCGCCCAGCACCGGCTGTCGCAGCGATTCGGCGAAATCCAGCATGCGCTGGGTGGCGCGCAGGGCCCGGACACGTACCGCCTCATCGATATGGATCTCGTTGGCGCCGGTTTCCAGGGTCGAGACCAGGTTGCGCAGCCCGTTCATGGCCATCCACGGGCAATGGGCGCAGGCCTGGCAGGTGGCGCCGATGCCATGCGTGGGCGCCTCGATGAAGGTCTTGTCCGGGGCGCCCTGTTTCATCTTGTAGAAAATGCCATTGTCGGTTGCGACGATGAAGGTGGGGTTGTCCAGCCGTTGGCTGGCCTCGATCAATTGGGTCGTGGAGCCCACCACGTCAGCCAGTTCGATGATGCTGCGCGGTGATTCCGGGTGCACCAGTACCGCGGCCTCGGGATGTTGTTGCATCAGATGGCGAAGCTCATCGGCGGCGAAGGCCTCATGCACGACACAGCCGCCTTTCCAGAACAGGACATCGGCGCCCGTCTGCTGGCGTATCCAGTCGCCCAGGTGACGGTCTGGCGCCCAGAGAATTTTTTCCCCTTTTTCGGCCAGGTATTTGGCCAGTTTCAGGGCGATGCTGGATGTTACCACCCAGTCAGCACGCGCCTTGACCTCGGCGCTGGTGTTGGCATAGACGACCACGGTGCGGTCCGGGTGCTGGTCGCAGAAGGGGATGAATGCTTCGGCCGGACAGCCCTCGTCGAGCGAGCAGGTGGCATCCATGGTAGGCACCAGCACGCGTTTTTCGGGGTTGAGTATCTTGGCCGTTTCGCCCATGAATCGCACCCCGGCCACGACCAGTGTGCTGGCCGGGTGCTGATGACCGAAGCGCGCCATATCGAGCGAATCCGAGATATAGCCGCCGGTTTCCTCGGCCAGTTGTTGCAGGTTGGCATCGGTGTAGTAGTGCGCGACCAGCACCGCATCCTGCTCACGCAGCAATCGTTTCGCGCGCGCCATCAGCGCTTCGCGTTCCTCGGGGCCCAGCGACTCGGTGACGATGGAAGGAACCTCGATCCCGTAGTGCGAGGTTTCATTGTTGACCGGACAAGCTGTGTTCATCTCTACAGGCTGGATGGCCATTCCTCGGGTTACGATATGTTGATATGGGGGGTGATGGCTGTCACCACAAGTGGCATTATGCCATGCCGCTGGATGGCTGTCAGATTTGTGTGTGGCGGCCGATACAGTGGCAGGAGATAGACGAGGCACCAATGCGCACAGGTCATGCCCAAAGACTGCACCGCCGTTATCACGAGCAGTTGCGACATTACGGCTACCATGCCGATGCCGGCCAGGAGGCCGTCGTCGAGGCGCTTGCGCGTCTGTCGGAGGAGATCATGAAAGACGAAAGCGCGGGCTTGCTCGGCTGGCTGCGCCGGCCGCCCACCCCGCAGGGGGTCTATATTCAGGGGGGTGTCGGGCGCGGCAAGACCTGGCTGATGGATTTGTTCCACGACTGTCTGCCGATGCTGGACAAGCGGCGGGTCCACTTCCAGGCGTTCATGAAGGACATACACGACAACCTCGCCGGGTTGCCGCGCTCGCCCGATCCGCTGAAAGTGGTCGCGCGCCGCATCGCCGGGCAGACCCGGGTGCTGTGCCTGGACGAGTTTCATGTCGATGACATTGCCGATGCGATGATCCTCTCGGGCCTGCTGGATGCGCTGTTCCGGCACCGGGTGGTGCTGGTGGCCAGTTCCAACATCCCCATCGACGAGCTGTATCGTGACGGTCTCCAGCGTGAGCGATTTCTCGTCGCCATCGGACTGTTGCACCGCCATATGCGCGAGATACGCATGTGCGACGGACCGGACTATCGCAAGGCCTCGCCAGAACGCAGCCAGGCCGTGTTTCTGCTCTCGCAATGTGATTCGCGGGATCTGCTGGAAACGCGCCTGCGGCAGCTGGCGGGCCCGTCCATCCGCAGGGATGTCGAGATCACGCTCAACCGGCATCGGTTGCGCGCCAGGGCCGTGGCCGAGGGGTTGGCATGGTTCGGTTTCGACAGCCTGTGTGCCGGCTGGCATTCGGCGGCCGACTATGTGGAACTGGCGCAGCGTTTTCATACCGTGTTCATCGAACGGGTGCCGGTCATGACCGACGAGCACGACAGCGAGGCGCGCCGGTTCATCGATCTCGTCGATGCGCTGTACGACAATCGTGTGCGCGTGCTGATGACCGCCGAGGCGCCGCCCGATGCCTTGTATCGCGGGCGCCGCCTGGCGTTTGCCTTCGAACGCACCAGCAGCCGGCTGCACGCCATGGGCAGGCTGGCATACCTGCGGCATCCACACCGGCCGCAACCGGCTGATCAGGAGATACCGGTATGAACGATGCGCATCATGTCGAACCGGTCATCCGTATCGGCGCCAGCGCCTGTCTGGCCGGTGAACGTGTACGCTATGACGGGACCGACCGCCGCGACAGGCATCTGCTGGAGGAACTGCCTGGCTGTTTCGAACGCGTTCCGGTGTGTCCCGAGACCGCCATCGGCCTGGGCGTGCCGCGCGCGCCCATCAGGTTGCAGCGCGAGGCTGGCCAGATCCGCCTGCGCGGCATCGATGAGCCGGCTGCCGATCATACCGGTGCGATGCTGAATCTGGCCGATCACATGGCGCGAACGTTGAGTGATGTCTGCGGTTTCGTGTTCAAGGCGCGCTCACCGAGCTGCGCGGTGGACGATGCGCTGTTGTTGCAGGACGACGGCAGCGAGGTTCGTCACGCCGGGCTGTTCAACCAGGCCCTGCGCCAGCGCCTGCCGCTGTTGCCGGTGATCGACGAGAACGGGCTGGCCGACCAGACCAGTCGAGAACGGTTCATCGAGCGTGTCGTGCTGCTGTACCGCTGGCGGCAGGTATCGGATGCCGGTATGAACGCGGCGCGTTTGCAGGCCTTTCACTGTGCGCACCGTCATCGGCTGCTCGCGTATGATGAATACAGCTGTCTGATGCTGGACGATCTGGTCGCGCAGACGGGCGATGATGATATCGCGGCGCAGGCCGGCATCTATATCGGCCGTTTCATGGCCGCGCTGGAAGGCGCCACGAAATGCGATCATGCGCGGGTGTTCCGCGAACTGCTGGCGGCGTTGCCGGGTACGTTGACACCGCAACAGGATATCGGCATACGGCGTTCGTTGGCGGCGCTGGCCGCGGGAGAGATCGACATGGACGAGATGCGGGCCCGGTTTCTGGCCTTGCCCGGAGCCGCGGCGCTGCCCGGGGTTCAGCGGAGTTTCTATCTGTATCCGTATTTGCGCGATTTCGTCGAACGTGACAGGCCGTAAGCCGGGCGGGGGCGTCTCAGCCACGCATGGCGCGTTCGATGCTTCTCAGGGCCTGTTCCCATGCCTGACCGCTGTTTTCGCCGCGCGCGGTCATCTCCAGCAGTTCATAGGCCAGTTTGCGCGCGGGTTCGCTCATCTCGCGAAACTTGAGCAGCCGGAACAGGCAACCCGACTGTTCGAGGTTGAGCGTACTCATCAGCGCATACAGTGACAGCGCATCAGCCGAGTGGGGGGCGGATTCGATCAGCGCGAGGACGCTGGCGAGGGGTTCGGCAACACGGTCATTCGGCACGTGTGAATACCCATTCGGTTTCACTGGACATGGGCTCGCTGTAGAGATAGCCGGCCTCGCTGAAGCGCTTGATCTGCTCCGGCTTCTCTATGCGGTTGAGCAGTATCCAGCGCGACATCAGGCCGCGCGCCCTCTTGGCGTGGATGCCGACGATCTTGAACGTGTCGCCGCGTAATTCCTTGAACACGGGTGTGATGATCCGCCCCTTCAGTATGTCGGGCCGTACCGCCTTGAAATATTCGTTCGACGCCAGATTGATCAGTGTATCGCTGCCCGAGGCTTTCAGATCCTTGTTGAGCAGCCGGGTGATGGTATCGCCCCAGAATTCGTACAGGTTTCCGCCCCTGGCGGTCGGTAGCCGGGTGCCCATCTCCAGCCGGTAGGGCTGCATCAGATCCAGTGGCCGCAACACGCCGTACAGGCCGGACAGGATGCGCAGGTGTTTCTGGGCATGGCGCAAATCGTCCTGCCCGAAGGTATCGATGTCGAGCCCGGTGTAAACATCACCCTTGAAGGCGAATATGGCGGGCCTGGCGTTATCCTTTGTGAATGGTGTGTGCCAGTCGTGGTAACGCTGGAAATTGAGTTCCGCGATCTTGTTGCTGACCTTCATCAATTCGGCGATGTCCAGTGCCGAAAGTTGCCGCAGGCGGGTGACCAGTTCCTGTGAATCATCGAGCATGCGGGGTCTGGTCGTTTGCGGGGCCTTGAAGGCCGATTCATAGTCCAGGGTTTTGGCAGGTGATATCGTGATCAGCATGTGTCAGTATCCGGTTTCCGGGACGCACAAGCTATCCCAAACAACTCACGGCGGTCAAGCGGGGCAACGATACATGCAGGCACTGGTCATTCGGATGAACGGGCAACAGATTCATCAGCATTTTCCAACCCGGCGGTTGCCCGGCATCGTGCAGGCGCGGGTCAGCGCAATGGACGAATTGCTGGCCAATCACCCCGAAGACGAACGGGTGGCTTCGGTCATTCGGCAGATTCTGCAATCGCTGGCGCAGGACGATGCGGAAAGAACCGCGGTCCTGTGCAGCTGGTTGTGCCGTCACCTGCCCGATATCGCCGTGATCGATATCCATGAGCAGGGCGAGGAAGTCGAGGTGTCACTGCAATTTGGACAAAAAGATTCAGGAAACAAGTAATAGCGCGGATGCAGGCGCAAAGCGCCGCAGTCCGGGGTAACGCCCGCGGCGTTCACGAACCCGGCATGGATTTCACAGAGGGCACGGATCTCTACAATTTGTGGTAGATCATGACGCCGGCCACCCAGGTGCCGATGGCAGACCCCAGCGAACTGAGCAGGAACACGAGCAGGCTGCGCGTGACCCGGTTGCGCCACCAGCCGCGCAGATGAGCGGTGTCTTTTCGCAACCGTTCGAAATCGCCCACGCTGGGACGGCGCAGGTACATCTCGACCGCAACGGCGACGAACCCGGCGCCGATCATCGGGTTCAGCGAGGTCAGCGGCGCGGCCAGGAAGGCGGTCAGGACGGTCAGCGGGTGGGCGCCGGCCAGCAATGCGCCAAACGCCGACAGACCGCCATTGATCAATACCCAGTCGCGCACCAGTTCCCAGCCCAGTGACGGATTGCGCTGGAAACCCAGCACGAAGCCGGTGACCACCAGCGCCACGATCAGCCACGGGATGAGACGGGTCCAGCGCCGCCGCGGCGGTTCGGTGTCGAGTTCGGCGATGACCGTCACGGGATCGGTGTCGTCGGTTTGCAGATAGCGCTGGATCCCGTTCAGGTGCCCGGCGCCCACCACGGCGAGCACCCGGTGGTACCCGTCATCGGCGATCTCCTTGCGCAGGCTGGCGGCCATGTAACGGTCGCGTTCGTCGATCAGCGGGCGGTAGATATCGGTGTCGCTGGCCGCGAATTCGGTGAATACGGATTCCAGCATATCCTTGCCCTTGAGCGACTCGATGTCCTCTTCGCTGATCTTCTCCCGGCTGGCGATGCTGGCCAGCAGGCCGCCAATCAGGGATACGCGTTTCCACCACGCAACCCCCCTGTAGGTGCGCCGCAGGGTGACGCCAATCTCGCGGTCGATCAACAGCACCGGTATGTCCGCGTCCAGCGCGCATTCAATGGCCACGCGCATCTCGGCACCGGGTTCGATGCCGAACTGTTCGGCCAGCCGTTGCTGGAAGGCGCCCAGCGCCAGCTGCGCGGCCACCATGCTGGCCTTGCCTTCGCGGATCACCTGGAACAGGTCCATGCGGCTCAACGCATCGGGATCGACGATCGCGTGATAGCGACTGGGACAGAGTTCCACGGCCACGGCGTCGTAGTCCTGCCCGCGCAGCAGTTCACGCACCTTGTCGGCGCTGGCGCGCGAGACATGCGCGGTGCCGAGCAGCGTGACCCGGCTGCCGCCCACAGACAGATTGCAGACCGGTTCGTCGTTTGCTGGGTGTTGGGTGTCCGTGTTGGCGGAGGAATCATTCATGCAGGCTGGGATGATACCCGACTATGGGAGGGGTGAGAACCAGATCTCATTTTGCCGTCGGTGAGGCAATATAATATGTGTGGGAATGCGGGATACTTAAATGGACAACCCAGGAGGGACCAGCATGTTCGACATGAACCAGATAAGGAACGCCACCCGGCGCAACCGTGATACGGACGCAGCCGGCAACAATGAAAGTACGGATTCACCCGCACGCGCGGAATCCCGTCCAGCGCGCGCCAGCGCGGGTGCCGCCACCATCGGATCATCGATCGTCATCCGTGGCGACCTGGAAGGCAACGAGGACCTCGTCATCGAGGGCAGGGTCGAGGGTACCATCAAGCTGGCCGAACACGATCTCACCATTGGCGAGGACGGCGATATCATGGCCGATGTGCATGCCAACACCATCACCGTGAAGGGCAATCTCAAGGGTGACCTGTACGGCAACGAGCGAGTCATCATACGCCAGTCCGGCAATGTGCATGGCAACATCTTCGCGCCGCGGGTCTCCATCGAGGATGGCGCGCGCTATCGAGGCAGCATCGACATGGAGAGCGGCCGCGCGGCGCGCGAGGAGACGCGTGGCAAGGTGGTCGAGGCCGCGCCGGTCAAGAAGGACAAGCGTCCGGGCAAGCCGTCCGGTGAAGAGGCGCGCCAGGCCTGATGGCCGCCCGTCTGCTGTCGGCGCAGCCGGCAGGCAGTGTCTCCGATTCCGGCCAGTGTCCGGCCCTGCACCGTCTGCTGGGTGAACACGCCGGGGAACGGCCCATGCGGGTGCTCGACTGTGGGCCGCCATTGGCCGCGAATATCGAGTATTTCACACCACTGGCAGCCAGCCTGTCGATTGCCGATCTGTGCCGTGACGGTCTGCCGCCGCCACTGCCCGATGACGAGCAGCGCCAGACGGCGATCGAAGCGTGGGTCTCACGATGGGCCGATCTTTGTCCGCGTGATCCACAGGATGTGGTGTTGTGTTGGGATCTGCCTGATCTGCTGGAGCGCGACCTTGCGCTGGCCTGGCTCGCCAGTCTTGTTGACAGGCTTCAGCATCCGGGTTGGCTGCACCTGCTGTTGACCACCCGTTCGATGGTGCCCCTGTCGCCTGGATGCTACCATTTGCACGATGAGGGCGCTTTCATCTGCAAGCGTGACGATACCCGCACCCGGTCGCAGGAGCCCTGGACCCAACGTGAGCTGACCAGCATTGCCGATGGTGTCAGTGTGTGGCGCACGGTGTTGTTGCGCAATGGCATGCGCGAATACCTGTTGCATTGCGAATGAGGTTTGGCGCACATCCGTCCATCGGCACTTTGGCGGGGATCGCGGCTTGCCGCATCTATCGGTTGTCAGGCTATGGAATCAATGCAATGTCATGTCTATAAGTGCAGGCGCAAGCCGGATACCTATCTTTACATGCCGGCTGCCGATGATCCCGATGACCTGCCGCAGGAACTTCTGAAGCTGACCGGCGGACTCGAGCGGGTGCTGGAACTGGAACTGAACCGTGATACACGCCTGGCGCAAGCCAATGCCGGTGATGTGCTTGCCGCCATCCGCGCTCAGGGCTTCTACCTTCAGATGCCCGGTGAACTGCCCGGGATGTTTCGCTGAAACCGTCTCTCGTAACGGGTCCGTTACGGCCGCAGTACCAGCCGGCTGTCGGGCTGACGGCTGAAGTGACGGATATCGCGCTCGATCTCGGCGATCCTGGCATCCAGCCGCCGAACCTTGGCCCTGGCATTGTCCAGATGGCGCCAGTGGCCGGCGGGCCGGGGTGTTCTGCCCGGCAGGATGGCATCCTTCGGGTCGGGGGTGTGGGTCCTCAGGTATCTCAGCGTGGCCAGACGCTGTTCGAGCAGCCGCTGGCGGTATCCGCGCAGTTGGGCCACGAGTCTTGGGTAATGCTGGTGCCCGGTCTGGGTAATGAAACGGTGTAACGTATTCGAACGGATCGCCGGGAACCCGTCCGGCGCATCATCCGCCAGCGACATCGATGGCAGTAGTATTGCAAGTATCAACGGCAGGCTGTATCTGGTCATGGTTTTCACCTCGCGTGGCCCGGGCCTGCATCCATGGCAACGGTGTTTCAGGTGTTCGTACCAGAACTATCGGCGTGACAGGAGGCAAACAGGAGTGCAGGGTTCACGTTTCGGCTGTGCTGCAATGCACGGATTCGTGATATACAATGCATGATGAGCGCCGCATGACGCACAATCAATGACTTGCGCCGGAGCTGGCGTATTGCATCCGGCGGCAAAACGATCACGAACCGACAGGACACCCGCATGGCAGAGACAGTAGATGATTTGACAGTCAACTATACCGAGGATGGCCAGCTGGTCGTCAAGGAACTGGACAAGGTCGTCCTGAGCAAGGGCGCCTGGTCCACGATCATCTTCCGTTACCAGGACTGGGACCGGCAGAAGCAGGAATACGGTCCGGAGAAATACACCATTCGCCGTTACCAGAAACGCAACGGCCAGTACCAGCAGAAATCCAGGTTCAACATCTCCAGCAAGGATCAGGCGCGCAAGATCATCGAGGCCCTGCAGCAATGGACAGCCGATTGATATTCATAGATCTTCAGGCAATGCGCGTAATGGACTGACGCACAAAGCCACGGGGTGAAACATGCATGGGTTCCGGTAACGGCCATCGCTGGCGGCGGGTGGTAACGCAGCAGTCGTAAAGTCATCGGATGCCGCTTCGTCCCATCCAGACCACTTGCTGGCGCCTGTCTGTTCCGTCAGGTCGTCAGAAGCAGAAAGCGGCCATCATCCCTGTGTTGTGATCCCTGCTTGCATGCCTGTTTCAAACAGGCAGCAGGTTTGTTGCATTGGTCTGGCATGAGTCTTCCCGTCAGGATTGCTTGTCGTCGTGCGTCTGTTCCTCGTCGGGCAGGTTTTCGGGCGCGAGATTGGATTCAAGGTCGATATCCGGCACGATGGATTCGTCGAATTCGGGGAGGGCATCATCCTGTGCCTGGTCGGGTATCGGTTCTTCCGGCTGCATGGCCTGTGCCTGATCGTTCGTTTCGGTATTCGTCATTACGTCCGGGTTGTCGTCCTCTTCGTCGGTGGGCGGCTCATCGCTGGCGGCAGATGCTGTTTGTTCTGCATCGGTTTGTGTATCGCTTGCTGTTCCGGGTGTGTCGTCCTCTTCGTCCGCCTGTTGTTTGAGATCAGCTTCCAGCGATTCCTTGATGTTTTCAACGCTCGACGCGGTTTCCTGCAGTTTCTTGAGCTTGTCAGGGTCCTGACGGTTGGAATCCCCGCCGCCACTGAACATGGTGGCGTATTCCTTCATGATGTTGTCGATGGTTTCCAGCGCGATCTTGAGTTCGTCCTGCAGTCGTTCCTTCTCGCCCTTGAGCACCGAGATACGGCCGAGCAGTTTTTCATTTTCGTCCGCATCGCCGCCTTGCGCGGTCTGGTTGTTGGCGCCATGGGTGGAGGCGATGGCGTGATAGCCCTGTACGAGGGTATGGATGTCGGATTCGATCTCGTGTATGCACTCGGTATCCTTGCCGAGATAGATCTTGAGGATATGCGTGAATAGTTGTTTCTCGGCCTTTCTCAGGGTTTCGGTATTGAGGTCGGCGTGCTCGTCATCCATCTGGAAGACTTCCTTGAGAAGAAGTCTGAGGGTCTCGCGTTTCTGTTCCTCACCGGCCTTGTAGTTGCGAACCAGGTCGCGTGCGACGCCTTCCTTTTTCTTTCGGCGCTTGAGTGTCAGGATGCTGATGATCGCGACGATGATGCCAAGCGCGAGCGCGATCTCGGAAGTGATGAACAACATGGTTGTGGAGAAGTCATCATTCATCGTCTTTGTCCATTTCGTCTATCGCACTCCTTGCCGAACGTTTCTTCCACCAGATCCATCCACCCACGGCCGCGCCGATCAACAGGCCATTGATGAGTACGATCATCAATATGATCTTGAGCCAGTTGCGCTTCTTTTTACGTTTTTTCTTTTTCTTCTTTTTCTCCTTGTGTGGTTTTCCGTGAGCGGTTTTTTTGCTGTTTTTGGCATGCCCGTCTTTTGCGGCGTGCTTGTCTGATTTTGCGTGCTCGTCCGGTTTGGCATGCGCTTTCGTGCGCGGCTTTTCATGAACGGTCTTTTCCGCCTTTTTCGCCGGCTTGTGCGGTTTCCCGGCAGGTGCCGCGGCTGGCGGCGTGCCCGGCAATTTGATGCGGCGTTTCCATTTGATGGTTTCGCCACTGAAGCGTTTGCCATGCACGATGACCGTCATCGTGTGACCGGCCAGGCTGGCCGGGGCCTGGGTCTTGAGCCGGTTGCCATTGGTTGCCTTGACGAAGGGTTTTTCACCGGTGTCGATACGAATACTGATGAGTGTGTACTTTGGTACCATGACGCCTTCCTTGGCATGGATGTCGATGCTTACCGGTTTGCCCGTCTCATCCTGGGATACGTTGGTGACGACCGGGCTGCCATAGACCTGGACATGATGGATCTTCTGGCGCTGGAAGGTTGGCCCGCGCGCAATGATCGTGAGCTGATAGCGGCCTGTTTCATTGAGTGGCTGGGCAATGGTGTAGATGCCGTCGCCGGCCTTCGCATCCGGTGCCTTGCCGTCATCATGGATCGGGAACGACTGGCGGCTGTCCTCGTCCATTTGAACGTCGAGCAGGAAACGCGCAAGACCAAGGAAGCGTTTGTCACGGATCGGTTTGCCCTTTTTGAGCAAATGGCTGCGTAACACCAGTTTTTCGCCTCTGAGCATGAAGTTGGGCAGTTTGCTGACATGCAGGCGCAGGTTTGTTACCACCATGACGCGGTTGTCGCGACTGACCGGCGCTTCGATGAACCATTTGCCGGGCGGGGGACGTGGTACGGTGATCAGTGTATAACCCTTTTCCTGGAACCACTTGACCCGGGCCGGGCGGTGTTTCATGCGCCAGCGTTTTCCGTCGGGGGTATGCACCACCACCGGCCGGCTGTCCTTTTCGGTGAACACCAGCAGGGTCATGTCGGTGACCGACTTGTCAATGACGAAACGGTTGCCCTTGAGTGGCACGCTCTGTGTGTTGGTGGATTTTTCGAACATGCGCAGAAAGATCCTGTGCAACATCCCGGCCGAGCGCGCATATTCGTACCAGCCACCGGTCGAGCGCGACAATGCCTTTAGCAGTTTGTGATCGGCGTTGGGAGACAGGGCGATGGTGTGTATGCTGACCTTTGCGTGGCGCAGGCGCGGCAACAGCCTGGTCAGGATGCGCTGGCGTGAGGCCTGGTTGAGACGCTGATCGCTTGATATGTCCACCATGCCGTCAGTGAGCAGGATCAGGCTGCGGCGGTAACGTGGATCGGGGCGCTTCCAGTCGAAAGTGGCGCGTTTGATGGCCTCTTCGATGTTGGTGCGCAGGCCGCGTGAGTGGATCTTGTAGGATTCGCGCTGGGCCAGCGCCTTCCAGCGTTCGGTGACCTGTCCGAGCTTGACCTGCATGTTGACCCACTGTCCGAAGGTCCACACGCCCGAACGGGCATTGCGGGGCAACAGGCCGACCAGCAGGCGCAGCGCGGGCCCGCGCAGGCGTTTCGGGTCGTTTTGTTTCATGCTGCCGGAAACATCGATGAGGATGCGAATATCCGGTACCGGTTCGGTCCTGGCGCGCGCGAACGCCGCCTGTACGGCAAGTACCGTCAGCAACAGGGCCAGAAGCATTCGCTGGTATGGACGCATATATCCCCAACCGGTTCAGGTGGTTGACAACCGTTCTGCCCATCCGGTGTTTTACCGGGTATGGACAGGGCAACAGCAGGTAACGGGCGGGTAGGGATGGCGGCCAGGGTGATCGGCGTCGTGTTGTACGCTAGTAGCTGCCTGGCAACGTGTTTCCACTTCGCCCGCTTCCATTCTGGTGCGATCTACGTGGGTAAACGGCACTCCCGCAGAATACTTGAGGAATATTGCCGATTGCGCCTACATGTCTTCCCAGGCGGTGGGGTTTTCGGGGTCGTAGCAGATGGTGATCTCCTCGTCCGGGGCGATGTCGCGCAGGGCGTAGAGATCGTAGCCGTCGAACTCGGCGTTGGGTTCGTGGCTGTGATTGAGATAGCGCAGTTCGTTCTTGCCGTCGCGCCCGGTCTGATTGCCGTCCTCGAACAGCCACAGGACATAGGTGCCGTCCTCGTCGGTTTCATCGCCATGGTAGGTGCCGATAAAGCTGCCGGCCTCGATGGGTTCGGCGGCATACAGCCCCTTGCCGTGGATCGGTGAGTTCTTGACGTAAACGTGTTCGTAGTCCTTGATTTCCATACCGATTATCAACCTCGCAGCGATCCCGGGCATGATACCGTATTTTTTCCTCGCTGGCAGTTTTACCTGATCACGCGCAAGCCCGATAACCTTTCAAAAATCATGTAAAAGGCTGGAAGCCTGTGCCTGCTGGACTATACTTGTCCGGTATTCCCAGGCAGGACAACGGGAAACGACGACCACCAGGGAGATCACAGCAACATGCAAACCGGCACAGTCAAATGGTTCAATAACGCCAAGGGTTACGGTTTCATCGCACCCGCCGGGGGCGGGGACGATGTGTTCGTGCACTATTCCGCGGTCAATACCGAGGGATTTCGTACCCTGAGCGAGGGTCAGCAGGTCAGCTTCGAGGTCGAGCGTGGCCCGAAGGGGTTGCAGGCGGTAGCCGTCAACCCCGTTCAGCAATAACGTGTAGTAGTTCAGACTTGGTCTGACAGTACCTGTCTCAGAACTTGCAGGCCTGATACCGTATCGGGCTGGCATTCGAGCCGGGTTTTATTCTTAACTTTGTCAGATCTGGTCTGAACTAGTACAAATAACGCGCGGTTGCACAACGATCGCTTGATCCGCCTGCGTCGGATCTGGCCGTCCGGATTCACCGGCCTTCACCTGGCTCAGGTTTGGCAGGCCGGCGGCTGAATGGCCCGTGTCCTTGTGCCGCGCCCGCGGACATCCGGGCAGGCGGTGTTGGCCGACAACCCGGCACTCGAACCGGGTTTCGATCTTTATTCGATTCGATACAGTCTGAAAGGCCATGTGCAAGATCAGGCGGGTGCGACGGCTATGCGCATGAGGTTCTTTCCTGTCCATCTCGCGGGCCGTGTTTCAACCGTCCGTCAGTGACTGTTGTTTCGCTTCCAGCATCTCCCAGCGTGCCATACGCGCGTCCACCTCCCGTTGCAGTTGTGTGTAACGTTGTTGCAACTCGCGCGCCGCATCGGGGTCGTCACGGTAAAGCCGGCCATCGTTGAGGCGTTCGCCGAGGGCCTGCAGCTCCGCTTCCAGGCCCTCGATCTCCCCGGGCAGGGCATCCAGCTCACGTTGTTCCATGTATGACAGCCGTTGTGTGCCGCGGCGTCTGCGCGCCGGTGACTTGGCCTGGCCAGTGGTCGGCGCTGTATCCTGTTTACCGGCTTGTTGCTGCCGGTGGCGTTGCCAGTCGTCATAGCCGCCAGCGTATTCCCGCAGCCTGCCGTCACCCTCGAAGGCGATGACCTGGGTACAGGTGTTCTCGATAAATTCGCGGTCATGGCTGACCAGCAGTACCGTGCCGGTATAGTCCATCAGCGTCGCTTCGAGCAGTTCCAGCGTGTCGATGTCCAGATCGTTGGTTGGCTCGTCCATGATCAGGACATTCGACGGCTGCGTGAACAGGCGTGCCAGCAACAGGCGGTTGCGTTCGCCGCCGCTGAGCATCCCTACCCGGTCTCGCGCCCGTTGTGGCGCGAACAGGAAACGGCCCAGGTAACCGATCACATGCAGGCGCTTGTCACCGATCTGCACATGATCGCTGCCACCGGCGACGGCCTCGATCAGTGTTGCATCATCGTCGAGCTGTTCACGAAACTGGTCGAAATAGGCCACCGTGAGGCGTGTGCCGGCGCGCACCCGGCCCTCATCGGGTTGCAGCCGGCCGAGAATGATGTTGAGCAGAGTGGTCTTGCCGCAGCCGTTGGGGCCGATAAGCCCGATGCGGTCACCGCGCATGATCCGGGTGGAGAAATCACGGATCAGGGGCTGGCCGTCCCAGGCATGGCTCACATGTTCGAGTTCGGCCACCAGCCGGCCGGACTGTTCGCCGGTGTAGATGTCGAGGCTGGCCTGCCCCAGCCGCTGGCGCCGCAACTGGCGTTCGCGGCGCAGGGCCTCGAGCCGTCTGACGCGCCCTTCGTTGCGCGTGCGGCGCGCCTTGATGCCCTGGCGTATCCAGGCTTCTTCCTGTTTGAGCAGCTTGTCGAACGCGGCCTCGTGACGCATCTCGATTTCCAGCTGCTCCGACTTGCGGCGTTGCCAGTCGCTGAAGTTGCCGGGGTAACTGTACAGCCGGCCGATGTCGAGTTCGATGATGCGGGTGGCCACGGCATCGAGAAAGCGCCGGTCGTGGGTGATGAACAGGAGGCTGCCGCGGAATGCCAGCAGCAGTTCCTCCAGCCAGGCAATGGTGTCGATATCGAGGTGGTTGGTGGGCTCGTCGAGCAGCAACAGGTCGGGCTCGCCAACCAGCGTGCGCGCCAGCGCCAGACGCTTGCGTTGCCCGCCGGAAAGGGCGCCGGCGCGGATGTCCGGCGTGAGCCGCAGACGGGTGATGACATTGTCGATCCGGTGCCCGACCTGCCAGCCATCACAGGCCTCGAGTTCGGCCTGCAACCGGTGCAGGCGTTCGAGCAGCCGGGTATCGTCCGGTGTTTGCGCCAGTCTTGTACTGGTGTGATGGTAGTCCTCGAGCAGGCGGCTGATCTCGCCCAGTCCTTCGGCCACGGTTTCGTAAACGGTCTTGTCCGGGTCGATGACCGGTTCCTGTTCGACCATGGCGATGCGCACCCCATGCCGTACCCGGATCCTGCCCTCGTCGGCGCTGACCCGTCCGGCGACGATCTTCAGCAATGTGGACTTGCCGGCACCATTGCGGCCGATCAGTCCGATGCGTTCCTGCTCGCCGATATCCAGATCCACGCCGTCGAGCAGTTGTATTTCGCCGAACGCGAAACGGATGGATTCAAGACTGAGCATGAGGTGTTTCCAAATACCGGGAAGCGGTATGATACCTCTTTTTCCGCCTGCCGGAGCGCATCGCGGCGGTATTCGGTGTTATACTGACGGGATGCGGGCGCAGCTGTCCGCGTCCCGAACCATTCCCGGCCCCTTTCCATGATGCAGACAGCCCGCGATATCTTCAGTTACCGGAAATTCTGGGCCAGGCGTTTTGGTGTCAGCCCCGAGCTGCCGATGACCCGCGCCGAAATGGAGGCGCTGGGCTGGGACAGTTGTGACATCATTCTCGTGACCGGTGACGCCTATGTCGATCATCCGAGTTTCGGCATGGCGCTGATCGGGCGTCTGCTCGAGGCGCAGGGTTTTCGTGTGGGTATCATCGCCCAGCCCGACTGGCGGTCGGTGGACGACTTCCGCCGACTCGGCCGGCCCAACCTGTTCTTTGGCATTACCGCCGGCAACATGGATTCCATGGTCAACCGCTATACCTCGGACCGCAAGATCCGGTCCGACGATGCCTATACCCCGGACGGCAAGGGTGGCGCGCGTCCGGACCGTTCGGTGATCGTCTATTCGCAGCGATGCCGCGAGGCATGGCGCGACGTGCCGCTGATCATCGGTGGCATCGAGGCCAGCCTGCGGCGTATCGCCCACTACGACTACTGGTCTGACAAGGTTCGGCGCTCGGTGCTGCTGGATGCGCGCGCCGACCTGTTGGTGTACGGCAATGCCGAGCGTCAGATCGTCGAGATAGCCCATCGTCTCGCGGCCGGCGAGCCGGTTACGGCACTGAGGGATATCCGTGGCACCGCGTGGGTGTGCAAGTCACTGCCGGGCGGCTGGGAGATCGTCGATTCGACCAGTGTGGATACACCGGGCAGGGTGGACAGTCCGGTCGATCCCTACCTCGACACCCGTGCGCCCGCCTGCGCTACGCGGACACAGGGGACGCAACAGACAGTAACCATCGACCGGGTCGCGCGCCGTGAGCGTACCGCCGTGCGCCTGCCCGCCTTCGAGGACGTGCGCGCCGATCCGGTGTTGTATGCGCACGCCTCGCGCATCCTGCACCTCGAGACCAACCCGGGCAATGCGCGGGCACTGGTGCAGCGTCACGGCGACCGCGAAGTATGGCTGAATCCGCCGCCGATACCCTTGACGACCCGTGAGCTGGACCGGGTGTACGAGCTGCCTTACACGCGGCGCCCCCATAGCGCCTATGGCGATCGCCGCATACCTGCCTGGGAGATGATCCGTTTTTCAGTCAACATCATGCGAGGCTGTTTCGGCGGTTGTACCTTCTGTTCCATCACCGAGCACGAAGGGCGCATCATCCAGAGCCGGTCGCAGGCATCCATCCTGCGTGAGATCGAGATCATCCGCGATACAGTGCCAGGCTTTACCGGGCATATCTCCGATCTCGGTGGCCCCACGGCCAACATGTACCGGCTGGCCTGCAAGAGCCGTGAGATCGAGTCGGTGTGCCGGCGCCTGTCATGCGTGTATCCCGGCATTTGCAAGAATCTGGATACCAATCATCGTCACCTGATCGATCTCTACCGCAAGGCGCGCAAGATCGACGGCATCAAAAAGATCTTCATCGCTTCGGGTTTGCGTTACGATCTGGCGGTGGAATCACCGGAGTATGTGCGCGAACTGGTAACCCATCATGTCGGTGGTTACCTGAAGATCGCGCCGGAACACACTGAGACGGGGCCGCTATCGAAGATGATGAAGCCCGGGATCGGCACCTATGACCGCTTCAAGGAGATGTTCGACCGTTTCTCGAAACAGGCGGGCAAGGAGCAGTACCTGATTCCGTATTTCATTTCCGCACATCCGGGTACCACCGACGAGGACATGATGAACCTGGCCGTGTGGCTCAAGCGGCACGGTTTTCGCGCCGACCAGGTGCAGAACTTCCTGCCCTCGCCGATGGCGCTGGCTACGGCCATGTACCACAGCGGGCGCAATCCACTCAGACGCGTGCGGCGCGATGGTGAACGGGTGTTCTCGGCCCGCGGCATGCGCCAACGGCGCCTGCACAAGGCCTTTCTGCGTTATCACGATCCCGACAACTGGCCGTTGTTGCGCGATGCCCTGCGGCGCATGGGTCGCAGTGATCTGATCGGTAACGGCAAGCGGCATCTGATTCCGGCGTGGCAGCCGGCCGGTACCGGCAAGCATCCGGCACGGGATGCACGCAAGGGCGTGTTTGCCACCCGTCATGCCGGCGAGCCCGGCGGGCGCCGGCATCACAGGGCCAATCGCGGGCGCCGTGGCCCAGGCAGGTGCAAGTGAGCAATGTCCGGTCACAGCACGGTGGCGAACACCCGGATCGGCCGCATGTCAACGCCGATCTGTTGATGTGTTTCGCCACCGCGCCACGCGGTCTCGAGTCACTGCTGGCGCGGGAACTGACGGCATTGGATCTGGACGACGTGCGTGAGGGGCGTTCAGGCGTCGCCTTCAGCGGTGACATCACCGGCATCTACCGGGCCTGCCTGTGGTCGCGGGTGGCCAACCGGATACTGTTGCAGATCGCGCAGTTCGATGCCCGGGATCTCGAAGCCATCCATGCCGGAATCCGGCATATCGACTGGTCGTGGCATATGCGTGGCGGGGCCAGCTTCGCGGTTGATTTTCGTCAGTCCGGCAAGGCGGTAGGTCACAGCCGCTATGCCGTTCACCGGATCAAGGATGCCATCGTCGATGGTTTCCGGGAACGCAACGGCACACGGCCCGATGTCTCGACCACGCGTCCGGACGTACGCATCAGCGTCTGGTTGCACCGGGGGCGGGTCAGCGTGGCGCTGGACCTGTCCGGCGAGAGCCTGCACCGGCGCGGTTACCGGCTGGCGGGCGTCAACGCGCCGATGAAGGAGAACCTGGCCGCGGCCGTATTGATGCGTGCCGGCTGGATGCAGACGGACACGCCGCACGCGGTCTTTGTCGATCCGATGTGCGGCTCCGGTACATTGCCGATCGAAGCGGCGTTGATGGCCGCCGACATCGCCCCCGGCCTGCAACGCGAATACTGGGGTTTCCACGGCTGGCGCGGCCATCGGGAACAGATCTGGCAGACATTGCTGGACGAGGCAACCGCCAGGCGCGAGGCCGGACTGCGCAGGTTGCCGATGATTCGCGGCTACGACAGTGATCCGCGCGCCGTGCGCCTGGCCATGGACAATGTGGCTCGCGCGGGCCTGTCCGGACACGTGCATATCGAGCGAAAGGCGCTGGGCGAGTGTGGTCCGGAATCCGGCAAGGGGCCGGGTCTGATGGTGGTCAACCCGCCCTGGGGCGAGCGCCTGGGCGAATATGCGCGGCTGCCAGCCCTGTACCGTGACCTGGGACGCTGGATAAAACGCTGCCTGCCAGGATGGAACGCCAGCGTGCTGACAGCGGTGCCCGAAATGGGACAACTGCTTGAGATGCGCGCCCACCGCAAGCACAAGGTCATCAACGGCGCCATTGCCTGTGAACTGCTGCACTTCCATATCAACGAACAGGCAACGGGCACGCAGAGACGGGAGCGTCCGGTCGATATGTTCATCAACCGGCTGCGCAAGAATCTCAGAAACCTGCGCCGCTGGCGCGAACGGGAAGGGATCAGTTGCTACAGGGTCTATGATGCCGACCTGCCCGAATACGCGCTGGCCATCGACATCTACGAGAGTGACCGCAAGCGCGTGCATGTACAGGAATACGCGCCGCCGCGCAGCGTAGATGCGGATCAGGCGCGTCACCGACTGTTGACCGCGCTGGCCGAGCTGCCCGAAGCGCTGGAGACAGATCCCGGCGACCTGTACTTCAAGGTGCGCCAGTCTCAAAAGGGAAACCGGCAATATCAGCGTCAGGCGCAGACCGGTGAATTTTTCGAGATCAACGAATATGGCGTTCGCCTGCTCGTCAACCTGGCCGACTATCTCGACACAGGCCTGTTTCTGGATCATCGCCTGGTCAGGCGCTACCTGCAGGAACATGCTTTGGGAAAGCGTTTTCTCAATCTGTTTGCCTATACCGGCGCCGCCACCGTGCACGCCGCTGCCGGTGGTGCCGTGGAGACCACCACCATCGACCTTTCGCGCACCTATCTGGACTGGGCGCGGCGCAACATGGCCCTGAACGGCTTCAAGGACAGCGCCCATCGTTTCATCCGTGCCGATGCCATGCAATGGCTGCGCGACGAGCAAGGCAAGCGGCGTTTCGATCTGGTGTTTCTCGATCCGCCATCATTCTCCAACTCCAGCAACATGCGAGGCACGCTGGACATCCAGCGCGACCACGCGCGACTGATCCGCCATGCCATGCGCCTGCTCGCAGACAACGGCCTGCTGGTATTCTCATGCAACCTTCGTCGTTTTCGTCTCGACGCCTCGCTGCACGAGCAGTTTTCGATCAAGGACTACACCCGGCAAAGCATTCCGAGGGATTTCGAACGGCACAGGGGGGTTATACATCACTGCTGGCTGATCCGCCCCTGACCGATTCCGGGCAGCGCTGGCGGTGTTGCAGAACCGTCTCGGAAATGCTCATTTACTGTATGTAAACTGCGCTTTCCTCGCGGTTCTGCGCCTAGCCATCATCTACCCGGAATCGGTCAGGTCATAGGTTCCGGGCAGCGCTGGCATGTCACCTGCCAACGGCATGTCATCAACGCGAAGAACGCCAAGACGCGGAGAACGCAGAGGTAAACAGACGGCCGTGCGCGGCCAGGTTTTGCGAGAGGTGGCATGGGGTGGCCTTGCCAGCATATTCGAATGCCTTCGAGTCTCCGTGTGCGCTGTGTGGATTTCACCCTTGCCTGGGGGAGCCCCGGTAACCTTGTGCTTTGTCCGGTCAAAGCGCCACGCTGATGGTGTATACTCGAACTATATGATGATGCCCCACGGGCAGGAGAGAAACCATGCAGGAAACGGATCTGGAGGCACGTATCGCCCTGAGCCGCGCGGTCATCGGCCTGCTCGATGAATGGGGGATCAGCGATTCCGACCAGATCGGCGTGCTGGGACTGCCTGCCGGCACCCGCACCCGGGCGATACGCAAGTATCGTGACAACACACCACTGCCCGAGACCGATGAGGTGATGGAGCGTCTCGAGCACATCGTCGGTATCGCCGACGCCCTGCGTACCACCTTCCCGCGCAACTACCGCATGGCCTCACAATGGATGCTGAGCCCACACAAGCGTTTCGACGGCATGAGCCCGACCGCAGTCATCGTCAGCAAGGGGCTGCGTGGTCTGATGATGGTACGCGCCCAGCTGGATTGTTCGTTTGCGTGGGAACAGACCGCCTGATCCACACGGACTCCTTCAATAAACTCCTCACCCATTTCACGAATATTTCAAGCATTTTCCCGTTTTGCCGATAAGCTGGGGGGAGGCTCTGATTGGCCCGCGCTGTTGCCGAGCGCTTGAAATGTCCGGCTTCTGTGTAGCGGATCCCGGCGATGTTTCGGCGGTTGATCGCGATACGCCCTGGAATCCGGCCATTTTCTCGCTCATGACGCCACCCGGGATCAGTCATAACTTCTCCAATGCAGTGAGTCTGTCGGGCATGTGGTATGCGCGATCATTTTTATCGAGACCATAACGAACGGGCTGTGTAATGACCGGAGACGATATTCATGACGATGAGGTATTGACGGAGCTGAAGCATTACATGCGCAAGTCGGCCGATGCCAGTGAGAAGGAGCTGGTGGTCGAAAAAGTGCGTGTGGGATCGTTTTCCTATGACTTCATCAAACGCATGGATGAATTGCGTCGCAATCGCGAGTGCATGATCGCCATCGATATGCGCGGCAAGGTGCCCTACGAGTGCAAGAGTTATTCATTCCGTAACCAGGTGTTCTGGATGGATGATATCACCTATGACATCTTCTCTCGCGGGCTGAAAGAGAACGGCGGTGTCTATACGGTTGGTCTGTTCGAGACCATCATGAACGCCAGTCATACCAATCGCGCAATCGAGGAGGCCCGACGCCAGGCGCTCTCACAGAGTGATGAACTGTATCGTTTCGACGACGAGATGCGCGAGCAACAGGACGAGAGCGAACCATTTTCCGTCTATTTGCAAGGCGGCAAGAGGCCGGAGGTCATATCACTGGGTTTTTTCCGCAAGCGCCGTGACGAGCGTCTGCAATACACCACCCGGGTGCAGATCATGGCCGACGACATGGTGCTGCCGCTCAAGACCTATGACATCTCCCGGCGTGGCCTGCAGGTCTATTCACGCCATCCACTGGACCTGGCTGCCGATATGACCGTGCTGGTCACGTTCACCGATTTCAACGAGGAGAAGGGCGCCAACCTGGTCAATGTTCAGTACCGGATCCTGGGTATGGAGCGGGTCAAGAATGATTACCGGGTGCGCATGATGTGTACCGATCCCGCTATCGTGCGTGTCGAGAGCTTCATTGGCAAGCTCATGGAAAGCGAGCTTAAACATTCGCGCGGCAGACGCAGACTGGATCACGAGGACGAGATCGAGACCAGTGAATCCCTGCTGGCCGAGATCTACTACAGTGCGGCAACCCGTGTCATACCATTCATTGTTTATGGTGATGAGCATGGCAGGCCCAATCATGTGGAGATTCCCGTCAATCAGGGCAACCAGGATCTGCTGACGGTTTTCTCCGGCAGTGGGGGTGGTCATGGCGTGCGCAACCTGTTTTCATCGGCGATCATCGAGACATTGTTGCAGCGCAAGGAATTGGAAGGGCGCGCCAGTCCGTTGATGATGATCTATGAAGACGATGGACGTCCGGCCACTGTGTGTGATTGTGACATGAAAAGCGATGCCGAATGGCTGGCACTGGCGGGATTACATGTTCACAAGAAAAATACACGGATATTCCGTCTTTCGGCCAGACCGCCCGGCAGGCTCGATGCCGCCAAGCTGGATTTCAAGACCAGCAGGCTGAAGAACAAGTCACGCGAAGCCGCCAGCGCACTCGTGCAGCGGCTCGATTCGGTGCTTGCGGTCGGCAGCATGGCCGATGTTACCGATATCCTCGCAGGTTATGATTTCGACAATATCGCAGCGGCCGAGGGTGGTCTGATCCGTGAGGGTGATGGGCTGGCAAAGGCCGACAGCCCGAATTGTGGCGATATCGAGGCCTGTACGGTCAGCATGAATCATGTCGAAAGCCGGGTGGAAGACAGGTACATGGTGCGGGTACGGGTAGAGCTTGATTACAATGGCCAGATACTGCATGCCGAGTCCATGGATATCTCAACGCGCGGACTTTGCCTGGACATCAACAGCTTCGATCACCTGCCTGAATCGCTGAAGGCGGGAGAACGCGTGCTGGTTTCATTCCCAACCTTGCAAAAGAAGGTGCAGTCGCGCATAAAGCTCAAGAACATGAGATACGAGATAAAGAATATTCATGCCGGCGAGCAGCCAAGGATGGGACTGTACCGATTGGGGTCCACGGCGAGTGACGACTACAGTGCCTTCTTCCGTATGCTCATCAATCAAAACCGCGAAAAGATGAAACTCGAGATGATGGATACCATCGACGCGGCAAGGGCGCGAATCTACCAGACCTATGTCGCCGACAATACTGCTACCATACCGTTTTTCGTCACCCGTGGAGACGATGGCGAGCGGGATGTGTTTGTTGCCCTTCCACGATCCGGGAACGCCCTGTCCGCGTTTTTCGAGATCGAACCCGGCTATCATGATTTCAGCGCCATGAGTCTGCCATCACGGTTGCTGTCACTCACCAGCCAGTTGCGCAGGGGGAACGATACCGCCAGTCTGTTGCTGTATATGTTCCGCAAGCAGTGCCCGGGAAGGGCGCGTTTCGATATCTTCGTGGCAAGCAGCGACGATTTCGACTCGGAGTCTGACAGAAAGCGTTTCATCGACGAGGCACTGCGGCATGAGTACTGTGTGGTCAAGCTGATCGCCGGCAGATCTGTGGCGCCGGAATCCGTCGAAGTGAATACCGCGCTTGAAAGGTTGCACAACCGTTCACCTCACCATGCCACGCGGGTGCGGCAGATGTTCGAACAGGTGATTGCCGTCGGTGATATCGTGGATGTGACCAGACAGGCGATCTAGCTAGCATGCTGTCATTCCAATCGGTCATTGCCGTCAGGTTGTTGTATAATTCTTCGCAGCCGGGTCTTCCGGAGCGTGAGTGATACAACCAGACGGATTCAATGGCATGCCCAAGTTGTTTCATATTCAGGAAGATATCGTCGTCAGGGAATATCCCCTGAACGTGGGCGATTTCACTGTCGGCCGCAATCCGGGAAATACCCTGCACGTGGACGATGGCACTGTGAGCGGCGAACATGCCGTGATCCATGTTCGACCCAGCCCCTACCTGGAAGGACAGATAGAGGCCGTCATCGAGGATCTGGACAGCACCAATGGTACGCGTATCAATGGCCGCCGGATCGATCGTCACCGCCTCAAGCACGATGATCTGATCCAGATCGGCAGTCTGAGCCTGCGCTATTTCGATGAACAGACCCAACCGTACGACAGTACGCGTATCTTCCTGCCCGACGATCCGGAACAGGGTGGCTGAGACGGACTTTGCGGCAGTGAAGCCGGTATGCCGGGCATTCAATTGGTCTGAATGCAATGAACCGGGATATGCCACGTTCCGGCCATCGCTCCATGCCTGTTGGGCTTTCTACAGTTTTTTCAGGCAGCGTTGCAGCGCTTCCTTCATTTCTGCGCCGGTCTGGAAGCGTTTGTCACGGTCTTTCTGCAGGGCCTTGTTGACGATACGGCTGGCGCAGCCCGGTAGCCCCTTTCTGATCGTGCCAATGCCCTTGTGCCTGTCATTGATGATCCGGTGCATCAGGTTGGCGAGCGAGTCGCCGGTGAAGGGCAGTCTGCCGGTCAGTAACTGGTAGAGCGTGACACCAAGCGAGTAGAGGTCGGTGCGGCCATCCAGTTTCTGTCCCCTGACCTGTTCCGGTGACATGTATGAGGGACTGCCCAGCACGGTGCCGGTACGGGTGCGCGAGTCATCGACCATGGAGGCCACACCGAAATCAGTGATCCGGATACGGTGATCGCTGTGATCGTAGATCAGGTTGGCAGGCTTGATGTCGCGGTGCACGACCTTGTTACGGTGTGCGTAGTCAAGTGCATCAGCAACCTGAATGCCTATTTCCAGTACCTCCTCTACCGGCAGCAGACGGTCGGGATCGGTATAGTTGTCCAGGCTCTTGCCGGGGGCATAGTCCATGGCGATATAGGCGATATCGTGTTCCTCGCCGATATCATGCACGCCGACGATATTAGGGTGTTCCAGCCGGCCAGCGGCGGCGGCCTCACGCCGGAAACGTTCACGCGCATCTTCCAGGGCCTTGCCTTCAAATTCGTGCGTCAGCGCCAGGGTTTTGATTGCGACCTGGCGCTCGATTTCCGGGTCGATGGCAAGATACACCATGCCCATGGCGCCGCGTCCGAGCTCGTGCTGAATGTCGAAACGGCCGATACGCGGGGTTTCGATGGCCGGGTCATCGACCACGATCGTGGCCGCGTGAGTGGTTCCTGCCACAGTGCTGGCCGGGGCGGAGAGTTTTTTCAGGCGTTGTATGCGTTCACCCGTATCACGCCAGTGGCTGTCGTGTTTGAAGATGTGATGGTAGGCCTCGAGCGCCTTGCTGTACTGCCTGCGGCGTTCGAAATCCAGACCCAATTGGTACATGGCCGCCAGGCTGTCTGCGTCGGCCGGTGCCTGACGCAGTTGGTCGAACGCCATGTCCAGTTGTCCCTGGGATTGCAGGTTGATGGCCAGTTGGTAACGTACATGCCCGGCTTCGTGTGCGAGCTCTTCGAGGGCGCGCCGGATACGGTGGCGCCAGCTGATCAGCACCTGCATGCCCAGCAGATAGAAGGCAGGCAACGCGAGCGGCAGCCAGGTTTTCTGTGCCAGCAGAACGATGACCGACGCATTGAGCATGCCGATACCGAGCAGGCCATTGATGATGAGCATGGTGCGGCCATGCAGTCGCGCGGGTATCAGTATCAGGTACACGGCAAGCAGTAACAGCAGCCCGCGTTGGGCAGGATGGAACCAGGCCGGCAAATGTATCCGGTTGTTGTTGAGCACGGTGGCCGTGGCCATCGCTTCAACGAACAGGGGTGTGGCATGGGTGCCGCCTGGCGCAAGCCACCAATTGTCACGCTGCGGCAGTTCGGTGCCGATGATGACGATACTGCCTCGCAACAGGCTTGTGCGGATCTTGCCTTGCAGGAGTTCGCTGGCAGTGTAGCGGTAGAAGGGCCGCTGCTGAACGGTAACGCCGGCGGGTTGCGGGCGAATGCGATAGTTGTGCGGTCTGAGCTCGCGCAGGAAATGGATGTTGTCCGGGCGCCTGCCCCTGGCCATCAGCAGTGCGAAGGATGGCAGCAGGTAACGGTCGATCCTATAGGCCAGGCGGATGCTGCGCGCAGACTGACCCGGCCGTGGCCACTCGCTGACGCCTGTTGCGCGGGCAGCCTGGATGAAGGCGGGCAGGGGGAGGCGCAGTCGGGCATTGTCCTCGACTGGATGGCGTCCCAGAATCGACAGCAGATCATCCGTCGGTGGCACACTGCCGATCGCGAGCCGCACCAGGCGCTCGTCGATACGGGGGGTATTGGAAGCCGATTGCCATCGCATGGCGATATAGACTTCGGGATGCCCGCTGATGGCATCGGTCATCGCGGCATCACTGTCGATCAGCCGGGTCAGGCGTTGCACCAGTTCTGCATCGGGCAGGATGGCGCGCAGCTCTTCACGCAGGCGCGGCAGCATCGCCGGTGTCTGTGGTGTGTCGAGATCCAGTAACAGGCCGATACGCTGCACCCGATGTTTGCCCAGCACATCGATCATGCGCGCAACCCGCTGACGTGGCCAGGGCCAGGGGCCGAAACGACGTTCGTCGTGCGGTGTGATGGCGATGATGACGAGTTTGTTGTGTGCCATTGACCCCTTTGGCATCAGGCCAATGGCAAAATCGTACATGATGTCGTCCAGCCATTGTCCGGAAGGACGATAGCTCAGTGCCAGCATTACCAGGGCGATACCCAGGATGAGAATCTTGAAACGGTGCGGGGCGGTCAGTTTCACCGGGTCTTATTACGCCAGCGCGTGAAGCCTGCCGGCAGGGCAAGTGCACCCTGCCGGCCCGGCATTATTTCACCTTGATCAGGTTGATCTCGAATACCAGGGCCTCGTACGGACCAATGGCGCTCCCGGCGCCACGCGCGCCATAGGCGAGTTGGTAGGGAATGAAGACCTCCCAGCGCGCGCCTTCCTTCATCAGTGGCAGAATCTCCTGCCAGCCCTTGATCACGCCGTTGACGCGGAATACCGCGGGGGTCTGGCGTTTTATCGAACTGTCGAACACCTTGCCATCGACGAGCCGGCCGGTGTAGTGGACGACCACGGTATCGGTCGGTTTGGGTGATTTACCGGTGCCGGCCTTGATGACACGGTACTGCAGCCCGCTTTTCAACGTAACGACACCCTTCTTCTTGCTGTTGGCGGCGAGAAAATCCTCCCCCAGCTTCTTGCGTGCGATGGCGTTGCGGTTGCGCTCGAGCATGGCCTTTCGCATCCGCTCGATGCGTTGCTTCTGGAACTTGCGAATGGCGCCCATCATTTCCTTGGGCGACATGATCGGTTTTTGCTTTGTGGCAGCGTGTCTGATGGCAAGCGCGAGGGCATCGGGATCCATCGGTACGCCATCCGCCACCATGCGCCTGCCAAGGCTGTAGCCGATGGCATAGCTGAGCCTGCGCTTGTCACTGTCGAGCTTGAACGCGGCCCCCGGTTTTTCTGCCTGTGCGTCTTTGCCGGCCTGTTTGTCCTTGCAGCCGGCAAGAGTGATGGCGCCGGCCAGGGAGAGAATGATCGTCAGTCGTTTCATGGGATTGCTTGCCTTTCTGGACATGTGTGGAGACCAATCGTCCCATATTTTAGCGGGTGTTCCAAGCCAAATATCATGCTATCCGGTCGGACGCATGTTTTTTGTCACGCTTTTGCGTATCATGCACGGATGCATGATATTCCGCGCCTGATCCTGTTTCCCGCCACGCCGGCGGGTTCTCTCTCGGCGTCAGTGCTGACTGGGCTGTTGCAGGAGATCGGGCTGGTCGGCGCCTGCTTTGATGCCGGTTCGCCAGCCCGCTTTCTGGCCGGGGAGGCGTTTCTCAATCACATCGTGTTTTTGGGTTGTTCACCCGCGATCGAACTCGCGGCCGATGCCGGCGGGCGTATCGATGTCTCACGGGTCACCCATGTTGTCGTGCGGGAATGTCCGGATGTCATCGTCCAGACGGGGGACAATACCCGATTGCCGGGCTGTCCGCATTGCAGCGAGCCGCTGCATGGCCTGACCGAATGGCTGGCACAGTCGTGGGTGTATCCTGCCTTGTGGCCTTGCCGGAACTGCGACAGCGAGGTGGATCCATTGACGCTGGGCTGGCGGCGGACGCTGGCCTTCGGCCGCCTGTTCGTCGAGATCTGGCAGGTCTATCCACACGAGGCTGTTCCGGGCAATATCCTGCTCGAGCGGCTGACGGCGCTGGGTGCGGGTCCGTGGCGCCATGCCTGGCTACGTGGCCCGGCGCCGGTGCCGGGTCAATAGCGGGCCTTGCGCCGGTCTCCACCAAGTCTGCGTTCCGCACCAACCGCTACCAGGGCTGCGTGACACATGTGGTTGGCGAACTGGCTGATGATATTGCGGTGCTCGATCAGTTCGTTGCCCTGTGCGTCGCAGACCCGCAGACTGATGCCGCTGCTGTCGAGATGGATATCGACCACATGTCCCTGACGGCGCAACTCCAGCGCCACCATGAAGGAGGCGCCGATATTGGTGCAGTAATGCGGGACCGGGTTGCCTGCGCGCTTGTCCTTTCCCGCGATGACCGGATTCGACCCATCCCATTCGATTTCATGGCCGAACACGGCCTCGGCCACGCGGGCATCCAGCTCCCGCTCCTCTTTGATTGTGTTGCATTCGAGCATGATGGTTTCCCTGTTTTCGATTGAACCGATGGCTTAAGCCCGGTTAAACACCGATCTGTTCATTGGTCAGTGATGTTTCCATGCATTGGCCGGAATCTTCATCATTCAGCCAGTTAGATCGTTCGGTCGGTCATTTACTTTAATCCGAAATGTAAACGACTTTCAGATAATGTAAAGAAAACCGCAAATCCGACGATAGCGGAATAAGGAATTTACCGGGAGGTAAACATGATGGAACAGGTATGTCTGACCCAGCACTCTCACGGCGGTGGCTGTGGCTGCAAGATCGACCCCGCTGCGTTGCATGAGATTCTTTCCAACGTGCCCAAACTGTCAGGTGATAACGACCTGCTGGTCGGGATAGAGTCGAGTGATGATGCGGCTGTGTACCGGATCAATGACTCGCAATGCGTGATCGTGACCAACGACTTCTTCATGCCCATCGTCGATGATCCCTATGCGTTTGGTCGTATCGCTTCAGCCAATGCGCTGAGTGATGTCTATGCGATGGGTGGGCAGCCGATCCTGGCAACCTCGATTGTCGGCTTCCCGGTCAACAAGTTGCCACTGGACGCAATGCAGGAGATCATGCGCGGTGGCGTCGATGTGTGCAAGGAAGCGGGTATTCCGCTTGCCGGCGGGCACAGTATCGACAACGAGGAGCCGTTGTTCGGTCTTTGCGCCGTCGGTGTCGTGCACCCGGAAAACATCAAGACCAATGCTGGCGCAAGGCCGGGCGATGTGCTGTTGCTGACCAAGCCGTTGGGGATCGGCATCATGACCACGGCGATCAAGATCAAGATGCTGGACGATGCGGGCCGTGCGCGGGTGGTCGATGTCATGTCGCGCCTGAACAAACCGGGTGCGTGGCTGGGGCAGCAAAAGGCCGTGCATGCGATTACGGATATCACGGGCTTTGGCCTCGCCGGTCATCTGCTGGAAATGGCCGAGGGCGCGGATGTCGAGATCCAGGTCGATACGAAAAGGATCCCGGTCATGGAAGGTGTCCATGACCTGGCCCGGGAAGGGGTCGTTCCCGGTGGCGCCTACCGCAATCTTGGCGCCTATGGTGATTCGATTGCCTTCGAGGGTGATCTTGACCCGGATTTCGAATTGATCTACACCGATCCACAGACGAGCGGCGGCTTGTTGGTATCGGTGGCGCCAGAGGCCGTGGATGGCATCATGGAGGAACTGACCGGGTTGGGGTTCGGTGACATCGCTGTCATCGGCGAGGTGCGTGAATCGCATGGCGCCACACCGGTCGTGATTCGTACCTGATCGAGGTGGATGTTTTTGCGCTGACGGTGTTGTTCCTGCTCGGCATGGGCGGTGGTCTGCTTTCGGGGCTGCTCGGCATAGGTGGCGGCATCGTCATGTTTCCGCTGTTGCTCGAGGTGCCGCCTTTGTTGGGTATGGCGGCGTTTGGTATCAAAACGGCGGCCGCGATCACATCGGTGCAGAGCTTTGCGGGCGCGTTGTCCGGCGCCTTGGGACATCATCGTTTTGGACGCATCAGCGGGCCGCTGGTATGGTGTTTCGGCGGCAGCATGTCACTGACCGCATTGCTTGGTTCCTGGTTGTCTGCCCGAGTGCCTGAACTGCTGATCATGCTGGTCTTTGCCGGGATGGCAATCTGTGCATCGCTATTGATGCTGTTACCGCGCAGGCCGGTGGACGACAGCGATGACGTACACGGCGCGACAACCCGCTTTCATCATCGCGCTGCAGTTGGTTGGGGTGGCTTGCTGGGCCTTTTGTCCGGCATCGTCGGACAGGGCGGGGGATTTCTGTTCGTGCCGGTGATGTTGCATCTGCTGCATATCCCGACCCGGATCGCGGTCGGTTCGGCTCTGCTGGTCGGGATACTGTCTTCGTTTTCGGTCATGCTGGGGCGGATTGGCACCTTCCAGGTGCCATGGCTGGAATCCGTGGTCGTTGTCGTGGGCGCGATCGCCGGTGCCCAGCTTGGCGCCCGTTTCAGCCAGCGAGTGCCCGGCCGCTGGTTGCGTATCCTGTTGTCGCTGATCATCGTATTCATCACCCTCCGGGTGATCGCCGGTCTGATCGGTTGATCAGGCGGTTTCGAAGCGCAGCGAGAAATCGATGGCGCGCAGATGCTTGGTCAGTGCCCCGGTGGAGATGTAGTCCACGCCGGTCAGGGCGTAGTCGCGAATGTTGTCGAGCGTAATGCTGCCCGAGGCCTCGAGTTCGGCACGGCCGGCATTGACGGCCACTGCTTCACGCAGTGCCTCGGGAGTGAAATTGTCCAGCAACAGGTGTGGCGCGCCGGCATCCAGCGCCTCGCGCAGCTGATCCATGTTCTCGACCTCGACCATCAGCGGCAGACCGGAGTGTCGTTGGCGGGCCTGCTCGATGGCCGCGGTGATGCCGCCACAGGCGGTGATGTGGTTTTCCTTTATCAGGATGGCATCGTACAGGCCGGTACGGTGGTTATGGCAGCCGCCACATGTTACTGCGTATTTTTGTGCCAGTCGCAGACCCGGCAGGGTCTTGCGTGTATCGAGGATGCGTACCGCCAGGCCGGATACGGCATTGGCCCAGCGCGACGCTGTGGTTGCTGTGCCGGACAGGGTCTGCAGCAGGTTCAGCGCCGCGCGTTCACCGCTCAGCAGCGCGCGTGACGGCCCTTCCACAGTGCACAGTACCTCATCTGGCGCGATACGGTCGCCATCGTGACGCTGCCAGTTCACATGCACGGTATGATCGATCTGGCGGAAGACTTCATCGAACCAGGCCGTACCGCACAGTACGGCCGATTCACGCGCGATCACCCGTCCCGTTGAACGGCTGTGCGCGGCGATGAGTTGCGCCGTGACATCACCGCTGCCGATGTCCTCATCCAGTGCCATGCGCACGTTGGCCGCAATGACATCCTGCGGTGGCAGTGTGTAAGGACTATTCACTGATTTCCAGCAACTCGATCTCGAATATCAGTGTGGCGTTGGGCGGGATCACGCCGCCGGCACCTGCCTTGCCGTAACCCAGTTCGGGCGGTACCGTCAGCTTGCGTACGCCACCAACCTTCATTCCCTTGACGCCCTCGTCCCACCCCTTGATGACATAGCCAACATCGACCGGAAAGCTGAACGGATCGTTGCGGTCCCGGCTTGAATCGAATTGGGTGCCGTCTTCCAGCCAACCGGTGTAGTGAACGATCACGGTCTGGCCGCGCCCGGTCACTTCGGCGCCTTCGCCGGTCTTGATGTCTTCGATGCCGAGTTCGGATGAATCACTCACTGTTATGCTCCTTCAGCGACGCTGTCTCAGTATCAGTTTGTTGCCACGCTGTATCATCTCAAGGCGCTTGATTGCCGACATGCCAAGCAGCGCCTCCTGGCCGCGCATGTGCGGATTGATGCTGGCACGCACGTTGTGGAGTACGATATTGCCCAGGCGCAGTTCACGGATACGCGTGGCATAGACCGTGATGACGCCGTTGGCGGTGCGTGCCCGGTACGGGCGGCCACGTTCGAGGCCGATACGCGCGGCAACCGGGCCCGGTATGGTGATCGACGTGGCCCCGGTATCGAGCAGGAACACGACCCTGCGCCCATTGACACGTCCCGCCAGCAGGTAGTGTCCCTGGCGGTTGCGTCTGAGCACGATCTGGCGCACATCGCCACTGCGCTGTACATCGGGCTCGGGACTGTTCTGGCGATTGAGGTAGCCGTTGAACAGCCATGTCAGCAGACCGATGCCCAGAACCCAGGCGATCAGTGACATGTGGGCGCCCATGCGTTCGGTTTGGTTGCCGGGTTCACTCATCGGGGCATTATCCCATGGCTGTGTTTACAGCAGCAACGATTCGGCATGTTCGATGTCTTCCGGGGTGCCATACAAAACCAGAACGTCGTTTTCCTGCAGTATGATGTCATGACGCGGGGCGGTATTCTTTTCTTCTCCCCGGCGCAACGCGGTGACGGTAATGTGATGTGACTCCAGGTCGAGTTCGTTGAGCGTCTTGCCGATTGCCTTGCTGCCCTTTTGCAGGGTCACCGCATGCAGACCCTCACGCCCGGGGTGCTCGCCATCCAGGGGCAGTGCCTCGTCGCCGTGGAAGAAACCGCGTAGCAGGCGGTAACGGTCTTCGCGCACGTTGCGCACATAGCGGATGATGTTGGATACCGGTACGTCGAGCAGGAACAACAGATGCGAGGCGAGCATCAGGCTGGCTTCCAGTGTTTCGGGTACGACCTCGGTGGCCCCCTGTTCCTGCAGGGCATCCAGCCAGGTGTCGTCTCGCGTGCGTACCAGTATCGGGATGTCCGGGCGCAGGGCGCGGGTTTCGGCCAGGATGCGGACGGCGGCCTTGGGGGCGTCGAAGCTGATCACCAGTACGCGTGCGTGCATCAGGCCGGCGGCCTTGAGATTCTCGCGGTGCGTGGCATCACCATAGAAGACGGGATCACCGGCTTCATTGGCCTCGCGGGTGATGACCGGATCCAGATCCAGCGCCACATAGTCGAAACCCTCCTGGTCGAGAAAACGTGAGATGTTCTGGCCGATACGGCCGTAACCGCAGATGATGACATGATCCTGCAGGCCTTCGGTGCGGCTGGCGATCATCTCTTCCTGTTCGGCACGGTTGGCCAGGTAGCTTGAGGCGAACAGGCGCTTGGCCAACACGCCGTTGTAACGGATCAGCAATGGCGCAATGGCCATGCTGATGAACATGGTGGCGAGCAGTATCTGACCGGTCTGGTCGTCGAATAGCTTGCCGGTCAGTGCCAGGCTGAGCAGGGCGAAACCGAATTCACCACCCTGGGCCAGTACCAGGCCGGTACGGAACGAGACCCCGGGTTCGTGATGCGCAAGCCTGGCAAGCAGGTACACGAGTCCGAGTTTGAACAGGACATAGACTGTCACTGTGAGCGCCAGCCAGTGCCAGATGGCGGGCAGCCCGTGTATGTTGAGCAGCATGCCGATGGTGATGAAGAAAAGGCCCAGCAGCACGTCTCGGAATGGCTTGATGTCCGATTCGATCTGGTGACGGAACTCGGTTTCACCGAGCATGGCGCCGGCAAGGAAACCACCCAGGGCCAGAGACAGACCGGCAGCGTCTGTGAGGCTGGCGGCGGCAAGACTGACCAGCAGCACCGTCAGGATGAACAGTTCGGACGAATGTGCGCGTGCGATGAGACGAAACAACGGGCGCAGGAACCAATGGCCGATGGCGAGCAGGATCACGAAGGCCAGCACGCCCTTGAACAGCGCCAGCAAAACCGATTGCATGAACGATCCGCCGCTGTCTTGCGACATCAGATTGATGAGGATCAGCAACGGGATCACAGCCAGATCCTGGAAGATCAGGATGCCGAGTGCCAGGCGGCCGTGACGCGAGTTCAATTCCAGCTGTTCATTGAGCTGTTTGATGACAATGGCCGTGGACGACAGGGCGAGGATACCGCCGAGGATGATGGCGCTGTCGGTTCTCAGGCCCATGAGCCAGCCAATGCCGCCGAAAAACAGCAGGCTGATGATGACCTGTGCGCCACCCAGGCCGATGACGATGTTTTTCATGGCCTTGAGCTGGCGCAGAGAGAATTCCAGGCCAACGGTAAACAGCAGGAACACGACACCGAATTCGGCGAGGAAGCGCGTGTCACTGCTGTCTTCGATCAGTTTCAGGCCATGCGGGCCGATCAGTACACCGACACTCAGGTAGGCAAGGATGGGGGGTAGATGGAAACGCCTGAAAATCACCACGGCCACGACGGCGACAGCGAGCAGCAGGACGATCTGTTGCAGGAGGTCTTGATGCATCTTGAACGGTTTCCAAATCCTGTCGCGTCGTCTTTGTTTGGCTCAGCAAATACACATGAGTCGATCGGCGCTTACTTCAAGTATGCATGAACGGAACCCAAAAAGCATGATCCGGGCTAGCTTGCATACTGTTTCAGTTGATGATGTTCTAAGTACGGTTCGGCCGGTGCGATATCCGGGCTAGGCCAGCAACAGCTCGATCAGTGCCTTTTGCGCATGCAGGCGGTTTTCGGCTTCGTCCCAGACCACGCTGTGCGGGCCGTCGATGACACTGGCACTGACTTCTTCACCGCGATGGGCCGGCAGGCAGTGCATGAACAGGGCGTCTTCATTGGCGCAGGCCATCAGATCGTCATCGACGATATAGCCGGCGAACGCCCGTTCGCGACGTTTCTGTTCATCTTCCTGACCCATGCTGGTCCACACGTCGGTAACCACCAGGTCGGCGTCTGCGGCGGCGTCGGCGGGCTGACGGAACAGCGCTACCCGATCGCCGGCGGCCGCGAGTACGTTAGGATCAGGGTCGAAGCCCTCGGGTGTGGCGATGGCGAGGTGGAAATCGAAGCGGCGTGCGGCATTGATCCACGAATGACACATGTTGTTGCCGTCACCTATCCAGGCGGCTTTCTTTCCACGGATGTCGTCGCGGTGTTCCTGCCAGGTCATGATGTCGGCCAGCAACTGACAGGGGTGGTACATGTCGGTCAGCGCATTGATGACCGGGACATCGGAAAATTCGGCAAAGCGTTCGATCTTTTCGTGCTCGAAGGTGCGAATCATGATGATATCCACCATGCGTGACAGCACCCGCGCGCTGTCCTCGATGGGTTCGCCACGGCCGAGCTGGGTATCGCGTGGCGAAAGAAACAGTGCCTGGCCACCGAGCTGGATCATGCCGGTTTCGAACGATACGCGGGTACGTGTCGATGATTTTTCAAACACCATGGCCATGACCTTGCCAGGCCGTGTCCGGTGCGCCACGCCGTTTTTCTGCAATGCCTTGAGTTCACGCGCGCGGTCGATCAGTGCCTGCAGTTCGCCGCTGTCCAGATCCAGCAGGGTGAGGAAATGCCGGGGTTTCATGAGTCACTGTCCTCTGTCAGGAATTGCTTCACCAGCTCGCCGACCCGTCTGCTGATCTCATCGGCCGTCTGCTCGTCGATGATCAGCGGGGGCAGCAGGCGTACCACGCGTTCAGCCGTGACATTGATCAGCAGCCGGTTTTCGAGCGCGCGTCCCACCAGCGCCGTGCACGGACGGTCCAGTTCGATGCCCAGCATCAGGCCCTGGCCACGAATCTCACATACGCCATCGACATCGTCCAGATGTGTGCGCAGATCGGCCAGCATGCGATGGCCCAGTGATGCGGCATGCTGATGCAGCTTCCGCTCGGTCATGACATCGGTGACGGCCAGGGCGGCGCGGCAGGCCAGCGGATTGCCACCGAATGTGGAACCGTGGCTGCCGGGCTGGAACAGTTCGGCGGCCTGACCGCGTGCGAGGCAGGCGCCAATGGGCATGCCGTTGCCGAGCGCCTTGGCCAGGGTGATGACGTCCGGCAGCGCCTGCTCGTGCTGAAAGCCGAACCACTGTCCGGTACGGCACATGCCGGTCTGGATCTCGTCCACCATCATCAACCAGCCGCGCTGGTCGCAGATGCGGCGGATACCGGCCAGGTAACCGGATGGCGGGATGCGTACACCGCCCTCGCCCTGGACCGGCTCGACCAGTATCGCGACGATGTCGCTGTCGTCCAGGGCCTCGATGGCCGGGAGGTCGCCATACGGCACGCGTACGAAACCCTCCATCAGCGGCTCGAAACCGGCCTGCACCTTCGGATTGCCGGTGGCGCTCAGGGTGGCCAGCGTGCGTCCGTGGAAACTGTCGTCGGCGACGACGATGCGTGGCCGTTGCACGCCACGCGCCCGGGCATGCAGGCGCGCCAGCTTGATCGCCGCCTCGTTGGCCTCGGCGCCGGAGTTGCAGAAGAACACCCGCTGCATGCCGGAGAGTTCACACAGGCGTTTTCCAAGCGACTGCTGATGCGGAATACGGTACAGGTTGGAGGTGTGTATCAGCATGCCAGCCTGTTCGCACAGCGCCTCGGTCACCGCCGGATGGGCGTGCCCCAGACTGCATACGGCGATGCCGCTGACGGCATCGAGATAACGCTCACCCTGTTCATCGATCAGCCACGGTCCTTCGCCGCGGTGGAAACCCACGTCCAGGGGCGCGTAGTTTTTCATCAGGTTGTCGCTCATCGTCGCATCGTCCACAAAACAAAAAAGAGCGGCACCGCTGGGTGACGCCCGTTGCCTGAATCATAAATCAGGAACGTCCCGTTCAACAAGGGCGGTGACGAAAAAACCCGGCGCAAGGCCGGGTTTCTTCAGGAACGGAAAGATTCCTTTTACAGTGGCATGCCGCCATTGTGGATCTGGCTGGCGGTCATGGCCAGCAGCATCGGAATCGACAGCACGGTGTTGGTGCGCGAGGCCATCAGGGCGACGACCTTGGCCTTGGCAACCTGTTCCGGGGTCGCTTCGGTCAGGCCGAGGATCTTCTTCTGGTTGGGCCAGATCAATACCCAGACGTTGAACAACATGATGGTGCCCAGCCACGCGCCGATGCCGATGATGGCAGTGGTGGCGCCCGTGCTCAGACCTTCAAGCATGAAGGCCTGTTTCAGAACACCGTATTTCCACAGTGCTGCGGCACCGGTCAGCCAGGTCAGCAAGGCTGCGTAGCGGAACCAGGCCAGGGCGCGCGGTGCCACGTACTTGTTGATTGCCGCCGGACCGGGGCCGCCGCTGTCGGCCTCGCCAAGCGCCTTGGCCACGGCCGGAACCTGAACAAAGTTGAAATAATAGAGCAGCCCGATCCACAGCACACCGAAAATGGCGTGCAGCCAGATGGTCCATTCCTTGGGGTTGCCATTGCCGCTCTTGAAGGCAAAAATCATGATGCCGGCCAGCACGAAGCCGGTGACGATGGTACCAACAATGGATTTCAATGGGTTCATGGGTCTCCCCCTGTGTTGTTATATATTAAGAAAGTATGGCCTGTCTCAGGCAGCATACCCGACTGAATCTCTGCGGCAATTATAGTGACCAGCCGCCCTTGATTGCAATGTATATCGTCGGGGATCACGCAGGCGCGCGGGTCTGCTACACTGCCGCTTCATGGATGCCATCGATCTGAGCGTATTTTCCAGCCGTATCGCGGCTGTGTGCGAGGAAATGGGTGCGGTGCTGCAACGCACGGCATTTTCGGCCAATATCCGTGATCGTCTGGATTACTCATGCGCGGTTTTCGATGCCGATGGCCTGCTGTGCGCCCAGGCCGCGCACATCCCGGTGCATCTGGGCAGCATGGCCTATGCGATGCGCGACATCGTTGGCAACATCGACTGGCAGCCTGGCGACATGGTCATTCTCAACGATCCCTATCTGGGCGGCACCCATCTGCCCGACGTGACCCTTGTCGCGCCGGTTTATCACCATCAGGAACTGGTTGCATTTGTCGTCAACCGCGCCCATCATGCGGACATCGGCGCCGAAACGCCGGGATCCATGCCCGTCTCGCGCAGTCTTGACGAGGAGGGGCTGGTGATTCCGCCGACCCGGCTGGTGGTGGCCGGCAGGACCGACGAGGCGCAACTGGAGGCGCTGGTGGCCGCAACCCGCAACCAGGCCGAGTCGCGGGGTGATTTCGCCGCCCAGATCAGCGCCAACCTGACCGGGATCCGCCGCCTGCAGGATCTGCTGGTACCGATGACGCCGGCGGAATGGCGTACGGCGCTGGCGGCCCTGAACGACTATGCCGCGCGCCTGGCCGCCAGCAGCCTGAAAGCGATTCCGGATGGCTGTTACCGTTTCACCGATATGCTCGACGACGACGGTCAGGGCCAGCTCGACCTGCCGATTGCCGTGACCCTGCGTGTCAGCGGGCACGCGGTGACGGTGGATTTCGACGGCACGGCGCCGCAGGTGGCGGGCAATGTCAATTGTCCGCTGTCGGTGGCCGCGGCGGCGGTTTACTACGTGTTCCGCTGCCTGATGCCGTCCCGGACACCGGCCTGTGCCGGCAGTTTCCGCAGCATCTCCATCCGTGCCCCTGCGGGCTGCCTGCTCAATGCGCGCCGGCCGGCCGCGGTGGCCGCGGGCAACGTGGAGACCAGCACGCGCATCGTCGATGCGGTGATCGGCGCGCTGGCGCAGGCCATCGATGGTATGCCGGCGGCCAGTCACGGGAGCATGAACAATCTCGCCATGGGTTCGCGTGAGCCAGGCAGGGAATGGGATTACTATGAGACCATTGGCGGGGGGATGGGCGCCGGCCCGCGCTACGACGGCCTGTCGGCAGTGCAGACCCACATGACCAACACCCTCAATACACCGATCGAGGCGCTGGAGATGCGTTATCCGGTGCGGGTGCTGCGTTACGCGATCCGGCGGGGTTCCGGTGGCGCGGGCGTGCATCGTGGCGGCGATGGCATCGTGCGGGAATACGGCTTGCTGGCCGACGCGCATGTCACTATTCTAGCGGAAAGGCGGCGTCACCAGCCCTGGGGGTTGGCAGGCGGTGCGTCCGGCGCGGCCGGACGAAACCTGCTCAATGACGAACCTCTGCCCGGCAAGTGCAGTTTTCAGGCCCGCAAGGGCGATCGTGTCCGGATCGAGACGCCGGGTGGCGGTGGCTGGGGCAGGACGGAAGAAAACGCAGACAGCCATACGGCTGACAGGAGTGCATGATGAAGTCTTTGGCGGCCATGATTCTCGCTATAACCGTTGCCACCGGCCTGCAGGGCTGCGCATCGGCCATCATCGCCAGTGGAGGCGGGAGTGCCGCGCCGGCGCCGTCGCGCAGCGATCAGTTGATTACGCGTGATGTCAACACCGCGCTGGTAAAGGCCAGCGATGTGCGCGCCACCGGTATCCGCGTCACCACCGTGAGGGGCGTGGTGACCCTGCGCGGCACCGTGGGCAGCACCCGCGCCATCGTGCGTGCCAGTGAGATTACACGGCGCATTCCGGGGGTGAAGCGTGTACGCAACTTCCTTACCGTGATCCAGCGATAACCTATGTGCGGCATCTGTGGTGAGCTGCGTCTCGACGGCGAGGCGCCCGGGCGGAAACGTATCGACGCCATGCTGCGCGTGCTCGCGCCACGCGGACCCGATGATGAAGGGCATTGGCAGTCAGGCCCGCTGGCCATGGGGCACCGGCGTCTGGCCATCATCGACCTGAGCGAGGCCGGCCACCAGCCCATGCACGACCAGGCCAGCGGGCTGACGCTGGTGTTCAACGGTACCATCTACAACTACCCCGCGCTGCAGCGCACGCTGCGCGACAGGGGTCATGTCTTTCATGGTCACAGCGATACCGAGGTAATCCTCAGGGCCTGGGCCGAATGGGGGCCGGCGTGTGTCGAACGCCTGCATGGCATGTTCGCCATCGCCGTCTGGGACAGCCGCGCGCAACGCCTGTATCTGGTGCGTGACCGCTTTGGCATCAAGCCGCTGTATTACAGTATCGACGATCACCGGGTGTTGTTCGCCTCCAGCCTGCCTGCGCTGCTGGCCGCCGGTGGCATCGATACCACCATCGACAATGTGGCGCTGCATCATCACTTCACCCTGCACGCCGTGGTGCCCGCGCCACGTACCATCCTCAAGGGGGTGCGAAAGGTCGCGCCCGCCACACGCCTGTGTATCGATACCGACGGCGGGGTAACGGTCGATGTCTGGTGGCGTCTGCGAGCGACACGCCCGGCGGTGGCGCGCACCGAATGGGAGTGGACCGAGGCCATACACGATGCGCTGCGCAGCGCGGTCGAGAAACGCAAGCAGATTGCCGATGTTCCGGTGGGCGTGTTGCTGTCCGGCGGGCTGGATTCCAGTTTGCTGGTGGCGCTGCTGGCCGAGGCCGGCGTCGATGACCTGAAGACCTTTTCGGTCGGTTTCGAGGACAAGCCCGAGGAGAAAGGATCGGAGTTCGAATATTCGGATCAGGTGGTGGCGCGTTATCACACCGACCATCACAAGTTCGTGATCCCGAACAGCGAGGTGCTGAAACGGCTGCCGGAGGCTGTGCGCGCAATGGCCGAGCCGATGGTGGGCCAGGATGCGGTGGCCTTCTACCTGTTGGCGGAGCAGGTGTCGCGACACGTCAAGGTGGTCCAGAGCGGGCAGGGTGCCGACGAGGTGTTCGGTGGTTATTTCTGGTATCCGCGCATGCATGACGACAGCGGTCCACCGCTGGCGCGTTTTGCGCGTCACTACTTCGACCGCGACCACGACGAGTTTTGCGAGATGATCAATGTCGATGACTGTGGTATCGACTACACCTCGGCATTGGTCGAGGAACATCTTGGTATGGCGGATGCCGACGAGTTCATCGACCAGGTGCTGCGTTTCGATGTCACCACGCTGATTGTCGATGATCCGGTCAAGCGGGTCGATAACATGACCATGGCCTGGGGACTGGAGGCGCGGGTACCGTTTCTCGATCACGAGCTGGTCGAGCTGGCGGCGCAGATGCCGCCCGAGCTGAAGTTGCGCAGTGGTGGCAAGCATGTATTACGCACCATCGCGCGCGGGCGTATCCCGGATGCGGTCATCGACCGGCCCAAGGGTTATTTTCCGGTGCCAGCGCTCAAGTATGTGGAAGGCGAGTTTCTCGATTTCATGCGCGAGATACTGACCTCCGATGCCTGCCGTCAGCGTGGTTTGTACAATCCGGCCTACGTGAGCAGGCTGCTGAGTGAACCGGAGCGTCACTTCACCCGTATCCAGGGCAGCAAGCTCTGGCATCTGGCATTGCTGGAATTCTGGCTGCAGACGCATGTCGATCCACTGTCTGCCGGGGCTTGATTACGTTCGCGTACACCCCCATGTCAACGATAATCCGGCTTCGAATAACGCCATCATCGACAATTACTGACGCAATATCCACGCTAACTGGTGGTTGTTATACGCCGGTGTGATACGTACACTCGCCTGCCGTGTCCGGAGCGCATCTGCGCTTCGGGCGGCAGCCAATGCAAAGAGGTTTCAAGCTATGGATGTTCTGGAAAGAATCAAACAGCAAGTCGAGGAAAACCCGGTCATCATCTACATGAAGGGGACTCCGAAGATGCCGCAGTGCGGTTTCTCCAGCCGCGCGGCTGCGGCCCTGCAGGCCTGTGGCAGGCCCTTCGCCTATGTAAACGTTCTGGCCGACCCGGAGATCTTCCAGAATCTGCCACGCTTCGCCAACTGGCCGACATTTCCGCAGATCTACATCAACGGCGAGCTGATCGGCGGATGTGATATCACCCTGGAACTGCATGAGAAGGGTGAGTTGAAGAAGATGGTCGAGGAGGCCACGGCCAACGTCGAGGGCTGACCGGTATCCCGCTGACGGCGGGATCCCTTGCGACCGCAGTACCCGGATCAGGAATGACCGGTTCAGGAATCCTGCAGAAGGCCTGCTTCCATGCAGGCCTTTTCCCTGTCAGAGAGTTCTTTCCAGCGATTGACGATGGTGCAGAACAGTCTGGCCGTCTGCATGGCGTCGTAACGCGCCGAGTGCGCCTCGTTGTCATCCCATTCGATGCCGGCGGCCTGGGCCGCGCGCGCCAGTACCGTCTGGCCGTACACCAGGCCCGACAGTGTGGCGGTGTCGAAACAGCTGAACGGATGAAACGGGTTGCGCTTGATGCCGCAGCGCTCGGCCGCGGCGTTGACGAAACCCAGGTCGAAGAACGCGTTGTGACCGACCAGGATGGCGCGTGTGCAGCCGCTGTTCTTGACCGCGGTGCGCACGGTCTTGAACACCGATGACATGGCCTCGTGTTCGGACTTGGCCAGGCGTAGCGGATGCCACGGGTCGATGCCGGTGAATTCCAGCGCCGCGGGGTCCAGGTTGGCGCCCTCGAACGGCACCACGTGGGCATGTACGGTATCACCCGGATGCAACAGGCCTTGTTCGTCCATTTCCGGAATCACGGCCGCGATCTCCAGCAGGGCATCAGTGGTGGCGTTGAATCCGCCGGTCTCGACATCAACGATCACCGGCAGATAGCCCCGAAAGCGGTCGGCAATGGCCGGTTTGCTGTGCTGTTCCTGCATGGGTCACAGCATAACGGAAGCGTGGTGCAAAATACAGGCGTATCCGTCAGGGGGGCACCCGGTTGGTGTCAGTTGATTTGAATGCTGATCTGGTCCGTGTGCACAGGCTGGTTCGGCTGCTGCGACATTCGGGTTATACTCCGGTTATGCGAACATCGCGTCTTCTCATCCATGTGCTGTTGCTGATCCTGGCCCTTCCGGGGTCCGGTCTGGCCGCGTCACGGGACGACCTGATGCGGGTGTTTGCCGACATCGTGCCGCGCAAGTACACCCGCGGCATTTTCTGGAAGATCGAGAAACCCGGCCTGCGGCCCAGTTACCTGCTTGGTACCATCCATGTCGATGATCCGCGCGTGACACGTCTGCCACCTGTTATCCAGCGCGCTTTTGATGGCGCGCAAACCGTGTGTACCGAAGTGAAGATGGATTTCCGCATGTTGGAGATGGAGCTCAAGAGCATGTATTTTCAGGACGGACGCAGCCTGAAGACCCTGTTGCCCAAGCGGCTGTATCAGGCCACGGCGCGCCTGATGAAGCGCTATGGGTTGCAGTCAGGCAGCTTCGATCGCATGAAACCCTTTGCGGTGGCCTATCTGCTCAACATCCCGCCGCGTTACGTGGGCGCGCAGATGCTGGACATGCGTCTCTACACCAGCGCGATCAGCCGCAACAAGCAGGTCTGCGGACTGGAAACAGCCGCGGAGCATGGCGCGGCCTTCGATTTTCTTGACATGCGGGAGCAGGTGAACATGCTGCGTCAGACCGTCAACAACATCGAACAGGTGCATGCGTCGTTCCGCCGTCTGTTGCAGGCCTGGCTCGATCGTGACCTGAAGGCCATGGTCACGGTCGGCGCGCGCAGCAACTGGACCGGTGACCTGGCATCGGCGAAAAAACTGGTTGACTGGCTGATCGTGCGCCGCAACCGTATCATGCACCGTCGCATGCAACCGTGGCTGCGCAGGGGCAATACCTTCTTCGCCGTTGGCACCCTGCACCTGACCGGGCGCCTGGGGCTGCTGCGTCTGCTCGAGGGCAGCGGCTACCGCGTGACACGCCTGTACTGAGGACATCACATGCCTAGAGGCATACGCAATATCGTCATCGTCAATGCCTTGCTGGGGCTGTATTATCTCTATGTCGCGCTGACCTTTTACCAGCGCAAACAGGCCCTGGGTCCGGGAGTGGCGCCGATCATCGGTATCGGATTCACATTGAGCGCGATACTGTTGCCATGGCGACAGCGTATCGTCTGGAAGGTCGCCCGGGCGCTGATCTATGTTCTGGCGCTGACTATCGCCGTATGGGCAGTCCTGCTGCTGGTCGATGGCGGCCTGTTCAAGGTGCCGCTCAGCCTGTTGCTGTATTTCGTGCTGGTGTTCTACCTCATCGGCGTGCGCGGCTACCTGGCCACCGATCCGGTACGCACGCTGTATGGTGTGGATCCGGTGCAGAACTGATTGATGCAATACGGCATGAACTTGACACGGAGCACACAGAGGCACGGAGCCACGGAGAAAATCCTTGTGGGTGTGCCGGCAGGCCTTTCAATCCTCGCCTTTGTATCACCGTGTTGACCGCATGCCATCCGTACGAAGATCCACGGATTCCGGCCTGTGGCCTGCATCCGGGCCGCGCCACTGCTGCTGAGGGCGTGAGGTAACGCAAAGAACGCCAAGGCGCGGAGGACGCAAAGACAGCGATGGTTGAACTACGGGCGTGCTGGGTGTCCAGGTCATCTGCATGAAGGGTCGTGCAGCCAGATTTTCCCATGTTATCCATGTCCCCGCGGATAAACCATTGTCCACCTTTGTGGTCTCTGTGCCTCCTCTGTGTGCTCCGTGTTGAACTCAATACCTAAACAGATGACTCGCCGGCAATCCGCCAGCCCACATCCTGCCCGGCGCGCAGCGGCACCACTTCGTCGCCGTCGAGCGGATAGCTGGCGGGTACCTTCCAGCTCGCTTTCTCCACTGTGATGCTGTCGCGGTTGCGTGGCAGACCATAGAAATCGGGCCCGTGGAAGCTGGCGAAGGCTTCGAGGCGATCCAGTGCCCCGGCGGCTTCGAAGACCTCGGCATACAGTTCGATCGCGGCATGCGCGGTATAGATGCCGGCGCAGCCGCAGGCGGATTCCTTGGCGCGGCGCGGGTGCGGGGCGCTGTCGGTGCCAAGGAAGAAGCGCGGATCGCCGCTGGTGGCGGCTTCGACCAGGGCCTGCCTGTGGCGTTCACGCTTGAGTACCGGGAGGCAGTAGTGATGCGGTCGTATCCCGCTTTCGAACATGGCGTTGCGGTTGAGCAGCAGGTGATGGGCGGTGATCGTGGCCGCAACGCCGGGACGGGCCTCGCGCACGAATGCCACGGCTTCACGGGTGGTGATGTGTTCGAGCACCACACGCAGGGACGCAAAGGTCTCGCAGATCGGCCCCAGATGGTGGTTGATGAACGCCGCCTCCCGGTCGAATACATCCACTGATGAGTCGGTGGACTCGCCGTGTACAAGCAGCGGCAGATCCACCTGTTGCATGACCTCGAGTATCGGGTAGATGGCCTTCAGATCGTTCACGCCGGCCTCGGCGTTGGTCGTGGCCCCGGCAGGGTAGAGTTTGACTGCGTGGACGATGCCGCTGTCGCGCGCGGCGCGGATTTCGTCAGGATCGGTCTGTGGAGTCAAATAGAGGGTCATCAGTGGCTCGAAGCCGCTGTCGGCCGGCAGCGCGTCGAGAATACGCCGGCGGTAGGCCTGCGCCTGGGCCACACTGGTCACCGGCGGTTTCAGGTTGGGCATGATGATGGCGCGGGCGAAACGCTGTGCCGTGTGCATGACCACCGCCTGCATGGCCGGGCCGTCCCGCAGATGCAGATGCCAGTCGTCGGGACGGGTGAGAGTCAGACGTGCAGGTGTGCTCATAATGCGAATTCCGGGGCGCTGGTGCCAATTCCGTCCATTATAGGGGGATTCGTCAGGCCGATACAGTCTCGCCAGGCCTGGCCGGATGGCTTTGACGGTTTTTTCCAACCTTGTCTTCAGATGTCCAAAAATTATTCAACTACATGATAGTATTAAAAAAATAACCACATACGCGAAGTCGGTCGAGTGCCTTTTTCTTGACCTGCCGGGGCAAAACGCCGATCATACGCCGTTCATTACCCGGGTTTGCGGTCTTGTCACACGAGACGCGGCCTGATTCGGCTAACAAAAAAGCTCAAGGGGCCTTATGAACTCCTCACTCAAGAATACCCTCAGCGTAGAGAGCCACAAGCGACTTCTGCGCGAAATGCTGTTTGCCCGGCGCTTCGAAGAGCGCTGCTACGAAGCCTATGTGGAACGCAAGATTGGCGGTTTCCTGCATCTGTACTGCGGCGAAGAGGCCTGCGCCCATGGTGTCATCGAGGCGGCCCGGCCCGGTCATGACTACATCATCACCAGTTACCGCGACCATATCCACGCCATCAAGTCCGGTGTTGATCCCAAGGCCGTGATGGCCGAACTGTTCGCCAAGGTCACCGGCACCTGCAAGGGGCTCGGTGGCTCGATGCACATCTTTGGCGTCGATCACCGCTTCATGGGTGGCTATGCCCTGGTCGGCGGGCCGTTTCCACTTGCGGCGGGGATCGCCAAGGGCATCAAGATGAAGGGTGGTGACGAGATTTGTATCTGTTTTCTCGGTGATGCGGCCAACAACCAGGGAACCTTCCACGAATCCCTGAACATGGCGGCTCTGTGGGAGCTGCCGGTGCTGTATGTGTGCGAGAACAATCTGTACGGCATTGGCACCCGTATCGACCGCTCCACGGCTGTGGTCGATCAGTACAAGCGCGTCAGCGCCTATAATATTCCCTCGCGTCAGGTCGATGGCCAGGATATCGATGTGGTTTATGATGCCGCCGTCGATGCCATCGAGCATGTGCGTTCCGGCAAGGGACCATATTTCCTTGAACTGATGACCTACCGCTACCGGGGTCATTCGATGTCGGATTCCAACGCCTATCGTGAAAAGGCCGAGGAACGGCGCTGGGGTGAGCGCGACCCGGTCATTATCCTGCGCGACCGGCTGATCGAGGCCGGCGAGATGACGCTCGACGATTACAAGAAACTCGATCACGAGATCCTCGAGCAGATCGAGGATGAGATCATCCGCTTTGCCGAGGAATCGCCCGAACCGCCACTCGAGATGCTGGAGAAATATGTGCTCGTTGAGAACGATCCGTGGGTCAGGGGAGGTGCAGGCTGATGGCCGAGATGATGTTCTGGGAAGCCGTGCGCCGTGCGCACGACGAGGAAATGGCCCGCGATCCGATGGTGATCTGCATGGGTGAGGATATCGGTGTCGCCGGTGGCACCTACAAGGCCACCAAGGGTCTGTACGACAAGTATGGGCCGGAGCGGGTCATCGACACGCCGATTTCCGAGAACGGTTTTACCGGTCTGGCGATCGGCGCCTCCTTCATCGGCGTGCGGCCGATCGTCGAGATCATGTCGGTCAACTTTGCCTGGCTGGCAATGGACCAGCTGTTCAATTCGGCGGCCAAGGTGCACTACATGTCCGGCGGCCAGTTGCGCGCCCCGGTGGTCGTGCGTTCACCCGGGGGGACCGCGCACCAGCTCGGCGCCCAGCATTCGGCGCGCATGGAGAAGGTGTTCATGGGTATCGCCGGTCTGCGCGTGGTGACACCGTCCAATCCACGTCAGGCCTATGGCCTGCTCAAGTCCGCCGTGCGTTGCGACGATCCGGTGTTCATCAACGAGCATGAGCTGATGTACAACCTCAAGGGCGAGGTGCCGGACGAGGAATACTTCATGCCGCTGGAAGGGTCCGAGATCGCGCGCGAGGGTCGTGACGTGACCCTGTTCGGTTATAACATCTCGGTGCACTGGGCCCTGCAGGCGGCCGATGTGCTGGCAAAGCATGGCATCGAGGCCGAGGTCGTCGACCTGTTCGCGCTGAACCCGATCGACCGCGAGGGGATACGCCAGTCGGTGAGCAAGACCCACCGGGCCGTGATCGTCGAGGAAGCGGAGCCGCCGGTCGGCGTGGGTTCCGAGGTCATGGCCATCATCAATGAGGAGTGTTTCTTCGAGCTTGATGCGCCGCCGGTACGGGTGTCGGCGAAAAATGTACCAATACCGTACAACCACAAGCTGGAGAAAGCCGCCATTCCGAGCCCCGACGACGTCGTGCGCGCGGTTCTGAAGATGTTCGGCAAGTAGCGTTCAATCGTCCTGCCGCGTGCGTGCGGCCCGACCCGGCGTGCATGGCGTGCGTCGGGTCCCGGAAATTCAGGGAGTCACATGGCAGATCCTTATGTCATCAAAATGCCCCAGCTCTCCGACACCATGACCGAAGGTGTCATCGTGAGCTGGGAGAAGAATGTCGGCGACAGGCTCGAGCGCGGCGACATCGTCGCCACGGTCGAGACCGACAAGGCCATCATGGATGTCGAGGTATTCCGTGAGGGCTATCTGTCGGGGCCGCTGGCGCCGGTGGATAGCACCGTACCGGTTGGAGAGCCGATCGCCTATATCGTCGCCAGTGCCGACGAGGTGCATCACGACGGAGCGCCTGCCGCCGCGCCGGCAACGCCGGTGGACGAGGATCCGGCGGCGGAAACCGCACCGGAACCTGATCCGGCTCCCGCTGCGGCTGGTGGAGGCAATGACCTGGCCGAGCCGGAGGGCGCCGTGCACGCGATCAAGATGCCGCAGCTCTCCGACACCATGACCGAGGGCATCGTCGTTAGCTGGGAGAAGGCCCCCGGCGACAGGATCAGCCGGGGCGACATCGTCGCCCAGGTCGAGACCGACAAGGCCATCATGGATGTCGAGGTGTTCCGCGAAGGTTATCTGTCCGGTCCGATGGTCGAGGTTGACAGCGTGGTGCCCGTGGGTGGTGTCATGGCCTGGCTGGTTGAGTCCGCTGATCAGGTCGTGGACGAGAAGCAGCGGGTCGAAGCCGCGGCACCGTCCGCCGACAGCGCGCAGACACCTGCGCCATCCGCGGCCACGCCGGCAAGCGACGATTCCGTGGCACGCGTGCCGTCCCGCACCGCCGCTGCCCCGGCGCCCCGTCCCGCCACCCGGTATGCCACGCCGTATGCGCGCAAGCTGGCCGGACAGCAACAGGTGGATCTGAACCAGGTGCAGGGTACCGGCCCGGGCAGTGTGATTACCGCGGCCGACGTGCTCAATGCCCAGCCCGTCGGCAGCGCCGCCGCCACCACGGTGTTCGCCGAACCCGAGGTGGCCGGCGACGGCAGGCCGATGAACGCGATGGAGAAGGCCGTCAGCCACTCGATGTCGGCATCGATCACGATACCGACCTTCCATGTCACCGTGCACGCCAGTCCGGCGGCACTGATCAAGGCAGCCAAAGCCAAGGGGACATCGGTTACCGTGGCGATTGCCAAGGCCTGTGCGCTGGCGATGGAGAAACATCCGAGCATGAACTGGTGCTATCAGCCCACCGACCGGCTGGTCGAGCGCAGCCAGGTCGATATCGGCATGGCGGTGGCTGCAGAAGGCGGCGGTCTGGTGGTGCCTGTGTTGCGCGCCTGCGATCGCCGCAGTCTCGAGGAACTGGGCGCCGACTGGAAAGACCTGGTTGAGCGTGCGCGCAGCCGTCGCCTCAAGCCCGAGGAGTACGCCAACCCGACGTTCATGATTTCGAACATGGGCATGCTGGGCGTGAGTCAGTTCGATGCTATCGTCACGCCCGGCATCGCCGCCATCCTGGCGCTGGCAACGGCCGGTGAACAGGGCATGCCAATGACGATTACCGCCGATCACCGGGTCGTCAACGGGGCCGAAGTGGCCATGTATCTGAATACCCTGAAGGGTCTGATCGAGCAGCCCGAAAGCTGGATGGGCCCGACCGGCCCGGCGATTCCCGAAGGCGACTGGGACTATGACGTGGTCGTCATCGGCGGCGGACCTGGTGGCGAGGACTGCGCCCGGGATCTGGCCGAACATGGCGTCAAGGTGGCCATGATCAACGACGCGCCGTTTCCCGGGGGGGAATGCCTGTGGCGTGGCTGCATCCCGTCCAAGGCCTGGCGCGCGGCGGCCGACCGGATCCGGGACCGCGCCCATGACGAGCACCTGGGTGTTACCGGCACCACGCGCGCGAAACTGGATTGGGACAAGCTCGAAAAGACCCGCCGGCATGTGCTAGAAACACGCGGCGAGATGGCGCTCAAGACAGACAAGGGCGTCAGGATCGAGGTCATCCAGGGGTTTGCATCCTTCGTCGATCAACACACGCTGTTCATCGATACCAGCGGCAACAGCAAGGACCCGCACCGCCGCCAGCAGCCGGGCGGCAAACCCGAGGGCCGGCAGATCCGTTTCGGTTGCGCGGTCATCGCCACTGGCGCGCCGCCGTACGTGCCGCCGATTCCGGGTGCCGCGGAGGGGCTCGACAATGGCAGCGTGCTGACTTCGGATACCGTCTGGCAGCTCGATGCGCCACCAAGACGTCTGGGGGTCGTTGGCGGCGGCGCGATTGGCATGGAGATGGCGCAGATCTTCCAGGACTTCGGCAGCAAGGTCACCCTGCTGGAAGGGCGTGATCGTATTCTGGCCGAGGTGGAACCCGAGATCGCCAGACATCTCACGGCGGTTCTCAACGATGATCCACGCCTGGACATCAAGACCTCGGTCAAGATCAAGTCCGTCAAGGGTGAGCCGGGGGCCGTCAAGGTCGCGTACGAGGATGCCGACGGCAAGGCGCGCAGTTTCACCTGCGACTACCTGCTCATGGCTACCGGCAAGCGTCCGGTGCTCGAGCCGTTGCAGCTCGACAAGGCGGGCGTGGCCATCGACAATGGTGTGATCAAGGCCGATACGCGTTGCCGCACCAGCGTGCCGCACATCTTCGCCGTCGGTGATGTCATCGGGGGCCTGATGCTGGCGCATACCGCCGGACAGCAGGGCAGGGTGGCCGCCGCAACCATTCTCGGTGAAGACATGACCTATGACCAGGACAAGGACAGCGGTGTGATCTTCACCCGGCCCGAGGCTGCCTTCGTCGGCCTGTCTGTCGAACAGGCCAGGGCCAGGGGTATAGACGCGGTTGAGGTCAAGATGCCGATGAGCATCGACGCAAAGGCCATGATCACCAACGAGACCCACGGCATGATCAAGATTGTCGCCGACAAGAAGACCCATCGCATCGTCGGCGTGCACTATCTGGCAGACCATGCCGATACCCTGATTGGTGAGGGCGTGATGATGGTGGCGGGCGAGATGACCCTGGAACAGGTTGCGCACGCGATCCATCCGCATCCGACCCAGACCGAGATGTTCGGCGAAATGGCGCGCCGTTTGTTGTCGCGCCTGCGCCGCAGCAAGCGGTAGCCGGGGTTCGGGGAAACTCCGTACGAACGGCAGATATCCTGTACGGAGATCACGGACGCACGGAGCCACTAAGGGTAAATCAGGGGTGATCCGTGAGTGTCACTGATAATCAGTGATGGCGTGTCACCCGCTGGCAGCATGGCATCAATGCAAAGAATGCCAAGGTGCAGAGGGTTCAATGAGCAGGTCACTGGCAGAAACGTAGTCTGGATGAGGGCTGCAGGCTGTAATCCTGGGTAAACACTCACATTTTCTCCGTGACACCGTACCTCCGTGTCGATCTCGTGTGATCAACCGGAAGTCATTACCGTGCGATTACGCGGATACCCATACTTTCTTGCTCTAAAGTTTATGCGCCTCAGTCCGCTATCATGAGTATCGGCCGGGAAACGAGGGTATCCGCGTGTCAGTCGTACGAGTCATCACCGTTGTCATCCTGCTGGCCGCAATGGCCCCGGTTGGGGCGCGTGTGCATCACTACCAGTCGCCGTGGCACGAGTCCAGATGGACGACCCGTTCATCCCCGTTGTACTGCAGTCTGAGCCAGAAGATCCCGTTTTATGGCACGGCGGTTTTTTCACAGCGTGCCGGTGGCCGCCTGCAGTTTCATATTCGTGTTCATGTGCGTCCCGAGCGCAAGATACCGGTACAGGTCTGGGCGGTGCCGCCACAGTGGAAACACAATGTCGCCAGCCGCGAGATAACAGGACTGCAACTGCGCCCGGGGACCTGGCCGATTCGCACCGGGCGGCGTGATGCCCTGCGCCTGCTCGACGCACTGGCCGAGGGTTATTTCCCCACCTTCCATTACCAGGACTGGCTGGATCACAATCAGCAGATCCGGGTATCCCTGTCGGCGATCAATTTCCAGCCGGCACTGCGGCGCTTTCAGGTATGCACGCGTGCGTTGATTCCGTACAGTCTGGCCAGTTTGCGCCGTAGCCGTATCTATTTCGCCACTGCACGACACGCGCTTTCAAAACGTGCGCGACGCAAGCTGGATGCCATTGCCACCTATCTGCGTTTCGACAAGCGTCTGCGTCTGCGAGTCGATGGACACACCGACAGCCGTGGACGCAAACGCTACAATTTCCTGCTCTCGCAGCGGCGTGCGCTGGCGGTCAAACGCTATCTGGTCAGCAAGGGGATCAAGCCGTCACGCATCAGCGTCCGGTATTTTGGTGAACGCATGCCCTGGAAGAGCAACCGCACCGCCAAGGGACGCGCCGCCAACCGTCGCGTGCTGGTCCTCGTCAGCGGCTGAAGCCGTAACGGTTTGTTAGCCGAGTTCTGCACGGAGGTCACGGAGACACAGAGCCACGGAGGGGAATACATGTGGCGCCGGCAGGCTGATTCACCCCGAAGTTTTCCGACAGGATATCAAGGTCCATACTTGCCATTTTTTGTGGAACATGGGAATGACAATAGTTCACGGTTATTCCTCATAATCCGTTCGAGCCCTGTGCCCCGTTGCGAATATCTTTTGTCATGGCGTTCAGTGGCGGTCTAGCCCGAATATTGCACCTGCCGAACCGTACTGAGAACATAACCAACTGAAACAGGGTACAAAATGGATCAAAACCGCAGATTGTCACCGGTAACCGCTTGTTCACCGTACGGTTCTATCCCGATTCCGGCGATTTCTCACTCGCTGTGGCCGGGTTTTCACTCAAGCCATAGAGCGGCTATGGCTTTCGTTCCAAACCGGCGCCACAGCGGCTGCGAGTGCCGCCGGTTCCCGGGATGCTGATGCAATATCCGGGCTAGGAAACTTCGGTCAGGTGGATTCATCTCACGTTGGTTCAATATCTTCCGTGTTCTCTGTTTGACTTCGTACTGTATGGCATCCGGCATGCACGGCATCGGGATATTCGGGTATAATGCCGTTTTCCGGTAATCGACGGGCATGCCGCCCGTGGTGGAGAGCGGCATCATGAGTGACAAGATCAACAAGGTCGTGCTGGCCTATTCCGGCGGTCTCGATACCTCGGTCATCCTCAAGTGGTTGCAGGATGTCTATGATTGCGAGGTCGTGACCTTTACCGCTGATATCGGTCAGGGCGAGGAAGTGGAACCGGCGCGCGCCAAGGCCGAGGCACTGGGCATACGCGAAATCTACATCGAGGATCTGCGCGAGGACTTCGCACGCGACTATGTGTTTCCGATGCTTCGTGCCAATGCCGTCTATGAGGGCGAGTATCTGCTTGGCACCTCGATTGCGCGCCCGCTCATCGCCAGGCGGCTGGTCGAAATCGCCAACGAGACCGGTGCCGATGCGATCTCGCATGGCGCCACCGGCAAGGGCAACGACCAGGTCCGCTTCGAACTGGGGGCCTATGCCCTCAAGCCGGGAATCCGTGTTATCGCGCCCTGGCGTGAATGGGACCTGAACTCGCGCGAAAAGCTCATGGCCTACGCCGAGCAGCAGGGCATTGCCATCGAGCAGAAACAGGGTGGCAAATCACCCTATTCGATGGATGCCAACCTGCTGCACATCTCCTACGAAGGTGGCATTCTGGAAGATCCCTGGGCCGAGCCCGAGGAATCCATGTGGCGCTGGACGGTGTCACCCGAAAAGGCGCCTGATGAGCCGACCTATATCACCCTGACCTATGAACATGGAGACATCGTCGCCATCGACGGGGAGTCCATGAGTCCCGCTACGGTCATGGAGACACTCAATCGCATCGCCGGTGCGAACGGCATTGGCCGTGACGACATCGTCGAGAATCGCTACGTGGGGATGAAGTCCCGTGGCTGCTACGAGACCCCTGCGGGCACGGTCATGCTCAAGGCGCACCGCGCCATCGAATCCCTGACGCTGGATCGCGAGGCCGCGCATCTGAAAGACGAGTTGATGCCGCGCTATGCGACCCTGATCTACAACGGCTACTGGTGGAGCCCTGAACGAGAAATGTTGCAGCGCCTGATCGATGAGTCCCAGCGGCACGTCAATGGTGAAGTACGTCTGAAGCTGTACAAGGGCAATGTTGTCGTTGTTGGCCGCAGGTCGGAAAAAGACAGTCTGTTCGACGAAAATATTGCCACGTTCGAAGACGATGCAGGCGCTTATGACCAGAAGGACGCACAAGGCTTCATCCGTCTCAATGCTCTGCGTCTGCGTATCGGCGCACGCCGGCTACAGGAGTGAGTCGGCCTGTATCACCTATAAGCCCTTCATTGTAGCAGGTATATATTAAAGGTACCCTGCTGCCTGCCGTTACAGGCTGCATGTACCCTGGCAGCCAGAAGGCTCATCTTCCCGTATTGGCATGAAAAGAATTCCGGGCTGTTTGTCACTCTATCTGCTGACCGTGTTACTGCTGCCGTTTTATGTTCAGGCACAGGAACAGCGTATCGTGCGCATCGGTGTGCTTGCCTATCGTGGAGGCGACATGGCCCTGCGCATGTGGGAGCCGACCGCGCGCTATCTGAGCCGCAGGATACCAGGTCATCGATTCATCATCGTACCCCTTGATCTCGCAGAAACCGGACCGGCCGTAGCCAACCGCCACATCGATTTCCTGCTCACCAATACCGGCAATTTCGTCACCCTGGAGGCACGCTACCGTCTCAGTGCGCTGGCCACGCTGCGCAACCGTCGCCGCGGAAGGCCATACAGCCGTTTTGGCGCAGTGATATTCGTGCGTGCCGACCGAGACGATATTCGTACCCTTGCCGATCTGAAGGGCAAAACCTTCATGGGCGTCAAACGCGATGGGTTCGGCGGGTTTCAGATGGCCTGGCGGGAACTCAAGCATCATGGTATCGATCCGTTCAGGGATTTTAGGGCATTGCGTTTCAGCGGCTTTCCCCAGGATGCGGTTGCGTATGCGGTTCGTGATGGCCTGGTCGATGCAGGCACCTTCCGGACCGATTCACTCGAACGCATGATCGCAGAGGGTAAGATCAAACAGGGCGTACTGAAAATCATCAATCTCAGAAAGGTCAAAGGCTTTCCGTTTGCGTTGAGTACACAGTTGTACCCCGAGTGGCCCTTTGCGCGTCTGCCTCATGTGTCAGACCAACTTGCGCGTCAGGTTGCGGTGGAACTGTTGCGTTTGCCACCCGATTCGCCTGCCGCGAGCGCGGCCATGAGCTTTGGCTGGGATACGCCGTTGAGTTATCGTCCGGTGCATGATTTGATGCGCGAAATTCGTGTCGGCCCATATGCTGGAACAGAGTATTTTTCCCTGAATGAGGCGCTGCAACGCTACCGGTTGCCATTGATCGCAGCTGGTGTGCTGATGCTGTTGTTGCTGATATTCGGCATCTACCTGATGCGTGTCATTCGTCACGAAAAACAGTTGCGTCAGCAACTGGAAGACGAAGCCATCGAACGGATCAATACCGAGATCTCGTTACGAAAATCGCAAAAGGAATTGGCCAGTATTCTCAACAATATGCAGGATACTTACTATCGGGTGGATATGGACGGGATTGTAACGCATATCTCGAGATCAGCAGAAAAATTGCTCGGTTATACAATGGACGAGATGCTGGGCAGCAGGATGGCGGATTATTACGTCAATCAAGCAGACCGTGAGCGTTTTCTCAAGGCCATGGAAGAGAACGACATGAGCGTGGTTGACTACCAGGTACGCCTGCGGCGCAAGGATGGACGTATCATTTGGGTATCGACCAATGCCCAGGCCTGCTACGACGACAGTGGAAAGATAGTCGGTATAGAGGGAACCACGCGAGACATCAGCAGTATCAAGCTCGTCGAAGAAGCCCTGAGGAAGCAAAAGGAGCGTGCACTGATCACACTACAGTCTATCGGTGATGGTGTCATTACCACAAACCGTTATCTCAGGATCCACTATATCAATCCGGTTGCGGAACAGCTGGCCGGCATTGACAACAACACCGCCAGGGGGAGAAGGGTAAAGGAGATCTTGTGCTTCATGAATGCGGAAACGCGTGAGCCCATGCCGGACCCTGTTTCACAATGCTCAACGACAGGCGAGCTGGTCAACTATAGCGACAATTGTATCGCTGTGCGCAATGATGGCAGGGAGTATGCGGTCAAGCTGACAGCAGCCCCGATCAGAGGAGACATGGGCGATATCGATGGCGTGGTCATGGTCATACATGATGTCAGCGAGATGTGGGACATGGCCCAACGTCTCAGCTTTCAGGCCAATCACGACCCATTGACCGGGCTGATAAACCGGCGTGAGTTCGAACGCAAACTGGAGAAATGTCTGCAGAGTGCGCGTAATGACAATGTGCCTCATGCCCTGTGTTATATGGATCTGGATCAGTTCAAGATCGTCAATGATAGTTGTGGCCATGTGGCGGGCGATCAGCTCCTTCAGCAGCTGGCAACACTTCTACAAGGCAGTATCAGGGAGGGTGATACCCTGGCGCGTCTGGGTGGTGACGAGTTTGGCTTGCTGTTGGAGCATTGTTCGCTCGATGACGCGATGAAGATAGCAGAAAAGATACGCGCAGAGATCTCGGAATACCGTTTCAGTTGGGAGGATCGTCAGTTCGATACCGGCGTCAGCATCGGTCTGGTGCCAATACATGCGCATAGTGGGTCTATGAGCGATATTCTCGGCGCCGCGGACGCGGCCTGCTATGTCGCCAAGGATCTGGGGCGAAACCGTATCCATTGTTATTCACCGGACGATACGGAACTGGCCAGGCATCATACCGAGCTTGAATGGGTGCAGCGTATCAAGCAGTGCCTGAAGGAAAACAAGCTGTGTCTGTACTATCAGGAGATCAGGCCGCTCAATACCGAGGCCGATGGCAGTCATTTCGAGATCCTGTTACGCATGCTCGATGATGACGGTGATATCGTTTTGCCGGCAAGTTTTATTCCTGCTGCTGAACGCTACCATCTGATGCCTGATATAGATCGCTGGGTAATCAGTAATGCATTCAGGCAGGTCGAGCAGTACCAGAAGCAGGGTGAAAGGCTCAGTATTACCATCAACCTGTCCGGGCAGTCACTGGGAGATCAGGGGTTTTGTGATTTTGTCATAGAATCCATCGATGCTCATGATATCGACACCACGCGGATATGTTTCGAGATCACCGAGACTGCGGCGGTATCCAACCTCACCAGTGCCAATGAGTTCATTCACAGGATGCGGGAAACTGGATGCAGCTTTTCGCTGGACGATTTTGGCAGCGGCCTGAGTTCCTTCTCGTATCTGAAGAATCTGCAGGTGGATTATCTCAAGATAGATGGCAGTTTCATCCGTGATATCATCGACGACCCAGTCGATCATGCCATGGTGGTGGCAATCAACCAGGTGGGTCACATCATGGGGGTGCGTACTGTGGCCGAGTTCGTCGAGAATGATATCGTTCTCGAGCGCCTGCGGATGATTGGCATAGACTATGTACAGGGTTATGCGATCGGACGGCCACAGCCGCTTGTTTGCAAGCATGAGGGCGCGGCATAATGCACGCGGGAACCTTGCAAGGAGAACAGTATGCGCCTGCTGCACACCATGATACGCGTCGGTGATCTCGAGCGTTCCATCGATTTCTATACCCAGGTACTGGGCATGCGCCTGCTACGGCGCAAGGATTATCCAGACGGGCGGTTTACCCTTGCCTTCGTAGGCTATGGAGAAGAATCGGAAAATACCGTGATCGAGCTGACCTGGAACTGGGATACCGATCATTATGACCTGGGTGACGGTTTTGGTCACCTGGCCATCGAGGTCGATGATGTCTATGCGGCCGCGGAGAAGATCAGGGAAAAGGGCGGCAAGATCATCCGCGAGCCCGGGCCAATGAATGCCGGTAGTACCATCATTGCCTTCGTCGAGGACCCCGATGGTTATCAAATCGAACTGCTGGCGCCCAAGATGGCGTCCTGAATGTGATGGGTAATATCACAGATCGTGGGTCAACGCGGAGAACACAAAGTAGCGTAACCCGGATGCAAGGCCGCAGGCCGTAATCCGGGGTGACGCTGGCAGGTGGCGTGAATAAACACGGAGATCACAGAGCCACGGAGCCACAGAGGGGTTGATTGAAAGGCCTGTTTGAACACCTACATTTTCTCCGTGGCTCCGCGCCATTGTGCGCGCCGTATCGAATACCGCTGCTTGATACCGACAGGTTACCCCGGGACCCGTTTTGCCGTGCCCGGGCTGCTAGCCCTGGCTGGCGAGTTTGTCCACTTCACACCGGAAACGCCGCCTGATCCAGTAGTCGGCCGATACATACCTGCCGCCGCCAAGAAAGAACAGCGCCAGCAGCATCACGAAATAGGTGGCGGCAAACTCGATGCCATTGTTGAGAACCACGTAGGAATACTCGCCATTATTGGTCAACCACTGCCAATTGCCGTGTTCCTTGAGGATGCTGATCGCGCGCGCCTTTCTCTCCAGCGCGTCCATGACCCGTTCATTGGCAAACAGGAACATCTTTCCATCGGCGATCGCGAGCCAGCCATTTTTTATGTGTACAGTCAGTGCGGCGACGAGCATGGTGACCATCAGCGGGATACTGATCCAGCGGGTCGCAAGCCCAAGCAACAGTAAAATGGCGCCAAAAAATTCCGTATAGGCCGAAAGGTAGGCCATCAGCTCCGGGGCTGGCATGCCCAGCCCCCACTGACTGTTGCCGAACCAGTTGATGATATTCGGGTCCACCACGGGGAACAGGCCCAGCACGGTTTCCGGTACCGGAATACCAAAAAGCCTGTCATCGGTGAGCTTGAATTTGTTGATTGCCGCCATCAGAAAGATGGGAGCCAGGTAGAGGCGCAACAGCAGGGATGCTGTGAAGTCGGCCGCTCTGGTTTTTTCCATCAGGTGGTTCAACAGGCACGCTGTCTTGCCAAACGATTGCTTCAGTGACATATCGGGTTCTCCTTGGTGACCTGGCAGCCAATTGAACTATTCGAATTTTTATCACGAGTAACGGGCCGTTGCCGGTGTCTTCAGGGCTGGCATGCCATCTCGTGGCAAAATGACACGCCACGACCTGTCGTATCGGCTGATTTTTCGTCTTGTCAATGGTGGTAGCCAATAGACCCGGTCTGGCTAGTAAAGTTCCCCGTGCAGGCAGGGGGAATGCTGACGCCTGCATGTATCGTGATAGTTAGCGGGCAATGTCGAGAATGCCGCGCTCGCGCAGGTCTTGCATGATCTCATGCCCGGCATCGACGACGGCGTCTGGATCGGGATGTCCGATTTCTTCGGCGATACGTAACAGCAGCTGACGGCCATTCAATGTATTGTCTTGATTGAGCAGCTCAAGCAGCCGGTAGGTAACCGGATTGATCTCGAGGAAGTGGATTTCATCATTGTCGTCACGGTAAACGACGAACTGGGTCGGTTCCTCTTTTTCAGGCAGCTGATCAGGCCCGATACGGTGAACGGCATAGCGGTAGGCCAGTGGCCATGCCAATGGTGAGAGGCGTGGCACACTTTCCAGCAGGTGACCGTCAGGATTGAATGCCTGGTCGTCTGTATCCTCGTCGAACACCGACAGGGCCAGCTCCACCCATTCATAATGGGCCAGTTCGACCAGCCAGGGTGGGTCGTCCATCTCTTTGCGTTCATTTTGTAGATAGTCGAGGAATTCCTCGGGAATCTCCAGAAAGTAGGGTGTCTGACAACGATGCCGGTACATGAAGTCACGCACCATGGCATGCCAGTCATCGTCGGCGGTGATTTCGCGCAGTACCGGAAACGCCGTACTGACGAAATTTTCGATGTTGTTGTAGAACAGCTCGGTATAGATATTCATGCGCCGTGGTTCGATGTCCTGTGGCGCGGGATTGATCCCGGGGTGACGGATATGCGCGGCAAACTCAAGCTGTTTGCGAATGAAGGCCGGTTTTTCAGCCTTGGGCGATACGCTGTTCATGATCGTTTTCGTGAAGTTTCTGTATGTGGCGGATCCTTTCCACCTCGATCATCAGATCAGCCAGTGGCGGAATGTTGAAGTCCCGTTCCAGCAACGTGGGCACGACGCCAAAATGCGCATAGGCCTTGTCGAGCAGCGCCCAGACCGGATCGATGACATCGGCCCCGTGGGTGTCCACGATCAGATCGACATCCTCGTTGTAGTGACCCGCGATATGGAAATAGTCGATGCGTTCGCCGGGCAGGGCACACAGGAAGCTCTCGGCGTCGTATCCATGATTGACGCTGTTGACATAGATGTTGTTTACATCGAGCAACAAGCCGCAGTCTGCCTCTTCGAGTACGGCATTGATGAAATCGATCTCTTCCATTTCCTTGCCGGGGGCCGCGTAGTAGGAAACGTTTTCAATGGCGATGCGTTGTTCCAGTACGTCCTGTACCTGACGGATACGCCCGGCCACGTAATGCACGGCCTCTTCGGTGAAAGGAATGGGCATCAGGTCGTACAGGTGACCATCGTCACTGCAATAGCTCAGATGCTCGGAATACAGGCGGATATCATGTTCGCACAGGAAGTTCCTGAGCCGATGGAGAAAATCCATATCCAAAGGCGATGGGCTGCCGATTGACAGCGACAGGCCATGGGTGACGAACGGATAACGCTCTGTGAAGGCGCGAAACTGGCGCCCAAAGGCGCCACCTACGCCCATCCAGTTTTCGGGCGCGACTTCCATGAAGTCGATCGCTGTCTCCGGCGCATCAGCCAGCGACTCCAGCATGGATCGCCGCAGGCCGAGACCGGCACCCTGAACGGGGTAGGTGGTTGTCATGAGGTCCGGCTCCTTACATCATGCCGCCGCACTTGCCTTCCATTTTTGACTTGGGCTTGGCTTTCATCTTGTTGCCTTCCATCATCTTGCCGCCGCATTTTCCTTCGCCGCACTTGCCTTCCATCTTGGGCTTTGGCTTGGGCTTCATCTTGTTGCCTTCCATCATCTTGCCGCCGCATTTTCCTTCGCCGCACTTACCTTCCATCTTGGGCTTTGGCTTGGGCTTCATCTTGCCGCCGCATTTTCCTTCGCCGCACTTGCCTTCACCACATTTGCCCTCCATGGCGGCGAGCTTGTAGCCACTGGACAATTCGGTCATCGCAAACGGGTTCTCCGCAGCCTGAACCGGGTTGGTGGCGAGACTGGTGGCAAACGCTGCGCCCATGGCGGCCGCGAGGGTTTTCTTGACTGGTTTCCTGGACATGGGTTTTCTCTCCATCTGAATGGTCAAAATCAATGTTGTCTGGTTGTGTGCGGCAGGATGCCGGCTGACATCATTATGCACTGAACCGCTGGAATAGACAGGCCTGGTCTGTAAAAGTTTCAAAATCCATCACAGAATAGGGTGAAATTCAGCCGCTTGGCAAGCACGCTGTCTATTTTTTGATCAGCAGGTGCCGCAAACAGGTCGTGTAGGCCCTTTCATCAGGCATGCCGCCCTGGCGCTGTGCCTGATAGAGGGCCTCGGCGAGACACTCCATCATCGCGTGTTCGGTGCGGTGGGCATCGCCATTGATGCCGAGCAGCTGGTCAAAGATCTTGCGGCACAGTGCAGGGCGTCCTGTAGCCAGTTGTTCGCGCAGAGCCAGGTGCAGGCCCATGTGCAGGAAGGGGTTTTCCCGGCCGTCTTCGGGGTGGTAGTCGCGTGAGAGGTTGTCTTGCGGGCCTTCGAGCAGATCATGGTATTCGGGATGCATGAGAATGACATCGACGATCTGGCTTTCCAGCGGCTCCATGGGCCGGGATTCACGGTGTTTTTGCCAGGCCTCGCGATAGAAGGTACGTAATTGGTTGCGATCAGTGGTGAACATGCCGGGCCTACTCGCTCTTGTGACGGTATTCGCACAGGTCCTCGATGACACATGACCCGCAGCGTGGCCGGCGCGCGACACAGGTATAGCGCCCGTGCAGGATCAGCCAGTGGTGGGCGTCCTGCTTGTATTCATCAGGCACCAGCCGTTGCAGGCGTGCCTCGACCTCGCGAACGTTGCGGCCAGGTGCGATGCCGGTGCGGTTGGCGACCCGGAAGATATGGGTATCGACGGCGATGGTGGGGCGGCCGAAGGCGGTGTTGAGGATCACATTGGCCGTCTTGCGCCCCACGCCTGGCAGGGCCTCGAGCGCCTTGCGGTCGTCAGGGACCTGACCGTCGTGTTTCTCCACCAGGATACGGCAGGTCTTGATGACATTGGCCGCCTTGGTGTTGAACAGACCGATGGTCTTGATGGCCTCGCGCAGACGTTCTTCACCAAAATCCAGCATCTGCTGTGGTGTCTTGATTTTGCGGAATACCGGGCGCATGGCCTTGTTGACACTGACATCGGTGGCCTGTGCCGAAAGCATGACGGCCACCAGCAGCTGGAAGGTATTTTCGTATTCCAGTTCGGTGCGTGGTTCGGGGATGTGCGCCTTGAGGCGCTCGAAGATCTCGATGCGTTTGTTACGGTTCATTTCGGATGATCGGGCAGATCAGTGACAGCCACCACCCTGGGTGGCGAGATCGGGCAGGGCCACACCCTGCCTGCGGGCAATGCGCCGGTCGATGACATTCTTCACTGCGATGATCAGCCCCAGGCCGATGAACGCACCCGGTGGCATGATGGCCAGCAGGAAGCCGGGGTAGTCGGGGTTGAAATGGATGACCCAGTCACGCGCGCTCTCACCGAACATCAGGTGCGCGCCCGACAACAGGGTGCCGGAACCAATGATCTCGCGTACCGCGCCCAGCAGCACCAGTACCAGGGTGAAACCTATCCCCATGCTCAAGCCATCGACCAGTGACCGTGAAACGGTGTTGCGCGAGGCGAACGACTCGGCACGGCCGATGATCGAGCAATTGGTGACGATCAGTGGTATGAAGATGCCGAGTATCTTGTAAAGGTCATGAAACCAGGCGTTCATGGACAGCTCGACAGCGGTGACCAGCGAGGCGATGACCAGCATGAACACGGCGATACGTATCTCGGGCCGGACCAGGTTGCGAATGACCGAGACGATGACATTGGAACCGGCCAGTACCACGGTGGTAGCCAGGCCCATGCCCAGGCCGTTGATTGCGGTACCGGTGACGGCCAGCAGGGGACACAGCCCCAACAGTTGCACCAGGGCCGGATTGTTGTGCCATAGCCCGTCCATGGCTACGCTGCGGTAGGTTGGTGTCTCTGCCATGTCAGTGCTGTCTTCGTTTGTGTTCAGGTGGCTTGTCAAACAACATCTTCCGGTTCGCCCTGTAGTATAGCAGAGCCCGGTGAACGGCCTTGACCACCGCACGCGGGGTGATCGTAGCGCCGGTAAACTGGTCGAATACGCCGCCATCCTTGCGCACCTTCCATTTGGATTCGGCCGGGTTTTTCAGTGAGCGTCCGACGAACTGATCGACCCAGTCGCTCCGCGCCTTTTCGATGGCATCTCCCAGTCCCGGGGTCTCGTGATGGGTGACGATGCGGATACCGCTCAGGCTGCCATCGTGGTTGATGCCGACCAGGATCTTGATCTTGCCGTTGTATCCATCCGGGGCGATGGTCGTCAGTGCCAGTGCCACTGGACGGCCACCTTTTCGCGCGCGATAGACGGTTACCGGTTCGTTACTCATGAGCAGATCGGCCGAGTGTACCTGGATGCGGTCATGAAAGATGTCGTTGTCATGGCGTTCGGGCGGGATGATCTGATGCAGGTTGCGCAACAGCACCGCACGTTCGTTGGCGCGGATACGTTCCGCCGTTCTTTCATAGGTAAAGGCGACCAGGGCAGTGCCGAGCAGGGCGAAAACACCCAGCAACAATGCCGCCATGCCGATGTGTTCGCGGTAGCCCTTCATTCGCCGCGTCCCTTTTCGCCATAGACCCGCGGACGCGTATAGTAGTCGATGGTCGGCACGGCCATGTTCATCAGCAAGACCGAGAACGCCACCCCGTCGGGATAACCGCCCCAGGTGCGTATGATCCAGGTGATGATGCCGATACCGGCACCATAGATGATCCTCCCCCTGGGTGTGGTGCTGGCCGTAACCGGGTCGGTGGCGATGAAGAAGGCGCCCAGCATGGTGCCGCCGGTGAACAGGTGGAACAGCGGCGAGGGATACTGGTCGGCGTCGATGAACTGGAACAGCAACGCCATCAGCGCCATGCCGCCGAGCATGGCAACAGGAATCTGCCAGCGGATGGTGCGTGTGATCAACAGCCATACACCACCGGCGAGGAAGGCCAGCGAAATCCATTCCCAGCCGTTGCCTCCGAACAGCCCGAATACCCGCTGCCCGCCGAGCTCATGGATGGTCAGGCTGCGCCCCAGCGCCTGTTTGATGGCATCGAGGGGCGTGGCGGCGGTAATGGCGTCGATCGACAGACCCGCCGGCAGACTGCCGCCGAGCTGGTATTGCAGTGACTGTAGCAGGCTCAACGGTTGTTCGGCCAGCGGCATGACCCATAGGGTCATCTCGCGTGGAAACGAGATGATCGCGACCACATAGCCGATCATGGCCGGATTGAACGGGTTGTAGCCCAATCCGCCATACAGATGTTTGGCCACGACGATGGCGAAACCTGTGGCCAGGACGGTCAGCCACCATGGCGCCAGGGGCGGCAGGCAGATGGCCAGCAGCAGTGCCGTGACGACGGCACTGTGGTCGGACAGGAAACGGCCGACCGGCCGTTTGCGCCAGTACAGCATCAGCGCCTCGCAACCCAATGCCGTGACAGTGGCAATAACGGCATTGATGATCACGCCCCAACCAAAGATGACTACACAGACGAGGTAGCCAGGCACCAGCGCGTAGAGCACATGGCGCATCATGCGCTCAACCGAGTTGCCGGGCATCAAGTGCGGCGAGCTTTCCTGGATGAAGACCCCGCTCATGCGTCGTTCTCCTTGTCACTACCTTGCGCGGCGCGCGCCTGCTTCTCGCGAACGCGTTTGAGCGCCGCTTCGATGGCGGCCTTTTTGGGGTCGTCCTTGCCCTTGTTGCTTTTGCTCAGCGCTTCTTTCTTCTTGCGCATGCGCTCCTCGCGCTCACGTTTCTCGCGTTCCAGACGCTCGAGGCGGAATTCATGGCGTTCACGCGCCAGGTCGGCGCGTTCCTTTTCGCGTTCCATGTTCCAGATCTCGGTTTTGGCATAGCGGTAGTACTGTACCAGCGGGATGTGGCTGGGGCAGACATGGGCACAGCAGCCGCACTCGATACATTCGAACAGGTCGTAGTCCTGGATGCGGTCGAAGTTCTTGGCATGAGCGTACCAGTAAAGCTGCTGCGGCAGCAGCCGTGCCGGGCATACGGTTGCGCATTCGCCGCAGCGGATGCAGGGCATGGGCGTTTCGTGGCGGGCGGGAGGATCCATGACCAGCAGGCAGTTGGTGGTCTTGATGACCGGCACCGTGTCGTTGCGCAGTGTGAAGCCCATCATCGGTCCACCCATGATCAGGCGGCCGGGGGTGCCGGCATAGCCGCCGCAGTGTTCGATCAGCGTGCGTACCGGGGTGCCGATCAGGGTATCGAGGTTGCGTGGTTCACCAACCTGGCCGGTGACGGTGACGATACGCGAGATCAGCGGCCGGCCTTCGTGCACCGCGTCGGCGATGGCCGCTGCGGTGCCGACATTGTGACAGGTAATGCCGATGTCCAGTGGCAGCCCGTTGACCGGCACCTCCAGTCCGGTGAGCACCTGGATGAGCTGTTTCTCGCCACCGGCCGGATAACGGGTGGGTACCGGTATCACTTCGATACCGGTGCCTTCCACAGCCTGGCGCAGTGCGGCGATGGCCTCGTGCATCTCGTCCTCGATGCCGATCACGCACTGGCGCGCCTGCAGGGCGTGGATCATGATTTCGGCACCGGCGACGATGCGTCCGGCGCGTTCACGGATCAGCCGGTCGTCACAGGTGATCCAAGGTTCACATTCGGCAGCATTGAGTATCAGGGTGTCTATCTGGCCCGCCCTGCCCGGATTGAGCTTGATGTAGGACGGAAAACCGGCGCCGCCAAGACCGACGATGCCGGCCTCGCGGATACGGTTGCGCAGCGCACTGGGATCGAGACTGCGATAGTCATTCACTACCGGCAATTCGTCTATCCAGCGGTCCTCGCCATCGGGTTCGATGACGATGCAGGGTGCCGACAGGCCCGAAGGGTGGGGTACCATCAGCGCCTCGATACGTGTGACCGTGCCCGAGGTCGGGGCGTGCACCGGTGCGCTGACGTAGTCGCTGGCACGCGCGATCATCTGCCCCTTGCGCACCTGGTCACCGACCCTGACCAGCGGTTCGGCCGGTTCGCCGATGTGTTGTTGCAACGGCAGGGTGAGCTCGTCGGCCAGCGGGCAGGTACCAATGGGGCGATCGCAGGATTCACGCTTGTGGCGTTCCAGTTTCAGGCCGCCATGGAAATGGCCGACTGTGCCGGGATGCAGCAGGCTCATGAGGCGTTCTCCAGGCTGGCCTCGTCGGGATTGGGCCAGCGCCAGGTCTCGATGGTTTCCTTGACCGGCACCATGAAGATGCACTCCACCGGGCAGGGCGGGATGCACAGTTCACATCCGGTGCATTCGTCCACGATCACGGTATGCATCTGCTTGGCTGCGCCGAGGATGGCGTCAACCGGACAGGCCTGTATGCACAGGGTGCAGCCGATGCAGATGGTCTCGTCGATCCAGGCCACGGTCTTGATGTCCTTGGTCGTGCCATGTTCGGCATTGAGCGGTTTCGGATCGACGCCGAGCAGATCCGCAAGCGCCCGGATCGTGGTGTCGCCGCCGGGCGGACACTGGTTGATGTCGGCCTCGCCACTGGCAATGGCCTCCGCGTACGGCCGGCAGCCGGCGTAGCCGCACTGACCACATTGGGTTTGAGGCAGCAGGGCGTCGATCTGATCGACCACCGGGTCGCTGTCCACATGGAAACGGATCGCCGAATAGCCGAGGATGACACCAAACACCACCGATAGCCCGACGATGACGAGAATCGCACTCAGCATCAGCCCTTCACCAGTCCGGTGAAGCCCATGAAGGCCAGTGACATCAGTCCGGCCGTGATCAGGGCGATGGCATTGCCCTTGAAGACCTCGGGGACATCGGCGACGAGGATGCGCTCACGCATGGCGCTGAACAGGATCAGCACCAGCGAGAAACCCACCGCGGCGCCAAAGCCATAGAAGGTGGATTCGAGGAAGCCATGTTTGGTCTGCACATTGAGCAGCGCCACGCCAAGCACCGCGCAGTTGGTGGTGATCAGCGGCAGGAAGATACCGAGCACCTGGTACAGCAACGGGCTGGTCTTGTGCACCACCATCTCGGTGAACTGGACCACGAAGGCGATGACCAGAATGAAGGCGATCGTGCGCAGGTACTCCAGCCCCAGCGGGGCAAGCAGGTATTCGTTGACCAGATAGCTGCAGATCGACGACATCGTCAGTACGAAGGTGGTCGCCAGTGACATTCCGGTAGCTGTTTCCAGCTTGCGCGACACCCCCATGAACGGGCACAGCCCGAGGAATTTGACCAGCACGAAGTTGTTGACCAGGATCGTGCTGACGAGAATGAGGGCGAAATCGCTCATTGGAGTCATCGTTCCATTCAGTCAGGAATATCAGGCTACTTTACTGGCTGGCCAGCCTGTGCACAAGCGTAACCCCATGGTTTATAAAGCTATGGGATATGCGGGCATGTCCCGTTTCGAAGATTATTTTATTTTCATGCCGGGCTGGGCGCCTTGATCCGGCTCAAGGATGAACAGTTCCTTGCCGCCCGGACCGGCGGCCAACACCATGCCTTCGGAGACGCCGAACCGCATCTTGCGCGGCGCCAGGTTGGCGACCATCACGGTCAGGCGCCCCTGCAGTTGTTCCGGGGTATAGGCGCTCTTGATGCCGGCGAACACGTTGCGGGTCTCTCCACCGATATCCAGTGTCAGCTGCAACAGCTTGTCGGCGCCTTCCACCGGGCGGGCTTCGACGATACGCGCTACGCGCAGGTCGATCCTGGCGAAATCGTCGATTCCGATCGTCTCGGCGATGGGAGGATGCGCGTGTTGCTGCCTGTCCGCATGCCTGGCCGGTGACTGCGCGTCCTTGTCCGCCTGCATGGTCTGGCGGCTGTCGGCCAGCATGGCATCGATCTGTTTTTGCTCGATGCGTTTGGCCAGATGCTGATAGCGGTTGATGAGATGGTCGAGCAGTAGATTCTTGCTCGACGACCAGTCCAGTGGCTCGATATTCAGAAAATCCTCTACCTTTGCAGCCAGTTGCGGCAATACCGGTTTCAGATACAAGGTCAGCAGGCGGAACATGTTGATGTTGGCGGTGCACAGTTCGTGCAGGCGTTGTTCACCACCTTCCTGTTTGGCCACTTCCCATGGCCGGGTTTCATTGATGAATTCGTTGGCCATGTCGGCCAGCGCCATGATGCGGCGGATGGCCTCGCTAAAGCGGCGGTTCTCGTACAGATCTGCGATTTCATCGGCGGCGGCCTGCAGCTTGCCGAGCAGTACGATCTCTTCGTTCGGCAGTTCACTGCACAGCCGGCCTTCGAAGCGCTTGCTGATGAAGCCCGCGCTGCGGCTGGCGATGTTGATGTACTTGCCCACCAGATTGCTGTTTACGCGCGCCATGAAGTCTTCTAGATTGAGGTCGATATCCTCGACCCGGTCGTTGAGCTTGGCGGCAAAGTAGTAGCGCAGGTATTCGGGCGGCAGGTGCTGCAGGTAAGTGCGTGCCATGATGAAGGTGCCGCGCGACTTGGACATCTTCTGCCCGTTGACGGTCAGGAAGCCGTGTACACAGATGCGGTCCGGCGTGCGGTAGCCGGAGAAGTGCAGCGTGGCGGGCCAGAACAGGGCGTGGAAGTTGAGGATATCCTTGCCGATGAAGTGATACAGCTCGGTTTCGCTGTGCGGATTCCACCACGCATCGAAGTCGATGTCTTTCCGCGTGCACAGGTTCTTGAAGCTGGCCATGTAGCCGACCGGTGCATCGAGCCATACATACAGGTACTTGCCCGGTGCACCTGGGATCTCGAAGCCGAAGTAGGGCGCGTCACGCGAGACCTCCCAGTCCATGAGGCCGGTCTCGAACCATTCCTGCAGCTTGTGCAGCATCTCTGCCTGCAACGGTGAACCATGGCCATCACGCCCGTTGCGCATCCAGTCCTGCAGAAATGCCGCGCACTCGTTCAGACGAAAGAAGAAGTGTTCGGTCTTTCTGCGTTCCGGCCGTGCGCCGGATACGGCAGAGCGCGGGTTGATCAGATCGGTGGTCGAATAGGTCGCGCCACACACCTCGCAGCCGTCACCATACTGGTCCTGGGCATGGCATTTCGGGCATTCGCCTTTGATATAGCGGTCGGGCAGGAACATCTTGCGTTCCGGGTCGTAATAGTGCTCGGTCTCGCGTTTGACGATCAGCCCGGCCTCGCGCAGTTTGCCGAACATGCCCAGCGCGAGCTCACGGTTTTCTTCCGAGTTGGTCGAATAGTAATTGTCGAAGGCGATGTGGAAGGCCTCGAAATCCGCCAGGTGCGCGTCTTGCATGCGCGCGATCAGCTCATCGGGGCTGATCCCTTCCTGCTCGGCGCGCAGCATCACCGGCGTGCCGTGGGTGTCGTCGGCGCAGACGTAGTAGCATTCGTGGCCGCGCATCTTCTGGAACCGGACCCAGATGTCGGTCTGGATGTATTCGACCAGATGGCCGAGATGGATGTGTCCGTTGGCGTAGGGCAGGGCGCTGGTGACCAGGATCTGTCGCTTGGTTTGGCTCATGGGCGTGGGGTTCCGGAAAATTGCCTGTAAAATCAGGCATTGTAGCGGAATCCGGTCATGGGTTCATCTTGCGCGCGGCCAGTGGCCTGGATTTCGGCCTTGACCGGGGTCAACAAGGCTGCCCGCGACGCGGCGGGGATGTCGAGTTTATCGGCAAATTATGAAATACTACACAGTCTGGAAAATTCATGTATAATACCCGACTGATTTTCTAAAGTATTAGCATTTGCTCTGTGCCGGTCATGCCGGGCAGACGTGGAGGTTGCATTCATGGCAAACGTTACCCAGGATCAGGTCAAGGAAGCCCTGAAGACGCTTATCGACCCGAACCTCGATACGGATCTCGTATCGGCCAAGGTCGTCAAGGATATCGATATCGACGGGGGCAAGGTATCGGTCCGGATCGTGCTGGGTTATCCGGCCAAGGGCTACGCTGACCAGCTCGCGCAGCAGGTGAGCGAAAAGATCAGCGCCATCGATGGTGTGGAATCCGTCGATGTGGACATTTCGTGGAAGATCGAAGCTCATATCACGCAGAAGAACGTCAAGACCATCGACGGTGTCAAGAACATCATTGCCGTGGCCTCGGGCAAGGGCGGGGTCGGCAAGTCCACCACGGCCGTCAACCTGGCCCTGGCGCTGTCGGCCGAGGGCGCCAATGTGGGGATCCTCGATGCCGACATCTACGGGCCCAGCCAGCCGCGCATGCTGGGTGTGAGCGGCAAGCCGGAATCGCCCGATGGTCAGAGCCTGGAGCCGATGAACAGCTACCATATCCAGTCCATGTCCATCGGCTATCTGATCGACGAGGACACGCCAATGATCTGGCGCGGCCCGATGGTCACCCAGGCGCTGGAGCAGTTGCTCAAGGATACCGCATGGAAGGATCTGGATTACCTGATTATCGACCTGCCGCCAGGCACGGGGGACACCCAGCTGACACTGGCGCAGAAGGTGCCGGTCAGCGGTGCGGTCATCGTCACCACGCCGCAGGACATCGCCCTGCTGGATGCCAAGAAGGGTCTCAAGATGTTCCAGAAGGTCGAGGTGCCGGTGCTGGGCATCATCGAGAACATGAGCATTCACATCTGCAGCAAGTGCGGTCATGAAGAGCATATCTTCGGCCAGGGCGGTGGCCAGAGCATGTCCGAGCAGTATGACGTCGATTTCCTTGGAGCCCTGCCACTGGACATCCGCATCCGCGAGGAGACCGACAGTGGCAAGCCCACAGTGGTCGCCGAGCCGGACAGCCGCATCGCGCAGATCTACCGCGAGATCGCGCGCCGTGCCGCCGGCCGCCTGTCGATGCAGGCCAAGAACCACGCCGCCAAGTTTCCGCAGATCGTCATCCAGAACAACTGACGGCTGCCGGAATCCCCATCCAAAACGCCGTGGCAGATGCCGCGGCGTTTTCGTTTACGGCCACGGATGTCGTTGTGAGCGGTTTTGCATGCCGGGCCGGTTCCGGTAGAATCGGGCCTCATTGACGACACAGCCGGGTACGGGGAGACGATGAGCATCAAATCCGACAAGTGGATTCGCCGCATGGCGGAGAACGAAGGCATGATCGACCCGTTCGAGCCCGGACAGGTGCGCGAAGCCGGGAACGGACGCATCATCTCCTATGGCACGTCCAGTTATGGTTATGATGTGCGTTGCGCGGACGAATTCAAGATCTTCACCAACATCAATTCCGCCATCGTCGATCCGAAGAATTTCGACGACGACAGTTTCGTGGACGTTCAGTCCGATGTGTGCATCATACCGCCCAACTCGTTTGCGCTGGCACGCACGGTGGAGTATTTCCGCATCCCGCGCAGCGTGTTGACCATCTGTCTGGGCAAATCGACCTATGCGCGCTGCGGTATCATCGTCAACGTCACGCCGCTGGAGCCGGAATGGGAAGGTCATGTGACCCTGGAATTTTCCAATACAACGCCGCTTCCGGCCAAGATCTACGCCAACGAGGGCGTGGCGCAGATGTTGTTCTACGAATCCGACGAAGTATGCGAGACCTCCTACCGCGACCGGGGCGGCAAGTATCAGGGACAGACCGGCGTGACGCTGCCCAAGGCGTGAATGATTACAGCCCGCTCACTCGCGTGAGATCCATGCGGTAACGGCTGCCGTCCTTCTCTACATGTTCCATGCGTACCATCAGGTAGCCCAGCGACGGAGCGAAATACATGTAGGTCGTGCGCTTGCCGTTACGGTGCGCACGGCTGACGCGGATGGTATCGAATCGTCCGGCGGTGGTTTCGATGGTGTGCCTGCCCGAAACAACGAAGCGGTAATGTTTGAGCTTGGACTTGTCGGCCACCGCGTATTCGCGTGTCCCGATGCCCTTGGTTGAGAAATCGTGCATCAACGTGATCTGCACACTGAAACGGTCGATCGCGCCATCGGGTATCGCTATTCGGTAGGTATGGCCCTTGTAGGTACTGATTGCCAGGCCCTCGCTGCGCCGAAACGTCACCCGCATCTCTTTCTTCACCCGCTTGCCGTTGCGGTGCAGGTAGTGGTATTCCTCCGGTTGCGGCCGGCCATCGATCAGGCGGCCGCGTGAGATTTCATTGATCCTGTCGGAACGGAAGATGGCGATCACTCCGGCGGCCCGCGCCTGGTTGCGGTACTCGTACCTGCCGGATTGCGAGCGAAAACTGATGTGCGACGTGGCGGCTTTGAAACTGCCCTTGTAGGCCGTGTACCAGGCATCGAAATCGGGCAGCGCCATGGCTGGCATTGCCGTAAGCAAAAGCAACAGCGTGATCAGTGGTCGCATGATGTTCGGTTCCCATCTTCCAGCTGGCAGGGTTGTTCCAGGGTTCTGCCATCGAGCATTACCTTGCCATTGCGCAACTTCAGGCGTCCCTCCGCGAACCAGCGCACCACCAAAGGATAGATGATATGTTCCTTTTCCAGCACACGCGTGGCGAGGCGCTCCGGTGTATCACCCGGTTTCACCGGCACCCTTGCCTGTAGGACAACGGGTCCGCCGTCGAGTTCGGCGGTGACGAAATGGACACTGGCGCCATGTTCGTCACGGCCATCCTCGAGAACCCGCCGGTGGGTGTGCAGGCCGGTGTAGTCGGGCAGCAGCGACGGGTGGATGTTGAGCATGCGTCCGGCATAGTGTTCGACGAATTCGTCGGTGAGAATACGCATGAAGCCGGCCAGTATCACCAGTTCCGGGTGGTAACGGTCGATGTGTTGCATCAGCACCCGATCGAAGGCATTGCGGCTGTCATGCTCGCGGTGGTCCACGACCATGGTATCGATGCCGGCCTCGCGGGCCCGTGTCAGGCCATAGGCATCGGCGCGATTGCTGATCACGGCCCGGATGGTGACCGGGTAGCCGGGATCGCGGCAGGCGTCGATGAAGGCCTGCAGGTTGCTGCCGCTCCCGGAGATCAGGATGACGACAGGAAGCTTGCGGACTTGCGGCATGAGCGGGAGACCAGATTGACCATCATTCGATGACGACTTCGCGACCGTCACCTGCCTGCTCGATGCGTCCCAGGATCATGGCATTTTCACCCATGCCTTCGAGGCAGGAGATTGCGCTGTCGGCATCCCGTTCGGCGACACACAGGACCATGCCGATGCCGCAGTTGAATGTGCGGTACATTTCCTGTGCCTCTATGTTGCCCTGTTCGCGCAACCAGTCGAAGACCGGTGGCATCCGCCAGGCCTGCTGGTCGATGCGTGCGCGGGTGCCATTGGGCATTACCCGCGGCAGGTTTTCCAGCAGTCCGCCGCCGGTGATGTGCGCCAGGGCATGGATGTCGATCTCCTGCATCAGTGCGAGCAGGGGCTTGACGTAGATGCGCGTCGGCGCCAGCAGGGCTTCGCCCAGCGGCACACCACCGCAGTCGTCATCGAGATCGGCGTGGCTGACCTCGATGATCTTGCGGATCAGTGAATAGCCGTTGGAGTGCGGTCCGGAAGACGCCAGGCCGATGAGCACATCGCCGGCAGCGACTTTGCTGCCATCGATGATGCGTTCCTTTTCCACAATACCGACACAGAAGCCGGCCAGGTCGTAGTCGTCACCCTCGTACATGCCGGGCATTTCGGCCGTCTCGCCGCCCACGAGCGCGGCGCCGGCCAGCTCGCAGCCACGGCCGATGCCGCGCACCACGTCGGCGGCCATATCCACATTCAGATGGCCGGTGGCGTAGTAGTCGAGAAAGAACAGGGGCTCCGCGCCTTGCACGATCAGATCGTTGACACACATCGCCACGAGATCGATGCCGATGGTGTCGTGGCGCTCAAGCATCATCGCCAGGCGCAACTTGGTGCCCACACCATCGGTGCCTGAGACCAGCACTGGTTGCCGGTAGCGATCCAGCGGCAGCTCGAACAGTGCGCCGAACCCGCCCAGACCGCCGAGCACACCTGGACGATGGGTCTTGCTGGCGATCGGCGCAATGCGTTCGACCAGGGCGTTGCCGGCGTCGATATCGACCCCCGCGTCACGATAACTGAGTGACGGCCGGCCGGTGGAATCTGAAACTTTAGTCACGTCCTGTCCTCATGCTGGCGTGTAGGCTGTGGCTGCAGGCGCTATTCTATCATCTTCAGGCGGTTCGGCTGCAGTTTAACGGCGGCAAAAACCGTGTGCCACGCACAGTATTCTATATATAATCGCCACATTCACTGGAACAGGGCGCATCATGACAACAAGACTTGGATGGTTCTTTCTCGCGGCAATGCTGCTGACGCCACTGGCGCGGGGCGCTGTGATCGTTCCGCATCTCTACAGCGTGGATCGCCAGGTGCCAGACCAGTCGTCCAAACAACGCAATGACGCCTTGCGCTCGGCCATGATCGAGGTGCTGGTGCGCTTGTCGGGCAACCGCAATATTGCCATCCAGCCGGCAGTGGCCCAGGCCCTGGGCAGGGTCAGACGCTATGTGCAGCGTTACCGCTATGCCCGCATGCCATTGCCGGCCGATGCGCCCGCCGGTGCGCGTCCCGGTTACCGGCTGCACATCGTGTTCGATGGCCGGGCGCTGGAGAGGCTCCTCCAGCGTGCCGGACAGCCGGTTTGGGGCCGGCGGCGGCCGGCCACGCTGGTATGGGCCGCGGTCGAAGAGGGTGGTCGCCGTTACCTGCTGGGTACCGGCGGGAATGCGGCCTTGCGCAAGCTACTCATGGAACAGGCGCACCGGCGCGGCATCCCGTTGCTGTTTCCGCTCATGGATCTCGAAGACCAGCGGCGGCTGGATTTCGCCACCGTCTGGGGCGGCTTCATCGACGAGGTCGCCAGGGCTTCGGCGCGTTACCCGGCCGAAGCCGTACTGCTGTTACGCATTCGCCGCGATGGCCAGGGCCGCTGGCACCTGCGCTGGTTGCTGAAGAACCTGTCGCAAGTCTCCAGCTGGACCACCACGGGCGACCGTCTGGACGGGGCGCTGGCACTCGGGATCGATGGCCTGGCCGGGATCATCGCCTCGCGTTATATCGTGCATGCGGCTTCACGGCATGGCAGCCAGGTGCGGCTGCGTGTGACGGGTGTGGGCAAGGCCGAGGATTTCGCCCGTTTGAGTCGCTATCTGGCTTCGCTGACGCCGGTGAAATCGGTTGACATCAGCGAGGTGGACAGGGACCAGGTGGTGTTCAGCCTGCAGATCAAGGGCGACATGGCAGGTCTGGTACGCAGCCTGGCGCTCGGCAGTGTCATCGTGCCCTATGCGGTGACGGTGCAGACGGGAATGGTTGCGCGGCAGGGTTCGTCTGCCGACACCCAGACAGCCAATGAGCTGAGATACCGATTGCAGCCGTGAGCGGATTCAAGCCGAAATGGATACCCAATCTCATCAGCGGTATCCGTATTCTGCTGGTGTTTCCCGTGGCCTGGTATCTGTGGCATGCGGACTTTTTCATGGCATTGATCCTGTTCATCGTTGCCGGGTTGTCCGACGGTCTGGATGGTTATCTTGCACGCCGTTATCAATGGACCAGCAGTCTGGGCGGCTGGCTGGATCCGGTGGCCGACAAGCTCATGCAGGTGACCACCTACGTGATGCTGGCATGGCTGGGCCTGATACCCTTGTGGCTGGTAATGCTGATTCTGGCGCGTGATGTTATGATCGTCGCCGGCGGGCTTTTCTACTATTACAAGATCGAGCGCATCGAGGCCAGGCCCAGCGGGATCAGCAAGCTCAATACCGTTTTTCAGATCCTGCTCGTTGTCTTGGTGCTGCTGGACAGCTTGTACGGTTTTGCACCCTGGGTCGTTGGCGGGATGATCTGGCTGGTGGCGCTGACCACGCTGTCGAGTGGCGTGGATTATGTCGTCACCTGGGGCATGCGTGCCTGGCGGGCATCGGCGCGAACGGCGGGAGAACGGAACAATGACTGATTCACAGAAATGGATGCTGCTGGCCGGTCTGGTGCTGGGTGGCTGGTTGTTCTACCTGCTCACACCGGTACTGATGCCGTTCTTCGTATCGGCGTTGTTCGCCTATCTGGGTGATCCGCTGGTCGATCGTCTGGAACGGCTGAAGCTGTCGCGCACGCTGTCGGTGAGTATTGTATTCGTGATCATGACCCTGCTGCTGATCGCGGTCATCCTGTTGCTGCTGCCTCTGGTCGAACGCCAGATCAGTTATCTGATCGGCAAGTTGCCGGACTATATCCAGTGGATCCGAACCACGGTACTGCCGTGGCTGCAGAAGACCCTGCATATCGATGCCGCGGCTTTCGATCCGGCCGTGATCCAGAAGGCGCTCACCCAGTACTGGCAGCAGGCAGGCGGCATCGCCACCCAGGTGGTCGCTTCGGTCACCGGATCCGGTCTGGCACTGCTGGGATTCATTGCCAACCTGGTCCTGATTCCGGTGGTTACCTTCTATCTTCTGCGTGACTGGGACCGCCTGGTGGCAGGCATTCGCGAGCTGTTGCCGCGCCAGTCGGTTGACAGAATCAGCGGCATTGCGCGTGAGTCCGATGAGGTGCTGGGCGCCTTTCTGCGTGGCCAGATGCTGGTGATGCTGTCGCTCGGGCTGGTCTATTCGATTGGATTGTGGATGGCCGGGCTCGACCTGGCCTGGCTGATCGGCATGGTCTCGGGCCTGGTCAGCTTCGTTCCCTATCTGGGTTTCATCATCGGTGTACTGGCCGCCGGTATCGCCATGATCGTACAGACCCATGAATTGGCGCAGCTGATACCGGTGCTGATTGTGTTCGGTGTCGGTCAGTTGCTGGAGAGTTTCGTTTTCACGCCATTCTTCGTTGGCAACCGGATCGGTCTGCACCCGGTGACGGTGATCTTTGCCATCATGGCCGGTGGCCAGTTGTTCGGCTTTGCCGGTATTCTGCTGGCACTGCCAGTGGCCGCGGTTCTGGCGGTGATCGTGCGTCATCTGCGCCAGGGCTATGTGAACAGCAAGGTCTATGACCGCGCCAATCCCTGAAACAACGGTTCGTCGATGAGCGTACAGATACCGCTGGGCCTGAGGCTGGCATCCAGCAACACCCTGGAGAACTTCGTCAGCCATCGCAACGAGGCGGCTGTCGATCTGTTGCTGCGTTGTGTGCATGGCGACGAACAGCAGCTCTGCCTGTGGGGGGCGCCGGCCAGCGGCAAGACGCATCTGTTGCAGGCTGCCTGCCAGCAGGTCGCATCACAGGGTGACAACATCGCGTATCTGCCGTTGCGGGATCTGCTGCCTGCCGGTGCGGGTGTTCTCGCGGGTCTGGAGTGCATGCAATTCCTGTGCATCGACGACATCGACAGCGTGGCCGGCGATCCCGGCTGGGAACAGGGATTATTCAGACTTTACAACGAATTGCGTCAGCGTGGCGGGAGGCTGCTGTTCACCGCATCCGCGCCGCCGGGCGAGTGTGGCTTCGCGCTGGCGGATCTGGCCTCGCGTCTGGGCTGGGGGGTGGTCTGCCGGCTGCTGGAACCCGACGACGAGGCGCGTCTGCTGATTCTGCAGCAGCTCGCCGAGGCGCGTGGTTTCGAGATCAGCGATGAGAGCGGTCATTATTTGTTGCGCCGCCTGCCACGCGATCTGCCGACCCTGCTGGCGTTCGTCGAACGTATCGATCGCCAGTCGCTGCAGGAGCAGCGGCGTGTGACGATTCCGTTCCTGCGCGAGTTGTTGCAGGACCGGTGATCCTGGACCGCCTCGCGCTGGCTACCGTTTACCGGGCCTTGCGCAGCCTTGCGGCACGCACATAGAGGATCGAGCCGGTGAACCACATCAGGCTCAGGATGATTTCGATCAGGCCGTAAAGGCGCTCGTCGGGCAATGTCCAGGCCTCGCCGATACCATGGGCGAAATAGGCCATGGACAGGAAGCTGGACCACGCGTAGGTATAGGGCCTGCCGCGCAGCATCCCGTGCAGCGGGAACAGCAACGGCAGCATGAAAAACACGATTGCCAGCCAGATTGGCAGGGTTGGCGGGGCGAGGTAGAAATACCAAAGCGGCATCAGGATGCAGATGCCCAGGTAGCCCGCGAGACCGGTCAGGCGAAACAGTCTTTCCCTGTTCACTTGCCGTCTCCGGCCAGTTGCATTGCGATTCCGGCCAGCCTTCTGCCCTGGGCCATGCAGAGGGTCTTTTCGTCGTCGCTGAGCGGCAGCCGGCTGTCGGTGCCGGCCAGGTGCGAGGCCCCGTAAGGTGTGCCGCCGGTCGTGGTGTGCATCAGGGCTGTTTCACTGTAAGGGACTCCGCAAATCAGCATCCCATGATGCAGCAGTGGCAACATCATGCTCAGCAATGTGCTCTCCTGTCCGCCGTGCAGGCTGGATGTGGATGTGAATACCGTGGCGGGCTTGCCGATCAGCGCCCCGGAAAGCCACAGGCCACTGGTCTGGTCGAGAAAGTATTTCAGTGGCGCCGCCATGTTGCCGAACCGCGTCGGACTGCCCAGCGCCAGGCCGATGCAGCGTTGCAGATCTTCGGGTTCCACGTACGGATCGCCGCTGGCCGGTATCGTTTCCTCGGTGGCCTCGCACACCGTCGAAACCTCGGGTACTCTGCGCAGCACGGCGGTTGCGCCGTCGATTTCGCCGATACCGCGCGCGATCAGGCGGGCCATTTCCGCCGTCGCTCCATGACGGCTGTAGTACAGAACCAGTATCTCGTTCACAGGATGTCCAGGATCTTTTCCGGTGGCCGGCCGATCATGGCCTTGTCGCCGTGGATGACGATTGGGCGCTCGATCAGTATCGGGTTGGCGACCATGGCGTCCAGCAGCTCATCACGCGACATGTGCTTGCCGAGACCCAGTTCCCGGTAGATTTTTTCGTTGCGCCTGATCAGGTCGTGCGGCTCGATACCCAGGGTGTCGATGATGGCTTCGAGTTCGGGCCGGGTGGGCGGTGTCTTGAGATATTCAATCACTTCCGGTTCGATGCCGCGCTCGTGCAGCAGCGCCAGCGTCTGACGCGACTTGGAGCAGCGCGGGTTGTGCAGAATGCGGATGGCCTGTTTGTCGTTCATGTGTCTGGCTTGTCGTGTCTGATCGTCTTGACCCCGAATGGCCGGGTGCTTTAGTCTTTGCCGATGGGGGAGAACTATACAACGAACACAGCCGGACGGGAACCGATGCCTTTGCGTCTCAAGGCACTGCTGAGCATACTGCTGATCGCCGCGCTGAGCAGCCTGCAATCAGGATGCACCCGTGCCCCGGTACAGGAAATGAGCAATGCCCGCCAGGCCATCCAGGCGGCGCGTGCGGTCGGCGCCGAGCGGCTCTCGCCCGGTCTGCTCAGGCATGCCATGGAACTGCTCGAACGGGCACGCAAGCAACTCGAGATCGGAGAATACCGGCGTGCCCGGCGTAATGCCGTGCAGGCAAGGCGCGAGGCCCTGCGCGCGCGCGAAAAGGCCCTGTCGTCGGGTGCGCCGCCACAACGGCCATGACTGTGACAGGGGTCCGGTTTTTTGCGCCGGGCGTCTTCACAAATGCCCTTCCATCCGCTATTTTTTCTCTTGACACCCGCGGAAGCCCGGTGATACTTTGTGTCGCAGACATTCCCTGGTGTGATTTTTCAACCAGTTGATTTCCAATAATAATCTGGTGCGGAGCCTGACAATGAAAAAACTGCACAGCATGAAACTGTTTACAATCGCAATCCTTTCCCTGTTCCTGGTCACCGGCTGCGGCAACAAGCCGAAAGACAGCAAGCCCGCAGCGCCGAAGGCGTCCGCAGTGGCCATCGCCAATGCAGAGGCAGCCATCAAGAAGGCCAAATCGCTGCACTGGATCTGGCGTGATACCGAAAAATTCCTGAAAAAGGCCAAGAAGGCCGCCAAGAAGGGTGATGAGAAAAAGGCCATCAAGCTGGCAAACAAGGCACGTGTTCAGGCGGAACTTGCGGTCAAGCAATACTACGCCGAGCAGGCCGTGGATCGCAGCATCAAGGGCCAGGAAGGCGTGGACAGCTACACCGTGGTCAAGGGTGACAGCCTGTGGTCCATCTCCGGCAAGGATTCGGTCTATGGCGATCCATATCGCTGGCCGCTGATCTACAAGGCCAATAGCGACAAGATCAAGGATGCCGATCTGATCTATCCGGGTCAGGATCTCAGCATCGACACGGCACCGTCGGATAGTGACGTCGCCGCGGCTGTCCGCCATGCCAAGACCCGTGGGGCCTGGTCTCTGGGCAAGGTCGAAGATTCGGACAAGGCCTACCTGGGCAAATAAGCGCGAGGAACACCGGTTGAAAAAAAGGGGCCTTCAAGGCCCCTTTTTTGTTGGTTCGGCATTATGCGGTTTCGTCAGCATATCGATAACGGCAGACAGTTTCTGGCATTCCTGTTTGGCCGTTTCATCAATACCCGTCGTATGGCCAGCGCCGCTGGTTTGTCGTATGTGTCGTTGCTGGCCATCGTGCCGTTGTTCGTTGTCAGCATCGCAATACTTTCCGCGTTTCCGGTGTTTCAGAACGTTATTCGAGATCTGCAGGATTTCATATTCCAGAACTTTGTGCCCGACTCACGTGGACAAATCCGTGAATATCTGACGGCCTTCGCCAGCAAGGCCTCGCGCCTGACTGTGATAGGCATTGTTTCGATGCTGATAACGGCCCTGTTGCTCATGGCCAGTATCGATCGCGCCCTCAACGAGATCTGGCATGTGCGCCATCAGCGCAAGCGGTTGGTCGGGTTTCTGGTTTATTGGGCGGTGTTGACATTGGGACCGCTGTTGATCGGTGCCTCGCTGGCGATCACGTCCTACCTGTTTTCGCTGCCGCTGTTGACCGACGCCGGTATCGGGGGCTTGAAACAGTCCCTGCTGCCGTTGTTGCCATTGGTCATGGAATCCCTGGCGTTCACGATGATGTACTGGATTGTGCCCAACCGGCCGGTGATGTTCCGCCATGCCATGGCTGGCGGATTGCTGGCGGCGTTGATTTTTGAACTGGCGAAGAAGGGTTTCGGGTTCTATTTGGCGAATTTTCCGACCTACGAGGTGATCTACGGCGCACTGGCGGCGATTCCCGTGTTTCTCGTATGGATGTATGCCTCGTGGGTCATCATTCTGTTCGGCGGAGAGTTCACCTATTGTCTGGGCGCCTTTCGTGGTACCCGTGTTGGCGAGGTGTCGCCTTCCCGTAATCTGGTTCAGGCTGTGCGGGTGCTGGGTTACCTGTGGCAGGCGCAGCAACAGGGTCGCATGCTGTCGGTCGGCGCACTCAACACATCCATGCAGGACATAAGCGACGAGTTCCTGCAGGATCTGCTCGAACAACTGGAGGATGCCGGTATCGTGCACCGGGACGAGGCGGGCAACTGGATCCTGTCGAGAGATACTTGTGACCTGAGCCTTGGCGTGCTGGCCGAGGCCTGTCACTGGGCCATACCGGACAAATCCGGGGCATGGCACGAGACCGACTGCTGGACCCGGCAGCTGGCCGGGGTGATAACAGAGCTGCACGGCTGCATGGACAGGCATCTGGCTATCAGCCTGCATACGCTGTTCGTTGAGGCGGCTGCCCAGGATGACGGGCTTGCCAATGCAAGGGGCGCTGAATAAGATCATGTTGATCCGATTGGGCATCGACAGGAGTCATTGAGATGAGAAAGCGGCTCGAAGTGTTATTCGAGGGCATGTTGTGGCACAGCCGGCTGGTGGTGCTGGCGGCCGTGATCGCCAGCCTGCTGTCTTCCCTGGCCATCTTCTATGTGGCGACTGTCGATGCCTGGTACATGATCGCGCATCTGGCCGACTATGCCTCGCCGTTGCTGAGCGAGGAAGCACGCAACGCGATTCACTCGCGCACCATTGCCAGCGTGGTGGAAATCATCGACGGTTATCTGCTGGCAACCGTATTATTGATCTTCTCGCTGGGCCTGTATGAACTGTTCATCAGCAAGATCGATCAGGCGCGCAATTCCGAGACATCGTCGAAGGTGCTTGTCATCAACAATCTCGATGACCTGAAGGCGCGCCTGAGCAAGGTCATCCTGATGATTCTGGTCGTCAAGTTCTTTTCATTTGCGGTCGAGATCGTTTACAAGTCACCGATGGACCTGCTCTATCTCGGTGCCGGTATCGCGCTTATCGGTCTGGCCCTGTATCTGACCCGTCTGGGTCACTGAAGAGCCGTTGCATGATCGAACTGATTCTCGGGGGTGCCCGCTCGGGCAAGAGCCACCTGGCAGAGCGCCTGGCGCATGAGTCCGGATTGCCGGTCACCTGCATCGTCACCGCCACCGCCGGGGATGAGGAGATGCGCCTGCGTATCGAACGGCACCAGCGTGAGCGTGACCCGTCCTGGCAGGTCGTCGAGGCGCCCGTCAGGCTGGCTGCCGCATTGCGGGCGTGCCCGGCGGGCCGCTGTGTGATCGTCGATTGCCTGACTTTGTGGCTGTCCAACCTGATCCTGCACGAGGAGCAGGAAGGTGAAGCTCTGTTGCGTCGGGAGGTCGAGGCATTGACCGCCACGCTGCAAGGTTATCAGGGACGGGCCATCTTCGTTGGCAATGAGGTCGGCCAGGGTATCGTGCCGTTGGGTGCCGTCAATCGCCGTTTTGTCGATGAGAGCGGCTGGCTGCATCAGGCCATCGCGCGTCTGGCAGACCGGGTGATCCTGGTCACGGCAGGCATTTCACAGATACTGAAAGGAGACGACATTGACCGAATGGCTTGAGCAACCCTCGATGCCGCTGGACGATGCCGCCGGGCGGCGCGCTGGTCAGCGTCAGGCGCAACTGACCAAGCCGCCCGGTTCGCTGGGACAGTTGGAGATACTGGCCGTGCGTCTCGCTGCGATGCAGGGCAGCGACAGACCGGCGATCACCACACCATGGATCAGCGTGTTTGCCGCCGATCATGGCGTTGCCGCAGAGGGCGTATCCGCGTTTCCACAATCGGTGACCATAGAGATGATCAGGAATTTCGCCCGTGGCGGCGCCGCGATCAGCGTACTGGCGCGCGAACACGGTGCACGGCTCGAGGTGGTCGATGTCGGTAGCGTCGGTGACGGCAGCGCTATCGAGGGTATCGTGCATGAGCCCGTCGCAGCGGGCACTGCCAATTTCGCCCATGGTCCCGCCATGAGCCAGGAACAACGCGATGCCGCGATGGATGTCGGCAAGCGCGCCGTGGATCGCGCCGTTGCCGCCGGCGCCGACCTGTTCATTGCCGGTGACATGGGGATCGGTAACACCACCAGCGCCGCGGCCGTGGCCTGCGCACTGCTGGATCTCGACGGAGTGCAGATGGCCGGCCCCGGTACCGGCCTGCAGCCAGAGGCCGTGCGTCACAAGGCGGCGATCATCGATCGCGCCCTGGCCCTGCATCAGCCCGGGCGCGGTGAGCCGCTAGAGGTGTTGCGCCTGCTCGGCGGTTTCGAGCTGGCGGCCATCTGCGGTGCGGCGATTCGCTGCGCACAGCAAGGGCTGCCCATGCTGGTGGATGGCTTCATTGCCACGGCTTCGGTGCTGGTTGCCGTGCGTCATCGTTTCAGTGTATTCGACTGGCTGTTGTTCGCGCATCGTTCGGCCGAGCCCGGTCACCAACGGATGCTGGAGGCCATCCAGGCGGAGCCCCTGCTGGATCTGGGCCTGCGCCTTGGCGAGGGCAGCGGCGCGGCCGTGGCCCTGCCAATACTACGACAGGCTTGCGCGTTGCACGCCGGCATGGCCACCTTTGCCGAGGCCGGCGTATCGGAAAAGGAAGCATAGGATGCAAACCACAGCGATCGACCTGATACGCCATGGCGAGCCGGTTGGTGGCCGCCGTTACCGTGGCCAGATAGACGATCCGCTCAGCGAGAAGGGATGGCGGCAGATGCGTGAGGCGGTGGGCGATGCGTGCCCGTGGGATGTCATCGTCAGCTCGCCGTTGATTCGTTGCCGGGCGTTTGCCGACGAACTGGCGCAACGGCACGGTCTGCCGGTGTCATTCGACGCGCGGTTCAAGGAGATCGGTTTTGGTGTCTGGGAAGGCAAAACGGCCGATGAGATCAGCGCCGATGATCCCGACGCGCTGATGCGATTCTACGCCGATCCCGTTCGCTACCGGCCGCAGGGCGCCGAACCCCTGTCGGATTTCGAGGCGCGTATCGGCGCTGGCCTGTCGGCATTGCTGAAACAGCATGAGGGAAGGCATGTGCTCGTGGTTGGCCATGCGGGCGTGATACGCATGATCCTGCGCCATGCGTTGGGAATCCCAGTGGCGAACATCTTCCGTATCCAGGTCCCCAATGCCGGCCTGACACGGCTCGAATACCACCGGCATGCGGGTGATTTCACGGCGCGGTTGCTGTTTCATGCCGGGAGCCTGGCGTGAGAGCCTTTCTCGTCGCACTCCAGTTTCTGACCCGGATACCGGTGCATGCAGTCGAGGCCTCCGAGACCGATATTGGCCGTTCCATCCTGTTCTATCCGCTGGTCGGGCTCATCATCGGCGGCCTGCTGTGCCTGCCGGTATGGTTGCTTGATGGCGCCGATGCCGGTATCCGGGCGGCCATCATCCTCGTGATATGGGTGATCGTTACCGGCGGGTTGCATCTGGATGGTCTGGCCGATTCGGCCGATGGCTGGCTCGGCGGCTTCGGTGACCGGGAACGCACACTCGAGATCATGACCGATTCGCGCAGTGGCGCTGCGGCGGTAATCTTCGTGCCGTTGCTGCTGATCGTGAAGTTTGCCGCGCTGGCTGCATTGATCCGCGTCGGTTACTGGGTCCCGGTGCTGTTGGCGCCCGTTATCGGTCGTGCCGGCATTATCGCGCTGATGCTGACGACCCCGTATGCGCGCACGGCCGGTATCGCCAGGCCCATCATCGAGCACATGCCAGCGGTTGAATCGGTCCGGGTGCTGATCGTGGTGGCCGCCAGTCTGCCTGTCCTGCTGTACTGGCAGGGGCTCGTCCTGTTGTTGATCGCCATATTGGCCTGGTATGGCCTGCGTGCGCTGATGCTGGCGCGGCTTCGGGGTATGACCGGCGACACCGCGGGCGCACAGACCGAACTGGTCGAGGCCGCTTTTCTCATGGCCGGTGCGCTGCTGTGGGGGGCAGGATAGGTATCCGGGCTTCCCACCAGCCGTTCATGAGGATATAGTAAGGTCCTGAGCCGTGGCATCCCGGGAATGTGAGGAGGGTCCGGACGCCACCGTGTGCCATCATGATAAGATAGAACACCCGGCTGGTCCGACAGGCAGTGATCAGCCGTGGATCGAACAGGTCTTTGCGATAACAACAAGGAGTCAAGGCATGCTGGGACTGATCGACCGAATCGTGACGACACGCTGGAACTACTGGCTGTGTTTCATCGTCGATGCCATCACGGTGATGATTCTGATGGCGATTGCGCTGGAAAGACACGATGTGGCCGGTTTATTCATCGTCTTGTTGGCCGTTTCCGGGTATCTGGCGTTTTCGCTGGCCGAATATCTGGCGCATGCCAAGATCTTTCACGGGCGGCCTCGCAGGCTCATCCGGGCGTTCGTCATTGGGCACTGGTCACATCACAAGAACCCGCTTGGCTATGATTCCCTGCCGTTCTTCTTTGCCTCCGGCCTGGTGGCCATTCTGGTTTACCTGCTGACCATGTGGTTGCCCGTTTCTGGCGTGACGGCCTTCTTTGCAGGTTTTCTTTCCGGTTACATCACCTATGGCCTGTTTCATTACCTGATCCACCATGTCGAATGGCAGCGGGGCTATATGGCCTACATGCAGCGCTTCCACGAACATCATCACGAGAAACCCAGAACCAATATGGGGGTAACTTCGCCGATCTGGGATTTCGTCTTCCGCACCGCTGACAGGGACAGGTAAGTCCTTTCCGCAATCGGCCATTCGAGAAAATTTCACCAGCAGTTGCCTGGCGAATACTTTCTGCCGGATCATTTGTGTCCTAACCTGCACCAAGGCACGCAGTGCCTTGGCGGGGCCGTATTTCGGATGACGATAAAAGATCAATCACGAGCATACGGCAATCGTTGGTCTATACTTGACATCTCATGGAGATGCGTGACTTTCCTGTCAGGCCGTAGCGGCCGATCTTCCCAGGATTGAACCGAGGTGGAGACATGAGTGACTGGTATCAGGTGCAGGATGATTCGATCGACGAAAGCCGCAGGCTCTTCGTCAAGGGGCTGGCGCTGGGTGGCGTTGTGGCAGGTCTGGGCCTGTCTCCGGCAAGTCTGCTGGCCAACCCGGGCAACAAGGTGCAGCAGGGATTGAAAACCCTCACTGGCAGCCGTTTCGACCTTGCCATTGGCGCCCAACCGGTAAATTTCACCGGCACATCGCGTATTGCCACAGCAATCAATGGTTCGGTGCCGGGTCCAATCCTGCGCTGGCGGGAAGGTGACCGCGTGGTACTCAATGTCACCAACCACTTGCCGGAAAGCAGTTCTATTCACTGGCATGGCATCATCCTGCCGGCCAATATGGATGGTGTGCCCGATATCAGCTTCAAGGGCATAGGGCCGGGCGAGACCTACCGCTACGAGTTCGATGTCCGGCAAAGCGGCACTTACTGGTATCACAGCCACTCCGGTTTCCAGGAGCAGACGGGCATGTATGGTCCCATCGTGATCGAGCCCAGGGATCCCGAGCCATTCACCTATGATCGCGACTATGTGGTCATGCTGTCGGACTGGACTGACGAGAATCCGAGCACTGTTTACGCAAAGCTGAAGAAGATGAGCGACTACTACAACTTCAGCGAGCGGACCTTCGGCGACCTGATGCGTGATATCCGAAAATACGGCCTGTCCAGGACATTTGCCCGCCGTCGGATGTGGAACCGCATGCGCATGAGTGATCGGGATATTTCCGATATCACAGGCTACACCTACACCTTCCTGATGAACGGCATACCACCACGTGATGGCTGGATGGGCCTGTTCCGCAAGGGTGAGAAGGTACGTCTGAGGGTTATCAACGGCGCCGCCATGACCTTCTTTGATGTGCGAATACCGGGTTTGAAGATGACTGTCGTTGCCGCTGATGGCCAGAACATCGAACCGGTGACTGTTGACGAGTTCCGAATCGGTGTCGCCGAGACCTACGATGTCATCGTTGAACCGAAGGATGATCGCGCCTATACGATCTTTGCACAGGCCATCGACAGATCCGGCTATGCCCGTGGTACGTTGACGCCGGATCCCGCCCTCAAGGGCGAGGTGCCTCCCCTGGATCCAAAGCCGGTTCTTACCATGACCGACATGGGCATGGATATGGGCGGCATGAAGATGCATGGCATGAAAGATGGAGGTCAGGCTATGTCGGGTATGCCCCACAAGGGGAGGGCGCATGGCCGACATGCCCCGGCGCCGGCCGGGCAGGGCAGCCAGGCGCCGATACGGCATGTAAAGAGCGAGTTTGGGCCACAGGTCGATATGCGTGCAATGAACCCGAAGTTCCGCCTCGATGACCCCGGTGTCGGGCTCAGAAACAACGGGCGCAGGGTGTTGACCTATGCGGATCTGCGAAATCTCTACAAGACCCCGGATCCACGCGATCCTTCACGCGAACTGCAATTGCACCTGACCGGCAATATGAATCGCTACATGTGGTCGATCAATGGCGTCAAATACGCCGACGCCGAGCCAATACGCCTGCGTTATGGCGAAAGGGTCAGGATCACCTTTGTCAACGACACCATGATGAATCACCCCATGCATCTGCATGGCATGTGGAGTGACCTGGAAACCGGCGATGGCAAGCATATTCCGCGCAAGCATACCGTGATCGTGCAGCCAGGCGCGAAGATCAGCTATCTGGTCACCGCCGACGCACTGGGCTCCTGGGCCTACCATTGCCACCTGCTCTATCACATGCTGGGCATGTTCCGGAAAGTCGTGGTCAGCAAGGAGGGATGAAATGAAGATATTCAGATTGATGCTGCTGCTTTTCATCGCTCCGATAACCGTTTTTGCCGGGGGCATGAACGACGATCCGCTGCTGACCAAGGTCATGATCAACCAGATCGAGATTCGCAACGGCGATGGAAAGGATCCGGTGGTCTGGGATGCCCAGGCCTGGATCGGGAAAGACCTGCACAAATTGTGGATCAAGACCGAGGGCGAGCGTGTCAATGGGGATGTTGAAGAATCCGAGCTGCAGCTCCTCTACAGCCGTGCCATCGCGCCATTCTGGGACTTGCAGGCCGGTCTGCGGCGAGAATTCCGCCCGCGTCCGACACGTGACTGGTTTGTCCTCGGGCTCAAGGGTCTGGCTCCGTATTTCTTCGAGGTCGATGCGTCGCTGTTTATCGGTGACAACGGCAGGATCGCGGCGCGGTTCAATGGCGAATATGAGATCCTGTTCACCCAGCGGCTGATCCTCACGGCCGAGGGTGAGGTCAATCTGTATGGCAAGAGCGACCCGGCGCGTGGCATTGGATCCGGGTTGTCCGATCTCGAGCTGGGTCTGCGCCTGCGTTACGAAGTCCGGCGGGAGTTCGCCCCGTATATCGGTGTCAACTGGATCAGACAATATGGCGGTACGGCATCGTTTACCCGCGCCAAGGGCGACCCCGTCAGTGACACCCGTGTCGTGGTCGGCATCCGGGCATGGTTCTGAGATTTTCGTGATATCCGGGCTGCTGGATACGACCGGAGGACTTCGATATGATCATGGCATGATGATATCTGATCGGGAGATGAAAACGTGGACATCATGATTATCGCCACCAAGGGGTGCAGCCATTGCAAGAATCTCAAGAAGGAGCTGGACGATCTCGGCCTCAGTTATGAGGTCAAATATGCTGAGGAATGTCCGGAGCTGGTCGAGAAGTACCAGATCCGCCATTCGCCAAATATCATCGTCAATGGTACGGTTGCCTTCAGGCGCCAACCCACGGAAGGCGAATTGAAAGACCTGCTGAAGTCTTCGCAGTGCTGACAAATACACGATCTGGCGCTACGGGTCGAGTCTGGCACGGGGCCAGGGCGATCTGTATGGGTAGCCCGGCCTTGCGCCCACGGCACATTATCAGTGCTGCATTGAACCGGGCGGCCTGGTGGCTGTCTCAACTGTCAGGCAAACAACGACCTGTAAAGAGAGGCAGTCATGATCCAGATCATTCCCAACTGGCACCCGATATTCGTTCACTTCACCATTGGTCTTCTGGGCCTGTCGGTACTCCTGTTTTTCGTATCCCTGTTCGTCGATGATTCCTCCCGGCTGGGTGGTTTCGTGACGACCATGGCCAAGGGTTGCCTGTGGTTTGGCACCTTGTTTGCCATCGCTACCGCGATCGCTGGTTGGTTTGCCTTCAACAGCGTCAGGCATGATACACCCTCGCATGCTGCCATGAGCATACACCGTAACTGGGCGCTTGCCACCCTGACGGTGTTTCTGGTGCTGGCGGTCTGGTCGATCATTCGCGAACGCCGCGGTAATACCGGCAATCGTATCGTTTTTGTCCTGGCCATGCTCATCGCCGGGGGGTTGCTGGCCAGAACCGGTTGGCTTGGCGGTGAAGCGGTTTACCGTTACGGGCTGGGTGTCATGTCCATGCCCAAGGTGGAGGAAGGCGCCGATGGTCATGCGCACGGCCAGGGCGGACATGCGGCCAGGCCGGTTGACCAAAAGCCCTCGACCCGTTCCGGCGCCCACGATGAGGGCGGTCACGCGCACTGATGACGCCGGATGGCAGTCATCCGATATATCTTTTTGACATTTCGTTGATCCAGGTCAACAAGCAGCCGCCCATATCGGGGCACGCAAGGTGTGTGCAATGGTCTCAAGCTATGAGCGGTTGATTCGCAAACAATAATATTCGAATAAAGGAGAATGACCATGGCGAAAGATCCGGTTTGTGGTATGGAAGTCGATGAGGCAAAGGCGCATCGTCTGGATCACGACGGGCAGACCTGGTTCTTTTGCAGTGAGCACTGCCTGCACAAGTTTTCTTCCGCGCCGGAGCAGTATCTGCAAACGCAAAACCTGAAGGACCCGGTATGCGGCATGGATGTCTCGACTGACAGCGAGTTTTATCACCAACATCATGGCCAGACCTGGTATTTCTGTAGTCGTGGCTGTCGTGACAAGTTCTCCGCCAACCCTGGAAAGTACCTGCATGGCGATAGTCATGCACACGGAACATCATCAGTATCTGGAGACAGCGATACCATTTATACCTGTCCGATGCATCCCGAGATCGAACAGCGTGGTCCCGGGACCTGTCCCAAGTGTGGCATGGCGCTGGAACCCAAGGGGATGCCGGCGGCGTCAACTGCCCGAACCGAATATGTCTGCCCCATGCATCCGGAGATTGTGCAGGATCATCCGGGATCCTGCCCCAAATGCGGCATGGCGCTGGAGCCACGCACGGTCGCCGTTGAGGAGGATAATGAAGAGCTGAAGGACATGAGCCGGCGGTTCTGGGTGGGTGTCGTGCTTTCAACACCGGTCTTCGTGTTGGCCATGATTGCCGATTCCCCATTGCGTGGCTGGCTCGGACCCATTGACATGAAGACTGTTCAGTGGATTGAGTTCATTCTGGCCACGCCTGTCGTTCTCTGGGGCGGTTGGCCGTTCTTTGTGCGCGCTGTCCAGTCGGTGCGTACCTGGAACCTCAACATGTTCACGCTCATTGGTCTGGGCGTATCCGTCGCCTGGGCCTATAGCGTGGTGGCGATGTTTTTGCCGCAGATCTTCCCGCCTGGCATGCTGAGGGAAGGCGTCATTCCGGTGTATTTCGAGGCAGCTTCCGTGATCACCACACTTGTGTTGTTGGGGCAGGTGCTTGAGCTTCGCGCCCGCTCGCGCACCAATGCGGCCATCCAGATGCTGCTCGGACTGGCGCCCAATACTGCGCGCATCGTACGCGATGACGGTACCGAGGAGGATATTCCGCTCGACCGGGTCCAGCCCGGTGATGTGCTTAGGGTTCGCCCGGGTGAAAAGATTCCGGTTGACGGTGTGGTCATTGAGGGTGAGAGCAATGTCGATGAGTCCATGGTGACCGGCGAGCCTGTACCGGTTGTCAAGTCGGCGGGTGACCGGTTGATCGGTGCGACGATCAATGGCACCGGCAGCCTGCTGATGAAGGCCGAGAAAGTCGGCTCGGATACCCTGCTGTCGCAAATCATCAACATGGTCGCAGAGGCGCAACGTTCGCGCGCGCCAATACAGAAACTGGCTGATGTGGTGTCGAGTTATTTCGTGCCGGCAGTGGTCGTCATTGCGGTCATCACCTTCTTCGTCTGGTATGCCTGGGGTCCCGATCCGGCCCTGTCACGCGCCATCGTCAATGCCGTGGCCGTGTTGATCATCGCCTGTCCGTGTGCGCTGGGCCTTGCGACACCCATCTCCATCATGGTCGGGACCGGAAGGGGGGCGTTGGCCGGTGTTTTGATCAAGAATGCCGAGGCGCTGGAGATCATGGAAAAGGTTGATACCCTGGTGGTTGACAAGACGGGTACCCTGACCGAGGGAAGGCCGGAACTCGTCAGTCTCATCGCCAGTGGCGGTACGGATGAGAGCGAGATGCTGCGTCTGGCGGCGAGTCTCGAGCGCGCCAGCGAACACCCCCTGGCCGAAGCCATTGTCCGGGGCGCCGAGCAGCGGGGCCTGGATCTGACGCGTACCGAACAGTTCGATTCCGTGACCGGGCAGGGTGTGACCGGTACGGTGGATGGACGGCGTGTCGCGCTGGGCAACCCGCGCCTGCTCGAGTCCCTGGGTGTGGCTCCGGGTGAATTGGCGGAAAAGGCCGACGCCCTGCGCGCCGAAGGGCAGACGGTCATGTTCGTGGTCATCGATGACAGCCTGGCCGGTCTGGTCGGCGTAGCCGATCCGGTCAAGGCATCGACGCCTGAAGCGATTGCCGATCTGCATGCCGAGGGTATTCGGATCGTCATGCTCACCGGCGACAACCGCAAGACGGCCGAGGCGGTCGCTTCGCGCCTTGGTATTGATCAGGTGCAGGCTGAAGTCATGCCGGATCAGAAGGCTGAGGTCGTCAGGCGGCTGCAGGAACAGGGTCATGTGGTCGCCATGGCAGGTGACGGCATCAATGATGCCCCGGCACTGGCGCAGGCTCATGTGGGTATCGCCATGGGTACCGGCACTGATGTGGCAATGGAAAGTGCTGGAGTCACCCTGGTCAAGGGTGATTTGCGTGGTATCGTACGCGCGCGCCGGCTCAGTCGCGCAACGATGAGGAATATCCGGCAGAACCTGTTTTTTGCCTTCATCTACAATTCGCTTGGGGTTCCGGTTGCCGCCGGGGTACTGTACCCGGTATTCGGCATCCTTTTGTCGCCGATCATTGCTGCGGCGGCCATGAGCTTCAGCTCGGTTTCTGTGATAACCAACGCCCTGCGCCTGCGCAAGGTCAAACTCTGACAGGAGGTGATCAATATGACCGGACACGATGGATGGATGACATTTGGAGGTGGTTATATGTGGATCTTGTGGATTGTGTTACTGCTAATCGTCATATGGGCCTTGCGCGGCACACTGGGCGGTGACAAAGAGAGCCCGGAATCAGCACTGGAGATACTCAAAAAGCGCTATGCGAAGGGTGAAATCGACGAGGAAGAATACGAACGCCGGAAAAGTGAACTGCAACGGTAGGACAATCTCACCGGCATATTGAATGTTCATGTAATGATTCTGGAGGTGAACGTCATGAAAGCGAAAGGAATGGTCAAGCTGCTACTGGCATCGGTATTCATACTGCCCTCGTTACTGCTCGCGCGTCCCATGGTCTATATACCCCTGGGTTCGGGCAATGTCGTCATTGCTGTTGATGCGGCCAATGACCGTATCGTGGCAACCTATACCGGTGTCGAGAACGCGCATGGTCTGGTGGCAACGCCGGATGGCGAATATCTCGTTGCCGGGAGCCTGAACGAGACGCCGCTGAAAAAGGGTCAGTCACCGGATACGCCAAACAGCAAGCTGTTTTTTATTCACCCGGCCCATGGGCATGTCATGTCCACGATACCGGTGTCCGGGTGGACGCATCATCAGGCGATTACACCCGATGGACGTTATGTGCTCTCAACCCATGGTCTGCGAGGTTACATCAGTGTCGTGGACCTGAATGAAAACAAGGTGATCAGAACCGTAAAGACCGGTCCGGTGCCAAACTATACCCTGGTGACGAAGGACGGCCGTTATGCCTATGTCAGCAATACCGGCAACAACAGCATCGCCGAGGTCGATCTTAAGACATGGAAAGTGACGCGCAGGCTGCAGGCTGGTCCGGCACCGGAGCACATGGCCTTTTCGGGTGATGAGAAAACCATCTATGTCACCAATCCACGCGCCGGCAAGGTGTCAGCGGTTTCGGTTGCCACGGGCAAGATCGTCAGGCAATACAGGATAGGGAAGAACGTCCACGGCATCGACATGGCTGACGATGGTTATACGCTGTTTGTAAGCAGTCAGGGCTCCGGCATACTGGCGGCGGTCGATACCCGCAGTGGAAAGACAAGGACTCTAAAATTGTCACCCAGGCCCTATCATCTCAACACCATTCATGGCGCCGGCAAGGTCTATGTTTCCAGCAAGACCAGGCCGGTCATTTGGGTGGTTGACCAGAAGACCCTGAAACTCGTCAACACCATCAAGATTCCGCGTGGTGAGGCCCATCAGATGGCCATCGTCAGGTAAGATTCCTGACAGGCCGGCGCTGCCGGCCTGTCAGATATCGATGATCCAGTCCTCCGGGTCGTCCACGCGTTCTTCCGATATGGCGAAATGGCGTACCGATATGCCGGCTTCATGCACGCTTTCGGGTTTGCCGCTGACCAATGGATGCCAGTCTGGCAGGTCCCTGCCTTCATACACCAACCGGTAGGCGCAGGAAGAGGGCATCCAGTCCAGATCGGAGATATTGTCCGGCTTGACGACGACACAACCGGGCACCCTGATATCGCGCTGTTCATAACAGGTGCATCGGCAGCTGTCGATATCGAGGTAGCGGCACGCGACGCTGGTATAGAACAACTCACCGGCATCATTGATGAATTTCATCAGACAACAACGCGCGCAACCGTCACACAGCGATTCCCACTGCTCACGAGTCATCTCCTGCAATGGTGTGTACTTCCAGAAGGCGGATGTATCTTGTTTGTTCATGCCGTTAGCCAGTATGCGTATTCGAAGAGTCTGTTTGAGTTGTCATGCTGACATGATCTGACAGCACAGGCATGAAGCCGATACGATAGTCGGGCTTGTAAAGCCTGAAACCGGCGCTGTCAGATGATACCTTGAGCGTCAGTATCGCATATCCTGCCCGTGGTTCGCAGGTTGTGATAAGCTGCGCGTATGCGTATCGGGATTTTTTTGATTGGCCTGTTGGGTATCATGACGGGCGGGCACGCCGTTGAGGTGACTGATGATCTCGGCAGGACAGTCAGGCTGGCGTCACCGGCGCGGCGCATTGTCAGTCTGAGTCCCCATCTGACCGAACTGCTGTTCTCGGCGGGCGCCGGAAGGCAGATTGTGGCCACGGTCAGTTACAGCAATTATCCCCCTGCCGCTCGGAAGATCCCCCGTATTGGTGGCTATACGCTGCTCGATGTCGAGCGCATCATTGCACTGAGGCCCGATCTTGTCGTGGCCTGGCACAGCGGCAATCCGCGTGGCCAGCTCGAACGGCTCGAGCAGCTCGGTATTCCGGTCTATTATTCCGAGCCGCGCAGCCTCGAGGCGATTGCCGCCACGATTCGCCATTTCGGCATCCTGACCGGACATGAACGTCTGGCGCGCAAGCGCAGCCGTCAATTCCTGCAGGGCATTGGGCGTTTACGTCAGCGTTACGGCAAACAGCGCCCCGTGCGGGTGTTCTACCAGATCTGGCATCGCCCGTTGATGACGATCAATGGCCGGCATTTCATCAGCAAGGTCATCCGGCTGTGTGGCGGGCGTAATGTGTTTGCGGCCGAGCCGGCACTGGTGCCGAGAATCGGTATCGAGTCGGTCATTGCACGGGCGCCAGAGGTCATCATTGCCAGTGGCATGGCCGAAAAACGGCCACATTGGGTCAAGGACTGGCTGGCCTGGCCGGCCATCCCGGCGGTTCGCCGGCGACACCTGTATGTCATTCATCCCGACCTGATCCAGCGGCCCACCGCCAGATTGCTGCAGGGCGCCCGTCAGATGTGCGAGGCCCTGCAGCATGCGCGGCTGTCGGTTTCTCAGCGCGAGTAGCGCAGGCTCAGGTAGATAGAACGGCCCGGGGTGTTGTAGCCATAGGCCTGCTGATAGGACTTGTCGAACAGGTTTTCCAGCCGCCATCCCAGCAGCGAACGCTTGCCGATACGGTATTGGCCACTGAGATTGACCAGGCCATAACCGCCAACCCGTCCCGGGCTGAACCCGACATAGTCTTCATGATGACCAACCAGCAGCCATTCGGCGCTCAGCTCGCCGCGCTCACCCAGTTTGCGCGTGCCTGCAAGCGTGAACTTGCGATCGGGCCTGCGTAACAGGGTCGCGCCGGTATCGCCATTGCGGGCCTGTTGCCAGGTGGCATTGGCCTGCAGGAGCCATTCGCCGATACGGGTGTGATAGACGAGTTCCACACCACGAATCTTTGCCAGGCCGATATTGGTGGCCTGGTATGGTGCGGTGCCGGCATAGGTGATCAGGTTCTTGATGCGGTTGCCGAACAGCGTGATCTCAAGGCGTTGGTTCTTGCCCAGGCGCTGCTTGAGACCGATTTCTATGTTTTTCGAGGTCTCGGGCTGGAGGTTGGGATTGCCGGGATAAAACCCGCTGTAGCCGGGGTGGTACAGGTCGTTCAGTGTCGGGGCCTTGAAGGCAGTGCCGGCTGATGCCCACAGGCGCGTGTGCTTGGTAAGCTGCCGACCCCAGGCCAGCAGGCCGGTGGTCTTGCTGCCGAACTGGCTGTGCCGGTCATGACGCAGGCTCACCTGAACGTTGTTGGCGCCCGCGCTTTTCAGCCAGCTGGCGAACAGGGCACGGTTGTAGATGGTGTTGCCAAACGTGCGGGTGCCGGCGATGGGATTGTCATTGCTGCCACGGTCCCGGTACAGATTGAGACCCAGGCTCAGCTTGCCGCCGGGCGCCAGACGGATGTCGTTTTGCCAGTCGAGGCTGAGACGATGGGTAATGATCAGCGACGGATTCGATGAACGGGTCAGGATGTCGTCCAGCGTGTTGCCAAGGGTCAGGGTCTGGGTCCAGGCATCGGTGGTCAGATGGGTGAAGCGCAGGCTGGCGACCCGGTTGGTACTTTCCGAGACACCCTTGTCATATTCCACCCGGCTGCGGTTTTGCATCAGCTTCAGTGACAGCTGACCCTTGTCGCCGACCGCGCCGCTCAGGCGCAGGCCGAGGTTGCGCGATTCGAAACCATCCTTGTCAGGGTCATAGGTAAAGCTCCCTGCACCGGGGTTGGTAGCCGAGAAACCGGTGGTCTTTTCGATACCGGCATTGAGGCTGTAGCGGATACGCTTGCCGCCACCAGTGCCGATGGTCAGGCCGCGTTCGCCATAGCTGCCCGCACGAATTGTGGCATGTGTACGACGCAGGCGCCGGGTCGTGATGAGCACGACGCCACCAACCGCATCGGAGCCGTACAGGGCGGCGCGCGGGCCACGTACGATTTCGATGCGTTGTACCTGGTCGAGTGGAATGAATTCCAGCGGGGTTTTGCCGGTGGTTGCCGAACCCGCACGAACGCCGTCGATTAACACCAGCACATGATTGGCATTGGTGCCACGGATGAACAGGCTGGTCCCGGAGCCCTTGCCACCGGTACGGGCAATGTCGATACCCGCCTTGAGTCGCAGAACCTCGAGCAGGGTCGGGGCCTGGCTGCGTTCGATGTCTCTGCGGGTGATGACGGTGACCGCGGCCAGTGCCTTGTCGGCGCTCTGGGGCGTGCGGCTGGCCGTGACGACGATGGTTTGCTCATTCTCTGCCAGGGCAAATGCCGGCCAAAGGCTTGCCAGGCTCAATGCCAGCAAGGTTACTCGTGATGAAGACATGGGACCTCCTCGTTGTGCGCCGCCCGCGCTGATTTTTTTGATTTGTTGCGCGGGGACATGGGAGGTCTGTCAGCAGATGCATGAGGACCCGGTATGTCGCCCGCCGCAACACACGCGTTGTGCTCCAGGCCGGTCTCCGGGCTCATGAGAAATCGGGGCTGGCGCCTTCCCATGCCTGTCGGCACAGTGGCATGTTGCCAGTCCTGCTCATCTACCGTTGCGGGGGCAGCGCCGGGTTTGTCATACAGACGCACCGGCTTCCCGTTTCACCTTGCTGACGGATTCAGCTCAAGGCACCTGAAGCAGGGCGCTACTGTAATGGCCGCGGGGGAGGACTGTCAAGAAATAGCGGGACATGGACATCGTGCACAAACAGGTCGTATAAACGGTCGATTTGTCGGGCCACATCCGGCACATGCCGGGTGTGGCGACAGGCAAAGAGGCGCAAGGGCCTTTGAACAACCTGTTGACGCCCTGCTAGCGTCGGACGAGATGCCCGCATCGCTTGAGCAGCATTTGCTGATACTGGCGTTTCTGGGCGGCTGTAAATGTATTGAATCTCATGATCTGGGTACGGTTGTACATGCGCTGGGTTTCTTGCAATGCGCATTTGCAATAGGAAACCAGACGAGTACCGTTGTTCGTGCAACTGTTGTAGAAGGCGCGTTTTTGTGTTTGAGTCCATGCCGTGCCTCCCCCCTTGCCGCCCTGGGCCAGATGACCGCACTGACTGGTCAGTGCCCTGACGTAGCGGCGTTTCTCTTCCCTGGAGAAACGCGGGAAGTTTTTGGCCTGTTCTATGCTGTACATCCTTGCCGAGACCTCGGCCGCGCAGCGGCAATAGGCCTGCAAACGGGTGCCATTGCGGGAGCAGCGTTTGTAGTAGGCCTGTTTCATGGCGCTACTCCACGGCGTTCCGGTTTTTGTGGTCGCGGTTTTTCGTCTGACCAGGTGAGCGCATTTTGCCAGGATGGCCCGTTTGTGGGCATTGCGTTCCGCTGCCGGCAGTTTGCTGAAAACGGCAAACTGGTCTGGAGTATAGGCGCGCATCGTAACCTTGAGCGCACAGCCACAGTAAGCGTTCATGTAGCTGCCTTTTCTCGTGCAGCCACGCATATAGGCCTGCTGGAATCTCGTTGGCCATGTCTGGCCACTGGCAGCGGAACTGGCGGATCCGGTTGAGGAATCTGTGCCGGTGCGGGGTTCGCTGGCCGGGCCGCCGGAATCACTGGTCTCCGGTGCGAGGGGCTCGAGGTCGGCAGCGCCGATGGGATCTGCAGAAGCGATACCTGTTATCAGAAAGAGGCCGAATGCGATCAGGATTGTCTTTTTCATATCATTCATCCACATACGGTTATGATGGTCGGATGGCCAGCAGACTGGCTTGTAGTTTTTCAACGCAGGGTTGGCGCGTACGGGTCAGGGAAAAGACCGAGATCGAGGCCGGTGCATCGGGCAGGGTGACCAACGGACTGTATCCTGTTGCCGTAACCCACAGTATAGATGATGTCTTTATCGAAACCTACGTCTTTTGGGTGCCTGGTTCGATCGCGATGCCCGCCAGGCGTTCACGCCACTGGCGTGGTCCGGTTTCATGGACCGAGACGCCCCGGCTGTCCACCGCGACCGTGACCGGCATATCGACCACTTCGAATTCGTACACCGCCTCCATGCCCAATTCCGGGAAGGCCACGACCCGGGCCTTCCTGATCGCGCGCGAGACCAGATAGGCGGCGCCGCCGGTGGCGATCAGATAGACCGAGCGATGCCGGCGGATGGCCGCTATCGCTTCCGGCCCACGCTCGGCCTTGCCGATCATGCCCAGCAGGCCGGTCTTGCCAAGCATGGCCTCGGTGAACTTGTCCATGCGCGTGGCAGTGGTCGGGCCAGCCGGGCCGACGGCCTCGTCGCCCACCGGATCGACCGGGCCAACGTAGTAGATGAAACGTCCATGGAAATCGAGCCCGTCCGGCAGCGGTTCACCCCGTTCAAGCAGGTCGATGATGCGTTTGTGGGCTGCATCCCGGCCGGTCAGGATCGACCCGGTCAGAAGCAGGGTTTCACCCGGTTGCCAGGTTTCGATATCCGACTGTTTCACGGTTGTCAGATCGATGCGCCGGGATTGCTTACCCGGTTCCCAGGCGATATCGGGCCAATCGTCCAGTGCGGGCGGTACGAATTCGGCTGGTCCGCTGCCGTCGAGTGTAAAATGTATGTGTCGTGTGGCTGCGCAGTTGGGTATCAGTGCCACGGGTTTCGATGCGGCATGGGTCGGATAATCACGTATCTTGACATCCAGTACCGTGGTCACGCCCCCCAGCCCCTGGGCGCCGATACCGAGGCGGTTGATCTTGTCGATCAGTTCCAGTCGCAATTCCTCGAGGTGGTTCTTTGGGCCATGCCGTCTGATTTCATGCTGGTCAATGGGATCCATCAGGGCCCGCTTGGCCAGCAGCATGGCCTTTTCGGCTGTACCACCGATGCCGATGCCAATAATCCCCGGCGGGCACCAGCCGGCGCCAAGCGTGGGCATGGTTTCCAGCACCCAGTCAACGATGGAGTCACTCGGGTTCAGGATCGTGAAGCGGGCCTTGTTTTCCGAGCCGCCGCCCTTGGCGGCAATGAGTACCTCGACCTTGTCGCCGGGCACGATTTCGGTATGGATGACAGCCGGTGTATTGTCGCCGGTGTTGCGGCGTTCCCCGGCCGGATCAGCGACGATTGAGGCGCGCAGCGGGTTGGCCGGGTCAAGATAGGCACGGCTGACGCCGGCGTTTATCGACGCTTCGAAGGAACCTTCGCCGCGCCAGCGCACATCCATGCCAATTGACACGAAGACCGTGACGATCCCGGTATCCTGACAGACTGGCCGGCGGCCCTCGGCGCACATGCGGGAATTGACCAGAATCTGGGCTATCGCATCTTTGGCGGCGGGAGACTGTTCTTGTTGCCAGGCCCGGTGCATGGCCTGAATGAAGTCCCTGGGATGATAACAGGAGATGTATTGCAACGCTTCGGCGATGCTGGTGGTCAAATCGGCGAGACTGATGGTGGTCATGTCTGGTCGTCCGGGTACCGTGTCTGGACATACTATATCGTATTCACCAGCGTGTGCGTACGCCGGTTGGGTATATTCTGAAACCAAATAACAAAAAAGCCTGTTTTCACAGGCTTTTTTGTTAACCTGAATACCGTGTCAGCCAAACCGGCATGCTGATGCAATATCCGGCTTGGGTTTACAAGGCACGTTTCAGCGCTTCACCTTTCTGCGCCGCACCAGCATCAGGCTGCCCAGGCCGAGGCCCAGCATCAGCAATGCCGAGGGCTCGGGCACTGCGGTGACATCGATGAAAGCCGCGCCACCCATGGTGCCACTGGCTGCCTTGGTGACGGCGATATCGAGCTGGTAGGTACCCGGGTTGAGCTGGAAGCTGATACGGCTGAACCTTGTATCGGCCCAGGCGGCGTCACCGTCATAAGTCCCGGAAGCGTTGCCATCATCTGTGGCATCGACCGGGCTAGTGAACAGCGTGATCAGTCCATTGATCGTGATGCTGAATTCATCGCCATAGACATATCCATCGGTCAGGCGCACCGTGGCGGTGTTGGTAACGGTCAACTGGTAACCGTTGGACGGATCATAGGTGGGGCCAGTGTCATCCCAGTAAAATTTCTGCCAGCCACTGTTCGGTGTCAGCGCGACAGCCATGGCGGAGGTCGAGAACATGATCAGCAGAAGGGAAATGATGCACAGACGAGCCGGATGCGTTTTTTGCATGACAATCTCCTTGTCGTGTTGGGGACTGCTGCGCATCCAGTCGCTGAATGACAACAATCATTCGAAATCATGAGTTCCTGGATCCATATTCCCACATATGGCCTGACCTTTCCAGGATTTTTTCATGTTTTTTGCTATTGAGGGTATGTGGTATGGCGTGGATTTATCCGCTTGGTATGGTGTCTTCATGCCGGATTGGGGCCATTGTTCACCAATGACGTGGGCAGGGGCATACGAAAAACCGGCATCCCTTTTTGCGTGATCGTGGCTGAGGATCTATCATGTAGCCATTCCATGTTCATAAACCAGTGCAGGCAGGCATGATCGCGCGCAACAGAATCGTACTGTTTTGTCTTGTTTTCGGGTTGCTGTTCGCGGGGGTGGTACTGGCCGCTGCGCCACGTGATCCGGATAAATACTTCTTCGACCAGAGCCTGGGAGACTATCGTGATGATCTGGCGGATGCGCGTGAACAGGGCAAACGGGGTATCGTGTTCTTCTTCGAACAGGAGGAGTGCCCGTTTTGTCATCGCATGAAGCAGACCGTGCTGAACCAGCCGGAAGTACAGAAGTTCTACAAGAAACACTTTCTGATCTTTCCGATGAACATCGAGAGCACGGCCGAGATAACCGATTTCAGCGGCAGAAAAACCAGTATGAAAAAATGGTTTTACCGTATTACACGCAATCGTGGCGCAACCCCTGTGATAGCCTTCTTCGACCTGAACGGGAAACTCGTGGTGCGCTATACGGGCGCGACGTCCGGTGTCGATGAATTCATGTGGCTGGCGCAGTATTTTCTCGAAAAACAGTATCTGAAAATGAGCTTTACCCGATACAAGCGCAAGAAACGCCGCGCAAGGCGTCTGGCTGACTAGAGCAGGTTTGCAGGATATCACCATGAAAACCAGAATCGTTTGTTTCCTGCTGCTTGTTCTGCCGGGCCTGGCGCTTGAGGCCGCGATAGCGCCCGGGCCGGCAAAACCGTTTCTGCACAAGGTTACCGATGGTGTTTACACGGTGATCGGGCAGATGGATGCTCCGAATGCCGCCAACCGGGGCTACATGTGCAACGTCACCTTCATCATCACCGGAAAGGGCGTGGTGGTGGTTGACAGCGGTGGCAGCCTGGAAAACGGCCGCATGCTGATCCGCCATATCCGGCGTATCACTGACAAGCCGGTCACGCATGTCATCAATACCCATGCGCATGCGGATCACTGGTTCGGTAATCATGCCTTCTCGCAACTGACCCCAAAACCGGTCATCATCGGTCATGCCAATATGAAGAAGCGAGCCCGGGAGATCGCCCCGCGCTGGCTGCGGTTCATGGAACGTTCCACCAAGGGGGCGTCCAGGGGCACGCGTCCGGTATTGCCGGACAGGACAGTGACCGGCAACACTGTTCTGAAAACAGGCGGCGTCGAGATCCGTTTGATTCATACCGGCTTTTCCCATACCCGTGGCGACCTGGTGGTGTGGCTGCCGCAAAAGCGGGTGCTCATTACCGGTGACGTACTGACATACAAGCGCATCCCCGGCATGCGTGACGCCAGCCCGTTGGGTAATATCCGCGCGCTGGAGATGCTGCTTCAGCTTCCGGCGCGTCATGTCGTGCCCGGCCATGGGCCGGTCAGTGACCGGCGCGCGATCCGCTACATGCTGGGTTATCTGCGCCTGCTCAGGCGTGAGGTGGCGCGTTATCAGGATCAGGGCCTGCAACCCTATGAGATGCTCACGCGGATCAATGTGGGCAAATATGTGGAAATGGCCATGTTCTCGCACCAGTTCCGCAACAATGTCTTCCGAATGTACCATGACATCGAACAGGCGCAGTTCGGCGACTAGCCCGGAATCCACGCCGGTGATCAGTACCGCGGGGAGAGGGTTGTTCAGGCCGGTTGCCGGTGCAAGGCATCGCCTGGTGTATGGGGCATGAGCTTGATCATCCGGTTGTTTCCGTTCTTTCTCGCGCTGGCCGGACCGGCAGGGCTGCAGGCGGCCGGTGGCCGACAGCTTCCCGATCCGTTGACCTTGCATCAGGCGTTGGCTTTGGCCGATGCCGCGCACCCGGATCTGCGTGATGGCCGCCTTGCGGTCGATCGTGCAAGGGCCGAACGTGATGCTATCCGGGCCGACAGCGGTTTCGGTGTTTCGCTAGAGGGGCGGCTGAGATGGGTCGATCCCGCGCCCGGATCGATCTATCGTCAGCGGGACGATCATCAGCTGGGGCTGCTGGTATCCACCCGGCTGTTCGATTTCGGCCGTACCCGTCACGCTCTGGCGGCCAGTGTCTCTGACTTGCGTGGCGCCCGGTATTTGCTCAGGGATATCCAGGCCTGGCGCCGGATCGCCATCATGGAGGCCTACTTCAACGTGATCCTGGCAGATCTGGCCTACATCCGTGATAACGAGGCCATGGCGACGGACTACGTGACCTTTGACAAGCTGCGCGACCGCAACAAGCTTGGCCAGGTCTCCGATATCGAGCTGGCCAGGGCAGAGAGTGAATACATGGCCAGCCGTACACGGCGTTATGCCAGTGACGTGCGCCGGCGGGCGATGCGTCAGCGACTGGCCAACCTGCTCAACTATCCCGGCCAGTTGACCTCGAACCTGGCGCGGCCACGCCTGCGGCTCAGGCGCAAGTTGCCTTCCATCGAGGAATTGAAAAAGCTGGCGCTGGCCAACAATCCACGCCTGAAGGGTCTGCGTCTGCAGGTGGCGGCGGCGCGTGAGCGGATGCTGGCCGCGCGCGCAGGACGGCGGCCCATTATACGTGGAGAACTCGAAGCGGCGGCTTACAGTCGGGCGACCAGCTACCGTGATCAGGTTCGTGCCGGCATCACCATCGAGATACCGATCTTCACCAATGGCCGGGTCAAGGCCAGGGTGGCGCAACAGCGTGTGGCGCTGGACAAGGCCCTGGCCGCCTATCGGCGCATGGAGTTGCGGTTGCATCAGGATATCACAGAGACCTGGAACCAGATCTATGTGCTCAAGGCAAGGATCCAGCAGATGCGTACACTGATCGACTACCGTGATCTGGATCTGGACCGGGCACGCGCGTTGTATCAAATGGACGCCAAGACGACCCTGGGCGACTCGATGGTCAAGTTTTCCGATGCCCGCTACCAGCTGGCGCGCGCGCGTTACCAGCTTGCGCTGATGTGGGCCAGGCTCGACGCCCTGACCGGGCGGCCGGTGTATCCCGGCAAGATTGCCAAAGGTGGCCAATGAGAATCGAGGAGTCAGTCATGCCAATGATTGCAAGACATGTGTTCATGCTGTGCCTGTTGTTTCCATTCGCCCTGATCCATGCCGGTGAGTACAAGGCGATACTGCAATGGGACAGGCTCACGGCCCTGGGCATGCCGGTATCCGGGCGCATACAGTCCGTTTCTGTACGGCCCGGACAGCATGTGCGGAAGGGGCAGCGGCTTTTGCGGCTGGATCCACGTCCATTCGAGGCACGCATCGCCCAGACCCGTGCAGAGCTGAAGGCCGCCAGGCAGGATGCCGCCGAGGCGGCGCGAGAACTGAAACGGTCGAAGGAGCTGTTCGAGCGTACGGTGATCTCGGTGCGCGACCTGCAGCTTGTGCAGATCGCCCATGCCAGGGCGCGATCGGCCAGGATCAATGCCGCCCAGCGATACCGGCTGGCCATGCTCGATCACGAATACAGCCGTCTGGATGCGCCCTTCGATGCGATTGTTGTACGCCGTCAGGTCGAACCGGGACAGGTTGTCGTATCGCGCCTGCGCGCCAGCCCCCTGATCGTGCTTGCGTCGGCCGACAGCATGCTGGCCGTGGTGCATGTCGATGCCGCTACCGCTGCCAAACGGCGTCCAGGTGACAAGGCCCGGGTACGGGTGGATGGCAGGGACTACGCTGGCAGGGTCAGGGCCATCACCGACCTGGGTGCCGGACACAGCCCGCGTTACCGTATCGATGTCGTGTTCCGGCCTGCGCCGCGCAAGGGTCTGGTGGCCGGTCTGCCCGCCGTGGTGAGCCTGCCCTGATGGCCTGCCGGTTGTACAGAATCAGTGGCCGGGTACAGGGCGTATTCTTCCGTGACAGCACACGGCGCGAGGCCAGGCGTCTGGGCATTCACGGCTATGCGCGCAACCTGTCCGATGGCACCGTCGAGGTGCTGGCCTGTGGTGATGACGATGCGGTGGCGGAACTAGTTCAATGGCTATGGCACGGACCACCCATGGCCCGTGTGCGCCAGGTCGATGATCTGGGAGTGGCGGACCCTCCCGCAATGCCCGACTTCCTGATCGGCTGAATCCACGATATCGGTCTCAGGCGATGGCATAGTCCTGATCCGAGACCAGATCGGTGCCACACTGCAGGTTGTCGAACCAGTTCAGGAACCGGTCGATCGTCTCGGCATCCGCGAACGCGCAGCCGTGTTGCGGCACGATCATCTGCACATCCAGCTGGCGCACCATTTGCACCCAGTGGCGGCAGGCCTTGTTGGAGCCCATGTAGCGTTTGTGGAAACCGCTCATGCTGTGCACGTGGCGTTCGAAATCCTTTACCGGTTCGTTGCAGCTGCCATTGGTCGAGGCGCCGATGTCGCCCGAGAACAGGATCTTGCTGACCGGGTCGTAGAAGCTGAAATTGCCGACCGAGTGCAGGAAGTGCGCGGGCAGCGCGCGTATCACGCTGTCACCCAACGGAATGTCTTCGCCCTTGTCCGGCAGGCTGATGATGCGGCTGGTGTCCATGATCTCTGAATAGCCCGGTACCAGGTGAGGCAGAAAACGGTCCCACAGGCGCGAGATGACCACCTTGCAGTCGGTGTACATCAACCACTTGTCCAGCGAAGTGATGATGTCCGGGTCCTGGTGTGAGGCCAGTACATAGTCGAGTTCCTTGATGCGTATCAGCTTGCCCAGCGCCATCGACAGGGGCGTGTAGGTCAGGGCGCCACCCGGATCGATCAGCGCGGTATGCCCGCCATGCTTGATCAGGAACTGATTGGCCTGGATCCCGCTGCCGCGCACCAGGTCGTGAAACGCGAGACACAGGTGCTCGCCGTCGTTATAGAGTTCGATCGTCATAGCTCCAGCCTTTGTTATGGGATGTTCAGGTTGTCATGCCGGAGTATAAGAAAATGGTGATATACCAGAATTGATCTGAGTCAAACATGCAGATCTTGTCCGCGTGGCCAGTGGCATCGCCCGAGTCCGGCTGCAGGTCAGGGTTTATCGGGGATGAGGATACGCGCACGCCCAGGTATATTCATTATCGCGGATACGGTTGGCAAGCACGCCTGTATTGCCTGGGTTTTGCGCATGCAATGACCGCCAGCCTGATGTCGTCAGCGGCATGGAAGTCACTGCTTGTACCATCGGCGGGTCAGCGCGCTGATGATCTTGTCCGGATAGCGGCGCCGTCCCAGGCTGCCGTTGTAGCGCGCCAGCGCACGGCGGTAGTTGCCCTTTTCACGCTTGAGGTAATACTTGAGGATGGTGCAGCCGTAACGCAGGTTGGTCTGGATATGAAACAGGTTGTCGCCGGGGCGGCCGATCTCCTTGAGCCAGAATGGCATGATCTGCATCAAGCCGCGTGCTCCCGAACGTGAGATCGCAAAACGGTTAAAGTTGCTTTCGACATCGATAACGGCGAGCACCAGTTCGGGGGGCAAGCCAGCGCGTCTGGCCTCGTACCACACGTTCTTGAGCAGGATGATGCGTGTGCGTTTGTCTGGCAGGCGGCGGCGCAGGCGGTAAGACATGTCGTGCAGCCAGACCTGGGCGGCGAAACGGTCCTTGAACACACGCGTGTCGCTGGCTGCCAGCTTCAGCAGGCGCTTGAGCTCGGGGTCCGGTGCCTGATGCAGGCTTTGGGCCATGTTGTCAGCATGGACGCTTTGACCACCGAGCAAGAACAGGGCGATGAGCAGAGTGGTTAGAGTGTGCATCCGCCATTACCTTGATTCCCCTTCCCATCAACCATTATAGGACGATGTTGCCGGGAGTGGGAGTCAGTCGCCGAGCCGTTCGCTGATGAATCCGGCCACTTGATCGAAGGGTATGTCCTCGCTGTGGCGGCCATCACGCGACTTGTATTCGACCACGCCCTTGTCGAGGCCGCGCTCGCCGACGACCAGCCGGTGTGGAATGCCGATCAGCTCCATGTCGGCAAACATTACCCCGGCACGTACGTTACGGTCATCGAAAAGTACATCGATACCCGTTCCGGTCAGCGCCGAGTACAGGCTTTCGCAAGCCTCGGCCACGCGTGTTGACTTGTGCAGGTTCATCGGACACAGCGCAACCTGGAACGGCGCCAGTGCATTGGGCCAGATGATGCCTCGTTCGTCGTGGTTCTGTTCGATGGCCGCGGCAACCACGCGCGAGACACCAATGCCGTAGCAGCCCATGATCATGACCTGTTCCTTGCCGTTCTCGTCCAGCACCGTGGCGTTGAGCGCGCGGCTGTACTTGTCGCCAAGCTGGAAGATGTGGCCAACCTCGATACCGCGCGCGATCTCCACCGTACCCTTGCCGTCCGGGCTGGGATCGCCGGCCACGATGTTGCGGATGTCGACGGTTTCGGGTTCGGGCAGGTCGCGCCCCCAGTTGACCCCTGTCAGGTGCTTGCCATCCTCGTTTGCGCCGCAAACGAAATCGGACGCCGCCGCGGCGGCATGGTCGGCATACACGGGCACGTCCAGTCCCACCGGGCCGATGGAACCGGCACCGCATCCCGTGGTTTCCCGGATGCGCGCCTCACTGGCGAAGGTCAGCGGACTGGCCACCCCCGGCAGGCGAGCCGCCTTGATTTCGTTGAGTTCGTGATCGCCGCGCAATACCAGTGCCACGATCCCTCCATTGTCGCTCTCGACCAGCAGTGTCTTCAGACAGCGCGCCGGTGTCACGCCGAGAAAGGCGCTGACCTGGTCGATGCTGTGCTGGTCCGGGGTATCGACCGTGCGCAGGGGCTCACCGGGCTGTGGACGTGGTTGCGAGGGCGGCAGGGCCGGGGCCAGTTCGACATTGGCGGCGTAGTCGCTGGCGGACGAGAAGGCGATGGCGTCCTCGCCCGAGTCGGCCAGGACATGGAATTCGTGCGAGGCCTGACCGCCGATGCTGCCGGTATCGGCTTCCACCGGGCGGAATTTCAGGCCCAGGCGGGTAAAGATCCGGGTATAGGTCTCGAACATGTGTTCATAGGTCCGTTGCAGCGAGGCCTGGTCAAGATGGAAGGAGTAGGCGTCTTTCATCAGAAACTCGCGTGCGCGCATGACGCCGAAACGCGGGCGTATCTCGTCGCGAAACTTGGTCTGGATCTGGTAGTAGTTGACCGGTAGTTGCCGGTAGCTGCGCAACTCGCGGCGCGCGATATCGGTGATGACCTCTTCATGGGTCGGCCCGTAGCAGAACTCGCGCTGATGGCGGTCAGTGAAACGCAGCAATTCGGGGCCATATTGCTCCCAGCGGCCGGATTCCTGCCACAGTTCGGCCGGTTGCACCGAGGGCATCAGCAATTCCAGCGCCCCGGCGCGATCCATTTCCTCTCGTACGATGGTCTCGACCTTGCGCAGTACGCGGAGCCCAAGCGGCAGCCAGGTGTAGATGCCGGTGGCGATCTTGCGAATCATGCCGCTGCGCAGCATCAACTGGTGGCTGACGATCTCGGCGTCGGAGGGGGTTTCTTTCAGGGTCGAGAGATGAAAGTCACTGGTGCGCATCGGGTTTCCTGATTCTCCGGCATGTGGGCAATGGCCGGTATTATTGCACAAACCCGTGCCGGTTTGCGTGGCCGGATAGCCGGGCGGGTCTCATTCCCTGCGCTTGCGCGGATCGGGCAGCACGTTGGTGTTGGTGAGGATCTCCTGGGTTTCGTAGGGGATGCCCTTGGGCGGCGGTGTGTTGGTGATATGCCAGACACCCTGTTTGTCACGCCACTTGTAGGCACGCGCGACGGTGTCGCTGGAACCGGCCAGCCCCTTGAGCCAGTTGCGGAAATCGTCGTTCAGGTAGGCCAGCACGGCGGTGCCGAGCAGCACGACGGCAATCAACGTGAACAGTTTCTTCATGCCCCGAAAGATACCCGATCCTTCCCTGCCGGTACAGGGAAAAGTAGCGGATAAGTCAGAATGTGCCCTGGTTCCAGCCCCACAGGTGCCGTGCGGGTCCGGCAAATTCGATGTACACGCGTTCGACCGGCACCCCGAGCAGTTCATTCATCAGGTTGCACAGTGTCAGAGACAGGCGTGAGGTGTCGTCTTCCGGCAGACCGAGGCTCTTGAGCTCCAGGTAGGCGACCGGTTCGTCGCTGCCGGCGAACAGCATGTCGGTGCCATCGTCGAGTACGACCATGACATAGGATTCGGGTTTCGAGAGCATCTCCGCCACCTGGGCCGATGCCTTCTTCAGCACGGTCTCACGGTGATCGTCCTGGACACGCTGATTGGTGGTGATATGCAGCAACGGCATGGGCGTCTGTTCTCCTGTTACCGGGATTCCTTGCAGAATTTCGACAGGAAGATGGTGGCGTCGGAGATGCGTTTTTGACGTTCGGCATCGCTGAGGAAATAAAATCCCTTCTTCTTGTCCCAAAGCCGAATGCGCAGGCCGCTTTTCAGCTGGGCAAGGTTGGCCTCGGCCTGGTCGCAGGCCCGCCGTAGCTCGGGTGTCATGGTCCTGGGTTTGTTCACCTTGCGGGGAGGTTTTTTTGTCACCCTGATCTTTTTGCGCACGGCGGGCTGTGGTTGCGTCGTGGTCGCTGGTTTGACGTGATAGCGGATTTCACTCGCCTTGACGCCCGGCGGCGGCATTTCGCCGTAATGCACCTGGCCTTCGGCATCGACCCATTTGTACATGACGCCCGCCTGCAGCGGGAGGGTGGCTGAAATCAGCAACGTGAACAGGAGATGGCGTGTTTTCATTGTGCAATCGGCCTTGTCGAATCAACACTCATAATTATGCTGCAATTTGCCTGCAGCACAAGGTTTGATCCGACAATTCCGGCGATTTTTGCGACAGAAGGCCGGTATTCGGCGTACAGGCATGAAAAATTACGCTTTCAGCCACAGGATCCGGTGGCGGCGGCTTGACGTTCAATGCTAATATAAGTAGCTTCTAAAACCGGATATTTCACCGCTCGGGACCGGCGCGAGGGGGAGGCCATCTCCGCGGACGCATGGTGTGCAGTGTCACGCAGGTTGTTGATTCAGGTGGCGCGGCTGTGCGTAATGGCGCGAGGCGAAGTGAAAGATCCGGGGAAACGGGTGCGCCGCGTTCGCGCATGCGGCGGCCCGGTCAGTAGTGCCAGGCACGATATTTCGCCCGTTATACGGGCGTTTTTCGTCATTTGCCAGGAAATATGGCAAACCGGCGGCGTCACGGGCACGAAGAAGCGAGAAGAATGGGTCCGTATGGGAGATCGGCTGTGGAACTGACCGGCGCAGAAATCTTTGTCAACTGCCTCAGAGACGAGGGGGTCGAATACGTGTTCGGCTACCCCGGCGGCGCGGTACTGCATATCTATGACGCACTGTACAAACAGGAAGACGTCAAGCACGTACTGGTGCGCCATGAACAGGCTGCCACCCATGCGGCGGACGGCTATGCGCGTTCGACGGGCAGGCCGGGTGTCGCGTTGGTCACCTCGGGGCCGGGTGCGACCAATGCCGTGACCGGTATCGCCACGGCCTATATGGATTCGATACCCCTGATCGTCATCACAGGCCAGGTGCCAACCAGCCTGATCGGCAACGATGCCTTCCAGGAGGTCGATTCGGTCGGCATCACCCGCCCGTGCGTGAAACACAACTTCCTGGTCAAGGACGTACGCGATCTGGCAGTGACCATGAAGAAGGCGTTCTATGTCGCCACCACCGGACGGCCGGGTCCGGTCGTGATCGACATACCCAAGGACGTGACCGCCGAGCGCTGTGAATACCATTATCCGGAAAAGGTCGAGATGCGCTCGTACAATCCGGTGCTCAAGGGCAATGCGCGTCAGATACGCAAGGCCGTGGAACTGCTGTTGTCGGCCAGACGGCCGATGATCTACACCGGTGGCGGCGTGATTCTCGACAATGCGTCGCAGCCGCTGACCGAGCTGACGCGCAGGCTGGGCTTTCCGATCACCAACACGCTCATGGGCCTGGGCGCGTATCCGGCCACTGACCGCCAGTTCGTCGGCATGCTTGGCATGCATGGCACCTATGAGGCCAACCTGGCCATGCATAACTGTGATGTGCTGCTGGCAGTGGGCGCGCGTTTCGACGACCGTGTGACCGGCAATGTCGAGAAGTTCTGCCCCATGGCGAAGATCATTCATGTCGATGTCGATCCCGCCTCGATATCAAAGAACGTCAAGGTGGATATACCCATCGTGGGGTCGGTCGCCAATGTGCTCACTGAATTGCTAGAGCAGCTCGATGCCGCTGACGGCGAAGTCGATCGTGAGGCGCTGGATGTCTGGTGGAAGCAGATCGAGGAATGGCGCTCGATGGATTGCCTCAAGTATGACCGCAGCAGCGATGTCATCAAGCCTCAGTACGTGGTCGAAAAACTTTACGAGGTCACCGGCGGTGATGCCTTCATTACCTCCGATGTCGGCCAGCACCAGATGTGGGCGGCGCAGTACTACAAGTTCGACAAGCCGCGCCGCTGGATCAATTCCGGCGGTCTCGGCACCATGGGCTTTGGCATGCCGGCCGCGATGGGTGTTCAGCTGGCGCACCCCGATGCCACGGTGGCCTGTATCACCGGTGAAGGCAGTATCCAGATGTGCATCCAGGAACTGTCCACGATCCGGCAGTATGGGTTGCCACTGAAGATCATCTGTCTCAATAACGGCTATCTGGGCATGGTGCGGCAGTGGCAGGAATTCTTCTACCAGGGGCGTTACGCCATGTCCTACATGGAGTCGCTGCCGGACTTCGTCAAACTGGCCGAGAGTTATGGCGCCATGGGCATGCATATCGACAAGCCGGGTGATGTCGAGGCGGCGCTCAAGGAGGCCATGCAAGTGCGTGACCGCGCCGTGTTCCTCAACTTCGTCACCGATAGCGAGGAAAACGTCTATCCGATGATTCCGGCCGGCGCCGGACAGAACGAAATGATCCTGGTGTAGCCATGCGACACATTATCTCAATTCTGATGGAGAACGAGGCCGGGGCGCTGTCACGTGTGGCCGGACTGTTTTCGGCACGCGGATACAACATCGAATCGCTGACCGTGGCGCCCACCAACGATCCGTCATTGTCGCGCATGACCCTGGTGACCACCGGCACCGACGAGATTCTCGAGCAGATCACCAAGCAGCTCAACAAGCTCATCGACGTGGTCAAGCTGCAGGACATGACCGAGGGCGAGCACATTGAGCGCGAGATGATGCTGCTCAAGGTACGCGTGGCCGACACCGAGGCGCGCGACGAGGTCAAGCGCCTGACCGATATCTTCCGGGGCCACATCGTCGATGTCACCGAAACCATTTTCACGATAGAACTGACCGGCGCCAGCGACAAGCTCGACGCCTTCATCGACAGTGTGGACCGTTTTCCGATTCTCGAGGTCGTGCGATCCGGCACCATCGGTATCTCGCGCGGTGAAAAGACACTGTCCATCTGACGAACATCTGAAACAGCCAGACAAGGTAGAGAACCATGAACATCTATTATGACAAAGACGCGGATCTGTCCATCATCAAGGGTATGAAGGTTTCCATCATCGGCTATGGTTCCCAGGGGCATGCCCATGCGCTGAACCTGAAGGATTCCGGGGTCGATGTGACTGTGGGTCTGCGCCAGGGTTCGTCCTCCATCGCCAAGGCCGAAAACGAGGGCCTGACGGTCAAGCCCATTGGCGAGGCGGTGGCAGCCGCCGATCTGGTCATGGTGCTGGCGCCGGACGAGATCCAGGCCGCGCTGTATCGTGATGAAATAGAACCCAATCTCCGGCAGGGCGCCACACTGGCCTTCGCGCACGGTTTCTCGATCCACTACAACCAGATCGTGCCGCGCAAGGATCTCGACGTCATCATGATCGCGCCCAAGGCCCCCGGTCACACGGTGCGCAGCGAGTTCGTCAAGGGCGGTGGCATTCCCGACCTGATCGCCGTATTCCAGGATGCTTCCGGCAAGGCCCGTGACGTGGCGCTGTCGTATGCCTCCGCGATAGGCGGTGGCCGCACCGGCATCATCGAGACAACCTTCAAGGACGAAACCGAAACCGACCTGTTCGGTGAACAGGCGGTGCTGTGTGGTGGCTGCGTGGAGTTGGTCAAGGCCGGTTTCGAGACCCTGGTCGAGGCCGGGTATGCGCCGGAGATGGCCTATTTCGAATGCCTGCACGAGCTCAAGCTGATCGTGGACCTGATGTTCGAGGGCGGCATCGCCAACATGAACTATTCGATCTCCAACAATGCCGAATACGGCGAATACGTCACCGGCGAGAAGATCATCAACGAAGAAAGCCGCAAGGCCATGCGCGAGGCGTTGCGCAACATCCAGACGGGTGAATACGCCAAGCGTTTCATCCTCGAGGGTGCCACCAACTATCCCGAGATGACCGCGCGCCGGCGCCTGATGGCAGCGCATCCGATCGAGATCGTGGGTGAAAAGCTGCGCTCGATGATGCCCTGGATCAGCGCCAACAAGATCATCGACAAGTCGAAGAACTGAGTAGCTGGGCGTCTGGTGAACCGCCCGCAAGCGTGACATGCCCGCCCGGTATCCCATCGTAGCGCGTCAGGGCTGGCTGTTACTGACCCTGCTGCTGGCGGTCGGGATCGCGATCGGTTTATCGGTTGGCTGGCCCGCAGCCATGCCGGTGCTGGCGCTGGCACTGGTGCTGGCCTGGCTGTTCCGCGATCCGCCGCGCGAGGTGCCATCGTTGCCGCTGGCTGTCGTGTGTCCGGCCGATGGCCGGGTGCTGCAGGCCGGCGAGGCGCACGATCCCTATCTGGACAGGCCGGCACGTCATGTGGAACTGGCGCTCTCGCCCGTGGGCAGCTATGTCGTGCGCAGCCCGATCGAGGGCAATATCACCGAACGCTGGTATCGTGATCAGGACCTGGCCGACGCCGTGGATGCCTATGCGGTCAGCATACGCACCGACGAGGACGATGAGGTCGTGGTCGAGATGCGGCGTCAACATGCCTGGCAGGGTCTGAGCTGCCACGCCTGGGTCGGCGAGCGGGTCGGGCAGGGGCAGCGCTGTGGTTTTCTGCGCTTCGGCGCCCGCCTGTGCGTCTATCTGCCGGCTGGCTGCCATCTGGAAGTCGAACCCGGACAGCGGGTAAAATCAGGGCGCGACGTACTCGCCACCCTGGTCCACCGTTCACATAATCCCGTCGAGGCGGGTTGAGAGGTCATCATGGGATCGTCAGCCGATACCACACCCAAACGGCCCGGGCGCGCCATCTATTTGTTGCCCAACCTGTTCACGACCGCTGGCATGTTCGCTGGCTTTTACGCCATCGTCGCCTCGACCAAGGGCAATTACATGGGTGCGTCGCTGGGCATCATTATCGCCATGCTGCTCGACGGCGTGGATGGGCGGGTGGCGCGCATGACCAACACCCAGAGCGAGTTCGGCGCCCAGTACGACAGCCTCGCCGACCTGGTGTCGTTCGGCATGGCGCCGGCGCTGGTGATGTATCACTGGGCCCTGTCGGGCATGCATGCCATGGGCAACCTGTGGGGCAAGATCGGCTGGCTTGTGGCGTTTTTCTACACCGCCATGGCGGCCTTGCGCCTGGCGCGTTTCAACGTCCAGATCGGCAAGGCCGACAAGGCCTACTTTACCGGTCTGGCCAGTCCTTCCGCAGCCACGCTGATCGCCTCGTTCATCTGGCTGGCCAACAATCTCGGCATCAAGGGCTCGGACCCCTGGATCTGGTTGGTGGCGCTGGCGCTTACGCTGCTGGCCGGCATGCTGATGGTCAGCCCGATCCGTTACTGGAGCTTCAAGGTCGAAAACCGCGATGACAAGATTCCCTTCATGGTTCTGATAGGCGTGGTGGTCATCATGATCCTGGTCATCCTTTATCCGCCGGGTGTGTTCTTCGCGGTATTCTTCGGTTACGCGTTGTCCGGCCCGCTGATGCTGTTGCGTGGCAGGAAATCCGCGCCGGCGCCGGAAGAGTGACAAACGGCGACGTTCGGGCTATAGTCCGGGGTACGGACGCAAAACCATGATGATCACGATCCACAAGATTCTTTCCCGCCATGCCGCCGCTGCCGGCCGGCATACCCGCCTGCGTCTGTCACTGCTGCTTCTGCTGCCGCAAGGCAGCTGAACGAGATCCCCTGGCGAGGGCCACACCGCAGACAATCCGGAACCAGACAAATAGACGAGCCTGCATTGGCCTGTTATGCAGTGCTCGGTTACACTTTGAGATGCCGTGATTCATGGTCGCGGCACGTGCGGAGCAGGAACATGGCAGACAAAGACAGACTGATCATATTCGATACCACCTTGCGCGACGGTGAGCAGAGTCCTGGCGCTTCGATGACCCGGGACGAGAAGGTGCGCATCGCCAGGGCGCTGGAAAAGATGCGTGTGGATGTCATCGAGGCGGGTTTTCCGATCGCCAGCCCCGGCGACTTCGATGCCGTGCGCGCGGTGGCTGAAACCGTTACCGACAGCACCGTGTGCGGGCTGGCCAGGGCGCTGGACAAGGATATCGACCGCGCAGGCGAGGCGTTGAAACCGGCGCGTTCGGCGCGTATCCATACCTTTATCGCCACCTCGCCGATCCATATGAAGATGAAACTGCGCATGGCGCCGGAACAGGTCATCGAGCAGGCCGTGCATGCAGTGAAACGCGCGCGCCGGTACACCGACGACGTTGAATTTTCTCCCGAGGATGCCGGGCGCTCGGAACCCGACTTCCTGTGCCGCATCCTCGAAGCCGTTATCGATGCCGGTGCGACCACGCTCAACATCCCCGACACTGTGGGCTACAACGTGCCGGAGCAGTTCGGCGCCCTGATTGGCGAGCTCATCGAGCGTATCCCGAACGCCGACAAGGCGGTCTTCTCGGTACATTGCCACAACGACCTCGGACTGGCGGTGGCCAATTCGTTGTCGGCAGTGATGAATGGTGCGCGCCAGGTCGAATGCACCATCAACGGGCTTGGGGAACGAGCCGGCAATGCCGCACTCGAAGAGGTGGTCATGGCCGTACGCACGCGTCAGGACATCTTCCCCTGCGACACCCGGCTCGACACCACCCAGATCGTCAAGGCCTCGCGTCTGGTCTCCAACATCACCGGTTTTCCCGTGCAGCCCAACAAGGCCATCGTCGGCGCCAATGCGTTCGCGCACGAGTCCGGTATTCACCAGGATGGCGTGCTCAAGAGCCGCGAGACCTATGAGATCATGCGCGCCGAGGATGTTGGCTGGAGCGCCAACCGCATGGTCATGGGCAAACATTCCGGGCGCAATGCGTTCCGTACGCGTATGCGCGAGTTGGGTGTTGAATTCGCCTCGGAAGAGGAGCTCAACGAAGCCTTCGCGCGTTTCAAGGAGCTGGCCGACAAGAAACACGAAATCTACGACGAGGACCTGCAGGCCCTGGTCACTGAAGTCAGTACCGAGACCGAGAACGAACGTGTCAAGCTGGTCGCCCTCAGGGTCTGTTCCGAGACCGGCGAGAAACCACATGCCAGCCTGACCCTCAACATCGATGGAGAGGAGAGACAGGCCGAGGCCATCGGTGGCGGCCCGGTGGACGCCGCGTTCAGGGCAATCGACGAAATCGTCGATTGCGAGGCCGAATTGCTGTTGTACTCCGTCAACAATATTACCAGCGGCACCGACTCGCAGGGCGAGGTGACCGTGCGTCTGGAGAAGGGCGGGCGGATCGTCAATGGCCAGGGTTCGGATACCGATATCGTCATCGCCTCGGCCAAGGCCTACATCAATGCCATCAACCGCATGGCCAGTGCCGACCAGCGCGCTCACCCGCAGAACGCCGACGTCTGACCGGTCATGGATGCGCAGCGGCAACGATACTTGCAGGTCATGGGTATTCAGACCTGGGCGTATGCCGGTCTGCGCAGCCTGGAACAGACGCCGGATGACCCACACGGTCAGTCCGCTACCGACAATGGCCCGCAATGGGAGGCGCTTGCCGCCGAGGTTGCCGGATGTGAGCGCTGCAAGCTGTCCGCGACCCGTACGCAGACCGTGTTCGGTACCGGCGACCGCCAGGCGCGCATCATGATTGTCGGCGAGGCCCCCGGCGCCGACGAGGATCGTCAGGGCGAGCCGTTCGTCGGCCGTGCCGGCCAATTGCTCACGCGCATCATCCAGGCTCTGGGTTACCGTCGCGAGCAGGTCTATATCGCCAATATCGTCAAGTGCCGGCCGCCCGACAATCGTAATCCCGAGGGAGACGAGGTCGATGCCTGCGCATCCTTCCTGCGCCGCCAGATCGAGCTCGTGCAGCCGGAAGTGATCGTCGCCGTGGGTGGCGTGGCGGCGCAAAATCTGTTGCGTACCGAGGCCAGTGTGGGCCAGTTGCGCGGCCGGCGGCTCACGCATCCCGAAACCGGCATTCCGGTGGTGGTCACCTACCATCCGGCCTACCTGCTGCGGTCTCCGGGCGAGAAGCGCAAGGTCTGGCTGGATCTGCGTCACCTGGCGAGAACGGGACAACCGGCATGAGCGCGATCATCGACGATCCCGGGATCACCTTTCACACCATGCAGGAAAGCGACCTGCCGGCAGTCATGGAGATCGAACGCAGCGCCTACGAATTCTGCTGGACCGAGGGCATATTTCGAGACTGCATGCGGGTGGGCTACCAGTGCCGGCTGATGTTCAGCGGTGATGAACTGGCCGGTTACGGTGTCATGTCTGTCGCCGCGGGCGAGGCCCATGTGCTCAATGTCTGTGTACGGCCCGAGTTGCAGGGGCGTGGCCATGGAAGACGCATCATGCAGCATCTGATCGATCTGGCCAGCCGCCTGCACACCGACACCCTGCTGCTCGAGGTGCGGCCCTCGAACGTTCCCGCCATCCGGCTCTACGAATCCATGGGTTTCAACCAGGTCGGCATCCGCAAGGACTATTATCCCGCCCGCGACGGACGCGAGGACGCGCTGATCTTCGCCATGTCCCTGTCACAGGCCTGACAGAAGGTGATGCAGTAGGCGCGGGCAGCGCAAATCATATAGAATGGCCGCTTTGCCGACCAGCCACAGTCGTGGCCGTACTGACATGACACCAGACAACGAAATATCCCGCCGCCGCACATTCGCGATCATATCGCACCCCGATGCCGGCAAGACCACACTGACCGAGAAGCTGCTGCTGTTCGGGGGCGCGATCCAGCTCGCCGGCACTGTCAAGGGCCGCAAGGCGGCACGTCATGCGACCTCGGACTGGATGGCGCTGGAGAAGGAACGTGGCATCTCGGTGACCTCGTCGGTGATGCAGTTCCCGTACGCTGGCCATATCTTCAACCTGCTCGATACGCCAGGCCATGAAGACTTCTCGGAAGACACCTATCGCACGCTGACAGCCGTGGATTCGGCCCTGATGGTGATCGATTGCGCCAAGGGTGTCGAGTCGCGCACCATCAAACTGATGGAGGTCTGCCGCCTGCGCACCACGCCCATCATCACCTTCATCAACAAACTCGACCGCGAGGGGCGCGATCCCATCGAGCTGCTCGATGAAGTCGAATCGGTGCTCGATATCCAGTGCGCGCCAGTCACCTGGCCGATCGGCATGGGTAAATCGCTCAAGGGGGTGTTCGACCTTTACCGTGATCGCGTACACCTGTTCAGCCCCACTCATGGTGGCAAGATCCAGCAGGGTGATGTCATCGAGGGTCTCGACAACCCGCGGCTCGATGAGGTGCTCGGCGATGCCGCTGCGGAACTGCGCGAGGAGATCGAGCTGGTACGCGGCGCCAGTCATGCATTCGATCTGGAACTGTTCCGCCAGGGCAGGCTGACACCAGTGTTCTTTGGCTCGGCCATCAATAATTTCGGTGTGCGCGAATTGCTGGATGCGTTTGCCGAATATGCGCCGTCACCGATGCCGCGTGCCACTACCACACGCGAGGTTCTGGCCGATGAGCCGGGATTCACCGGCTTTGTGTTCAAGATCCAGGCAAACATGGATCCCCAGCACCGTGACCGAATTGCGTTTCTGCGCATCTGCTCCGGCAGTTACACCAGGAATATGAAGATGCGTCATGTACGTACCGGCAAGGACATCAAGGTGGCGAACGCCATTACCTTTCTTGCCAGTGACCGCGAGCATGTCGAGACTGCGCACGCCGGTGATATCATCGGCCTGCACAACCATGGCACCATCCAGATTGGCGATACTTTCACCCAGGGAGAGGAGCTGCAGTTTACCGGCATACCCAACTTCGCGCCCGAATTGTTCCGGCGCGTGGTGCTGAAGGACCCTTTACGCCTCAAGGCATTGCAAAAGGGCTTGCAGGAGCTTTGCGAGGAGGGCGCCTCGCAACTGTTCAAACCGCTGCGCAATAACGACCTCATCGTCGGTGCGGTCGGTGTTCTGCAGTTTGACGTGGTCGCGTTCCGTCTCAAGCACGAGTACAACGTCGAATGCGCGTTCGAGAATGTCAATGTCGCGACTGCGCGCTGGATCACCTGTGACGATCCAAAGATGCTGGAAGACTTCCGCAACAAGAATCAGGACAACCTTGCCATCGACAGCGCGGGTACGCTGGCGTACATCGCGCCCACCCGGGTCAATCTGGAACTGGCCATGGAACGCTGGCCCGACGTGCAGTTTCACGCCACCCGCGAGCACGGGGTCTGATTGCTGCAATCAACGACATAAGGTAACGCAGAGTCGCGGAGTACGCAGAGAGATTTCTGTTTTGCCGTCACTGACCATGACAACGGGTTAAAGCCATTTCCTTCAGCAAAAGCATTGGCCTCAGTGTGTTCTGTGTTGAACACGTGCAATGTGTCAGTGTTTCCGGCTGCTGGCCAGGTGGATGGCCTGTCCATCGGTATGGCGTGCCAACGCCTGTTTCGCCGACCGGCTGCCGGTTTCGTTCCACAGATCCCAGGCCAGCAGGGGATCCAGCGCTGGTGTATCGCGTCCAATGAGGCGCATGGCCTGCAACACGTCCATGGCATTGACGAACTGCCGCGCGAGGCGTTCGAACAGGTCGGCCAGTTGGGTCAGTCCTTCAGCCAGGTTGTGATAGGCACTGCGCCCGAGATCGACATAGTAACCAACCCGGGTGCGCCGCCGCCGCGCGCGTTGAGGAAACAGGCCCGATACCAGCAGGCACTGGTCACCGACATCCCGCAATGATTCGTTGCGCAGCGTGGCATGCTCATGAAAGGCCTGCAGGAAGTCCAGCGCCAGCGCCCGCTGTGCCATGTCGGGGCGTGACAGATAACGCATCAGTGTGAAGACCAGGTAGCTTTCGAGTTCCTCGTCCAGATGTACGCCGACATGACTGCCGGCCTCTGCGACGAGCGCCTGCCAGTGGGCCATTTCACCTTGTGGTGCGACGATTCTGCTCATGGTGTCTTGCCTTTTTTGTTACTGCTCTGTCCCGGTTATCGGTTGAAATGCCTTGGGGCTTTATTTCAATACACACCATTTTTCGTTGGCAGACAAGCGCTTCGAGTGCCAATATGGCGAGACAGGCAGGCTGGCGACGGATTTCGGCTGTCCGCGCGTACTGTGAGCAACAGGATCGGTGGAGGAATGGGATCATGAAACGTGCACGCCTGGTGGTTGTTCTTTCCGGCCTGTTGCTGGCATGGCCTGCCCTGGCAATCCCGTGGGATGAAGCGCGTCACCTGCTGTCACGTACCGGTTTTGGTGGTACCGCCGACGAGATAGCAGCACTGCGTCGTGTGTCGTATGCCGAAGCCGTGGATCGCATCCTTGCTGGCACGCGCACAAAGCCGGTCACGCGGCCACCGGCCTGGGTGCATGAACCGCCTCCGGATTTTCGCCGCCTGCGCAAAATGAGCCGCGCGCAGCGCAAGGCATTCCGCAGGTTCTGGCGCCGGCGGGCCATGCAGCTGCAGTCCTGGTGGATACAGGAGATGATCGTCACCGATTCACCGCTGACCGAGCAGATGACGCTGTTCTGGCACAATCATTTTACCTCTTCGTTGCGCAAGGCGCGCTGGCCGGTGCTGATGTACCGCCAGAACCTGTTGTTGCGTCGGCATGCGCTGGGCAATTTCCGCAAGATGTTGCATGCGATCGCCGAGGATCCGGCCATGATCCTGTATCTGGACAACCAGTCCAATCGCCGGGGCAAGCCCAACGAGAATTTTGCCCGCGAGCTGCTGGAATTGTTCACGCTGGGTGAGGGACATTACACCGAGCAGGATGTCAAGGAGGCAGCACGTGCGTTTACCGGATGGAAGGTCAACCGCCGTAGTGGGCGCTTCCGTTTCGTCATCCGCCAACATGATTTTGGCGATAAGCGTTTCATGGGCATGCGTGGACATCTGGGTGGCCACGATGTGATCGATCGGATACTGGAACACCCGCGCGTGGCCGAGTTCATCGTCGAGAAGCTGTGGCGGCATTTCATTTCACCCACCCCTGACAGTGCCGAGGTACGGCGGCTGGCCGGCATCTTCAGGCGCGCCAATTACGAGATCAAGCCGCTGATGCGCGCCTTGCTGCTCAGCCGTGCATTCCGTGACCACCGCAATCGCGGGGTATTGGTGAAGTCCCCCGTAGATCTGCTGGTCGGCAGCGTGCGGGTAGCCGGTATCGCTCCCACCCGGCGTGACCTTCTGGCGCGTTTTTCACGCCGGCTGGGGCAGGATCTGATGAACCCGCCCAACGTCAGGGGCTGGCCCGGGGGCAGGGCATGGATCACGTCCTCCACCCTGATCCTGCGCCAGCGTCTTCTGCTGCGCATGTGGCGTCAGACCCGCCGGCGCATGCTTGATGATCGCATGCAGGAGGCGATGCGCATGCCTTATGCCAGTTTGGCGCGACTGCTGTTGCCGTTACCGCCGGTACGCGCACAGGCTGGCGCCGATCCCGCACGGCGTCTGCGGCAGTTGCTGCTCGATCCGGTTTATCAGTTGAAATGAGGTGTTGTGATGAAACGACGCGAATTTCTGCAATCACTGGCGGGTATCACCCTGCTGGGCGTCTTGCCTTCGATGGGGATGGCCCGTACCGTGCCGGCATGGCGCCGCAGCCTGATCCTGATCGAACTGCAGGGCGGCAACGACGGACTCAATACCGTGATTCCATACCGTGATCCAGGCTACCGCGCCCTGCGCCCACGCCTGGCCATTGCCCATGACCGCCTGGTGGCTTTGAGCGACGGTATCGCGCTGCATCCCTCGCTGGCCGGCCTGCAACGGGTGTTTGGCGCGCATGAACTGGCCATCGTTCAGGGGATGGGTTATCCAGAGCCCAACCGCTCACATTTCCGTTCCATCGACATCTGGGAAACGGCTTCCGGCAGCCGCAGAATCCTGGACAAGGGCTGGGTGGCTGACCTCCTCGATCATCAGCAATTGCCAGAATCACTGATGACCGGCGCACTGGTGTTTGGCCGTGATCCGGGTCCGGTACGCAATGCACGCGCACCCAGCCTCGTTCTCAGCGGCGGTGCACGGGTCCTGAGTCAGCACCATGACAGTCGCATGCGCCATTCCGTCAGCGCCAATCCGGCGCTGCGCCATATCCTTACTGTCGAACGTCAGACAGAAAAGGCGATGGACAAACTGGCCCGTAGTCTGCGCCAGGGACGCCAGTTGCGAACGCGTTTCCCGCGAACCCCGCTTGGGCGCCAGCTGGAGATCGTCGCACGGCTGATGATCAATGATATCCGGGTACCGGTCATCAAGCTGGGGATGGGTGGGTTCGACACTCACAGCAACCAGCCCGGGCGGCATGCGCGCCTGCTCAGGCAGTTCAACGATGCGGTCATGGCCTTCCGCGAAGCCATGCGCGCCACCGGCCGCTGGAACGACATACTGATGATGACCTATTCCGAGTTTGGCCGGCGCGCGCGTGAGAACGGCAGCCGTGGCACCGACCATGGTACGTCGGCACCGCATTTTGTCATCGGTGGCCAGGTCCGCGGAGGCCTGTACGGGCGTTATCCCTCACTGGCGCGGCTCGAAAATGGCGATCTTACCTGGCATGTCGATTATCGCAGCCTCTATCACACCATCAGCCGTGACTGGCTGGGCATGGCGATACCCCCCAACCTGCGCCGCTTCACGCCCATCCGGGGGCTGCTCCGGCCGCTCTGAGGCGCCGGAGTGTAACAATCTTTAACATAAAACCCGGTGTCCCGGGGTGGGGCCATATTGTCATGACCGGGGCAATCACTGATCATCCATATCATTATAAATGTGTTATAAATATAGATAGGTAGAAGCAAAGTATCGGAGGCCCCCCATCCATGTCCATGAACATCAACCTGTTTATTCTGATCATAGCGGTCGGAATCATGCTCTACGCCCTGTGGCTGGTGATCAACCTGAAAAAAGAGCTGCCCGGCGGCATGATCGGCCGTAATGTCAACTATCTGCTGGCACTGGTGGCATTCTTTGCCGTTGGTTACCTGTTCGTGCCGTTTCTTGGCAAGCTGTCGCTCGAAGTCATGCAATTGATCGTCGCGCTGCTGCTGGCCTTCGGGGCGGTGTACGTCGTGGTCACCATCAACCTGATACGGAACACGATCCGTATCCTGTCAGAGTAACCCATGGACGGTCATCTGGTTTTCCACAGGACGGAGAAAGGAGAGAAGGAATTCAAGGAAAGGGTCTGCAAGTTGCCTCAGCGCCTGCGCACGGTGCTGATCCTCATCGACGGCAACAAGGACGTCAAGACCCTGCATGAATATGCCGAAGGCGTAATCCCCGATATCGATGCCAGGCTGGAGGAACTGGCCATGGAGGGTTTCATCGAATGCGAGGGGCTGCACTGGCACAAGGTCGATGACGCCGCGGCCGGTGATGAATCAGACAACGATATCGAGAGTATTCGTTCGAAGCTGATCGACACCGCGATCATGGTACTGGGCAAGCAATCCGATGTATTGGTGAAGAAACTCGATGCAGCGGACGCAACACTCGAATCGCTCAATGATGCTGTTGCGCATTGCTGCAAGATCTCGTCATTGATCATCGACAAGGAGCAATGTGACGAACTGCGTACGAAGTTCAAACGTATTCTGTCGAACACCGACGTGAATGCGGTGCACGAGGGTGACAAGGGAGCATCCGGGACAGAGACACAGGCCGGCGATGCCCCGGTTGGCGAGATACGCGAGCGTCTTCTGGAGATGATGTATGAGGTACTGGGCGAGAAGGCCGGCAAGGTCAGCGAGCGGATCGAGAAGGCCGACGACAGTATCGAGGCGCTCAACGAGGCATTGGAGAAGAGCCTGAAGAGCATCCAGTTGTTCATCGACGAAAAGAAGGCCGAGGATCTCTCGCGCCGCTGTCACGAGGTGCTCAAGGTATCGTAATCCGGTTTTGACTTGACGCTGCCGTGTGATTGACCAATCATGGGGCCGGTTTGGGCATGCGGACCGCCCCATGTTTGCTACACATGATCGTACTCAAGCTCTTTCCAGGCGCCGGCGCATTTTTGCATGGGCCTTCTACGACTGGGCGAACTCGGCCTATGCGGTGGCTGTACTGACGACCTTCTTTCCGCTGTTCTTTCAGCAACACTGGGCCAGCGGGCTGTCCGATACCGAACGCACCTATCATCTCGGTATGGCCAATACACTGGCCAGCCTGTTCGTGGTTTTGCTGGCGCCGGTGCTTGGCGCAATCGCCGACCAGGGTGGCCTGCGGCGGCGTTTTCTGCTCTCTTTCGCTGTCCTCGGCATGGCCATGACCGGTGCCCTGTATGCCATTGGCGAGGGGCAATGGATGATGGCCGCCGGGGTGTTCATGCTGGCTACCATCGGTTTCATGGGCAGCAACGTGTTCTACGACGCCCTGCTCGCCGAGGTTGCCAGCGACGCCGAGGCCGATCGCGTCTCGTCATTGGGCTATGCGCTCGGCTATCTCGGTGGCGGCCTGTTGTTCGCCGCGCTGGTGTGGATGGCGGCCTCGCCATCCAGTTTCGGACTGGCCGACCGGGAACAGGCCGTGAGATTATCGTTTCTGATCGTTGCCATCTGGTGGGCCCTGTTCACCATTCCGTTGATCCTGTATGTGCGTGAACCACGCGCGGGCCATACCCGCGGCCTGGGGTCGATAACAGGGGGGTTCGCCCAGCTTGCCGATACCTTTCGTGAGGTGCGGCGCCTGCGCCCGGTGTTTCTGTTCCTGCTGGCCTACTGGTTGTATATCGATGGCGTGGATACCATCATCCGCATGGCGGTGGACTATGGCCTGACCCTGAAATTCGATACCGCGAGCATCCTCACGGCGCTGCTGGTGACCCAGTTCGTCGGCTTCCCGGCCGCAATCGTCTTTGGCCGCATAGGCGAGCGTATCGGCGCGCGCCAGGGCATCCTGGTCGGACTGGGTATCTACATGCTGGTCACATTGTGGGCCGGGTTCATGCGTTCGGTATGGGAGTTCTACTTGCTGGCAGTGGTCATCGGTCTGGTACAGGGAGGTGTGCAGGCGCTGAGCCGCTCGCTATATCTGCGCCTGATCCCGCGTGCGCGCGCGGCGGAATTTTTCGGCTTCTACAACATGCTGGGAAAGTTTGCAGTCGTGCTCGGCCCGTTCATGGTTGGCTGGGTTGGGCGCGAGACCGGAAGTGCGCGTATCGGCATCATGACCATCCTGGTATTCTTCATTCTGGGCGGGTGGCTACTGACACGGGTCGATGCCGGAGGGCGAAACGCGCAAGCCGGCAACGTGAACGTGTCAGGCAAGGGTGGCGATAGCCGCTGACCCATGCTGGTGTCATAACGTACCAGCCGTTTCCCGGCCGCCGGCAGTGACGCGCTGATCCTGCGACAGCAAGCTGTCCAGGACCGCCAGCAGTTCCCTGATCATTCGCGGCAAATCGGCAGGATCCATGCCATCCATGAGGTTTTTCAATGCCAGCCCCAGTTCAGTGTCTCCCTGGATGGACAGGCGGCGCTGAAAGAAGAGGGTGTCCGGGTCCTCCCTGCGTCTGGCCAGGCGAATCACATCGGCCAGCCGGCAACGGATTCGCGCCTCTGGCGCCACACGCTCGACCAGCCGCAGCCGGCCGCCGCGCAAGGTGCAGGTCCAGCTCAGGCCACAGTCAGTGATTTCGAATGCGGCATGCCTGCCTTCTAGGAAGTCCAGTTCACCGTCATCGAGGGGCTGGCGCAGAATGCGCTGTAACAGCATTTCCCCGAGCCGGCATTGCAGCGCCCCGGGCATCACCTTCAGCGGCGCGCCAAGCGCGGGTGGAAGCATCGCCGGAAACCGGTTGGCGAAAGGGAAACCGATCAGCGCCATGACGTTGTTCTCCAGTCTGGTTGCCTGTGAGGACCACGCCATTGAACAGCAATCGTCAGCCTGCCGCGTTGATCTGAGTCAATCAAGGTGCCTGCCAGCTCTGCTAGTCTTGCGCCTGTTTCTGCAAACAGGCATCGACTGACATGTATTTGCCCGACGTGATCAACACATTTGGCCAGGCCATGCTCGACCGGTTTGGCCGCAAGGTACAGAAGATCAGCATCAATGCCGGCATGCGGTGCCCCAACATGGATGGCAGCAAGGGGCGTGGTGGTTGCAGTTTCTGCAACAACGCCTCGTTCAACCCGCATGCGCGCCGGCCACCGGACATTACCGGACAGATCACCTCGGGCCGGGAGGTGATTCGCAGGCGCACCGGCGCGCAACGTTACATCGCCTATTTTCAGGCCTATACCAATACCTATGCCGATGTGGTCACACTCAAACGGTTATATGACACCGCGCTGGCCGAGCCCGACGTGGTCGGCCTGTCGGTGGGTACGCGTCCCGACTGCGTGCCCGATACGGTACTGTCCTTGCTGGCCGGGTATCGTGACAAGGGGTATGAGGTGTGGCTTGAGCTTGGCCTGCAGTCCGCCTTCGACGAGACATTGCGCCGTGTCAACCGTGGCCATGGTTTTGCTGAATATGTCGATGCTGTGCGCCGCGCGCGCCAGTATGGTTTGCCCGTGTGCACACACCTGATTGTTGGCCTGCCAGGCGAGACGCTGGACCAGAGTCTGGCGTCCCATGCCAGGGTCGTGGATCTGGGCACGGCCGGTCTCAAGCTGCATCCCCTGCATGTGGTGCGGGGGACCCAACTCGCGAAGCAATGGCGGCAAGGGGCCTATCATCCCCTGACATTCGATGACTATGTGGATGTCGTGGTACGCATGGTCAGCCGAACGCCGTCCGATGTGGTGTTTCACCGTCTCACGGCCACGGCCAGCGAGGACATCCTGCTGGCGCCGGCCTGGTGTGCCGGCAAATGGCGGGTGCTCAACGCCATCCATGACCGGCTCGTCCACGCGCGTCTCTGGCAGGGTTGTGCGTTGCCCACGGAGTGCATGAATGGAACTGGTCTGTCCAGCTGGTAACCCGGCCTCGCTCAGGGCGGCGGTGGCTGAAGGGGCCGACGCGGTCTATCTCGGGTTTCGCGATATGACCAATGCGCGCCATTTCACCGGGCTCAATTTCGCCAGTGAGCAGCGTATGGGCGAGGCCATCGAACATGCGCATCGCAACGGTACGCGAGTGTTCGTGGCCATCAACACCTATGCCGGACAGCGTCACTGGCAGACATGGAAGCGCGCAGTCGATCGCGCCGCCGCGCTGGGCGCCGATGCCGTCATCGCGGCGGACATATCGGTGCTCGATCATGCCGCCAGACACTGGCCGGAACTGGCCCTGCATCTTTCTGTGCAGGGTTCGGCCACCAATGTCGAGGCGTTGCGTTTCTATCACGAGCGATTTGGCGTCCGTCGCGCCGTTTTGCCGCGCGTGTTGTCGTTGCAGCAGGTGCGTGCGCTGGCGCAGCGCAGCCCGGTCGAACTGGAGGTATTCGGTTTTGGCAGCCTGTGCATCATGGCCGAAGGACGCTGCCTGTTGTCGTCCTATGTGACCGGTCAGTCGCCGAACACCTGTGGCGTGTGTTCGCCTGCGGGCTCGGTAAGCTGGACGGAACACGATGGTGTGCTCGAATCACGCCTGGCCGGCGTGGTCATCGACCGTTACCGGGAGGGTGAGAAAGCCGGTTATCCAACCCTGTGCAAAGGGCGCTTCGAGGTCGGTGGCGAACTGCGTCACGCACTGGAAGAGCCGGTGAGCCTTAATACCCTGGACATCCTTGGTGAGCTGCATGCCATGGGTATCGCTGCGATCAAGCTCGAAGGCCGCCAGCGCAGTCCCGCCTATGTTGCCTCGGCCACGCGTATCTGGCGCGAGGCGATCGACAGCTGTCTGTCCGATCCCGACGCCTATCATCCGCTGGATGGCTGGCAACGGGGCCTGGCAGCCCTGTCCGAGGGGGCGCAGACCACATTGGGCGCCTACGCGCGGCCATGGCGGTAGGGTGACCGGCGTGCGGCTTTCCCTGGGACCGATACAGTATTTCTGGCCGCGCGACCAGGTATTCGCCTTTTATGACGACATCGCCACATTGCCTGTTGACATCGTCTATCTGGGCGAGACGGTATGCGCCAAGCGCAGGTTGCTGCGCCTCGACGACTGGCTTGCGCTGGCGGCATCACTGGCCTCTGCCGGCAAGCAGGTGGTACTGTCCACATTGACCCTGATCGAAGCGGATGCGGAACTGCGTCAGCTCCGCCGGGTTTGCGAGCAGGATGACTGGCTGGTCGAGGCCAATGATTTTGCCGCGCTACAGATCCTTACGTCACGGCAGCGGCCGTTCGTGGCAGGGCCGTTTCTCAATCTTTACAATGCCGCGAGCCTGTGTGTGTTGCAAGGCATGGGCCTGCAACGCTGGGTGGTGCCGCTCGAGCTCGGGCGCGCGGCGCTGAGCGATATTCTGGCCGCGCTCGACGAGCGTCCGCAGACCGAGCTGTTCGGTTTCGGCCACCTGCCGCTGGCCTGGTCGGCACGCTGTTTCGCGGCCCGGGCCCACGGCCTGCCCAAGGATGACTGCCGTTTCGTTTGCATGGATCACCCGGAAGGCATACCGGTGCATAGCCAGGATGGGCAAAGGCTGTTCACGATCAATGGCATCCAGACCCAGTCCGGCGCCGTGCACGATCTGGCACAGGATATTGCCCATATTCTGTCTGCGGGTGTGGATATCCTGCGTATCAGCCCACAGGCGCGGGGAACGCCCGAAACGGTTCGCCGCTTTCGCGCCGCCATCGACGCCGGCGAGACTGTCGCCGTTGGGCCAGAGGCCTGTAATGGCTACTGGCATGGCGGGGCAGGCATGGATCGTCTATCGTCATGATTCATCACAATTGATCACGAAAATGTCATGCCGGTGTCAGTGAATGGCGCTATGATGTCCGCATGACAATACCAACCGGCCTGGCCCGGACAAGAAAGTGAGGAAGCGGTGATGAGTCTGTTCAGACGATGGTTCTTTCCCTTGTTGATATTGTGGTACCTGCCGGCCGTTGCTGTCGCTGGCGAGCTGAAGGTGCTCAATGTCTCCGAGCACAGCCTGGACGGGCATCCCGCCATTGCCGTTATCGTTTCCGACCGGCTCAGCAGCCGCCGGCGTTACGATCGCTACCTGCTGGTGACCGACGGCAAGGGCGAGGCGGTTCGTGGTGCCTGGGTGCTGGGCAAAGACAGGCGTACACTGTATTTCAGTCACATCGAGCCGGAGCGCAAATACACCGTCCTGGTCAAACGCGGCCTGCGCGCCGCCAACGGCAAGCGTCTGGCTGCCAGCCGTGAATTCACCCTCAAGACCCGCAAGATCGTTCCCGCCTTCGACTTCGCAAGCAGGGGCAGCATTCTCATCGCGCGTCTGAGTTCGGGGCTGCCCATTGTCACGATCAACGTACCTGAAGTGGATGTCGAGTTCTTTCGCATACGTGACCGTTACATCCTCTCGGCCTTGCGCCAGTTCGGCTATCCGGGGTCGGATGGCCAGTACAGCATCTATTCACTCAAACGCCTGGGAATCGCCGCTGAAAGCGTTTACATGGCGCGTTACCGCACCATGGGCAAGCGCAACACCCGCACCGTCACGCATCTGCCCGTGCATCAGATCCGGCAGTTGCGCCGTCCCGGTCTGTATGCCGCGGTTCTTCGCCGTGCCGGCCATTTCAACTACAGCATGCGTATGACGTTTTTCTTCGTCAGTGATATTGGTCTGCATACGCGCGTGTACGAGGACGGCATTACCGTTCATACCTCATCGCTCACAAACGGCAGGCCCCTGTCAGATGTCGTCGTCACGCTGTATGACAGCAAGGGAAGGGTGCTTGGCAAAAGGTTTACCGATGACAAGGGCAACACCCGTTTCGACACGGACCCTGGCAAACGCGCGTTGATCATCGCCCGGCGCGGGCGTCATCTGGCCGTATTGCCATACCGGCAGCCGGCACTGGACCTGTCGGAGTTTACGGTTGGTGGCCCGGCACAGCACCCGCTCGAGGCCTTCGCCTGGAGTAGCCGAGACCTGATACGTCCGGGTGAAAAGCTCGATGTATCGGTGTTGCTGCGCAATCAGGACGGCAGGATGGTCAAGCCCATTCCCCTGTTCGTTCGCCTGCACAGACCCGATGGCCGAGAGATGGCGCGTTTCACCTGGCAGTCACAGGGCCTTGGTTATTATGGTGGCCAGCTCGATATCCCGCACGATGCACAGACAGGCACATGGCGGCTCGCCATCCGCACCAATCCAACGGCCAAAAAACCCGTCAGCGTGTTCAGCTTCAAGGTTGAGGAGTTTCTCCCGGAACGCATGAAGCTGTTGCTCGATTCGAATCAGAAAGCACTGCGTCCGAAACAGGCATGGTTTATCGATGTCAGCGCCACCTACCTCTATGGTGCGCCGGCTGCGGGCAACCGTTTGACTGCGGTACTGAACCTGCGACCGGCCCATCATCTGATGCCGGTGCGCTACAAGGGATTCTTCTTTGGCGATATCAGGGAATCCGATGAACGCGTGCGCAAGGAGTTGTTTGACGGCAAGTTGGACAGCCATGGCCGGCAGCGCCTGAAGGTTTCTGCGCCGGCGAAACGTTATCATTCACCCATGGCCATGCGCGTGGTCGCCAGTGTGTACGAAACCGGCGGCCGGCCTGTCACGCGCGCGATCGGGCGTATCCTGTGGCCCGCCAGTCATGTGGTGGGCGTGCGCCCACTGTATAATGGCCGCAGCGCGCCCGAGAACGGGACTGTCGGTTTCGAGGTCGTACGCATCGACCGGCAGGGCCGCAAGGTATCCGGTACCCTGTCCCTGCGCCTTGTCCGGGAACAGCGCAATTATTACTGGGCCTGGGATGCTTCCAAAGGTTGGCATTACGCCTTCAGCGAGGCCCATTACCCGGTACTGCGCCGCAATATCGATGTTGCGGCAGACAAGCGCACCATCGTCCGGGTGCCGGTTCGTCTGGGGCCTTACCGTCTGGAATTGCGCGATCCGGATACCGGACTGGTGACCAGTTATCGCTTCACAGCCGGCTGGGGATGGCATCAACGCGCGCAGGGCGCCAATGCCCGCCCGGACAGGGTACGCATCCGTCTCGACAAGCCAGCCTACCGCGCCGGTGATACCATCGTCGCCACCATCGTGCCGCCTCATGCCGGGCAGGCCATGGTATTCCTCGAGGCTGGCGGGCAATTATGGCATCGCCGCCTCAAGATTTCGGCAAAGGGACGCACCATCCGTATTCGTCTGCGCCCGGAATGGGCCACGCGACACGATCTGTACCTGTCCGCGGTCGTATTGCGCCCGGCCAGCAAGCGCCGCCTGATTACGCCCAACCGGGCGGTCGGCGTGGTACCGGTCAGGCTCGATCGCAGCCGGCGGCAACTGAAGCCCGTTATCGAGGCGCCCGCGCGCATGCGGCCCGAGCGTGATCTCGATATCACCGTCAGGCTCGATGACCTCAAGGGGCAACAGGCCATGGTGACCGTGGCCGCCGTGGACGAGGGCATTCTCAACATCACCGGTTTCAGCACGCCCGACCCGTTCAGCATGTTTTTTGCTCAACGCGCCTATGGCGTGCGATTGTACGATGTCTATGGACAGGTCATTGAACTGATGAAGGGTGTGCGCGCACGCTTGCGTTACGGGGGTGACGCTCCCATGGCCGCGCAGCGTAGCAGGCGCGCCCATGCCCGGGTCAAGACCGTGGCCCTGTTCAGCGGGCCGGTAAGGTTCGACAGCAACGGCGTGGCCAGAGTCAGGCTGCATGTACCGGATCACAATGGCAGCCTGCGCATCATGGCCGTGGCGTTTACGCCTGATCGCTTCGGCAGCGCGGAAAGGCGCATCACCGTTGTGGCACCGGTCATCGCCGAGGTGGCCATGCCAAGATTCCTTAGTCCGGGCGACCGTTCCGTGCTGACTCTGGACCTGCACAACCGCAGCGGCAAGCGCCAGAGATTGCGCGTGCGGATCAGCGCCCGACCGCCATTGCGTCTGGACCAGACCACGCACACTGTCACTCTTGAGGACAAGGGGCGAACCAGCCTGCGCGTACCGCTGAGCGCGGTGGAAGGTTTCGGGGTTGGAAGGGTCACCCTGAATGTTCAGGGACAGGACATGGACATCACCCGTCATTATGAACTGACGGTCCGGCCCGCCTGGCCAGGCACCCAGCATATCCGCTACCGTACACTCAGACGGGGTGACAGACTCACGCTGGACGAAGAGATCATGCAAGGCATGATGCCGTCCACCGTTTCGGTGATCCTGACCGCCTCGCCCCGGCCACTATTGAATGTCGCCCGCATGGTGCGCGGCCTGTTGGGTTACCCCTATGGTTGTCTGGAACAGACCACCAGTCGTGCATTTCCGCTGTTGTATGTGAATGCGGCACGCGCCCGCGAACTCGGTCTGCCACCACTGTCGCTGGCCGAGAGATCCAAACGTATAGCCCGCGCCATCGGCCGTTTGCGCACCATGCAATTGTCTTCGGGCGGCTTCAGCCTGTGGAACGGCAACGGGCCGGAAGAGATGTGGCTGTCGCCTTATGTGACCGACTTTCTGCTCGAGGCCCGTCGCCAGGGCTTCAGCGTGCCGGATGACATGTTGAAGAAGGCATTGTTCAATCTGCGTTACCGGTTGGTACGGCCAGACCGCTATCACCTGCGCCAGGTCTATACCCGGTACCCGAAACACCTGTTGCTTGCCGCGCGCGCCTATGCCGGCTATGTGCTCGCCCGCCTGCGCCGGGCGCCGCTCGGCAACCTGCGGGTGCTGTACGACAATCATGCCAAGGATGCGCGTTCCGGCCTGCCGCTGGTACACCTGGGCCTGGCCCTGTTGCTGCAAGGAGACGAGGTTCGTGGCATGCAGGCCATTCGCAAAGGTGTGGCCATGCAGCGTGACCCGAAAGCCTATCTGGGTGACTACGGCAGTCCGGTGCGTGATACCGGGATGATCATGGCCCTGCTGGCCCGTCACCGCATCGACATCCAGGCTGCTGACAAGCTGGTTTATGCGCTGTCACGCAGGATACGCGAGCGTGACTATCTCAGCACCCAGGAACAACTGGCTGTATTCCTGGCCGCCCATGCCGGCAAGCGCGATCAGATGGTCTGGAGCGGCCGTCTGGCGATCGGTGGCACCGAACGCAAGATCACGCTCGCCGGCATCCTGCGCCGCTATTTGAACGCCGCCATGCTGCGTGACGGCGTTCGCTTCACCAGTGTTTCCAGGCAGCCGGTTTACACCTCGGTACTGATCAGCGGCTATACCAGGCAAAGACCGAAACCGGTCAGCCGTGAACTGTTGGTATCACGCCAGTTGTACGATATGCGGGGCAAACCGGTCACCAATCGTTCCCTGAAAGTCGGTGAACTGTTTGTCGTGCACCTGCAGGTCAATGCGCGCCGCCGCCTCGATAATGTCCTGGTCGAGGACCTGCTACCGGCCGGGCTCGAGATCGAAAATCTCAATCTGTCGCGCGGTGAGGGAATCGGCAACCTGCGTATCGCCGGCGTCAACCCGGCCGAGGCGATGGCGCAGTCATGGATACGGCATCGCGAATACCGTGACGACCGTTTCGCCGCCGCGATTCGTGTACAGCCGGGCCGTACCGTGAATCTGTTTTATCTGGTGCGCGCGGTCACCCCCGGCACCTATACGGTACCGCCGCCGTTTGCTGGCGACATGTACACGCCCGCCTGGCATGCCATCGGCGAGTCGCCGCGTAACATGACCGTGGTACCGGCCGGAGAACGGCCACAGTAACGGGGCATATGGCATGGCGCGGGTCCGGCGATACCTGCTGCAACGACTTGTGCACCTGATGCGGCGCCTGCTGGTCGCCGGCATCGCGCTGCTGCTCCTGTTCGTGCTGCTTGATCGCCTGTTCCCGCTGCCGGACACCCGGCGCGAATGGAGCACGCTGGTCGTCGCCGCCGACGGCACACCCTTGCGCGCCTTCGCTGACCGGCGCGGCGTGTGGCGTTACCCGGTGCGTATCGAGGATGTTTCTCCGCGCTATCTGGAAGCGCTGATCCACTACGAGGACCGCTGGTTCTGGCATCATCCCGGCGTCAATCCGATTGCCCTGCTGCGTGCAGCATGGCAATCGCTGCGTGCCGGGCGTATCGT
>WFUO01000034.1 GCA_015484945.1 Gammaproteobacteria bacterium | reverse complement strand
GTAGGGGTAGGGCGTGTGGTGCGGCACGCCGTTTGCGTTGGGGCGGGCGTGGATTTCAGTTGGTGGGCTGGGTGACGGGGCGCGGGCGGCTGAGTTCGGCAATGAGTTGGTCTTCGAGCTCGATGCGTTCGGCCAGGCGTTCGCCGAGCAGCGAGAGGTCGGCCTCGAGGGTGGCTGGCAGTCCCTCGACGGCGTCGTACTTGTCGTTGAAGGCGACGATGATACCGGTGGTTTCCAGGATCGGGGGATAGATCTTTTCGGCCAGTTCGACGACCGGGCGGCGTTTTTCGGTATTGTCTTCAATGAAGCGATACAGCCGGAAATGCGCGCTGGCGGTGTAGTCAACGAGGATTTCACAGAATTCCTGCAACAGTTCCAGTACATCGTCCTGGTTCTGTTGCGCAAACGGTTTCATGGCCGCGAGCTTGCCCAGCAGCGAGAGCATTTCGGTACGGGTCTCGATGAGTTCCTGGATCAGGTTGTGGGAACGCGCGCGGCGTTCATGCTGTTCGTCGGACTGGGCCTGCATGCTTGTCTCCTGTGCATGGCGATTTTGTCTATCAGGCGTTTCTGTATATCGCATCCGGCGGGGGCTTGTAAAGCTGTTGCGCAAACCCTCTGCGTTGGTTCTGCGTTTATTCATGGCGTGAGATAACGATTTATTGGCGACGGATCGGTGCTGTTGGTTCGTTGTCATTAACAGCGAGGGCAAGCGGTGGTTTTACCATTCAGTTCCGGTTCAGGTGCCGCTTGATAGCCTATTATTCAGTTGGAAAATCCGCACAGGAGATTTTCAGGAGACGTCCAATGAACAGAAAAACCACGACACTTTCGGTATTTGCGTTTCTGGCGTCGATTTCAGGCGCCCAGGTGCTTGCAGATCCACCCGCGCGTTATGACGATGGCGATGGTTACCTGGATTATGCCCGTGTGCTTCGGGTCAAGCCGGTCTATCGGCATGTGCGTGTAAGCATCCCAAGGCGGGAATGCTGGAACGAGGAGCGTCGTTACCGGGTGCCGGTGCAGGCGGGTCATTCGGGTTCTCGCGAGGTCATCGGTGGCTTGATCGGTGGCGCACTGGGTTCGCGTCTGGGCAAGGGCAAGGGCCGCATGGTAGGCGCGGTGACGGGCGCCATCATCGGTAGCAAGCTCGCTCGGGATACCGATCCGAATCATCATTATGCGCCGCGCGAGCGGGTGGTGCGTGAGGTCGAGCGGGTCTGCCGCCGCCGGGTCTCGACTCGTGACGAAGAGCGTTTCGACGGTTATCTGGTGACCTATCGTTACCGCGGTATCGTGCGCACCACGCGCATGTCGTACCGTCCCGGCCGTCGTATCCGTGTCCGTGTTCGTGTAGAGCCTGTGGAAGAATAGGCCGTGTCTGTGCGTAGGGATGGCGGGCTCTGTCCGGTTTGTATATATTTGGGAAGGAGGCTGTAAACCGGGTTCCGTTCAGAACAGGTGTCATCAACATGCGTATTCTGGCGATGTTTGCCTTTGTGGCGGCGATGTTCATGTCGCCGCAATTGCGCGCAGCCAAGCTCCCGGCGGCCGGCATGGCCGTGTCGGTTACCCAGTTCATCACCCGTGGCAAGGCGGCGGCGAAGGCGCGTGATGTGCATCGCGGGCGGGTGTTGTCGGTGCGTTTGGTCAGCTACAAGGGCAAGAAGAGCTATCGTATCAAGATTCTTGGCCGTGACGGACGTGTTCGGGTCTTGTATGTGAATGCAAGAACCGGGAAGATCATGTAAACCGGAAGCCACATCAGGGAAGCCCATGAAGATTCTGGTGATTGAGGATGAGGCGCAACTGCGGGAGCAGCTGAAACAACAGCTGCAGGAAAGCGGTTACGTGGTGGAAAGTGCGGGTGACGGCAAGGAAGGCTTGTACCTTGGCGGGGAATATCCCTTCGATCTGGCGATCGTCGATATTGGTCTGCCGGATATCTCCGGCATCGAGGTCATTCGCCAGTGGCGTAGCGAGGGCCGCAGTCTGCCGGTGTTGATCCTGACCGCGCGCGGACGCTGGGAGGAGAAGGTGGAGGGCCTGGAGGCCGGCGCCGATGACTATGTGGTCAAGCCCTTCAATTTCGAGGAGTTGCAGGCGCGCGTGCGGGCGCTGATCCGGCGTGCCGGCGGCTGGTCTGATTCGTCGCTGCGTTGTGGTCCGATCCAGCTCGACATGGTGCAGCAGACGGTGACGGTGAATGACAGCCCGGTGGAGTTGACGGCGTATGAGTACCGGGTGCTGGAGTATCTGATGTTGCATGCCGGTGAGGTGATCTCGAAGACCGACCTGACCGAGCATATCTATGAGCAGGATTTCGATCGTGACAGCAACGTCATCGAGGTGTTTGTGGGCCGCTTGCGCAAGAAGCTGGATCCGGACAATGTCTATAAGCCGATCGAGACCCTGCGTGGCCGCGGTTACCGGTTTGCGATAGCGCGCGAAGCCGTTACATGAATTCACTCAGCAGCCGTCTGTTGGTGGCCGCCAGTCTGGTGCTGTTGGTATTTCTGGGGGTTACCGGGCTGGTGCTCGACAATGCCTTTCGCCGCAGCGCCGAGGAGGCGGTCAGCGAGCGTCTGACGAGTTATATCTATGCGATTCTCGATCCCTTCTCGATCGACGAAAAGACCGGTAAGGTCACGCTGCCCTCCCAGCTTCGCAACCAGCGTTTCCTGCGTCCCGAGTCGGGTCTGTATGCGCGTATCATCGACGAGACCGGACATGTGCTGTGGCGTTCGAAGTCCATGGTCGATCTGGATGTGCCGTTCATCGGTACGGTGGCGTCCGGTGAGACGGTGTTCGGTCGTCTGGATGGTCCGGCCGGGCTGTATTTTGGTATTGCGCTGGAGACACTCTGGGATGTGCCGGGCGGCAAGACCCGGCATATCATCGTTCAGGTGACCGAGTCCGGTCGCGCGTATGTGGAGCAGGTCAATAGCTACCGCCGTCATCTGTGGGGCTGGCTGTTGGGCGTTGTGTTTCTGCTGTTGCTGGTGCAGTGGGGGATCCTCCACTGGGGCTTGTTGCCGTTGCGTCGCGTGAGTGATGCGGTGAGCCGGATCGAGAATGGCGAGGCCGAGTTCATCGAAGGCAGGTATCCAGCCGAGATCCGGGTACTGACAGACAGTATCAATTCCTATATCCGCACCGAACGCCTGCAGCGAAACCGCTATCGTGACACGCTGGGTGATCTGGCGCACAGCCTCAAGACGCCGCTGGCCGTTCTGCGTGGTTTGGGCAGCGAGGGAAAGATCGATGCCCGGGGCGTGGCCGAGCTCAACGAGCAGATCGACCGCATGAACCAGATCATCGGTTATCAGTTGCAGAAGGCATCAACGGCGGGACGCCAGATCATGGCACGGCGGGTGCCGGTACGCGAACTGGTCGAACGCATGGTGGAGACCCTGGGCAAGGTGCATCACAACAGGCGTATTCGCTGTGTGGTCGAAATCGACGACGATGTGACGTTTCGTGGCGATCCCGGTGATCTCATGGAGCTGATCGGCAATCTGCTCGAGAATGCGTTCAAATGGGCCGATGCCCGTATCCGTGTGCGCGCCGCAATCCAGCCTGACGACCAGACGGGGCAACTGGTGCTGTGTATCGACGATGATGGTCCCGGAATTCCCGTGGACAAGGTGGATGATGTGCTGCGGCGGGGTGTGCGCGCCGACGAGTCGGTCAGCGGACACGGGATCGGCCTGGCCATCGTGCGGGATATCGTCGATGCCTATCATGGCAGACTGAACATCACCAGAAGTGAGTGGGGGGGCGCGGCTTTTTGTCTGAGCTTTCCCTGCTGATTCACCGCTGTGGCGATACTGGCCGCGCCGCTGGCCGCCAACACTGATATACTTTCGATGTGACGGCCCGGTGTGTCTGGCTGGCAAAAGATACCGGCTGACACAGGTTGAATCTCTTCAGGCAAAAAGGTCCATGGAAGCAGACGAGCAGCATACAGTGTGCCGGCGGGAACAGCACCAATGAGGTTTTTTGTCTTGGGGCTGGTCCTGGCTGGCGAGGTGTTGCTGGCGATTGCCTACCGGCAGGTGCTGAAGGTGCGCAGAAGCGAGCATTATATCGGGCGTGGCTGGCTGTATGCCTCGGTACTGATTCTGTTCTTCATGATCTCCTATGCGCTGTATCTGTTCCTGCTGATGAAGGCGGAAACGGGTGTGATGGAGCTGGCCACCTCGGTGATTCTGTTTGCCGGCGGCCTGTTCGTTCTGGTGGTCAGCCGTATGACGCGCAATACCATCGATGCCATCCGCCGCATTGCCTCGCTGGAACGCCATCGTGCCGAGCATGACTATCTGACCGATCTGCCCAATCGTGTGTTGCTGCAGGAACGTCTCGAGGAGGCTATCGAGTCCGCACGCAAGGAAAAGCGGCCACTGGCCATTTTGATGAGCGATCTGGACCGTTTCAAGGATATCAACGACACCCTGGGGCACCATTATGGCGACCAGTTGTTGCAGCACATCGCGCCGCGGCTGCGTAGCGCCGTGCGGCACACCGATACGGTGGCCCGCCTTGGCGGCGACGAATTTGCCATCCTGTTGCCCGATGAAGGACGCGAGGGCGCCGAGCGTGTGAGCCAGAAGATCGTGGAGCTGCTGCAGCCGTCTATCCTCATCGACGGGCATATGCTGGATGTTGGCATCAGCATTGGTATCGCCCTGTACCCGGAACATGGCGCCTCGGTGGATACCCTGTTGCAGAAGGCCGATGTGGCCATGTACAACGCCAAGCGTTCGAACAAGGAATACGCTTTCTACGATCCGGATGAAGATGACTATTCGGTCAATCGCTTGCTGATCACCGGTGAGTTGCGCAATGCGCTGGCCAGCGAGGAACTGGTGTTGCACTATCAGCCCAAGGTGGATATCGCTTCGGGCGAGGTGCGCGGTGTCGAGGCCCTGGTGCGTTGGAAACATCCCCGGTTCGGGCTCATCTATCCGGACGATTTCATCGGTCTGGCCGAGCAGAGTGGCCTGATCCGGCCACTGACGCTGTGGGTGCTCAACAGCGCCATGCGTCAGCTCGGCGACTGGCGCCACCGTGGCTACCCGATGTCGATGTCGGTGAACCTGTCCACACGCAATCTGCTCGATCCGGATTTCCCTGCCCAGTTGCTCGGCTGTCTGACCGCCTGGGACATCGACCCGGAGCACCTGGTACTGGAGATCACCGAAAGCGCCATGCTGGCCGATCCGCAGCGGGCAATGGAGACGCTGGCACAGATAGACGCCATGGGGGTGAGGCTGTCGATCGACGATTTCGGCACCGGGTATTCTTCGCTGGCCTATCTCAAGCAGTTGCCTTCGGGCGAGATCAAGATCGACAAGTCGTTCGTCATGGACATGATCATCGACGAGAACGATGCCATCATCGTGCGCTCGACCATCGACCTGGCGCACAATATGGGACGCCAGGTGGTGGCCGAGGGGGTGGACAGTGAGGAGGCCCTGGATTTGCTGGGCATCCTCGGTTGTGACCTGGCCCAGGGCTATTACATCTGCCGTCCGATTCCGGGCGAGGAGATTCCGGCCTGGTTGCGCGGCCGGCAACAGGTCGGGGGTTCATGAGCGGTATCGAGCACCTGCTGGCGGTCATGGCCCGTCTGCGTGACCCGCAGGACGGTTGTCCTTGGGACCTGCAACAGACACTGGCATCACTGACCCCCTATACCATAGAAGAGGCCTACGAGGTCGAGGAGGCGGCGCATGCCGGTGACATGGCCAGGCTCAGGGATGAACTGGGCGATCTGCTGTTTCAGGTGGTGTTCTATGCGCGCATCGCGGAGGAGCAGGGAGATTTCGATTTCGATGCCGTGGCCGCGGCGGTGGCGGCAAAACTCGAACGCCGGCACCCACATGTCTTTGGCGATACTGAAGTACGCGATGCCGATGAGCAGACCCGGTTGTGGGAGTCGATCAAGGCTGCTGAACGCGCCGGAGCGCAGCGGCACGGGGCGCTGGATGGCGTGAGCCGTTCACTGCCGGCGCTGATGCGCGCGGAAAAGCTGCAACGGCGCGCGGCGCGTACGGGTTTCGACTGGGACGACATCGGCCCGGTGTTCGACAAAGTGGTCGAGGAACTGGCGGAAACACGCGAAGCGGTGGATGGCGGCGAACCCGCGCGGATTACGCATGAGATCGGTGACCTGCTGTTTGCCTGCGTGAACCTGGCCAGGCACGCCGGAGTCGATGCCGAGCAGTCCCTGCGCCGGGCCAATGCGCGTTTCGAGCGGCGCTTTGCGGCCATGGAGGCACGCGCCCGTGAACAGGGAGAGGATTTCGCCAGCCTCGACCCTGATCGCAAGGAATCCCTGTGGGAAGCCGTCAAGGCGGAGGAGTGATGCAGGAACTGCCGGTGGACAGGCCGCGTTTTGAATGCACCGGCTGTGGCCGTTGTTGTTACGGTGGCGAAGGCTATTACGTGGCGGTCACTGCGGCTGAATGCCGGGCCATGGCTGCTTGTCTGGGTATCAGTCTCTCATGGCTTCGGCGACGATATCTCGAACCCGGTGAACAGGGCGGTTACAGCATTCGCTTTGCCGACGATGGCGCTTGTGTCTTTCTCGCTGAAACCGGGTGCCGTATTTACCCGGTCAGGCCCCTGCAGTGCCGGACCTATCCGTGGTGGCCGGAGATACTGCGCAGCAAGCAGGCCTGGCGGGCGGAGGCGAAACGTTGCGAGGGGATTGGCCGCGGCAAGGTCGTGCCGCGTCATGTCATCATCGCAAGCCTGCGCCTGTCGCGGGCATGACGATACCCTTACATGTACTAGTTCAGACCAGATCTGACAAAGTCAAGAATAAAACCCGGCTCGAATGCCAGTCCGATACGGTATCAGGCCAGCGGCCAATCGTCCCGGCCCGGTGTCACGTGAGTCCCGCGTGCGTATCCCGGGGCGTCGGCTGACGCCGCTCGACGCCCCATCCGTGGGTCGGCGTGCGGCACGCGCCATCCGTGGCGCGCAACGCCGCCGTCCCGGGCGCACGCGGGCGTGAAACAAGGGCGCGGGCCAATCGGCCGCTGACCTGCAAGGTCTGAGACAGGTGCTGTCAGACCAAGTCTGAACTACTACACCTTACATCATCGACAGCCCCAGGCGCGCCTGGTTTGCGAACAGCTTGAAGCCACCGAACAGTTCCTCGTCCAGCGGCCGGTGGCTGGGCTTGCGGTCACAGTAAAACAGGCCGATGGCCTTGCCCTGCAGGGAGATCGGCATCATGAAGCATTCGTCCTGACCGAGCAGGATCTCGATCGGCGGGGTGATGAACTTCTCCAGACGCTCGCGGTTGTCTGCGTTCAGCCATAGCGGTTTCTGGCTGTGGACGACATAGTCGATCAGACTCGTTGGCGGAGAGGCGATGTCGTAGCGAAACTGTTGCAGCAGGGCGTGACGATCCCAGCCCAGCGTGTACTTGGCGTTGATGTATCTGCGGTCGGGCGTCAGCAGGGCGAATACCGTTCGATCCATGCCCAGACCGCGATGGATGCCTTCGAGGATCATCT
>WFUO01000033.1 GCA_015484945.1 Gammaproteobacteria bacterium | reverse complement strand
TCGCCTTGCCGGTGGCTGCCGAAACACCAAACTGCATGCGTGGTCGCGGAATGACCGACACCCTGAGACCGTATACCTTGCTGCCGTCGGCATCCTCGCTGAACCCCGACGAATCGACGCCCTGCACCCTGCCTCCAGAGGCCTTGAGCTCGGGCCCGTTACCAACAAACGCGGCATAGCTTACCTGAACACCATTCAGATTGTGCGCTCCACGCAACTGGACACCGATATCAGAACCGGGTGCCGCACCAAAGTTTCCGAATCCAAGCGGTTTGGAAGCAAACTTGTTGATCCAGTCGGGATGCAGGTTCTGGCGAAACTGACCGATCGGACTCAGGTACTTGCCCGCCAAGAGAACGAAATTGTCATTGAGGAAAAGATCGAAAGTGGCATATTCCAGCTTGGCTTCGGTTTCCTTGCCTTCCAGTTCAAATTCAACCTCACCCTCTACCATGAGAAGATTTCGATACATGTATTTGAAGATAGGATTGAACTTGACGGTACTGAAGGCGCCGTTATCCTTGTTTCTGTCAGCATAACCCACCGTAGCATAACCGTTGATGGCTACATGGGTATCACTGCTGTAGGGCTTGACCGGCCGTGATGAGGCGGCAGACGTTGCAGTGCCTCGACCATTACCCGCAGAAGTGACTTGTGTCTTTCGGGGCTGTTTGCCCGCCTGCTGCAAGCGCTTCTGCCTGTCAAGTTCCTTCTGGAGTTTCTGCAACTGCTTTTTGAGCAGGTTCATCTGCTGTTGCAAAGCCTGAATCTCTGGCGATGCAGCCTGGGAAGCACCATGATACAACATTGGTATCATCCCCAGTACCAGTAACACCTCTTTCATCTTCGATGTTTTCATGTCGATACCTCCTCCCGCATGCGCGCGGCATGTCGTTCTGACAGTCTAGCAGGCTGTCCGAAAACCGCCTGCCAGCCCGGCTGGGCATGGCGAAATGTCAGAGATTTCTGTTCATCCACGCCATATAGATGTCATCCGGCCACTTGGCCTGAAACCAGGCGATGATATCCCGCGCATCCTGCACGCTCAGCTTGCTCTTCCAGGCTGGCATGCTGCCGCCCATATTGATGGTGCCGTTGAGGATGGTGTAGATCAGCACCTTCTCAGAATGATGCCAGGCATGGCCGGTGCCGTTGAGTGGCGGCGCCGGATATTTGCCATCCGGGCCGCGCTTGCGCCAGTTGGGCGCGCCTTCGGCATTGGCGCCATGGCACCTGGCGCAGTTGGCGGCAAACAATTTGCCGCCCCGCGCCACCTGCTGCTTGTCGATCATGCGATTGATCTTGCTGCCGGCGCTTTCCTGCTTGCCGCAACCCGCGGCAAGCAGGACAGAAACCAGCAACAATACCGCTACCACCATGCGCCTTTCACGCGTTGATCTGATTGCTTTCATGTCACCAACCATTTTTCTCTCCAGTATTCTCATCAGCGTGTCAGCTCGCGTTTCTTCCACAGATAGAAGATGGCGGGCAGAACGATCAATGTCAGGATCGTGGCGGTCACCATACCACCAACCATGGGCGCCGCTATACGCCGCATGACCTCGGAGCCGGTGCCGCTGCCCAGCATGATCGGCAGCAGCCCGGCGATGATGGCCGCAACGGTCATCATGATCGGGCGCACACGCAACAGGGCGCCATCAATGACCGCCTTGCGCAGTTCCTCGAGCTTGAGGTGATGCTGCATGGCGCCGACATGACTGAGTTTGGCGTAGGCCTGGTTCAGATAAACCAGCATCACCACCCCGATCTCGACCGTCACCCCGGCCAGGGCGATGAACCCGACGCCGACCGCAACCGACAGGTTGTAGTCGAGCAGGTACAACAACCAGATACCGCCAACCAGCGCCATCGGCAGGGTGCCCATGATGATCAGCACCTGGGTCAAGCTGCGGAAGTTCAGATACAGCAACAGAACGATAATGACCAATGTGAATGGAACCACGATGCTCAGGCGTTCCTTGGCGCGCACCATGTACTCGTACTGCCCGGACCAACTGATCGAGTAACCGGGTGGCAGCTTGACCTTCTCGGCCACGACCCGCTGCGCCTCGGCGACATAGGAACCCAGATCACGGCCCTGGATATCGACGAAGGTCCAGCCATTGGGACGCGCGTCCTCGCTCTTGATCATGGCCGGTCCGCTCTCGATGCGGATGTCAGCCACCGAACCGAGCGGAATCCGCGCGCCGTTCCTGGTCACGATGGGCAGGTTGCGCAGCTTGTCGAGCGAGTCACGCACATCACGCGGGTAACGGATGTTGACCGGATACCGCTCAAGGCCTTCGATGGTCTGGGTCACATTCATGCCACCCACGGCGGTCTTGACCACCTGCTGGATATCAGCAATCGTCAGGCCATGGCGCGCGGCCTCAAGCCGTTTGATATCAACGGTAACGTAACGGCCACCCGCTACACGCTCGGAGAACACCGAGGCCGTGCCCGGAACTTTCTTGAGCACATCCTCGATACGTTTGCCGATGCGCTGAATGACCTCCAGATCGGGGCCGGCCACCTTGATGCCAACCGGTGTCTTGATACCGGTGGCCAACATGTCGATGCGTGTCTTGATCGGCATTACCCAGGCATTGGTCAGGCCCGGAAACTTGACCCGCTCGTTGAGTTCCTGCTTGAGCTTCTCGAGCGTCATGCCCGGCCGCCACTGATCGCGCGGCTTGAGCTGGATCGTGGTCTCGATCATCGTCAGTGGCGCGGTATCGGTAGCGGTATCGGCACGCCCGATCTTGCCGAACACAGTGCGCACTTCGGGCACGGTCTTGATCAGCTTGTCAGTCTGCTGCAGGATCTGCCTGGCCTTGCCGATCGATATGCCGGGAAAGGTCGTCGGCATATACATCAGGTCGCCTTCATCCAGATCCGGCATGAACTCCGATCCGATCTTGTTGATCGGCCAGAAACCGGCCACGACAATCACCAGGCTGACTGTGAGCACTGTCTTCGGCGCCTTGAGCACCATGTTGATGAATGGCCGGTAACCGGCGATCAACAGGCGGTTGACCGGGTTCTTGTGCTCCGGGGTCACATGACCACGGATGAAATAGCCCATCAATACCGGCACCAGTGTGATCGACAGGCCCGCAGCGGCCGCCATCGCATAGGTCTTCGTGAACGCCAATGGCGCGAACAACCTGCCTTCCTGGGCCTCCAGCGTGAACACCGGCAGGAAACTCAATGTGATGATCAACAACGAGAAGAACAGCGGCGGCCCTACCTCTCGCGTCGCCTCACGCATGATGCGCCAGCGGTTTTCGTCCGTGAGCGGTTCCTTTTCGATATGCTTGTGCACATTCTCGATCATGACGATTGCGGCATCGACCATGGCGCCGATGGCGATGGCGATGCCACCCAGCGACATGATGTTGGCATTGATACCCTGCTGCTTCATGATGATGAAGGCCACCAGGATGCCGACCGGCAGGCTGAAGATGGCCACCAGCGCCGAGCGCAGGTGGAACAGGAAGATCACGCATACGATGGCGACGACGATGAATTCCTCGACCAGCTTGTGGTTGAGGTTGGTCACCGCGCGCTTGATCAGCGCCGAACGGTCATATACCTCGACGATCTCCACCCCCTTGGGCAGGCTGGCCTTGAGGCGTTTCAGACGCGCCTTGACACCCTCGATGACCTTGAGCGCGTTCTCGCCAAAACGCATGACGATGACACCGCCTACGACCTCGCCCTCGCCATTGAGCTCGGCGATACCGCGCCGCATCTGCGGACCCAGACGCACCTGGGCGATGTCCTTGAGCAGGATGGGCGTTCCGTTCCTGTTCATGCCCAGCGGTACATGCTTGAGCCCCTTGATATCCTTGAGATAACCGGTGGCGCGGATCATGTACTCTGCCTCGGACATCTCCAGCACCGAACCACCCGACTCCTGGTTGGAACGCCTGATGGCCATGCGTACCTTCGACAACGGTATATTGTAGGCACGCAGCTTGTCGGGATCGACGACGACCTGGTACTGCCTGACCATGCCGCCGACGGTCGCCACCTCGGAAACACCCGGTACGGTCTGCAGCTCGTATTTCAGAAACCAGTCCTGCAACGATCGTAACTGCGAGATGTCGTGGCGGCCGGTTCTGTCAACCAGCGCATACTGATAGACCCATCCCACACCGGTCGCATCGGGCCCCAGTTCCGCGCGTGCCTCGCGCGGCAACCGGCTCTGTACCTGGCTCAGGTATTCCAGCACTCGCGAACGCGCCCAGTAGGGATCGGTGCCATCGGCGAAGATTACGAACACGTAGGAATCGCCAAAGAACGAGTAACCACGCACCTTGACCGCCCCCGGCACCGACAGCATGGCCGTGGTCATCGGGTAGGTGACCTGATCCTCCACCACCCGGGGCGCCTGCCCCGGGTAGCGGGTCTTGATGATGACCTGCACATCGGACAGGTCCGGGATTGCATCCAGGGGTGTATTCCTGACCGAGAAGATACCCCAGACGATCAGTATCACGGTCATCAACAACACCAGGAAGCGATTGTCGAGTGACCAGTCGATAATACGGTTGATCATGACAGCCTCCTAGTTGGTCTTCTCGATCGAGATGATTTCATAACCCGCCTCACCCTTGCGCAGGTGGAAGCGGACACGATCGCCCAGCTTGAGATGCCCGGCCTCGACCTTGCCGTCCACGGCAAAGTCCATAGTCATCGCCGGCCAGCCCAGGGCCTTGATCGGGTCGTGGGCCAGCTTGATCTTGCCGTCCTTGAGGACATGCTTGACCACACCGGTCCCCATGATCATCTTCTTGCCACTATCGACCTTGCCGGCGGCTCTGGCTTTCGGCTTCTCGTCACCACCGGCCATGCGTGCGAGGCTGGCCTTGAGACTGGATTCGGAATCGATCAGGAACTGGCCGGAGGTAACCACACGATCACCGGCCTTGATGCTGCCGCTAACCTCTATGTAGCCGCCTGACTCGAGACCCACATTCACCTTGACCGCCTTGAACCGGCCCTTGCCCAGTGCCAGGATCAGGCGGGATTCACGACCTGTGCGAATCACCGCCTCAGACGGAACAAACAACACCCGCCGCTTGGGCCCGGTAAATATGGCGATATTGGCATACATGTTGGGCTTGAGACGCTCATACGGGTTGTCGAACTTCAGGCGCACGCGCAGGGTGCGGGTCTTGAGGTCGAGATCGGGATAGATGTACTCGACCCGGCCTTCCCAGACCTTGCCCGGCCGGTACGACAACCTGACCTCGGCCGGCTGACCGACCCTGACCCAGTCCACCTGCCCTTCGAAGACCTCGGCCAGCACCCAGACCGTGGACAGGTCGGCGATGGACATGACCCGCATCATGGGCGTGACATACATGCCCTGGCGGACCTTGAGACTGGCGATGATGCCATCCTGCCTGGCATACACACGCACCAGTTGCTCGACCTTGCGGGTCCGCCGCAGACGAAGTATCTGATCGGTCGATACGCCCAGCGATACCAGGCGGTCACGTGAGGCCTTGATCAGACCGCGATTGCCGGCGCGCAGCGCCTGCAGGTATTCCTCCTGGGCGTTGACCAGATCAGGTGAATACACCTCTAGCAGCAGTTGTCCCTTGCGCACCCGCTCACCTTCCGATTTGACGTGCAGCTTTTCTATCCATCCCTTGATGCGCAGGTGCACATGGGAGATCTTGGTTTCGTCATAGTTGATATAACCAACGGTGTCGATCTTGCGCCACAGGCGTCCATACTCGACTTTCGCGGTACGCACACCGAGATTGTTGACCACCGCGGGCGATATCTTGACTACCCCTTCCTCGTCGTCGCCTTCCTCATAGACCGGCACCAGGTCCATGCCCATGGGCGACTTGCCAGGCTTGTCGCGACGATAGTTGGGGTCCATGGGCGCCACCCAGTACTTGATCTTGCGCTTGCCTTTCTTCTTCGCAACTTTCTGCTTCTTCTCGACCAGTGTCATGCCACAGATCGGACAGGTGCCGGGCTTGTCGCGAATGATCTGTGGATGCATGGGGCAAACATACTTTGGGTCCAGATGTTTCTTGGCATGCTCGACCGCGGTTTCCTTGCCATTGCTGGTCGCAGCGCGCTTGTCGTCACCGCTGCTGCAGGCCGACAACAGGCCAATGATTGCGAAGGCGAGTATCGTCAGGATCAGCTTCTTCATTTTGTTTCTCCAGCAAGATAGAGCAGTGCAGCTTCGCTGCGGGTACGATCGACCAGCAGACGCAGGTACTGCAAACTGACATTCAATTCGGTAATGCGTGCCTTCATCAGGGTGCCGAAGTCGTTGGCATCACTCTGATAGGCCGACAACGCGGCCTCGGCATTCTGATGGGCCTTGGGCAGCAGGGTCTTGCGATACAACTCGATACGCTCACCCAGCCGCCGCCATTCGGCGTAACGGGCATTGAGACTGCGCCGCAGCATGCGGTAGCGCTCATCACGCATGTTCTGCATGGCGCTGAAGGAATACTGACTGGCCTGCAGGGTGCGGTCCTGGCGCTTTTTACGGAAGATCGGCAGATCGATGGTGACACCGACGGAAACAAAATCGGCGCGTTCGGAACCATTCGGGTTACGCCCGCCACGCATCCCGTAACGCACGCCAACCATCACGCCCGGCTTGTAGGCCTGACGGGCGAGATTCACGCCTTCACGGCTGTCGGCCACCTGGGCATCTGCGATACGCATGACCGGATGCTGACGCAATGACAATTCAAGTTCTCCCAGGGAAGGGATATCGCCCAACCGTGGCAACGGATCGCTGAGCGCCAGCCTGGCGGGTCCGTCACCAATCCACTTGGCCAGCTGCGCACGCAGCTTGTCCTGGCGGGTACGGATGCGGGTGATCCTGTCATCGAGCATCTTCAACTCCAGTTGCGCGCGGATCACGTCCTGCTGACTGCGCTTGCCTGCCCCATACTGGTACTGGGTGACCTTGACCAGCTGGGTGAAATAATGGCGATTCCGCTCGATGATGCGCTCGGCGCGAATCCAGTAATACAGCTTCAGCCAGATGTCACGCACGATCCGGCGAATGCGCAGCTCACGCTCACTGCGCTGAAAATCCCGGATCTTTGCCTGGATGCCCTTGCGCCGTGACTTGATGGCCAGCGAGTCCCCCCGCGGCAGCATCTGCGAGACCCCGAGGGTGATCTGGGTCATCGGCTCCTGGGTACGCGACAAGGTGTCGGTGGGAAAATTCATCAGCCCGAAGCTGAGCTTGGGATCCGGCAACTGGGCAGCGGCAACCGACCGTTCACGCTGGGCCGATGCCAGCGACTGAAAACGCTTGCGGATCGGATCACTAGCGATCGCCAGCGACACCGCCCTGTCGATCGTCAGGGTTCCGGCCGCCCTGGCTGCACCGGAAACCGCAAATATTGCAATGAACACCACCCACAAAGGGCGCATGAAACGGGTAAACATGGTCGTACTCCTGCATTGGTTTTGAAGTCTTGAAACCGGGAATGCAGGTGACGATCAGATTCTGAGGACGCGATGCTCCTCGGGGGCTTGCGAGAAAAAGGGAACCGGCGGGGCATCGACAATGAATGTCTCACGAGGCTGCCGGGTATCGACGAGCAGAAGCGAAACAATGACCACGGGCAGATCCATGCCCAGTGAAGCGCCTGGCCACTGATCGGCACCGGAATCGACACCCGAGGCCAGGCAATGATCCATGCAGCCACCGTCCCTGCCTGCAATGCCGGCAACGGACAGGTTGTCACAGTGTGGATTTGTGCCGGTCACAGCCTGACCGCCGGCCGTAACGGCAGCCATACAGCTGAACGCGCTGAACGACAACAGCGACAGCATCAGCACCAGCACCATCATGCCGGCCGATTTGCGTCTGTGTCGCCTGATCCTGTTCAGCATCTAACCAAAACCTCTGCTCGTGCAGTTGGAGGACACTATGCATGAAGGTGCTCATGCAGGTCAACAGTGAGACATTGATTTATGTCAGGAGTTCCGCAGGTCTGCCTACTGGCGCATCCCGGCGTGTATCAGCCAGCCGACCCCGCCATGAACAATAAACAATATATTATAGTCTAAAACCGGCTTCTCACGGCCCCGATGCAGTCACTCAGTGTTTTTCCAGTGTCTCGCGCGCCTCATCGAGCACGAAGGCGCGAAACGCCTCTGCCACCGGCGCCAGGCGCTTGCCCTGACGATAAACCAGGTACCAGTGACGCAGAATCGGGAACTCGGCGACATCAAGGATCGCCAGGCGGCCGGCCTCGAGCTCGAGCTGCAGCGTGTGGATGGAGACGATACCCAGCCCCAGACCGGCCTCGACCGACTGCTTGATGGCCTCGTTACTGGTCATCTTCATGCCGGTATTGAGACTGACACCATGGGCGCTGAAGAATCGCTCCATCGCGATGAAGGTGCCGGAACCGGGTTCGCGCACCACGAACACCTCGTCCTGCAAGCGCGCCAACGGTATCTGTTTCTCGCCAACCAGCGGATGGTCCGGCGCGGCGATGACCACCAGCGGATTCTCCATGAAATCTTCGGCCACCAGTTCCTGATCCCGCGGTGGGCGACCCATGATGACCAGATCCACTTCGTTGTCGGCCAGCTGGCGCAGCAGGCTCTCGCGGTTGGTCACGTCGAGACTGAAGCTGGTGCCCGGATAGCGCTGCGTGAACGCGGCCAGCAGCCGGGTGCCGAAATAGTTGGCGGTACTGGCCACCGAGATGGTCAGATGGCCGCGTTGCACGCCCTTGAGCCCCTCGATGACCTCGGCCGCCTCGTCGAGCTGGCGGGCGATCTCACGGCTGTAGTGCTGCATCTCCCGCCCTGCCTCGGTGAGAAAGATCTTGCGTCCGATCTGCTCGAACAGGGGCAGGCCGACATGGTCCTCCAACTGCTTGATTTGCATGGAAACCGCGGGCTGGGTCAGATGCAGCTCACGGGCCGCCTGGGTGTAACTCAGGTGCCGCGCGACCGATTCAAAGACCTTGAGTTGACGAAAGGTGACATTCATGCCGACATTCTATAAGTATTCTATTATGCTATCAATCACAAATCTTGAGTTTACTTTATGCATGTAGGCCCTATACTCGTCGAACCAACCGGAAGCCACGCCTTCCGGGCAGGCACAGATTTCCGCTCACGGCCCGGCCGATGGGCAATGAAAGAAACTGTACGACAACGACAGGAGGCCACAATGGCTAAGAAATACGATGCGGGCGTAAAAGAATACCGCGAAACATACTGGATGCCGGAATACACACCCAAGGACACCGACATCCTCGCCGTCTTCAAGATCACGCCACAGGAAGGCGTACCGCGTGAAGAGGCCGCTGCCGCCGTGGCCGCGGAATCCTCGACCGGCACCTGGACCACGGTCTGGACCGACCTGCTGACCGACCTCGACTACTACAAGGGCCGCGCCTATGCGATCGAGGACGTACCGGGTGACGATACCTGCTTCTACGCCTTCATCGCCTACCCGATCGACCTGTTCGAGGAAGGTTCCGTGGTCAACGTCTTCACCTCGCTGGTCGGCAACGTGTTCGGTTTCAAGGCCGTACGCGCCCTGCGTCTGGAAGACGTTCGCTTCCCGATCGCCTATGTCATGACCTGCAATGGCCCCCCACACGGCATCCAGGTCGAGCGCGACATCATGAACAAGTACGGCCGCCCGTTGCTGGGCTGCACCATCAAGCCCAAGCTGGGCCTGTCGGCCAAGAACTATGGCCGCGCCGTCTATGAAGGCCTGCGCGGTGGTCTGGACTTCACCAAGGATGACGAGAACGTCAACTCCCAGCCGTTCATGCGCTGGCGTCAGCGTTTCGATTTCGTCATGGAGGCCATCCAGAAGGCCGAGCAGGAAACCGGTGAACGCAAGGGCCATTACATGAACGTCACCGCGCCGACACCGGACGAAATGTTCAAGCGTGCCGAATACGCCAAGGAGATCGGCGCCCCGATCATCATGCACGACTACATCACCGGCGGCTGGTGTGCCAACACCGGTCTGGCCCAGTGGTGCCGCGACAATGGTCTGCTGCTGCACATCCACCGCGCCATGCATGCGGTTATCGACCGCAACCCGCACCACGGTATTCACTTCCGTGTACTGACCAAACTGCTGCGTCTGTCCGGTGGCGACCACCTGCATTCTGGCACCGTGGTCGGCAAGCTCGAAGGCGACCGCGCAGCAACCCTGGGGTGGATAGACATCATGCGTGACTCGTACATCAAGGAAGACCGCTCACGCGGTATCTTCTTCGATCAGGACTGGGGCTCCATGCCTGGTGTATTCCCGGTTGCCTCCGGCGGCATCCATGTCTGGCACATGCCGGCGCTGGTCACGATCTTCGGTGACGACTCCGTCCTGCAGTTTGGTGGCGGTACGCTGGGCCACCCATGGGGCAACGCCGCCGGCGCCGCCGCCAACCGTGTGGCCTGCGAAGCTTGTGTTCAGGCGCGCAACGAAGGCCGCGAGTTGGAGAAGGAAGGCAAGGACATCCTCACCGCCGCTGCCAAACACAGCCCGGAACTGAAGATGGCCATGGAAACCTGGAAAGAAATCAAGTTCGAATTCGATACGGTTGACAAGCTGGACGTTGCGCACAAGTAAGCATGCCAGCCACCCCGGCTTTACGCCGGGGTGCAACTGAAACCGGATTTGAACCCGAAAGATTGAGGAATCAACAATGAGCGAAATGCAAGACTACAACTCCAGCTTGAGCGATCCGTCAAGCCGCAAGTTCGAGACCTTCTCGTACCTGCCGGAAATGACCGAAGAGCAGATCCGCAAGCAGATCGAATACATCGTCAGCAAGGGCTGGAACCCCGGTATCGAACACACCGAGCCGGAAAACGCCTTTGGACACTACTGGTACATGTGGAAGCTGCCGATGTTCGGCGAGACGGATGTCGATGCCATCATGGACGAACTGGAGGCCTGTCACAAGGCGCATCCGAACAACCACGTTCGCCTGCTGGGATTCGACAATTATGCCCAGTCCGCCGGTGCGGCGATGGTCGTTTACCGCGGCAAGACTGTCTAAGTCGGGCAGGGTAGTTCGAAACAAAGGCCCCTGCCCGTTGCTTTCTGACGGACAGGGGCCTTTTGTTTGCCTGCAAACCGGAAAAACGAACGCAGAATGAAGAAACCCGACAAGTACGTAGGCATCAACAATGACATCTACGGCGGCATGACGCCGATCGGCAAGATCATTCGTGATGCGTGGGTATTTGGCATCATTCCCGAGTCGGAGACCTGCGAGGGCTGGCTGCCGGCCGGGATCGAAAACCTGATGAAGAAGGTCAACGACGAATGGGACAAATACGGTTGCCTGGTCAGCAATTTGCCGGAAGCGCTGCGCGAACGCCACGCGCGCATCCATGGCGAGGCCTTCGAAAAGGCGCGTGCCGCGGGCTGGTCCGGCGAACTGGAAACCGGTGACGAAGAATAGCTGGCTGCTGAAAAACCTCGCGGAAACTTCTGACACGGGAAAGTGCGAGCGGCTTTTGCAACGGTTCTTCAACAACCCGACAGGATCGACTGGCTAATCAAACATCCAGAGAGAACAGGTGTAACCATGGCTAACAACGAAATCAGCATCAACCCGGATCAGTACAAGATCACGACCGAGCCCTACTACGAGCCGGTCGGTAACGAAATCGAGCTCTACACTGCGGCCTACAATGCCCGCATGCCAATGATGCTCAAGGGCCCCACCGGCTGCGGCAAGTCACGCTTCGTCGAATACATGGCCTGGAAGCTCGGCCGCCCGTTGATCACCGTGGCCTGCAACGAGGATATGACGGCCTCTGACCTGGTTGGCCGTTTTCTGCTCGACAAGGACGGCACCAAGTGGCAGGACGGGCCGCTGACCACGGCCGCGCGCATTGGCGCCATCTGCTATCTGGATGAAGTCGTCGAGGCGCGCCAGGACACCACCGTTGTGATCCACCCGTTGACCGATCACCGGCGCACACTGCCGCTGGACAAGAAGGGCGAACTGGTCGAGGCGCATCCTGATTTCCAGCTGGTGATCTCCTACAACCCCGGTTACCAGAGCCTGATGAAGGACCTCAAGCAATCGACCAAACAGCGTTTCGGCGCACTGGACTTCGACTATCCCAGCGAGGAGAAAGAGGTCGCCATCGTGGCGAAGGAATCCGGCGTGGATCAAGATATTGCCGCCAAACTGGTACAGATTGCGCATCGCGCGCGCAACCTCAAGGGTCATGGGCTGGACGAGGGCATCTCCACGCGCCTGCTGGTCTATTCCGGCCAGCTCATCAGCAAAGGCATTGATCCGGTTGCCGCCTGCAACATGACCATGGTCACGCCACTGACCGACGACCCCGACATGCGTGAAACGCTGGCGGCTGCTGTGCAGACGTTCTTCGTCTCCTGAGACACGAACCAACCGGCATTGACGGGCGTACAGTGCTGGCACTGACGCCCTGGCGGGACGAGACATACCTATGTCGATCAAGCTCGAAGACTACGAAGAATCCCTGCAGGACATCGCGCCAGAAATCCGCGATGTGCTGGAGGGCACATTCCATGAGGCGGCGCGTATCATGTCGCCTGCCGGCCTGCAGGACTACCTCGATGGCGCCAAGGCGCTGAGTGGCCTGGGCCGTGGCAAGGACCTGGTCATCTCCTATCTGCAGGAGATGCCGCTGGTCGCCAAGGAATGTGGCGAGGACATCATCGACGACTGTATCACGGCGGCGATGAAACTGGCCTCGATGACCTCCGGCGAGGTCATCGCCCTGCTGTTCAACAGCCTGCCGACCGCCGCGCGGCGCCTGGGCGATGCGGCGCTGTTGCGTGGCTATCTGACCCTGATCCACCAGCTCGCCTCGACCGCGGCGCGCGGTCTGCGCCCGATGCTCAATCACATCGATGAGCTGCTGTCGAAGCTGACCTTGAGCGGGCTGCGCCGCTGGGCCAACTTTGGCGCCCAGGCCTACCGCCGTGACTACAACAACCTGGTCTCGTATTTCAATCTCGAGTCCCAGGACAGCCACGCGGTACTCCAGAAGGAACGCCGGGGCACCTTGTTCATCGACACCCAGCGCAAACTCAACTTCTACCTGCGGGCGCTGTGGGGACGTGACTTCTTCCTGCGCCCGACCGGCGCGGACTATACCGATTTCCGGCCCTACATCGACAACCTGATCATTCATATGCCCGACGCGGTGGATGACATCGGTGATGTCTCCGGGCTGGAACTGTACCGCGCCACGGCGGCGCACATGGCCGCGCACATGTGCTACACCAAATCAGCCATTTCCGCCGAACAGCTCAGCCCGGCGCAGATGTTCTTCATTGGCTTCATCGAGGATGCGCGCATTGAATACAAAGCGGTACAGGATTTTCCCGGGCTGAAGAAGCTGTGGCGCGCATTGCTGGCGCTGGAATACGACGAACCGGTGGAGCACCCCACCATGCTGCTGCTGGAGCGTCTGGCGCTGATGCTGCTCGATGATACCGTCACCAGTGGCGACGTGGAACTGGATGCCTTCGCCGCCCGCTTCCACGACGAAATCGAAAAGCAGCAGGACAACAACCAGTTTTCATGGCACATGGGCGTGGAGCTGTTCAACATCTTCACCGCGCGGCGCGAGGTACCCAGCCTGCGCATCCTGGAACGCATTCGCATCCCGTACCGCGACGACAACCGTTTCGTATGGGAATTCAGCGAAATCGACTGGAATCAGGAAATTGAATACATGGCTGCAAGCCAAATGCAGGTGCGCAAGCATGTCAGTGTCGTTGAAATGGCCAATGAGGTGGACTGTGAGCTGGCCGGCGACGATGCGCAGGAGATCTGGATTTGCTCCGATAACATGCGTCCCTACGAAGACGATCTTACTGATAGCCAGATCAGCTTCAATGACATGTGGGGCAAGGAACCGGTTTCCGATCCCTACCACTATCATGAATGGGACTACCAGATCCAGCTGCACCGCCCGGATTGGGTCACTGTCTATGAACGCCGTCAACCAAAGGGTGACCCCGAACAGATAGACAATATTCTTTTACAGTACAAGCCCATCGCCTACCGCATCAAGCAGATCATCGACCTGTTGTCGCCGGAGGGCGTGCAGCGCGTGCGCAACATGGAGGATGGCGACGAGATCGACATCAACGCCGCTGTCGATGCGATGATATCCATACGCATGGGCGAGCAACCCAACCCGCGCATCACCATGCGCAATGTCATCAAGAACCGTGACCTGGCGGTCGTGGTTCTGCTGGATCTGTCGGAATCGACCAATGAAAAGATCGGCGACTCGGACAAGACCGTGCTGGAGCTGACCCGTGAGGCCGCCACGCTGGTCTCAACCGCGATCAACGGTATCGGCGACCCCTTTGCGGTGCACGGCTTCGCCTCCGATGGCCGTCACGATGTGCAGTACTACCGCTTCAAGGATTTCAACCAGCATTTCGACGACGAGGCCAAGGCCCGCCTGGCCGGCATGCAGGGCGGGCTCTCGACCCGCATGGGCGCCGCGATGCGGCATGCGGCTATGCATCTGCTCAAGCAGCCCGAACGGCGCAAGCTGTTGTTGATCGTGACCGATGGCGAACCGGCCGATATCGACGAACGCGATCCACAGCACCTGCGCCACGATGCCAAGAAGGCAGTCGAGGAACTCTACACCAAGGGCGTGCTGACCTACTGCCTGACGCTGGATCCTAATGCCGACAGCTACGTCAAGCGTATCTTCGGCGCCAACAACTATACCATCATCGACAACGTGGAAAGGCTGCCGGAACAACTGCCGTTGCTGTTCGCCAGCCTGACATCCTGATCACGAGGTAATACCAACAGCATGAGCGAACAGGAATACCGCAGAAACCCCTCCCAGGCCGTCATGGCGCAACTGATCTTCTGGAGCCGCTGGTTGCAGGCGCCCCTGTACCTTGGCCTGATCGTCGCCCAGGGCGTGTATGTCTATCAGTTCATGGTGGAGTTGAGCCACCTGATCAGTGATACGAAAACCCTGAACGAAATCAAGATCATGCTCGCCGTGCTCGGGCTGATCGACGTGGTCATGATCGCCAACCTGCTGATCATGGTCATCATCGGCGGTTATGAAACCTTCGTCTCGCGCCTGAACCTGAAGGAGCATCCCGATCAGCCGGAATGGCTGTCGCATGTCAATGCGGCGACGATGAAGATCAAACTGGCCATGGCGCTGATCGGTATCTCGTCGATTCACTTGCTCAAGACCTTCATCAATGCCGACAAGATGTCACCGGAGACCATCAAGTGGCAGGTCATCATTCATGTCACCTTCCTGTTGTCGGCCATTGCCATGGCCTATACTGACAGAATCATGACCAAGACGCTGATCGATGCCAAATCGGTGAAACACTGACTAGGTATCGGGCGCCGGGAGAAGATAGTCATGTACACCCGGCTGGATGAAGTGCCTGTCTATCACCAGCGCGCCGGCGAGCTGTCGGCGACGCATTTCAATCACGTGCAGGTGGCGTTCAAGCGCCTGGGCGAGAGTATCCGTTTTCGCATACCCCGTCTGAAACATCTGGACCTGATATTGCAAAGGGATGCCTGGATCGTCGTCGATCGCGTGCACAACGATGTCCCGGTCGTGGCCTGGACCGATTTCCAGACCGATCATCGCAGCGACCTGCACAGCCCCATCGCCTGCACGATCCGCTTCTATCATGCGCATGCCAGCTTCATCATGCGCCGCACCATCGAAGCCATGGAACTGATCCTGGGCGAAAGGCTTGCTGAAATGATGCCGGAAGACGATAACGGAAAGATCGTCACGCTCAAGCCTGATAACTAGTCAGGAAGAATCTACTGCGCTGATGGGAACACGGTGCAAATCTTCCCGCTTTCTCGTGGCGTAATGCCCACTATACGATACGCCTCGAAACCGGAAAGATTTGTCCTTGCGTTCACCATGCTCTCGACGATCCCTCAAGTCCAACGGACTGCCAGACAGAACACTGAACAGGGTATTTCCACGGTTTTTTCAGTGTATTACAAGCTTCAAAAAATGTGACCAACGTCTTTATCGACGCTAAAGAGTGCCCGTCAACGGCCGATCTAGTGGCTGACAGCGAACACATACGGGCAGTAACATGAAGTCTTTGATACAGGGCCTGCAGGTCTTCGAGGAAAACACCACCAGTATCGAACCGGTCTGCTTCAATCCGGTCCGCCTGGCCATCATCCGCGCGCCACAACTGCCACTGCGGCTGCCACTGGAGCGCCTGCACCAGATCCACATGATCCTCGACCGGGACGCCTGGGTCTGTATCGACAGCGCCTTCTACGATCTGCCATTGCTGGCATGGACGGATTTCGAGACCAGCGGGCGTGACTCACTGATCGAGCCGGTGACCTGCAAGATCCTCCACTACCAGGCCCATGCCCTGCTGCTACAGGACAAGATCATGCACCTGCTACTGGAGGAGGTCAGGCGTTTACCGGCCTGATCAATCCGTCAGTTTTTTCAATGCCAGCGCATATTTTTCGGCCGTGATCTCAATGATGTCCTGCGGCAGTTTCGGTCCAGGCGCCTTCTTGTCCCAGTCCAGCCCTTCGAGATAATCGCGCACGAACTGCTTGTCAAAACTGGGCGGGCTGACACCCGGACGGTACTGGTCGGCCGGCCAGAAGCGTGACGAATCGGGGGTCAATACCTCGTCGATCAGGGTCAGTGCGCCATCCTCGTCGAGACCAAACTCGAACTTGGTATCGGCGATGATGATGCCACGTTCCCGGGCATAATCGGCCGCCTCACGATACAGCCTTAGGCTGACATCACGCACCTGTTCCGCCATCTCCTTGCCCAGCAGCCCGACGGTGCTGTCGAAATCGATGTTCTGGTCGTGCTCGCCGACATCGGCCTTGGTCGAAGGGGTGTAGATCGCCTCTGGCAGACGGTCCGCCATCTGCAGACCGGAAGGCAGGCGGATTCCACAGACACTGCCGGTGGCCTGATAGTCCTTCCAGCCCGAACCGATCAGGTACCCACGCACGATGGCCTCGACCGGAAGCGCCTTGAGGCGCTTGACGACGATGGCGCGTCCGACCAGCGGCGCGCGTTCGGCGGCATCCGGCACGGCCTGTTCCAGCGTCATGCCGGCAAGCTGGTTGGGTACGATGTGTTCAAGCCTGTGGAACCAGAAATTGGAGATCTCCGTGAGCACCGCGCCCTTGCCCGGGATCGGGTCGGGCAGGATCACGTCGAAGGCCGACAGCCTGTCGGTGGTGACGATGAGCAAATGCCTGTCGTCGATGGCATAGATATCGCGCACCTTGCCACGATGAATCAGCTCCAGGCTCGGCACACTGGATTCATAGAGTGTCTCGGGTATGGCGTTCATGATCATTTACCCCGGGTGATTGCAAAAAACTTTCACACTGGCCAAAAAATGAAAAAGGGCGGACGAACCGCCCTTTTTCACTAGCCGCAAGCGGGTCAGTTGACCTTCTGATCCAGCTCGCCGCTGGCGTAACGCTTCCACATGTCTTCCAGGCTGATCGGCTTGATCTTGCCGGCCATGCCCGCGGAACCGAAGGCCTCGTAACGCGCCTTGCAGATCTCCTTCATGGCTTCGGTAGAGGCCTTGAGGAACTTGCGCGGGTCGAAGTTGGACGGGTT
>WFUO01000032.1 GCA_015484945.1 Gammaproteobacteria bacterium | reverse complement strand
GCCTTGCCGGCCAAGGCCTCGGTGATCTGGGCGATACCGTCACGACCGGCATCGAGATAGACGATCTCGGAGACAGCGCGGCCAGTGTCGGGATCGACCAGCCCGGCCTCCTGCAACAACAGGCCGACATCCTGCACCCGCGCATCGACGAACACGATCTCACGCCGCTGCCGGTCTGCTTCGGCTACCGCCACGGGCGACGCACCGGGCTCGAGATCGGCCCGAACACTTGCAGCTGCCGGGTCCGGCACCTGTGCCGGATCGATCAGCACGGCCGGCAGGTCGGCCGACAACAGCAGCCGGGGCTCCAGCGCTTCGATCAGGGCCTTGCGGCGTGCGACAAAACGGGCTGATGAGTGTTTCTTGGTTTTCATGACCGCGCTATGCGTCGAGGCTGCCTGCCAGACAGCCGAAGGTCTTCTGTTACTCTGTTGGTATTATGGATAGAAATGCAACGAACCGAAATATGACATAAGTCATATTCCGGATATGAGCCCGTTCATGCCCGAATGACGGACATGAACGGGAAGGCGGGACATTGTTCGAGATTTCAACAGGTTGCCCAGCTCCTGACCGGTAGCCACAGATTTACATGATACAAAAAATGGTTTTTGCCCTGTTTTCAGGGCGTAAACCACGCATTCACGAGGCGGATGTCGCGCTCGGCCAGCTGTCCCGTAGCGTATTTCAGACGCAGGGTGTTGAGGATGAAGTCATAACGTGCCTGGGCATAGTCACGCCGCGCCTTGTAGAGGTCACGCTCGGCATCGAGCACCGCCAGGCTGGTGAACAAGCCGCTGCGGAACCCCGCGCGCTTGGCCTCCAGCGCCTTCTTCTGCGAAATGACGGACTGCCGGAAGGCCCTGACCTTGCTGATCGATGTGAGCACGCCAAAATAGGCCGCGCGCGTCTCGCGGATCACTGCGCGCCGGCGCTGTTCGAGCTCGTGCATCGCCTTCTGGTAGTTCCAGGCCGCCTGCTTGGCGCGCGAAGTGACCACGCCGCCCTGGTAGATCGGCACCGTCAACCGCAGTGACAGATCGGTGGTCTGCACTTCGCTGCCGCCGCCGAACAGCGTGCCCTCGGTCTTGCGGTTGTTGAGCCTGGCGGTCAGATCAACGGTCGGCAGGTGCCCGGCCTTCTGACGGCGAATCTCCTGGCGCGCCACAAGCACGGCCTGGGACCTTTCCAGCAGCGAGGGATTGTTCTTCAGCGCCACCTTGATCCAGCGCTCGACACTGGCCGGGTTGGGGCTCATCAGCCGGATGTCCGGCCGCAGGCCGGCCAGCCGCGACGGCAGCCTGCCGATGGCCTCTTTCAGTGCCTGACGCGCGTCGTCGAGCTGGTTGCGCGCCTCGATCAGGTTGGCCTCGACACTGGCCTTGCGCGCACGCGCGTCGTGCACGTCGGTGATGCGCGACAGGCCGCTGCGCCGCCGCGCCTGCGCAAGCTGCAGTTGCCGGGTCACGGCCTCGAGTTCACGCCGGGTCAACTCGACACTGTCCTGGGAGGCAAGAATGTTGAGATACAGCTCGGCCACGCGCAGGATCAGCTCCTGCCTGGCCGAAAGCAGGCGGAAGTCCGCCATCTGCCGCTCGGTCTTTGACTGCCGGTAGCGCAGGATATTGGCATAGTTGAATACCGGCTGGGTCAGGTTCAGCGTATAGGTATCGGTGGGGAACTTCGTCTTGCCGACCGCGAACACCGCATTGTCACTGCTGATGATATCCTGCGTGGTCTCGGTGCGCTCGTAATCGAACGATATCGTGGGCAACAAGCCGGCGCGCGCCTGACGTACCGTCTGCACTGCGGCCTTGTGTTCCTTGACCGCAGCCAGCCACTTGGGGTCACCCTGGCGAGCAAGCCGGTAAACCGAGAGGATATCGGACGCCTGGGCAAGAACGGGAAACAGCAGCAAGGCGATCAACAAAACGTGATGACTTCTGCTCCTCCGGGCTCTCGGCATCATCTCCATGATCGCCTCCTTAGTTGTTTGTATTGAATGGGAAAGTGAGCCAGAAACAATGATTATACCGCGGAAACTCCCGGCTTGAGTATATCACTTTCGCCATAGAGATGGACAAGAAACACCGCATACACTAGTTTTATTGACTGGCGCACAATGCTGGACACGAACAAGAATGAAGATCCTGATCGCCGACGATCACGCCCTGTTTCGGGATGGACTGCGTTATGTTCTGCGTGAGCTCGATCCTGATGTCGAGGTGTTCGAGGCCGTCTCCACCACTGAAACCCTGGCCATCGTCGAAACCCATACCGACCTCGACCTGATCCTGCTCGATCTGTCCATGCCTGGCCACGACGGTTTCACCGCGCTCGACAATCTGCGCGCGCGCTACCCGGAAATCCCGGTGGTCGTGGTCTCGGCCACCGAGGACACCCGTGACATCCAGCGCGTGATGTCCGCCGGCGCAGCCGGTTTCATTCCCAAGGCAACTCCGGGACCGGACATTGTGCAGGCCCTGCTGAAAGTCCTGGCCGGCGAAACCTACATCCCGCCCGATATCGCCCATGCTACCGAACAAGACCGCTACGAGGGCCTGCTGACACGGCGCCAGCAGGAAGTGTTGACCCTGATGTGCCAGGGACTGCCCAACAAAAAGATCGCGCGCCAGCTCGGCATGGCCGAAGGCACGGTCAAGATCCATGTCACCGCAATCCTGCGGGCACTGGAGGTGGACAGCCGCACCCAGGCGGTGGTCGTCGCCAGTCAGATGGGCCTGTGCCGCTGACCGGTTTTGCCGGCAATCAGGCCTGCTGCGGTTGCATGGCCAGGTGTTTCAGGAATGCGCGCAACTGGGCCGGCTTGACCGGCTTGTACACCAGCCGGTAACCGCTCGCATCCGCCGCCTGAATACGGTCCACGCCGGTATCGCCGGTTACCAGCATGGCCGGCACCTTATGACCCAGATATTCATGCACGGCGTGAATGGCCTCGATGCCGGTACGGTCGTCACGCAGACGATAGTCGGCCAGGATGCCATCCACTGCGCCACCCTCCTCGCGCAAACGGTCGATGGCGTCCTCGACCGAGGTTGCGAGAATGGTTTCACACCCCCAACCCGACAACAGCAAGTCGATGGCCTTGAGGTTGTCTGCCTCATCGTCGATCACCAGCAGGCGCAGCCCCGAAATATCCACGTCCACCACGCCCTTGCGCTGCCTGCCGGGCCGGTACAGATCGGCAGTGCTACCGATGGGCACACTCACGCTGAATACCGAGCCCTTGCCAGGGGAAGACTCGACCCGCAGATCCATTTCCAGCAGTTCGGCAATGCGCTTGACGATCGCCAGACCCAGCCCCAGCCCCTTGCGTCGGTCACGTTCGGGATTGTCGAGCTGCACGAACTCCTCAAAGATGTCCGACTGACGCTCAGCCGGAATACCCGGCCCGCTGTCACTCACTTCCACAGTGACATGTCCATCGTGAACATGACATTTCAGCACCACTTCACCATCACTCGTATAACGAATCGCGTTCTTGAGAAGGTTGCGCAGCACCCGTTCCAGCAATGCCCGGTCACTGCGCACCAGCAGGTCAGGTGGACAGTCAAGCGTCAGTTTCAACCCCTTGGCCTCGGCCTCTGGACGGTAGTCGTTGTCCAGCGTATTGACGATGCCACGGATCGCAAAGGTTTCGATACTGGCCTGCAGGGCGCCGGAATCCAGGCGCGAAATATCCAGCAGCGCATTGAAAAGCCCTTCCAATGCGTGCACAGATGCGGTGATGTTTTCGGCTATGCGCTTGGTGTCCGGGTCCAGCTTGCGATCGGAAAGCGCAGCCGAGAACAGGCTCAGCGCATGCAGCGGCTGGCGCAGGTCGTGACTGGCGGCCGCCAGGAACTTGGACTTTGCCAGGCTGGCCTTCTCGGCCGCTTCCTTCTGCTGGGTCAGCTTGTCCACCAGCGACAGGTTTTCATAGCGCAGCTTGACCGATTCGACGAATGACTGATTGATGTTGCGTGCAAACATGGACAGATAAAACGTAAACAGCACTGACATCGCGCCCAGGGTGTTGTACTGCGGCGTGCCCTCCATGAACAGGCGAATCGTCAGCGGCAGCATCACCAGCCACAGGAACAAATAGTAGAACGGCAGATACGCAGACAGAAACGCCATCGCGCCCGCAGCGGTCGATACCAGAATGACCATGAGCATGAACTGGACCACCGGCTGCCCATCGGGAAACAGCACGAAACTGACCGAACCCCAGGCCACGCCGGAAGCAATGACCCCCAGCATGAATGCCCGACGCCAGCGATTCATCTGCGCGGGATCGGGCCTCGCGCGCCGGAATCGGTAACTGCTGGCCAAACGCGAAACCATGACGATGGACGAGAACAACGACCATGCCAGCACGTTGGCGACCGGGGCGATATTGATCATGACCAGCGTGATGACCACGATATTGATGAGAATACCGGGCATGGCCACACGCAGCTGCTTGTACAGGTGTGCCAGTTGCGCGGCATGCACATGCTCGCGCAGGCGAATCTCGTCTTCGTTTGCTGAACTGATGGCGGTCATGGGCATGTTTTGCAGGTTTTTCGACAAATTAGCACAAAAAAGACCGTCCTGATGACTCGGGCGCTTCAGTTTCCGGCCGTTCTGCCGCGAAAAGACACAGAACCGTTCATTTTCCGGAGCATACCCATGATGCCCGTCTCTGACCAGCCAGCAAGCCTGACCAGGGAAGACTGGCTGAAAAGGCTCACCCAGAACGAAATGCCGGTATTCGCCAATACCGCGCGCCTGATCGCCGGCGAGTTGTCGCGCGAACAGCGTTCGGCATCGGAACTGGCACGCCTGATCCTGCAGGATGCGTCGATGACCGCGCGCCTGCTGCGGCTGGCCAACAGCAGCTATTACAACCCCAGCCATTGCCGTATCAGCACCGTGAGCCGCGCCATCGTCGTCCTCGGTTTCGAAACCGTGCGCAATATCAGCCTCACCATCGGTGTCATCGACAGCCTGGTCGAAGGCGGCAACCGGGAAATGATCATCAGGGAAATGGCGTACGCCTTCCATGCCGCCGGACAGGCTCGCATACTGGCCGAACTGCGTCATGACCCGTCGCCCGAAGAGGTTTTCATTGCCACGTTACTGCAACAGCTCGGGCGCATGGCTTTCTGGTGCTTCGCCGACCGTATCGATCCCGAAGCCGCCAAACGCCTGCGCATGCTCCAGGACCGGGGTATGCCGCCGCACGAAGCGGAACAGGAAGCGCTGGGATTCACCCTCGACAGCCTGACCCGAACGCTCAACCAGCATTGGCAGCTCAGCCCGCTGATCGACGAGGCGCTGGACAAAAAGAGCGGCGATCCGCGTATCAACGCCATTCGGCAAGGCTACGAGATCGCCAGCGCCGCAAGTCAGGGCTGGCGGTCGAGCACGATGCGCGGCCTCATGGGCAGTATTGCCGCAGACACGGATATGGACGGACAACGTCTGCTTGGCATCTGTCAGGCCCAGGCCAACGAAGCCGCCGAGGCCATCAGCCGCCTGGGAATACCCCGTCTCGACAATCTCATTCCCACCGCGGACGATGCCACGCCGCTCACAGACAATACCGGCATCACAGCCATGACCATCGAAGAGGATTCGAAGCCGCCGCAACCAGACCGGGAACTGCAACTGGACATTCTGCAGGAGATCTCGGACATGCTCGACAGCAAACCCGACATCAACCTGCTCATGGAGATGATCCTCGAAGGCATCCATCGCGGTCTGGGCATGGATCGAACGGTATTCGCCCTGCTGACGCCCGACCGCAGATACATCAACGCCAAGTACACGCTGGGCTGGGATCGTCACGCCCTGCTGCAACAGTTTCGCTACGACATCGCCTC